>NZ_NTHN02000009.1 GCF_002300555.2 Alloyangia mangrovi | reverse complement strand
TGCGTTTTCCGAGCACTCGACGCCCGTGGTTCATGCCGCGGGATGTTCGCGTTTGAGCTACTCTCACGATCGCTTCGGGCCGGGTCCGTCCCGGGGGACAGACCCGGCCCGAAGGGTGCATTTCCCTCAGCCGAGGATCGCCGTGACGGCGTCGCGGGTGACCGAGACGATCTTGTCGGCTTCTTCGGTGGTCAGGCAGAGCGGCGGTGCGAAACCGAGGATGTCGCCCTGCGGCATGGCCCTGGCGATCACCCCGCGCTCGAGCATTGCGGCGACCACCTTGGCGCCCTTGCCCTCGGAGGCGTCGAAGAACCTGCGTCCGTCGCGTTCGGCGACCAGCTCGACCGCGCAGAGCATCCCCTCGCCGCGGACCTCGCCGACATTGGGGTGATCGCCAAGCGCCTCGCGCATTGTACTCACCAGATAAGCCCCAGTCTTTGCGGCATTTTCCACCAGGCCCAGCTTGTCGATCAGCTCGAGATTGGCGATGCCCGCCGCGGCGCCGATGGGGTGGGCGGAATAGGTCCAGCCGTGGCCGAGCACACCGTATTCGTCGGTGCCCCGGCACAACACGTCCCACATGCGCTGACCGACGATCGACGCCGAGAGCGGCGCGTAGGCCGAGGTCAGCCCCTTGGCCGAGGTGATGAGATCGGGCTTCACACCGTAGTGGTCCGAGCCGAACATGGAGCCGAGACGCCCGAAGCCGGTGACCACTTCGTCGACCACCAGCAAGATGTCGTGCTTGTCGAGCACCTCCTGGATCGCGGGCCAATAGCCCTCGGGCGGGGGCACGATACCGCCGGTGCCGAGAACCGGCTCGCCGATGAAGGCGGCGATGGTGTCCGGGCCTTCGCGCTCGATCAGCGCCTCCAGCTCGGCAACGCAATGCGCGGTGAACTGCGCTTCGGACATGGTCAGGTCGGGGCGGCGGAAATAGTAGGGGGCCTCGGTATGGATCACCTGCGCGAGCGGCAGGTCGAACTTCTTGTGGAAAAGCTCCAGCCCGGTCAGCGAGCCGGTCATCAGCCCCGATCCGTGGTAGCCGCGCCAGCGCGAGATGATCTTCTTCTTCTCGGGGCGGCCGAGAATATTGTTGTAATACCAGATCAGCTTGATGTTGGTCTCATTGGCGTCCGAGCCGCCGAGGCCGAAGTAGACCCGCGCCATGTTCTTGGGCGCGCGGTCCATGACCATCTTCGACAGGGTGATCGAGGCTTCCGAGCCATGCCCGGCGTAGGCGTGGTAATAGGCCAGCTCATGCGCCTGCTTTGCGATGGCCTCGGAGATCTCGGTGCGGCCATAGCCGACGTTGACGCAGTAGAGCCCGGCGAAACCGTCGAGCAGCTGGGTGCCGTCGCGATCGGTGATGTGCACGCCACTGCCGCCGGTGACGATGCGCTGCGGGCCCTCGCCGCGGGCGAACTGGCCAAGGTTGGTCGACGGGTGGAAGAAGTTCTCGCGGTCCCATTTGGCGAGTTGGTCGTTGGTCAGCATGTCGTCTCCTTATGTGGTCTGCCTCGTCCGCCGAAGGGCTTCAGCCCCAGTCGCGGCAGACGTATTTGATGTCGGTGAAGGCCTCGAGGCCCTGCCGGGCGCCCTCGCGGCCGAGTCCGGATTGCTTGGTGCCGCCGAAGGGGATCGGCGCGCCGGTGACCTTGGTGCGGTTGACCGCGACCATGCCGAACTGCAGTGCGCGGGTGAGCCGGTAGATGCGGCGCGGATCGAGGCTGTGCACATAGGCGACCAGCCCGTACTCGGTGGCATTGGCGCGGGCGATCACCTCTTCCTCGGTGTCGAAGACGGTCAGCGGCGCGACCGGACCAAAGGTTTCCTCGGACATGATCGCCGCCTCATCCGGCACGTCGGCCAGCACCGTGGGCCTGTAGAAGAGCTTGCCGAGGCCGGCGTCGATACCGCCGCCGGTGAGCAGCCTGGCGCCCTTGGCGATCGCGTCGTCGACATGGGCCTGCTGCTTGTCGATGGCGCGCTCATGGATCAGCGGTCCGATGTCGGGATCGTCCATGCCGCGGCCAAGGGTCAGCGCGTCGACCGCGTGCGTGAACTTGGCGCAGAACTCCTCGTAGACGGGACGCTGGATGTAGAAGCGGTTGGCCCCGAGGCAGTCCTGCCCAGAGGTGGCGAACTTGGCCTTGATCGCCTCGGTCACCGCGCGATCGATGTCGGCGCCCTTGAAGACGATGAAGGGCGCGTGGCCTCCCAGTTCCAGCACCAGCCGCTTCACCGTGTCCGCCGACTGGCGGTAGAGCAGGCGGCCGACCTCGGTGGAACCGGTGAAGGACAGCGCCCGCACCCGCTTGTCGGACGTCCATTCGCCGACGATGGTCGCGGCATCGCCGATCACGGTATTGACCACGCCCTGCGGAAAGCCGGCGCGGCGCGCCAGCTCGGCCAGCGCCAGCGCCGAGAGCGGGGTCTCTGCGGAGGGGTGGATGACCACGGTGCAGCCGGCGGCCAGCGCGGCGGCGGCCTTGCGGGTGATCATCGCGGAAGGGAAGTTCCACGGGGTGATCAGCGCGGCCACGCCAACCGGCTCGCGCCAGAGCTCCATCTCGGCGTCGGGCAGGTGGCTGGTGACACCCTCGATGTTCGGGCGCAGCGCCTCCTCGGCGTAGAACTGCACGAAGCTGGCGGCATAGTCGATCTCGCCGCGGGCCTCGCTGATCGGCTTGCCCTGTTCGGCGACCATGATGCGGGCGAGGTCTTCCTTGGCGGCCACGATCAGCGCGTGCCAGCGGTGCAGGATCGCGGCGCGGTCCTGCGGCAGGGTGGTGGCCCAGCCGTCGAAGGCGGCATGGGCGGCATCCACCGCGGCGCGGGCGCCATGGGCGTCGCTGATCGCCACCTGCGCGATCAGCGCGCCGCTCGCCGGGTCGCGTACCGCGAGACGGCCGTCCCCGGCGAAATCACCGGCCCCCGGCAGCAATTCCGGGTCGGACAGTCCAAACGTCGGTTTGTTCGAAAGATCGCTCATGCCTGCGCACCTCCTTGGATGTCTCAAGGATGGGGCAGGGCGGGCAGAGAGTTTGTCGGGAGTTCGGGGTGGGGGCAGAAATTTCCCCTGCCATGGCGGGGCGCGGGAGAGAAACTCTCTGGCCCCCGCGGCACGGCCCTAGTCGCGCAGCAGCCCCAGCGCGGGCGGGTCGTTCTTCACCGGCTTGGTGACGATGTAACTGTAATAGCGCCGCACGCCGGCGCGGCTCTCCAGCAGCCCGTCCATCAGCGCCTGGAACGCCGCGACATCGGTGCTGACCACTTGCATCAGGTAGTCGTAGCCGCCGCCGATGGCCCAGCAGCCGGTGATCTCGTCGATCCTTGCCACGGTGCGCTCGAAGAGCTGGAAACTCTCGGCGCGGTGGCTGTCGAGCTCGACGGTGACAAAGACCTGCACGTGCGGGCCGAGCGACGCGAGGTCGATCTCGGCGCGGTAGCCGGTGATCAGCCCGGCCTTCTCGAGCCGCTTCATCCTCTCCCAGCAGGGGGTCGGCGAGAGGTTCACGCGGGCCGCGAGCTCGGTCTTGGCGATGCGGCCCTCGCGGCTGAGCGTGGCGAGGATCGCGATGTCTCTGCTGTCGAGGCGGGTGGAGTCCATGTCACGCTTGTTCCGGTGAAAACCCGTCATGTCAATCTGGACAAGTCCCGGATCGTGCAGGACTCTGCCGGGCATGTCACATTGGCCGCTCACCTCCGAGGATGTCACCCGCCCCGCCTATCGCAGTGTCGCGCAGGGAATTGTCGCCGCCATTAGCTCGGGGCAACTGCGCCCCGGCGATCGGCTTCCGGCGCATCGCGAACTGGCCTGGCAGCTCGGCATCTCGGTGCAAACGGTGAGCCGTGCCTACGAGGAGTTGATCCGCGCCGACATGATCTCGGGCGAGGTCGGGCGCGGCAGCTTCGTGAAGTCGGGCATGCGCGAGACGGTCAACCTCCCCTGGCACCGCACCCGGGAAAGCCCGCCGCGGCTCGACCTGTCGCTGATGACCCCGGTGCACCTGCCGCAGGTCGCCGACGCCTGGCGCAGCACAATGCGGCGCATCGCCGAGAACCCACCGCATGAGACGATGTTTGCCCTGCGGCCCGGCGAGACGCTGGCGCGCTACGATGCCGCGGCCTCGGGCTGGCTGGCACGCTGCGGGTTGATTGCCCAGCCCGGGCGCACGCTGGTGACCAATGGCGTCACCCCCGCGATGTTCGTTGCACTGATGACCGTTGCGCGGCATGGCGATGTCATCGCCTGCGAGGCGGCCACCAGCCACGCGCTGAAACCCGCCGCGCGCCAGCTCGGGTTGCGCCTGCAGGGCATAGCGCAGGATGCGCGCGGGATGCTGCCCGAGGCGCTGGCCGAGGCCGCTGCCGCCTCTGCCGGACGGATGAAGGCGGTTTACCTGCTGCCCTCGGGCGCCGGACCCTACGCACATGTGATGGACCGCGAGCGCCGCGCCGCGCTGGCGCAGGCGGCCAGTGCTGCGGGGCTCTTCATCCTCGAATGCGACCCGCTCGGGCCGCTTGCGCCGCGCCGTCCGCCGCCGCTCGCCAGCTTCGCCCCCGAGCGGAGCTTCTATTTCACCGGGCTGACCAAATGCCTCTCGCCCGGGCTGCGGTTCGGCATTCTCGCGATGCCCGATCATCTCTCGGAGCGCACAGTCAACAGGCACCTGTCGGTGTCCTGGATGGCGACGCCGATCATCGCCGAGATCGCCGCCGACTGGATGGAGAGCGGCGTCGCCGACGCGCTGCTGCAGGCGCATCGCAAGGAGCTTGTCGCTCGAAACCGGCTGGTCCAGCGGTTCCTCGGGGGCGAGGGCGGCGGCTTCGCCTACGCGTTGCACCGCTGGCTGCTGCTGCCAGAAGGCCTTTCGGAACGGGCGTTTCAGCGCCAGGCGCTGCGCAATGGCGTCGCCGTCGCGACCGGTGCGAATTTTGCCGTAACCGACCGCCGCCCGGCGGTCCGGGTCTGTCTCGGCGGCCTCGGCAGGGGCGATCTGGAGCAGGCCCTGGGCATTCTGGCCGCCCTGCTGCCCGCGCCGGCTCAGCCCCAGGGTTGACAGCGGATGCGTGATTCCCCTCGGATTGTCATGATTTAATATAGACATTGACTTGAGTATTTTCGGCTCCGAGGTTGGGCGCATCCGCGCGGACCGTGATCCGCGACCTGAAACCAAGCCCTGCCGCCGCTGGCGACGGGGCAGACCGACAGGGGGTACGACATGACCTACAAGACAGTTCTCGCAACGAGCGCCGCGGCGCTCCTTCTCGGCTCGGGTGCGGCAATCGCCGACACCTGGCGGTATGCCTTCGAAGAGGCGATGGACGAGGTACAGGGCAAGTTCGCCCAGAAGTTCAAGGAAGAGGTCGAGGCCAATTCCGACCACGAGATCCAGCTCTTTCCCTTCGGCACGCTTGGGGAATCTGCCGACACGATGGAACAGGCCCAGTCGGGCATCCTGCAGTTCGTAGACCAGTCGCCCGGCTTCACCGGCGCGCTGATCCCCGAGGCGCAGGTGTTCTTCGTGCCCTACCTGCTGCCGCAGGACGACGCACAGCTGGCGAGCTTCTTCAAGAATTCCAAGGCGATCAACGAGATGTTTCCGCCGCTCTACGCCGACCAGGGGCTCGAGCTGCTGACGATGTTCCCCGAGGGCGAGGTGATGATGACCACCACCGAGCCGGTGGAGGCCCCCGCCGACCTGGACGAGGTGAAGTTCCGGGTGATGACCAACCCGCTGCTGGTGGAAAGCTACAAGGCCTTCGGCGCCACGCCGACGCCGCTGCCCTGGGGCGAGGTCTACGGCTCGCTGCAGACCGGCATCATCCAGGGGCAGGAGAACCCGGCCTTCTTCATCGAGTCGACGAAGATGTACGAGGTGACCGACTACATCACCCGCACCGGCCACAACAATTTCACCACCGCGGTGATGGCCAACAAGGAGTTCTACGACGGGCTCTCGGAGGAGGACCAGGCGATGATCGACAACGCGATCAGCGCCGCCTTCGACTACATCATCGACTACCAGAAAGGTCTGACCGAGGAGTCGCTCGACAAGATCATGGAGGCCAAGCCCTCGATGACCATCACCGATCTCAGCGAGGAGCAGCGCGCGCCCTTCATGGAGACGGCGGATTCGGTCGAGGGGGAGTTCCTCGAGATCGGCGGGCCGCAGGCGCAGGCGATCCTCGACCAGCTCAAGGCTGACCTCGCCGCCGCAGCCGAGGGTTGAGCGCCCGCAAGCGCACCAAGGCCAAAGGTCGCGCCGGCTGCCCCGAAAGGGTCGGTCGGCGCGGTCGTGGCGCTTTCGCGACAGCAAAAAGGACAGCGGCATGAAGACTGACCGACACGGCGCGCCCGCGCTCGACCCCGACCTGCTCGCCGAAGTGCAGACCTCGGCGGTGGATGACGACATCGATGATTCCGGCTATGTCTCGGGGCTGCCGGGATTTCTCGGGGTGATCGATGGGGCTGTCGCGCGCATCGAGGCGGTGCTGCTGGCGCTCGGCGTGCTGCTCATGGCGCTGAACACCATCGCCAATGTCGTGGGTCGCTACCTGTTTTCGCAAAGCCTGTTCTTTTCCGAGGAGCTGAACCAGGCGCTGATCATCCTGATCACCTTCGCGGGTATCTCCTATGCCGCGCGTCATGGCCGCCATATTCGAATGTCTGCCTTCTTCGACGCCACCCCGCCGAAGCTGCGCAAGGTGCTGATGGTGCTGATTGCGACGGTCACCGCGGCGGCGATGTTCCTTCTGGCTTGGTATGCCTTCGACTACGTGACCACCCAGGCCGCGCGCGGGCGGCTGCTGCCGGCGCTGCAGATCCCGGTGTGGTGGATCATCGTCTGGGCGCCGCTGGGGTTCTTCCTGACCGGGCTGCAATACACGCTCACGGCCATCAAGAACTTGCTGCACGAGGATATCTGGCTCTCGACCAGCACGCTCGAAGGCTATGACGATACCGGCGAAGAGGAGGTCTGAGACATGTCCCTTGCCATCTTCGGCACGATGATCGTGCTCCTGCTGCTGGGCTTTCCGATGATGATCCCGCTGATCGCCGGCTCGCTGATCGGCTTTGTCGCGCTCTTCGGCGGGGTCAGCCAGCTCGACACGATGGTGCAGCAGATCCTCGGCGGCATCCGTCCGGCGAGCCTGATCGCCGTGCCGATGTTCATCTTCGCCGCCGACATCATGACCCGCGGCCAGTCGGCGAATAGGCTGATCGATCTGGTCATGGCCTTCGTGGGCCATCTCAAGGGCGGGCTTGCGGTCTCGACCGCCGCCGCCTGCACGCTCTTCGGCGCGGTCTCGGGTTCGACGCAGGCGACGGTGGTGGCGGTAGGCGGGCCGCTGCGCCCGCGCATGCTCAAGGCGGGCTACAAGGACAGCTTCGCGCTGGCGCTGATCGTCAATTCCTCGGACATCGCCTTCCTGATCCCGCCCTCGATCGGCATGATCATCTATGGCGTGGTCTCGGGCACCTCGATCTCGGAGCTGTTCATCGCCGGCATCGGGCCGGGGCTGCTGATCCTCGTGCTCTTCTCGATCTATTCCTACATCTACGCCGTCCGCAACGACGTGCCGACCGAGCCGAAGACCAGCTGGGCCGAGCGTGGCCGCGCCATCCGCCGGGCGCTCTGGCCGCTCGGCTTCCCGGTGATCATCGTGGGCGGCATCTACGGCGGGATCTTCTCGCCCACCGAAGCCGCCGCGGCCTGCGTGCTCTACGCGCTGATCCTCGAGATGGGGGTGTTCCGCGAGATGAGCGTCAAGCAGCTCTACGCCACGGCCAAGTCGACCGGGCTGATCACCGCCGTGGTCTTCATCCTCGTCGGGGCAGGGGCGGCATTTTCCTACGTGATCAGCTTCGCGCAGATCCCCCAGCAGGTGCTGGGCAGCATCGGCATCGACGAGATGGGGCAATATGGCGTGCTCTTCACCATCTCCATCGCCTTCTTCGTCGGCTGCATGTTCGTCGATCCCATCGTGGTGATCCTGATCCTCGTGCCGATCTTCGCGCCGGTGGTCCAGAGCGTCGGGCTCGACCCGGTGCTGGTGGGCACGATCATTACGCTGCAGGTGGCCATCGGCAGCGCCACGCCCCCCCTTCGGCTGCGATATCTTCACCGCCATCGCGGTCTTCAAGCGCCCCTATGCCGAGGTGATCAAGGGCACGCCGCCCTTCATCCTCATGCTGCTGGGGGTGGCAGTGCTGCTCATCTTCTTCCCGCAGATCGCGCTCTTCCTGCGCGACCTTGCCTTCGCCAAGTGAGGGGCTGAGATGTTCAAGCGGATACTCGTTGCCTACGACGGCTCGAACGGCGCCTGGGAAGCGATCGGCAAGGCCGCGGAACTGGCGAAGATCACCGGCGCGGAAATCCTCGTGCTGACGGTCTACCGGCACCACTCGATGCTCGAGGCGTCGTTGTCCATGGTGCGTGGCAGTGACCGCGAGGGCGGCAGCCTCGACGACACCATGCGCGCCGTCGCCCGCGAGGCCGCCGAGGAGGCCAAGGCGAAGGCAAGGGAGCTGGGCGCCGAGAAAGTGCAGGCCTTCATCAAGGGCGGCAACTACGCCCGGACCATCGTCAGCTTCGCGCGGGAGAAGGGCTGCGACCTGATCGTCGTCGGCTCGCGCGGGCTGGGCTCGTCCGAGGGCTACATGCTGGGCTCGGTCAGCCACAAGGTGACCAGCCTGACCGACACGCCGGTGCTGGTGGTCTGAGGCATGCCGGCCGCTGACCTGCGCCGGGACCTGCTGCGGCGCTTCGGGCTGATCGCCCTCGCCACCGACCTGACCCTCGAGGGCGACGCCGCGCGGCTGATGCCGGCGGGCACGCGGCTGCATGTCACGCGCATCGCCTTCGAGAACCCGACCACCCCCGAAAGCCTGCGCCGCACCGGCCGGCATCTGCGGGAGGCCGCCGAACTTATCCTGCCCGGCGTGGCCCTCGACGGCCTGCTCTTCGGATGCACCTCGGCCAGCGCGGTGCTTGGGGCCGAGGTGGCCGCGCTGATCGGCGCCCGAGCCCCGGTGACCACCCCGCTCAGCGCCGCGCTGCGCGCCTGCGAGGCGCTGGGAGTCGGGCGGCTGTCGCTGCTGGCCCCCTACATGCAGGAGACCACCGCGCTCGTCGCCGACCATCTGGTGCAACATGGCGTCGAGGTGGTGGCGCGGAAATCGATGGGTTATGCGGATGACCGCGACATGGCGCTGCTGACGCCAGAGGCAGTGATCGAGGCGGCGCTGGCCGCCGACGACCCTCGCGCCGAGGCGCTTTTCCTCTCCTGCACCGCGCTGCCGGCGGTGCCGGTGATCGAGCGCCTTGAAAAGATGCTCGGAAAGCCGGTGCTCAGTTCGAACCAGGTTTCATTCTGGTCGATGCTGGACATGGCGGGGATCTCGGGCAACGGTCCGGGGGAGTTGTTCAAGGTACGCAGATGGTGACGCTCGATGACATAGAGGCGGCGGCGGGCCGGATCCGCGGCATGGTCCGGGAAACGTCGGTGAAGCGCTCGCCCAGCCTGACCGAGCTGGCCGGCGGCGATGTCTGGCTGAAGTGCGAGCACCATCAGCAGACCGGCGCCTTCAAGCTGCGCGGCGCCGCCAATGCCGCCGCCCGGCTCGGCAGGGTCGCCGGGGTTACCACCGCTTCGACCGGCAACCATGGCCGCGCGCTGGCCCATGCGGCGCGCCAGCTCGGCCTGCCCGCGGTGATCTGTGTCTCGCGGCTGGTACCGCAGAACAAGCTGGAGGCAATCGAGGCGCTCGGCGCAGAGGCAAGGGTGATCGGCGCAAGCCAGGACGAGGCCTTCGAGGAGGCGCGACGGCTCGAGCGCGAGGAGGACTTCGCTCTGGTGCCGCCCTTCGACCATGCGGACGTGATCGCCGGACAGGGCACGCTGGGGCTGGAGATTCTCGCGCAGATCCCTGATGCCGCCACATTGGCCATCCCGCTCTCGGGCGGCGGCCTTCTGGCAGGCGTGGCGCTGGCTGCGAAATCGCTGCGCCCGGATATCCGCATCATCGGCATCAGCATGGAGCGGGGCGCCGCCATGGCTGCCAGCCTCAAGGCCGGGCGCCCGGTCGAGGTCGAGGAGCTGGAGACGCTGGCGGACTCGCTCGGCGGCGGCATCGGGCTCGACAACCGCCTGACATTCGGCATGTGCCGCGCGCTGATGGACTCGCTGATCCTTCTCACCGAGGCAGAGATCGCCGCAGGCCTGCGGCACCTTGCCCGAGAGGACGGCGAGACCGTCGAAGGCGCGGCGGCGGTCGGGGCCGGGGCGATCCTCGCGGGCAAGCTGCGCGCCGAAAGTGGCCCCTTGGTTCTGCTGCTCTCGGGCGGCAATATCGACCCGGCCCGCCACGCTGCCCTTCTGGGGGAGGAGACATGAGCGACATCCGCATCCTGCACGAGGCCGAACTGCGCGACCGTGTCGCGCTCGACGCGCAGGCGATCGACGTGGTGGAGAGCGCCTTCGCCACGCTGGCGAGGGGCGGGGTCGAGATGCCTCCCATCCTGTCGATGCACATGCCGGAGGTGAACGGCGAGCTCGACGTGAAGACCGCCTATGTGCCGGGGTTGCCGGGCTTTGCCGTGAAGCTCTCGCCCGGGTTCTTCGACAACCCGTCCAGGGGTCTGCCTTCGACCTCGGGCCTGATGGTGGTGCTCTCGTCGGAAACGGGTCGGGTGCAGGCAGTGCTGCTCGACAATGGCTATCTCACCGACGTGCGCACCGCGGCCGCAGGCGGCGTGGCGGCACGGCATCTGGCGCGCGCGGACGCCAGCCGCGCCGCGATCTTCGGCGCCGGCCTGCAGGCGCGGATGCAGCTGCAGGCGCTCCGCCTCGTCCGCCCGATCTCCGAGGCGGTGATCTGGGCACGTGATCCGGCGAAGGCGCAGGCTCTGGCGGAGGAGCTGACCTCGGTGGAACTCAGGGTCCGCGCCAGCGCCGATCCCGCCGAGGCCGCCGGTTTCGCCGACGTCATCGTCACCACCACGCCGGCCACCGGGCCCATCCTGCGCGCTGACTGGCTGCGCCCCGGCCAGCATGTGACCGCCATGGGCAGCGACCAGCCCGGCAAATGCGAGCTTGAGCCGCAGTGCCTTGCCCGCGCCGATCTCTACGTCGCCGACAGGGTCAGCCAGACCCGCCTCATGGGCGAGCTGCGCGCCGCGCTTGCCAACGGCTGCGCGCCGGACCCCGAGACCATCCCCGAAATCGGAGAGATAGTGCTCGGTCGCCACCCGGGGCGCACCGGCCCCGAGCAGATCACCATCGCCGACCTGACCGGGACCGGCGTGCAGGACACCGCCATCGCAACTCATGCGCTCGCCGCATTTTCAACAGAGGTCTGAATGCCCGAACTCCAAAGAACCCCTGAGCGATACACGACCGAGGAATACGAGGCCCGGCTTGAGAAGATCCGCGCCCGGATGGAGCGCGAGGGCCTCGACCTGTTGATCCTCAGTGATCCGTCAAACATGGCATGGGTCGCGGGCTACGGCGGCTGGTCCTTCTACGTGCACCAATGCGTGCTGGTCGGACCGGACGGCCCGCCGGTCTGGTACGGGCGCGGCCAGGATGCCAATGGCGCCTATCGCACGGTCTGGATGGAGCCCGAGTATGTCATCGGCTATCCGGACCACTACGTGCAGTCCACCGAACGCCACCCGATGGACTACCTCTGCGCCAAGCTCGCCGAGCGCGGCTGGGACAAGGGCACCGTCGGCGTCGAGATGGACAACTACTGGTTCTCGGCCCGCGCCTACGAACGTCTGCAGAGCGGGCTGCCCAACGCGAAGTTCAAGGATACCACCGGCTTCATCAACTGGCAGCGTGCGGTGAAATCCGAGAAGGAGCTCGACTACATGCGCCAGGCAGCGCGCATCGTAGAGCGCATGCACCACCGTATCGCCGACAAGGTCGAGGTGGGCATCCGCAAGTGCGACCTCGTGGCCGAGATCTACGATGCGGGATTGCGCTATGACGAATGGTACGGCCATGGCGGCGACTACCCGGCGATCGTGCCGCTGCTGCCCTCGGGGCCGGACGCCGCCGCGCCGCATCTCACCTGGGACGACCTGCCGATGAAGCCCGACGAGGGCACCTTCTTCGAGATCGCCGGGTGCTACCAGCGCTACCATGTACCTCTGTCGCGCACGATCTACCTCGGCAATCCCCCGCAGGAGATCCTCGACGCCGAGAAGGCGGTGCTCGAGGGGATGGATGCAGGCCTCGAGGCGGCGCGGGCGGGCAACCTCTGCGAGGACATCGCCAAGGCCTTCTTCGGCACGCTCGAGAAATACGGGATCGAGAAGGACAACCGTGCGGGCTATTCCATTGGTCTCAGCTACCCGCCGGACTGGGGCGAGCGCACCATGTCGATCCGCCGCGGCGACAAGACCGTGCTGCAGCCGGGGATGACCTTCCATTTCATGACCGGCCTGTGGATGGAGAACTGGGGCTACGAGACCACGGAATCCATCGCCATCACCGCTGATGGCGCGCCCGAGGTCTTCTGCGACATCCCACGCAAGATGCTGATCAAGGCCTGAAACAAGCGCGCGGGCCGCGGCTCCGGGCTCTATGCGGTCCGTGGTCTGGCCCGCGGCTGCACCAGCCAGAACCCGAGGAAGACCAGCGCCGCGGCCACCAGTGTCATCGGCGGCACGTCTTCCTTGAGCAGGAGCATGCTCCAGAGGATCCCGGCGATCGTCTGGACATAGGCCATCTGGCTGGCAAAGACCGGGCCGACGCGGGACACCAGATCGAGCGCGAGAGCCACGGCGACCCCAGCTGTCGCGCCGACTGTCAGGATGATAAGCGCGAGCGGTCCGAATGCCTCGGGTGGGAGGCGGAGCTGCCCGCTCTGCTGCGCCAGGATCGCCAGCACGCTCCCTGCGAGCAGCAGCATGATCCCGGTGGTGGCAAAGCTGTCCAGGTCCTTCGGACGCATCGCCATCAACAGCGTATGAACGGCCAGCAGGAGCGGCAGGCCGAGAGCGGCGAAAAGCCAGAGCGCCGATGTCCCGCCGATGTCCGCCCCTCGCGCCAGCAGCAGTCCCGAGATCGCGGCGAGGCCCACTCCGAGCCCGGCACAGCGCCGCAGCGTCGGGCGTTCCATGGCGATCACCGCCGCAAGGCCGAAGACCATGAAGGCACGGGTGCTGACGACAAGGGCGATCGTGCTTGCCTCGACCTCTCGGGCGACCACCACGAGCCAGACCTTGAAAAGGCAGCCAAGCACCAGCGTCCAGGCCAGAAAGAAGGGAACATGCCGCAGGTGCAGGCGCGGCGGCCCGTTGCGAAAGATCGACAGTCCGAGGCAGAGCAGCGCCCCGACGAGGTTGGACCATGCGGCGAGGCCGAGCGAGCCCGCCCCCAGCGCGGCCCCCATCCGGTTCAGCGTCGGCTCGACCGCAAGGAGGCTGCCGATCAGGGTCACCATCCCGATGCCCCAGAGCAGGGGAAGATGTGCGCTCGGCCTCGGTACGAGACCGCGCCAGTCAACGAACCAGTCCCCCATGGCCGTGTAGGGGCGCCTCTCCCTGCGGCGCGCGCATGGCTTGTCATTGAAGCTGTCCTTCACGCCGTCACTCCTCGTACTGATCGTTGCGGGTAACGCCCGACGTGGCACCACGCGGGGGCGGGTCGGCTCCGGTCGATCCGAAGGTGCAGCACCTGCCTCTCCGTCTTTGCGCGGCGATTGTTGCAGGACTGTTGGATTTCGCCGGGTGCACGGCGCAGCGGGAGGAGCGGCGCGCGATGAGGATCGAAGCGCCGAAGAATCGGGCGATGCTGCGCCCGGCTTCGAGTGCCGGGAGACGGATCTGCCGCGCGAGTTCGATAGGTTGCGCCAATCGCCTGTGCTATGGGTGGAACGACAGCGAGGAGGAAAGACCATGAAGTCACTGCCCCTGCTTCTGACAGCACTCTGCCTCGGCCATGCCGCCCGGGCCGAGGATCCGCTTGTCCAGCCGGTGATCGATGGATGCATCGACAAGCTGATCGAAAGCGGCGCCGCCGCGCAGCCCGGCGGCGAGGTGATCGACAGCATGTACTCAGAGGCCGGCACGATGGTTTTCCTAGAGGATGGCGACGGGCGCATCTGGCAGTGCTTCGGCTACCGGGATGGAACCGTCGAGTCGCTCGATTTGGCGGATGCGGACGCGGCCGAGGGCGCCTTGGCGCGGGCTGCGGAAAAGGCCGCCTTCGCCCCTGAGCGCATCAGCTTCGCCCCGGGCACCAGCGGCGCCACGCTTGCCGGATCGCTCGAGGCCGGGGGGGGCGAAGCAATTCGCGCTGGGCGCGCGGGCGGGGCAGGTGCTCGACCTGCACATCGTTCCGAAGGGCGGTGCGATGTATTACATCCTGCGCAACCCGGATGGGTCGATCCTGCTCGAAGGCACGGATGCCACGGTGCCCTTCAAGGGCCCGCTGCCGCAATCCGGGGATGTCAACGTCGAGGTGGTCAGCACGCAAGACACGCCGCAGAACTTCGAGCTGGTGGTGTCGATTGAATGAGCCGGTATGGCTGTAGGGAGAACGATGAATGACGGATGTGGCGCAGTCCTCTGGCGGCGGCCATCGCCTCGGCATCGCTTGCGGCACGCTGGTCGCGTGGGTGGCGGTGACGATCTTCGGCGCAGGGCTCCGGGGCAAACCGGTCGAGCTTGAGGACATGGCGACGCAGGGCATCGCTTGGCAGATCGCGCTGGCGGGTGTGCTGCTGGTCTGCGTGATTGCCTGGCGCGGCTGGCGCGATCTCGGCTTCCGAGCTCCGGCACCCGGCACGCTGAAGCTGCTCTGGCTGCCGGCGCTGATCGTACTCGCGATGTTCGGGCTGGCGGTGGTGCTGGGATTGCCCGCCCCGGACGTGGTGCTTCTGGTGCTGGCCAACACGCTGCTCGTCGGCTTTTCCGAGGAAGTGATGTTTCGCGGCGTGCTCTTCGGCGCGCTGCGCGAGCGGCTGCGGCCCTGGCCGGCGATCCTATGCACCACCGGCGCCTTTGGCCTGGTGCATGTGCTCAACGGCTTTCTGACAGGCAGCTTCACACTGGCGGTGATGCAGGCGCTGGCGGCCTCCTGCACCGGGCTCATGCTCATGGCGATCCTGTTGCGCACCGGCTCGCTCTGGGGTGCCATCCTCGTTCACGCGCTCTGGGACTGCGCGACCTTCCTCGTGGTGCTGAGCGCAGGCGCGATGGCCGACCTGAAGGAGTTGCAGGCGGCGGGCGGTCTCGAGGTGACGCCGGGGCTGCTGGTGGTGCCGCTGCTGATCGTCCTGCCGAACCTGGTCTATGGGCTCTGGCTGCTCCGCGGCTCCCGCGTCGAGGCCGAGCCGCGCGCCTGAGCGGGACCTCCCGCCGCGCCGGGACTGAGACCGCCGCCCGGCCTCGGCGCAGGTTGCTTTGCGCCATGCGGCCGGGCTGGCCCCTTGGCAAATCCCCCGCTTTGGGGCAGAGGAACCGCATGAGCCTGACCTCCTTTACCCTTCATGGCCGGGACGGAGCCGCACGCACCGGGGTGATCTCCACCCCGCGCGGCGAGATCCGCACCCCCGCCTTCATGCCCGTGGGCACCGCCGCCACCGTCAAGGCGATGCTGCCCGAAAACGTGCGCGCCACCGGCGCCGACATCCTGCTCGGCAATACCTACCACCTGATGCTGCGCCCCGGCGCGGAGCGCGTGGCACGGCTCGGCGGGCTGCACAAGTTCATGAACTGGGAGCGGCCGATCCTGACGGACTCCGGCGGCTTCCAGGTGATGAGCCTGTCCGGCCTGCGCAAGCTCACCGAGGAAGGGGTCACCTTCAAGAGCCATATCGACGGCTCCAAGCACATGCTCTCGCCGGAAAGCTCGATGGAGATCCAGCGGCTGCTCGGCTCGGACATCGTCATGTGCTTCGACGAATGCCCGGCGCTGCCCGCCGACCGCAAGCGCATCGAGCAGAGCATGCGCCTGTCGATGCGATGGGCACAGCGCTCGCGCGATGCCTTTGGCGACCGGCCCGGCCACATGCTCTTCGGCATCCAACAGGGCGGGCTCGAAGAGGACCTGCGCGGCGAGAGCGCCGAGGCGCTGACCTCCATCGGATTCGACGGCTACGCGGTTGGCGGCCTCGCCGTGGGCGAGGGGCAGGAGGCGATGTTCAAGGTGCTCGATTTCGCGCCCGGCCAACTGCCAGAGGACAAGCCGCGCTACCTGATGGGCGTCGGCAAGCCCGACGACATCGTCGGCGCGGTGAAACGCGGCATCGACATGATGGACTGCGTGCTGCCCTCGCGCTCGGGCCGCACCGGCCAGGCCTGGACCCGGCATGGCATGGTCAACATCAAGAACGCCCGCCACCAGGACGACCCGCGCCCGCTCGATGAGCACTGCAGTTGCCCGGCCTGCCGCAGCTACTCGCGCGCCTATCTGCACCACGTCTACCGCGCCGGGGAGATGATCTCGGGGATGCTGCTGACTTGGCACAACCTGCATTATTACCAGGAGCTTATGCAGGGGATGCGCGACGCCATCGCAAGCGGCACCTTCGCCGCCTTCGAAGAGCAGTTCCACACGCAGCGCGCCGAGGGCGACATCCCCCCGCTCTGATGCGGCGCCTCCGCCAAGGGGGCCTGAACCGATCCAGAGGCGGCGCCGCGGTACCGTGGCGCCGCTTCTGCGTTTGGGCCCATCCGCACAGCGCTATGTCCTCCGTGCATTTCCGCACAGCGCTCTGCGCGGTTGCCGCGCCGCAGCACGTGCCTATCTTTGCAGTCCGACGCCGGGGTCCGCCCGGTAGGATCTAGGCCCAAAGCAAGGGAGACGCTCCATGACCGAGGCCCTGTTTACCCCCTTCACCGCCGGCGCCATCGAGATGGCCAACCGCGTTGTGATGGCTCCGCTCACCCGCAACCGCGCAGACAATGACACCGCCGAGGTGAACGATCTCCACGTCGAATACTACCGCCAGCGCGCCGGCGCCGGGCTCATCGTCACCGAAGCCTCGCAGATCTCGCCGCAGGGCAAGGGCTACATCCAGACCCCGGGAATCTACTCGCCGGGGCAGGTGGAGGCCTGGAAGAAGGTGACGGATGCCGTGCACGCCGAAGGCGGCAAGATCGTCATCCAGCTCTGGCACGTCGGCCGGATCAGCCACACTTCGCTGCAGCCGGACGGGCAGGCGCCCGTCGCGCCCTCGGCCATCCCGGCAGGCGGCAAGACCTTCACGCTGAACGGCTTCGAGGAAACCTCGACGCCCCGCGCGCTGGAAACCGATGAGATCGCCGGCATCGTCGCCGACTACCGCCACGCCGCCCGCGCCGCGATCGAGGCCGGCTTCGACGGCGTCGAGGTGCATGGCGCCAACGGCTACCTGATCGACCAGTTCCTCAAGACCGGTGCCAACCAGCGCGACGACCAGTACGGCGGCTCGATCGAGAACCGGGCACGCTTCCTCTTCGAGGTGCTGGACGCGGTGACCGACGAGATCGGTGCCGATCGCACTGGCCTGCGCCTGTCGCCCTTCTCGCCGGCCAACGGCATCACCGACGCCGACCCGCAGCCGTTGTTCGACTACGTCGTGCGCAAGCTCAACGCCTACAAGCTGGCCTATCTGCACGTGGTCGAAGGCACCACCGGCGGCCCGCGCGCGCTGAACGAGGGCGAGAGCCTCGACAAGCTGCACGCGCTCTACGAGGGCGTCTGGATGGGCAACAACGGCTATGACCGCGAGATGGCCATCGAGGCCGTCGCCTCGGGCAAGGCCGATCTCGTGGCCTTCGGCCGGCCGTTCATCTCGAACCCCGACCTCGTGACGCGCCTCGAGAAGGCCGCGCCGCTCAACGAGGGCGATCAGGGCACCTTCTACGGCGGCGGGGCGGAAGGTTACACCGACTACCCGACGCTGACCGAGGCCGCCTGAGGGCGGTGGGGGACGCGGCACCGGTGGTTTCCGGTGTTGCCGTTAAGGCTGATTCAAGGTTTTGGTGCCGCGCCCCCCCGCAATCTCCCGCCTTCCGCGAATTGCCCGCTTGCGCCCGGCGCAGCGGAGCGTCACATTGGTGGGAAACGGGTCCGGCACGCTTGAAATGTTAGCGTCTGCGCCCCACCTGAATACCTCGACAGGGGACGGCAGAGGTCGCCGATATCCGGGGCCGGACCGTCCTGCCAGTAGCAAGGAATGCGTATGCAACAGCCTCTCAACACATCCTATCCGGTGCTGCCGCTGCGGGACATCGTCGTGTTCCCGCACATGATCGTGCCGCTCTTCGTAGGGCGCGAGAAATCGGTGCACGCGCTGGAAGAGGTGATGGCGGACGACAAGCAGATCCTGCTTGCCGCCCAGATCGATCCCGCCGTCGATGATCCAGATTCCGACGGTATCTACAAGACCGGCGTGCTCGCCAACGTGCTGCAGCTGCTGAAGCTGCCCGACGGTACCGTGAAGGTGCTGGTCGAGGGGCAGGCGCGCGTCAAGATTACCGAATACCTCGAGAACGAGCGCTTCTTCGAAGCCAAGGCCGAGTATCTCTCCGAGATGCCGGGCGACCCCGCCGCGATCACCGCGCTGGTGCGCACCGTCGGCGAGGAATTCGAGCGCTACGCCAAGGTCAAGAAGAACATCCCCGAAGAGGCGCTCTCGGCGGTGTCCGAGACCACCGATCCGGCCAAGCTTGCCGACCTTGTCGCGGGCCATCTCGGCATCGAGGTCGAGCAGAAGCAGGAGCTTCTGGAAACGCTGCCGGTGAGCGAGCGTCTCGAGAAGGTCTATGGCCTGATGCAGGGCGAGCTTTCGGTCCTGCAGGTCGAGAAGAAGATCAAGACCCGCGTCAAGTCGCAGATGGAGAAGACCCAGCGCGAGTACTACCTGAATGAGCAGATGAAGGCCATTCAGAAGGAACTCGGCGACGGCGAGGACGGCCAGAACGAGATCAACGAGCTGGCCGAGAAGATCGAGGCCACCAAGCTCTCGAAAGAGGCCAAGGAAAAGGCCGAGGCCGAACTCAAGAAGCTGCGCAACATGAGCCCGATGTCCGCCGAGGCCACCGTGGTGCGCAACTACCTCGACTGGATGCTGTCCATTCCGTGGGGCGTGAAGAGCCGCGTGAAGAAGGACCTAGGCCGCGCCCAGGAAATCCTCGACCACGACCACTACAGCCTCGACAAGGTCAAGGAACGCATCGTCGAGTATCTCGCTGTGCAGGCGCGCAGCCAGAAGCTGAAGGGGCCGATCCTCTGCCTCGTCGGCCCGCCGGGCGTGGGCAAGACTTCGCTGGGCAAGTCGATGGCCAAGGCCACCGGGCGCGAGTTCATCCGCATCTCGCTGGGCGGCGTGCGTGACGAATCCGAGATCCGCGGCCACCGCCGGACCTACATCGGCTCGATGCCGGGCAAGATCATCCAGGCGCTGAAGAAGGCGAAGACCACGAACCCGCTCATCCTGCTCGACGAGATCGACAAGATGGGGCAGGACTTCCGTGGCGACCCGGCGTCGGCCATGCTCGAGGTGCTCGACCCCGAACAGAACGGCACCTTCGTCGACCACTACCTCGAGGTGGAATACGACCTTTCGAACGTCATGTTCGTGACGACCTCGAACTCGTACAACATGCCCGGCCCGCTTCTCGACCGGATGGAGATCATCCCGCTCTCGGGCTACACCGAGGACGAGAAGCTCGAGATCACCAAGCGCCACCTGCTCGACAAGCAGATCAAGGCGCATGGCCTGAAGAAGGGCGAGTTCTCGGTCACCGACGAGGCGCTCACCGACATCCTGCGTTACTACACGCGCGAGGCCGGTGTGCGGAACCTCGAACGCGAGGTGGCCAAGCTGGCGCGCAAGGCCGTGACCAAGATCGTCAAGGGCGAGACCAAGCACGTGGAGGTCACGCGCGAGAATCTCGACGACTTCCTCGGCGTGAAGAAGTTCCGCTACGGCCTGGCCGAGGATGAGAACCAGGTGGGTGTCGTCACGGGGCTTGCCTATACGTCGGTCGGCGGCGACCTGCTGCAGATCGAGGCGCTGCGCCTGCCGGGCAAGGGCCGGATGAAGACCACCGGCAAGCTCGGCGACGTGATGAAGGAGTCGATCGAGGCGGCCTCGAGCTACGTGCGCTCGATCTCGCCGCAGCTCGGGGTGAAGCCGCCGAAGTTCGACAAGATGGACATCCACGTCCACGTGCCGGACGGCGCCACGCCCAAGGACGGCCCCTCGGCCGGCCTGGCGATGGTGACGGCGATCGTCTCGGTGCTGACCGGCCTGCCGGTGCGCAAGGACATCGCCATGACCGGCGAGGTCACCCTGCGTGGCAACGCCTCGGCCATCGGCGGCCTCAAGGAGAAACTGCTCGCGGCTCTGCGGGGGGGGCATCAAGACGGTGTTCATCCCGGAAGAGAACGAGAAGGACCTTGCCGAGCTGCCGGAGAACGTGAAGACCGGTCTCGAGATCATCCCGGTCAAGCACGTCTCCGAGGTGCTGGAGATGGCGCTCATCGGCAAGCCCGAACCCATCGAGTGGGACGAGGAGGCCGAGGAGGCCGCCGCCGCCCTGCGCGCCAAGGAAGACAAGGCCACCGGCGCCACGGCGCACTGACCGGCACCACGGCACAAAGTTTCAGGGGCGGGCCTTCGGGTCCGCCCCTTTGCATTTCTTCGAGTGCCCGTTAGCGCATTGCCTTTCTTCTAGGTCCAAATATCCCGGGGGAGTCCGCGCCAGCGGACGGGGGCAGAGCCCCCGAAATCACCGACGGCCGGGCCAAGCGCCGCGGCGGTCGCGCCCTCCGGGATGTCGTCGCGGCAGGCCGAAAGATTTGTGATTTTTTTTGCCCCGATCCCTCTTGCGCCCCCCCATGCCATATGAGTAAAAGCCCGCCTACCGGGTGATTAGCTCAGTGGTAGAGCGCTTCGTTCACATCGAAGATGTCAGGAGTTCAAATCTCTTATCACCCACCATTCTTCCAAGAGGCGCGCTGTCCGGTCTTCCCGAGGCGCGCCTCTTCTCGTTTCAGCACATCGGTTCAGCCGCGGTAGCGAAGCGGCGGCGGGGGCGGCGGGCCCCCATCCGCGAGGCCCACGTCACGCGCCAGCCAGGGATCGCCGCGCAGCTCGGCGCTGCGCCGTGCAATCCGGCGCGCCGTCCTCCAGCGTTGGAAAAGCTCGAGAATCCCGGGTCTCAGGCGGTGCGGGGCGGTCTTGGGTGTCGGAGCGGTCACTGTGTCTCTCTCTTTGCTTGCAGAGTCGCGGAACGCCTGCGACCCTGCATCCTCAAGTCCACTTTAGGTCAAGCGTCTTTCTCACCCTGCAGGAGACCTCCATGCCCCGCCCTGTCGGCCGTCCCCGTGCCAATGATCTCAGCGTCGGCGAGGTTGCCGCCCGCGCCGGGGTTGCCGTCTCGACGCTGCATTTCTACGAATCCGAGGGCCTCATCGAAAGCTGGCGCACCGCGGCAAACCACCGCCGCTTCGACCGCCGCGAGCTGCGCCGGATCGCGGTCATCCGAATGGCGCAGCAACTCGGGATCCCGCTGGCGGAAATTCGTGAGGTGCTGGCCGCCCTGCCGCGCGACAAGGCGCTCTCCAAGGCCGACTGGCAGGCGGTGTCGCAGGGCTGGCGGGCGCGGCTTGATGCGCGCATTGCCCAGCTCGAGCAGCTCCGCGACGAGCTCGACGGCTGCATCGGCTGCGGCTGCCTGTCGCTGGAGAGCTGCCCGCTCTACAATCCCTCGGACCGCCGCGGCCGCGAGGGGGCGGGACCGCGCGTCTGGATTGATGCGATGACGAAGGATCAGGCTTGAAAGCCGCCCCAAGCTTGGCTAAACCGCCCCTCACGGGTGATTAGCTCAGTTGGTAGAGCGCTTCGTTTACACCGAAGATGTCGGGAGTTCGAGTCTCTCATCACCCACCACTTTCAATAACTTAGCGGCTTCATTGCCCTCATGGTTCCCAATTTCGGGATTCCGTTTCCCTAGGCCCGATAGAAACAACACAGGCTCGTGGTTCATGTGTTCAATCTCGGCGCGTCTTGTTCGTGCTTGGACATGCGCTCGGACAGGTGCCCGAGCATTGCCTGAACGCGCTGGCTGCCGCCGAATAGCTCGGGGCATCGGGTGAATGGCCATGCTGTTCTTCCTCGTCATCATTGGCGGCAAGCTTGGCAAGCTGTCCGGTCTTCAGGGATCACCTCAAGCAGGGGTAGCCATACCTTGCGGATATCTTCCAGTTTTCTGACCAGCGACGCAGGGCTGGAACGAGCCTTCGGGTGCTCGTGGAGCTGACCAACTGGCCCATGATACGGCGCGGCGCCCCCGGAGACTTTCGGGGAACCACGGGTGCTCATGGAGCTTGAGCCGCGCGTGAGCGGCCCCCGCCGCTCCGATCACAGCCAGCCGAGCGCATGGGCGGACTGAATGGCTTCGCCGCGTTTCTTCGCGCCCAATTTCGCGTAGAGACGCGAGAGGTGGAACTTCACCGTGGGCTCGGCGATGTTCAATGTCTGCGAGATCCGCTTGTTGGGGTAGCCCCCCGCGATCAGCTGCAAAAGCTGGGCCTCGCGCTCGGTCAGGCCCCCGGCGCGTGCCTTCGCCTTGGGTGTCGAGATGGATCCGGCGTAGATCGACAGGGTTCCCCGGATGTCCGGCGCGGTCTCGAGGTGCTGGCGGATGCGCGCCTCGCGCAGCAGGGGGGGCAAGGAAGATCCGCTGCTCGGACAGGACGCCGAAGCAGCCAAGCCGCGAGGCGGAGATCAGAGCCGACTGAAGATGGCTCCGGGCCGCGGCGGTGTCGCGCCGCTTGTGGGCAAGGTGGGACCGCCAGATCCTCAGGGCGACGGTTTCCCGCAGGGTCGCCTTTGGATTGCTTTCCAGCGCGGCAAGCTGCCGGTCGATGCCCGGCCCGGGCGCGGGGTCCTGGACAGTGCAGCGCAGGCGGGCTGCGGCCAGCAGGATGTCGTTGCGCTGCGTCAGGCAGGAAAGCCAGTCAGGGGTCATCGCCTCGGCGGGGGTTGCCTGCACGGCAGGCAGGCTTTGCAGGGTTGCCTCCGCCTCGCCGATACGGCCCTCGTTCTGGTAGGCGTTGGCGGTGCGGATCTGGACAGCCGGAAACAGGTCCATCCGCTCGGCCAGATGCAACCATAGACCGTCGAGGAAGCCCGGGCGAATGCTGGCGGGGTAGTGGTCCATCACGGCCTGCGACGCATATTGGACCGCGAAGTGGAACAGGCTCGGCCAGATCTCGGCGCGCGCGAAGGCGTCGAACTCCTGCTCGACGAAGGCCACGAGTTTCTGCGGCTGGCCGTCTTCGTAGGCCAGCGCTGCCTCCGCTAGATGCAGCATCCGGAATTCCTGTTCGACCGGATGGGTGACGGCCTGCAGCTTTTCGCGGGCGATGCGTGCGGCGGGACGGGCGAGCCGGACATCGCCGTTCGTCAGGTGCAGGACGATCAGGTGCAGGTGGATGAAGAATTCGAGCAAAGGATGGCCGCCGATCTTGCGGAAGTAGATCAGCGCTCTGGCTGCAGCGGCCTCGGCTTCGCGGAAGTTTCGCCGCCGGATCTCGAATTCCAGCAGCGCGTTGTAGAACGCGGCCCATTTCTGATCGTCGCCCACCGGGTAGTCGGCCATGAACTCGCCGAGCCGCTGCAGCATCGCGTCGGAGGGCGTCATGTCCTCGCTGATCATCATGTTCAGGCGAAAGCGGCGCGCCGCGAAGGAGAACCGCGTCCCGCGTGACAGCACCTTGAGCGGGTCGAGATAGTCCGAGCCCAGGTGCTTGGCGACGAGCTGGCGGACGCGCTGGAACTCGCCCTGCTTCATCAGGGTCCGTGTGATCGCGAAGAGCACCGTCTCGTTGGTCGCGACGACCTCGGGCGAGAAGCGCAGGACGATCCGGCTGAACTCGTCGAGGTTCGAATCGTAGATGAGCTCCAGCCCGCGTGAATGCGCGAGGATCTGCGCCGCATGCGCCTCATATCCGTGATCGAGCAGCAGCTCCATTGCGGCCAGCGGGCGATGCGCGGCTTCGAGGGCGTTGGCGACCTCGGTCACGGCGGCAGACTTCGAAAACGCCTCGAGCCGCGCCGTGGTCGCGCTGCGCAGCGCTTCGATGAGGGCTGTCTGTGTTTCCGGGGCGCTGAGCAGGAACGGAGGAAGCGCGTCGCACCAATCGTCGTCGGGGTCCGGGGTGGGGGCTTCGAGCCAGATCGACAGCCGGGTCGTCGGCGCGGGAGAGAGCTGCGCGAGGAAGGTCTCGCCGACGTAGGACGCGGCCAGCTCCGGGTCTGGCGCCGCCGCGAGCGGCAGAAACGCCGGCCAGCCGGCAAAGGTCTCGAGCAGCCTGCGGGTTACAGGGGCGGCGAGACGGGTGCCGATCTCGTCGGCGCTGAAGCTCAGCGCGCGCGCGTCGAGTGTCTGCATGCCGCCGTGCAACAGCCGCCGGGCAAGTCCGGTGATCTTCTGGCCGGGGCGGTGCGCGATCACCAGATATTCGACGGTCTCCGCCACCTGCGCCGAAAGGCGCGCGGTGCGCGCAGAGCCCGGCACATCCCAGAACAGCCAGCCATTCTGCACGTCGCTTTCGCGCGGCGTGTGCAGCGCGCAGACCGACGTCCCCACCTGTTCCGCCGCGTCGCGCATCAAGAGAGATTTCCCGGCGCCAGCGGGGGCGCGGAGGAAAACCGTGCCGGTCTGATCACTCAGGATGCGAGCAACCAGCTCTGGGCGCAACAATCTTGCCGAAGTGGGGGAGGTATCGATCATTCCAAAACCTATACCATTTTTATCAAAACCCATACCATCCGCAAATTGTCGAGACCTCGACGCTGCAGAATAGTCGGCCGAAAGAGACCAACCGGGAGGTTTCCGGCTGATGCAGCAAAACCCGTTCTTAGCGATCCTGACCCGACTCGGCACTTTCGTGCTGGTGATGGTCGTGCTCTCGATCATGATTTTCGTGCTGGCCCGCGTGGTGCCGGGCGACCCCGCCCGCATGGCACTGGGACCCACCGCCACGCCGGAACAGGTCAGCGCGCTGCGTACCGAGATGGGGCTCGATGACTCCCTGCCGGTGCAATACGTCTCCTACATGGGGCGCGCCTTGCAGGGCGATCTGGGCATGTCGCTGCTGTCGCAGCGCCCGGTGACGGCGGACCTTGGCCAGACGGTGCCGGCGACGGTCGAACTGGTGCTGGTGGCGGTGGTCATCATGTTCGCCGTGGCCATCCCACTCGGCGTCATGACCGCCCATTTCCGCGATCGTTGGGTCGATCACGTCGGGCGGCTGTTCTCGCTCGTCGGCGTGACCATCCCGAGCTTCCTCTTCGCGATTTCGCTGCAACTGCTGGCCGCGCGCTACTTCGGCGACTGGCCGATCATCGGGCGGATGGATCACAGCCTCGGCTTCGCCGGGGGGGCCGACCGGGCTGATGCTGGTGGACTCGCTGCTTGCCGGCCGGATTGACGTCTTCGTCTCGGCGCTGCAGCATCTCGCACTGCCTGCCGTCGCCCTGTCGATGGCCGGGATCGGTCAGATCACCCGCATCACCCGCTCGGCGATGCTGGAAAACCGCCGCAAGGATCACGTGCTGACCCTGCAGAGCTTCGGCGTGCCGGAACGGGTGATCATCTTCCGCTACCTGCTGAAGCTCTCGTCGATCGCGCCGCTGACCATCATGGGGCTCGAGTTCGCCTCGCTGATCGGCAACGCCTTCGTCATCGAGATGGTCTTCTCCTGGGGCGGCTTCGCCTCCTACGGCCTCAACGCGATCCTGCAGAAGGACCTGAACGCGGTGACCGCCGTGGTGCTGGTGTCGGGCCTGTTCTTCATCGTCGCCAACCTGATCGTCGATGTGCTGATCGCCATCATCGATCCCCGCATGCGCCGAAAGGAGGCCCGCTGATGGCCGAGGTTAAGATGGCTCTGGACGGAGCGAACAAGGACCTGAGCGCAAGCTACATGATGTGGTACCGCTTCAGCCGCAATCCCGCGGCGGTGATCGGCACCCTGATCGTGCTCTCGGCGGTGATCTTCGCGATCCTCGCGCCCTACATCACCCCGAAGCCGGAGGACGTGGGCGCCGTGGTGAACTTCCGTGCGCGCCACCTGCCGCCGGACGCGACGCATTGGTTCGGCACCGACAAAGTCGGGCGCGACATCTTCTCGCGCGCCGTCTTCGGCCTGCGCATCTCGCTGCTGCTGGTGATCGGCGTGCTCGGGATCTCGGTGCCGATCGGCACGGTGCTCGGCCTCGCCGCTGGCTATTTCGGCGGCTGGACCGAGCGGATCATCACCGGGCTGACCAACGTCATGCTGGCGATGCCGCCGCTGGTGATGGCGCTGGCCGTGTCGAACCTGCTGCAGCCGACGCTGATGAACGCGATGATCGCGATCACCCTGCTGTGGTGGACCTGGCACGCCCGGCTGATCTACGCGGTGTCGAAATCGGTGGCGTCGGAGGACTTCATCGAGGCCGCGCGGATCGCCGGGGCCGGCCCGATGCACATCCTCTTCCGCGAGATCCTGCCCAACTGCGTTTCGGTGATCTCGGTCAAGACGACGCTGGATGCGGCCTTCGTGATCCTCTTCGGCGCGACGCTGAGCTTCCTCGGCTTCGGCGTGAAACCCCCGACCCCCGACCTCGGCTCGATGGTGGCCGACGGGCGGCAGTTCATGCCCGACTTCTGGTGGGAAGTGCTGTGCCCCGGGGCGGTCATTCTCTACGTCACGCTCGGCTTCAACCTTCTTGGCGACGGTCTGCGCGACATGTTCGATATGGAGGGCTGAAATGAGCGACGCACTTCTGAAAGTCGAGGGACTCGACGTCCTCTTCACCTCCTACGGCCAGACCCGTCAGGTTCTGCGCGACATCTCCTTCACCGTCGGTGCGGGCGAGCGCGTGGCGCTGATCGGCGAGACCGGCTCGGGCAAATCCGTCACCGCCAAGGCGATCCTCGGCACGCTGCCGCGCAATGCCACGGTCAGCGCCGGGCGCATCGAGGTCGCGGGGCGCAACGTGCTGGAACTGCCCCGCGGCGAGCGCGATGCCCTCAAGGGGTCGGCCTTCTCGCTGATCATGCAGGACCCGCTGTCGTCGTTCAATCCGGTCTTCAAGATCGGCACCCATCTCGACGACGTGCTGCGCTTCGCCGACCGTCGCGAGGGGGTCAAATCGAGCCGCGCGGAGCGGCGCGCCCGTATCGCCGCCGTACTGCGCCGCGTGCAGCTGGCCGACCCGGACCGGGTGATGAATGCCTACCCGTCGGAACTGTCGGGCGGCATGCGCCAGCGTGTGCTCATCGGCCTCGCGCTGCTGCACCAGCCGAAGCTGCTGATCGCCGACGAGCCGGGCACCGCGCTCGACGTGACCACGCAGGACGAGATCCTCAACCTGATCAACACGCTGGTGGCCGAAGAGGGCATGGCGCTGCTGATGATCACCCACAACCTCGGGGTGGTGCGCAAGGTCGCGGACCGCGTGGTGGTGATGCGGCACGGCGATATCGTCGAAGCCGGCCCCTGCGCGAAGATCCTCGCGTCCCCCGAACATGAGTACACCATCGGCCTGCTGGACGCGGTGCCGCCGCTCTATGGGCCGCGGGTGCAGACCCAGCAGATCAGCGCGCAGGCGCCCATCGTCAGCGCAACCGGGCTCGGCAAGGAATTCGGCCGCCACGGCAAGCGCTTTACCGCGGTGAAGGATGTGTCGATCGCCCTGCGCGAGGGCGAGATTTTCGGTCTCGCGGGCGAGTCGGGCTCGGGCAAGACCACCGTGGCGCGGATGATGATGGGGCTGTCGCGCCCCACCTCCGGCAGCGTTTCGGTGGACGGTACGCCGAACCCCGGTCGCCCGCTGGCGCAGATTGTCTACCAGAACCCCGGCACCTCGCTGAACCCCAAGCGGACGGTGAAGCAGAGCCTGGGTCTGCCGCTGAAATACGCCGGGCTGACAGGCGGGGCGCGCGACGCGCGCATGGCCGAGCTGATGGAGCTGGTGCGCCTGCCGGTGTCCTACCTGGCCAAGTATCCGCACGAGCTGTCGGGCGGGCAGAAACAGCGCGTTGCCATCGCGCGTGCGCTGGCTGCCGATCCCAAGGTGCTGATCCTTGACGAGCCGACGGCGGCGCTCGACGTGTCGGTGCAGAAGACGGTGATCGAGCTGCTGCTGCAACTGCGCGAGGAGCTCGGGCTGACCTACTTCATGATCTCGCACGACTTGTCGCTGATGCGCAATTTCTGCTCGCGTCTGGCGATCATGCTGCGCGGCGAAATCGTCGAGGAAGGTGCCACGCCCGAGATCTTCGCCGATCCGAAACACCCCTATACCCGCGCGCTGATCGCGGCGATCCCGGTCGTTACCGACGACGAGGAACGCCACAAGCCCGCGGTCAGCCCGGAAGAGCGTGCAGCCTTCCTGGTCAAAACCACTGATTGATGAAGGAGCCTTTGGTGTATCGCGTAGGAATTGACGTAGGCGGCACGAATACCGATGCCGTCGTGCTGAAGGGCAGTGAGGTCCTCGCCGGGATCAAGGCTTCGACCACCGAGGACGTGACCTCGGGCGTGTTCGAGGCGCTGGAACAGGTGATCGACGCCTCGGGGATCGACCGCGCCCGTATCGGCGCGGTGATGATCGGCACCACCCATTTCACCAATGCGGTGATCGAGCGCCGGCACCTCGACCCGGTGGCCGCCATCCGCCTCGGCCTGCCCTCGGGCGCGGGCCTGCCGCCGATGGTCGACTGGCCCGAGGACATCCGCGAGATGGTCGGCGACCACGGCTACCAGGTGAAGGGCGGCTACGAGTTCGACGGCCGCATCCTGTCGCCGCTGGACGAGGGGGAGATCCGCCGGATCGCGGGTGAAATTCGTGAGAAAGGCATCCGGGCGGCCTCGGTCACCGGCGTCTTCTCCGGTGTGAACGACGCGATGGAGCTGCGCGCCCGCGAGATCCTCATCGAGGAATGCCCCGGCCTCAGCGTCGTGCTGTCGCGCGACATTGGGCGTCACGGGCTGCTGGCGCGGGAAAGCGCCGCGATCATGAACGCCTCGCTGCTGCGGCTCGCCGACAAGACGGTGCGGGCCTTCGGTCACGCGCTGGAGCAGGCCGGCGTGAAGGCGCCCTTCTTCATCACCCAGAACGATGGCACGTTGATGGCCGCCGATACGGTCCGCGCCTTCCCGGTGCTGACCTTTGCCTCGGGCCCCACCAACTCGATGCGCGGCGCGGCCTTCCTGACCGGCCTCAAGGAGGCGATCGTGGTCGACGTGGGCGGCACCACCTCGGACGTCGGCGCGCTGTCGCACGGCTTCCCGCGGCAGGCCTCCACCTCGGTGGACATCGGCGGGGTCCGGACGAACTTCCGCATGCCCGACGTCTTCTCGATCGGCCTCGGTGGCGGCTCGCTGGTGAAGGGCACCCCCGAGAGCGTGGTGATCGGTCCGCAGTCCGTCGGCTACCGTGTCCGCCAGGAGGCGCTGGTCTTCGGAGGTCAGACCCTGACCGCGACCGACATCGCCGTGGCCACCGGCAAGGCCGAGATCGGCGATGCCGCGCTGCTGGCAAACCTCGATCCCGAGTTGGTCACCGCAGCGGCAGCCCGCATGACCGAGATGTTCGAGACCTGTGTCGAGCGGGCGCGCATCTCGGCCGAGCCGGTGCCGGTGATCGCGGTCGGCGGCGGCTCGGTGCTGATGCCCGACCAGATCGGCGATCTGCAGGTGATCCGCCCCGAGAACTTCGCCGTGGCCAACGCGGTGGGCGCGGCGATCGCGCAGATCTCGGGCGAGACCGACCGGATCTTCAGCCTGACCGATGGCGTCACCCGCGACAGCGCGCTGGCCGAGGCCGAGGCGGAAGCCCGGGCCCAGGCCATCGCCGCCGGGGCCGTCGCCGAGACCATCGAGGTGATCGAGCGCGAGGACATGCCGCTCGCCTACCTGCCCGGCAATGCCACCCGCATCCACGTGAAGGTCGTGGGGGAAATGGGGGCCCTCGCAGAAATGGAAGTCGAAAATGCCTGATACCCGTGAGCTGACCTACGATCCCGCCGACCTGTGGGAGCTGACACTCGACGATCTCGAGGCGCTGGAAGTCGGCGCCGGGATCCTCGGCACCGGTGGCGGCGGCAACCCCTATCAGGGCAAGCTGCTGACCCGCGAGGCGATGAAGGCGGGTCACAAGATGACCATCCTTTCGACCGACAAGATCGCCGATGACGCGCTGTGCATGTCCATCGGCGGCATCGGCGCACCGGTGGTGGGCACCGAGCGGATCCGCGAGGGCCGCGAGGGCCTGCGCTGCCTGCAGGGCATGGAAGAGCTGACCGGCCGCAAGATGGACGCCATCGTCTGCGAGGAGATCGGCGGCGCCAACTCGATGAACCCGCTGGTCACGGCAGCGCTCGGCGGCCTGCCGGTCCTGGACTGCGACGGCATGGGCCGCGCCTTCCCCGAGATGCAGATGACCACCTTCTCGATCTACGGCCACAGCTCGACTCCCTCGGTGATGTGCGACCTGCACGGCAACCGGGTGGTGTTCCAGCACGCGGTGACCGAGGTGTTCCACGAACGCATGGCGCGGGCCTGCGTGGTGGCGCAGGGCGGGGCGGCGATGCTGGCCACCGCGCCGATGCCGGCGAGCTTCGTGCGGCAGAACGCCATACCGCAAAGCTACACGAAGGCGATCCGCCTTGGCCGCGCGGTGCTGGACGCGCGCCGCAACGGCGACGATCCGGTCGCGACCGTCTGCGCGCTGGAAGGTGGGCGGCATGTCTTCACTGGCAAGATCACCGACCTGAAGCGCCACCTGCGCGGCGGCTTTGCCGTGGGTGATCTGGAGCTCGGCGGCTTCGACGGCTTCCAGGGTCAGACCGCCAGCATCGCGATCCAGAACGAGTTCCTGATCTTCCGCCGCGAGGGCGAGGTCGAGGTGACCGTGCCGGACCTGATCATCGTCCTCGACGTGGACACCGGCTATCCGATCACCACCGAGATGCTGCGCTACGGCCAGCGCATCGCGGTGCTCGCCGTGCCTTGCCACGACCTGCTGCGCTCCGCGCGCGCGCTCGACGTCGTCGGCCCCGCCGCCTTTGGCTATCCCGAGATCCCCTTCGCGCCGCTTGCCCCGCTGGGGCAGGCCGCCTGAGGCCAAGAAGAAAACCCAACAGGAGTATAAAAGTGTCTATTCTGGCAAAGAAACGCGGGCTGTCGGCCCTCGCCCTCGCAGCTGTGCTCGGCCTTGGTGCCGCACCGGTCGCCATGGCGCAGGAAAAGGTGTCGACCGTGGTCAACACCATGCAGATCTTCAGCTCGCTCGATCCGGCGAAGGTCACCGACTATACCGGCTACATGGCGGTGGTGAACATGTACGACGGTCTGACCACCGTCGCACCCTCGGGCGAGATCGTGCCGCATCTGGCGACATCCTGGGACATCTCCGAGGACGGCCTGACCTACACCTTCCACCTGCGTGACGACGTGACCTTCCAGGACGGCTCGGCGCTGAGCGCCTCCGACGCGGTCTGGTCGATCCAGCGCCTGCTGAAGATCAACAAGGGCCCGTCGAACCTGCTCGTCGACCTGATCGATCCGGCCAATGTGACCGCACCCGACGCAACCACGGTCGAGATCAAGCTGAACCGCCCGTTTTCGCCCTTCCTCGCTTCGACCCCGATCCTGCTGGTGCTGAACCAGAAGCTGGTCGAGGCGAACGCGACGGCGGATGACACGCTTGGGGAAGCCTACGTCGGCGACAACTCGGTCGGTTCGGGCCCGTATTCGCTGGTCAGCTACAACCGCTCGGCGGACATGGTGATCGAGCGCAACCCCGACTACTTCCTCGGCTGGGACAAGGGCACGCCGATCGACGAGGTGCGCTTCGTTCAGACCTCGGACGACGCCACCGTGCGCGCGCTGGCGGAAAAGGGCGAGCTGGGCCTCTCGTCGCACGGCCTCGGCAACGACACCTTCGAATCCATCGGCAACATGCCCGGCTACAAGCTGCTGCAGACCCGCACCGCCGGCGGCTTCCAGATCAAGCTGAACACCAAGGTCTACCCGACCGATGACGTGCACGTGCGCCGCGCCATCGCCTATGCGACCGACTACGAGACGATCCAGGAGATCATTTACCCCGGCGTTCCGATGCACGGCCCGCTCTCGGACACCTTCGAGACCGCCTTCAACACCGAGATTCCGACCGGTGTCTATGACCTGGAGAAGGCCAAGGAAGAGCTGGCGCTGTCCAAATACGCGGGCGAGGACATCACGCTGGTGAACAGCTACGTCGCCTCGCTGGCCTTCGAGCAGGAAGTGGCGCTGCTGATGCAGGCCAACCTCGCGCAGATCGGCATCACGCTCGACATCCGTCCCGAGCCGTGGAACCGCATCGTCGAGCTGGCGTCCAACCCCGACACCACCCCGGCCTCGACGCAGGTGAACGTGAGCCCGAGCTACCCCTCGCCGGACTCGATGTTCTTCAACCAGTACCACTCCAAGGCCTCGGGCACCTGGTGGTCGATGGAATGGCTGCAGGACCCGGAGATCGACGCGCTGATCGACCAGTCGCGCGCGCAGACCGACCCGGCCGAGATCAACGCGACCTACAAGGAACTGCAGCAATCGATCTATGACCTGCAGCCCGCCGTCTGGGCCGTTGCTCCGATGCGCCGCTACGCGGCCAACGCCTGCCTGCAGGGCTACGAGTTCCGTCCCATGCAGAGCTGGGACCTGAACTTCTGGAACTTCACCTGGGAATGCCCGTCGAACTGATCGGCGGCGACACCCGATGATATCGACCGGTCCCGCGACGCGCGGGGCCGGCACAAGCAAGGCCCAAGGTGGACAGATGCTCCAGGAATTTCCGGAAGAGAATATCGAAGCCCTCGCGACCGGCGCGTGGATTCTGGGTACGGGCGGCGGCGGCAACCCCTATCTTTCAACCCTGAACCTCCGCCGTCTCTATGCCGAGGGCGCGCGGATCCAGATCCTGCAACCGGACGAGCTGGAGGACGACGACATGGTCGCGGTGGTCTCCGGTATGGGCGCACCGCTGGTCGGCCAGGAACGGCTGAAGGATCCGCGGCACATGGCCCGCGCCGTCGAGCTGATGGAAGACTACCTCGGCCGCCCGTTCCGCGCGATCATGGCGCTGGAGATCGGCGGAGCCAACGCGCTCTCGCCCTTCCTCGCCGCCGCGTTGCTGGGCCGTCCCGTGGTCAACGCGGACTGCATGGGCCGCGCCTATCCCGAGGCACAGATGACCTCCTTCGCGATCGGCGGGCTGTCGATGTTCCCGCTGTCGCTGGTGGACGTGCGCGACAACGAGGTGATCGTCACCCGCGCCGAAAGCTGGAAATGGATGGAGAAGGTCTCCCGCGCGGTCTGCACCGCCGTGGGCTCGACCGCGGCGACCTGCAAGGCGCCCCGCACGGGCCGGGAGGTCAAGGACTGGGGCATCCACGACACGATCACCCAGGCGACCGAGCTGGGCCGCGTGGTGCTCGAGGCCCGCGCCCGTCATGACGACCCGGTGGCTGCCGTGCTGGACCACGCCAAGGGCAAGCAGATCTTCCGCGGCAAGATCGTCGACGTGGACCGCACCACCACCGGCGGCTTCCTGCGCGGCAAGACGGTGATCGAAGGCATCGACGCGGATCGCGGCGCGACGCTCGAACTGGCCTTCCAGAACGAATGGGCGGTGGCCTTCCGCAATGGCGAGCCCGTGGCCATGACCCCGGACCTGCTGTGCCTTCTCGACAGCGTTTCGGGCAGCGCCATCGGCACCGAGTCCGTGCGCTACGGCCAGCGCGTCAGCGTGGTGGCGCTTCCGGCGCCCGAGATCCTCACGACGCCCGCGGGCGTGGCCGCGGTCGGCCCGCGCGCCTTCGGCTACGACATTGACTTCAAATCGGTATTCAAATGAAGCGTATTGGCATTGACGTCGGCGGCACCAATACGGATGCCGTGCTGATCGACGGCGACAAGATCACCGCCTCGATCAAGGTTCCCACCACGCAAGACGTGATGTCGGGGGTGAAATCCGCGCTCGCGCATGTGGCCGCGCATATCGGCGACACGCCGCGTCCGCTCGACGCGGTGATGATCGGCACGACCCATTTCACCAACGCCGTGGTGGAACGTGCCCGGCTCGAACGGGTGGCGGCGATCCGCATCGCCCTGCCGACCGGCGCGTCGCTGCCGCCGATGTGCGACTGGCCCGAGGATCTGTATCGCGCGGTCGATCCGATGATCTTCATGGTGCATGGCGGGCACGAATACGATGGCAGCCCGCTGGTGCAGATGCGCGAGGACGAGATCCGCGAGGCGGCGATGAAGATCCGCGACGCCGGGGTGACCTCGGTGGCGATCTCGGCGACCTTCTCGCCGCTGACCACGGAATGCGAGGACCGCGCCGCAGAGATCGTGCGCTCGATCATCCCCGAGGCGCGGATCACCCTGTCGAACAGCCTGGGCCGTATCGGCCTGCTGGAACGCGAGAACGTCGCGCTGCTGAACGCCTCGCTGCAATCGCTCGGCAGGACCACGGTGCAGGCGTTCAAGACGGCGCTCGCCGAGATCGGCCTCGATGCGCCGTTCTTCCTGACGCAGAACGATGGCACCGTGGCGCTGGCCGATGTGGCGGCGGCGAACCCGGTGTTCAGCTTTGCCTCGGGCCCGACCAACTCGATGCGCGGGGCGGCCTTCCTGACCGGGCTCGACGACGCGATGGTGGTCGACGTCGGCGGCACGACCTCGGACATCGGCTGCCTGATCGGGGGCTTCCCGCGCGAGGCCAACAACATCGTGCATATCGGCGGCGTGCGGACCTTGTTCCGGATGCCCGACCTGCTGCCCATCGCGCTTGGCGGCGGCACGGTGGTCGACCCCGAGACCGGCGCCATCGGACCGCGTTCGGTGGGTTACCGCATCCTGCACGAAGCCCGGGTTTTCGGAGGCCAGACGCTGACCACATCGGACATCGCGGTGGCCGCCGGGATGATCGAGATGGGCGACCCCTCGCTGGTCCGCGACCTCGATCCGACCTTCGTGCACGACACGCTTGCCCGGATGCGGGCCATGGTGGCCGAGAACTTCGATCAGATGAAGACCTCGGCCGAGGATGTGCCGCTGATCGCGGTCGGCGGCGGTGCCTTCCTGATCCCCGACGAGGTGCCCGGCGCCTCCGAGGTGCTGCGGGTCGAGAATGCCGGCGTCGCAAACGCGCTCGGCGCGGCCATGGCGCAGGTCTCGGGCGAGGTCGACCAGGTGTTCTCGGACATGAGCCGCGAGCAGGCGCTGGCGGCGGCCGAGACCGAGGCGCGCGCCGCCGCGGTCGCCGCGGGTGCCGATGCCGGGAGCCTGAAGGTGCTGGAAGTCGAGGACATCCCCATTGCCTACCTCCCCGGGGGTGCGCGGCGTGTGCGTGTGCGGGTGATCGGTGATATCTCCTTTGGCTGACGCCTAGGCTGAAGACCGAGCCGCCCCGGCAAGGAAACCGGAGCGGCTCCGAACGACAACAGGAAGACGACAATGACGACAATTGCACTGGCCATTCACGGGGGCTGCGGCGTGCTGCCCCTCGACAGCATGAGCACGGAAGACTGGGCCGTGGCCCGGCAGGACCTGGCGCGCGCGCTTGCTGCGGGCTGGGCGGAACTGGCCGGAGGCGGCTCCGCCGTCGCCGCAGTGGAAGCCGCCGTCGTCGTCATGGAAGACAGCCCGCATTTCAACGCCGGACACGGCGCCGCGCTGAACGAGGACGGCATCCACGAGCTTGATGCCTCGATCATGGATGGGGCCACGCTGGAGGCGGGGGCGGTCAGTGCCGCGCGCGGCATCCGCAACCCGGTGCGCGCGGCGCGGGCGCTGATGCAAGACGGTCGGGCAGTGTTCCTGACAGGAATTGCGGCTGACAATTTCGCTGAGGACGCGGGTCTCGCGGTCGAGCCGCAGGACTATTTCACCACGCCGAAACGGATCGAGGCCCTCGCGGCGATGAAGGCGCATGCCGCCGCCGGGACCGAGGCGACCGAGAACGAGAAGCACGGCACCGTCGGCGCGGTGGCGCTGGATGGGGCAGGGCACCTCGCTGCGGCCACCTCGACCGGCGGCTACACCAACAAGCCCGCGGGCCGGGTCGGCGACAGCCCGGTGATTGGCGCCGGCACCTACGCGCGCGACGGGGTTTGCGCCGTGTCGGGCACCGGCAAGGGCGAGTTCTTCATCCGGCACGTGGTCGGGCACGAGATCGCGGCGCGGATCGCCTACCTGAAGGAAGACGTCCGCACGGCGGCCGAGCACGTGGTGCACGTGGACCTATCGGGCTCGTCGCAGACCACCGGGATCATCGGTGCGGGGCTGGTGGCGCTGGACGCCTCTGGTCAAGTCAGCGCCCCCTTCAACACCGCCGGCATGTTCCGCGGCTGGGTCACGCCCGAGGGCCGGGCCTTCGTCGCGACCCACCAGGAAATCCACGAGGTGCAGCTGTGAGCGAGATGATCCCCGTCTTCGACGGCCATAACGATGTCCTGTCGAAATTGCTGCGGGCGCGGGACGGGGCCGAGGCCCGCTTCCTGACCGGCGCGCCGGGCATGCAGATCGACCTGCCTCGGGCACAGGCCGCGCGCTTTACGGGCGGGCTCTGTGCGGTCTGGGTGAGCACCGACGATCAGACGCTTGACGAGAACGGCGACCTGCCGCGCGTGCCGCAGGCCTCGGCGCTACAGCAGACAATTGCTCAGGCGGCGCTGCTTCATCGCATCGTGCGCCAGTCGGACGGGGCGGTCACGCTCTGCCGAAGCACCGCCGATATCCGCGCGGCCATGACAGCGGGCAGCTTTGCCGCCGTGTTCCACATCGAGGGCATCGAGGCTGCGACCGAAGACCTCGACCTGCTGCACGTGCTGCATGCCGCTGGCCTGCGCACCATGGGCCCGGTCTGGAGCCGCCCCAACCTCTTTGCCCACGGCGTGCCCTTTGTGATGGGGCGCGAGCCCGATATCGGTGGCGGGCTGACCGCGGCCGGGAAGGACCTGGTTCGGCTCTGCAACGAGCTGCGGATCCTCGTCGACCTGTCGCACCTCAACGATGCCGGGTTCCGGGATGTCGCGCGGATCTCGGATGCGCCGCTGGTGGCCTCGCATTCGAACGCTTTCGCGCTCTGCCCGCACAGCCGCAATGCAACAGACAGACAACTGGATGCGATCCGCGAGACCGGCGGCCTGATCGGGCTGAACTTCGGCGTGCGCTTCCTTCACCCCGAGGGGATCCGCGACCCCGAAATGGGTTTTGACGTCATGATCCGCCACATCGACTATCTGGTTGAACGGGTCGGTATTGACCATGTCGCGCTCGGCTCGGACTTCGACGGCACCTTCATGTCGCGGCAGATGGGGGATGTGGCGGGCGTGCAGCGTCTGCTGGGAGCTCTGCGCGCGGCAGGCTACGGCGAAGAGGATCTGGCGAAGATCGCCCACCGCAACTGGATTGCGACGCTGGAGCGCACCTGGGGGGGAGTGAGCCCCGGCCGTGGCGATCGCGCCCCGACATCCTTAGGTCGCCCGCCGCCGGAGCGGTGGCGGGTGCCCCGCCACCACTGGTCGTCGCGGCGGAACTGCTGCATGACATGCGAGCGGCACGAAGATCGGCAAGCAGGGTTTCCCCGATGCCGCTGTGCTCCCGAAGACTGAACGTGAACAGCCGAAAGATCCTGCGATGAAAGCCGTCTTGTTCGAGAAATTCCAGGAAGCCCCGAAACTGGTCACCGTGGCTGACCCTTCGCCGGAGCCGCATGGCGTCGTGCTCAGGGTCAGGGCCACCGGGGTCTGCCGCAGCGACTGGCATGGCTGGATGGGCCACGACAGCGACATCGAACTGCCGCATGTCCCGGGGCACGAGCTTGCTGGCGTGGTCGAGGCCGTGGGCAGGGACGTCGTCAACTGGAAGGTGGGCGACAAGGTGACCGTGCCGTTCATCTGCGGCTGCGGCAGTTGCTCGGAATGCCACGCGGGGCAGCAGCAGGTGTGCCTGCACCAGGAGCAGCCGGGCTTCACCCACTGGGGCTCCTTCGCCGAATATGTCGGCATTCACCAGGCCGACCTGAACCTCGTGGCGCTGCCCGAGAGCATGGATTTCGCCACCGCGGCGAGCCTCGGCTGTCGTTTCGCCACCTCCTTCCGCGCGGTGATCGACCAGGGCAAGGTCAGCGCCGGGCAATGGGTGGCCGTGCATGGCTGCGGCGGTGTCGGCCTGTCAGCGGTGATGATCGCAGCCGCGGCGGGCGCGAATGTCATCGGTGTCGATCTCGACCCGGCCAAGTTGGCACTGGCCAAGGATCTTGGGGCCGTGGCTGTCATCAACGGGGGCGAGGCGGATGTGCCCGAGGCAATCCGCGAGATCACCCGCGGCGGCGCGCATGTCTCGCTCGACGCGCTCGGGCACCCGGTGACGATGACCAATTCGATCCTTTGCCTGCGCCCGCGCGGCAAGCATGTGCAGGTGGGCCTGATGCTTGGTGAGCACGCGGCCCCCGCGGTGCCCATGCCCAAGATCGTCGGCCAAGAGATCGAACTTCTCGGTTCCCACGGCATGCAGGCGCATCGCTATGGCGCGATGCTCGACATGGTCGCCAGCGGCAAGCTCGACCCGGCGCGGCTTGTGGGGGAGAAGATCAGCCTTGCCGATGCCCCTGAGGCGCTGATGAACATGAACGAGTTCCGGTCCGTCGGGGCGACTGTCATCACACGGTTCTGACCCAGAGCTTGATGCGCGGCGGGCAGGCTGTTGTCGCAGTGTGCTTCAGCCTGGTTGCAAGCCTGTGAATTCCACCAAGCCGCAGTCCTCAAGGCGGACACCAGCCGAATGCAAATGCGGCACCCCTGCGGCTCCCGACCCCTGTGTCGGGCGTGGCACGAACGCACGCGCCATCGGAGCGAACGTTGCAAAGGCCCCCTCGGTTCCTCTGCGTTGGCGCGCACGTCGAGGAAAGCGCCGAATTGCTTTTCTGTGCTGGCTGGGTAGGCGGGAAAACGCGCCTTTGGCGGTCACGAGAGCCAAGGCCAGGAAACCAGCCGAACCATCTCCTGCCTGAACCCGTTGGCTCTTCAGGAGGACCAAGACCATGAAAAAGTATCTTTATATCACGGCCATCGCGCTCCCCATCATGACTGGCCCGGTTTGGGCACAGGAGGCGACCATCCAGCCGACGGACCAGGCCCCCGCGGAACAGACAGAGGGCGAAACTCCGGACGCTGGGATGGCGGGGGACGCGCCCACAACCGACAACATGGCGACCGACAACATGGAGAGCGAGCCCGCACCTGCCGAGGGCTTGGCTGCCGAAAGCGCCGAAGGTGAAACCCCGCCGCCGACCTCTGAGGCTGTCGTGCCGCAACAGGACAGCGCCGAGATGCTTGGCGATTGGCTGCTCAGCACGTCAGTGACCTCACCGGATGGGGAAACCATCGGCAGCATCAAGGATTTCATCATCACCGCGGACGGGCAGATCACTGCCGTAATCTTGGGGGTCGGGGGCTTCCTCGGCATCGGCCAAAAGGATATCGCGGTCGACTACAGCCAGTTGGACATCCAGTACGACGGCGACGCGATTCAGCTCGCCATGACGCGAGAGGAAGCAGATGCCGCGCCTGAATACCAATACCGGGACAAGGAGACCCCGCCCCCGGCGACGGGTGACGCGATGGGGGCCACCGGCACCGAGATGAACAGCGGGACCGGTATGACCGATGGCGAAGCCGGGACGATGGGTGGCACACCGACGGAATGACGCATATCGTCCGTGACTGAGTTGTCGCACGTGCCAGCGCCCGGCTGAAATTTCAGCCGGGCGCTTTGCGGATCTTCGGCGGTAGGATTGCATCGAGACACCAAGACGGCTGCACGTTCATGCGCCTGATTTTCTTTCTCTCGTGAGAGCACCACCCCTTCGGAAGGCTTCAGGAGTTCTGATGCCCTGTGCGCTCCGGGCACTCATCCAGGACCCATCATTCTTGCTGTCCGGCTCGACCGGCCAACCACGCAGGCGCGTAAGACCGTGTTATCAATGCGCGGGATGCCCCGACCTTCGCGCGATCCCAATCGAGCTCGGTCTATTCCTCTCCGCGATCGCGATCCTCGGTGCCGCGATCAGAACCGGGCACTTCCTTTCGCCAAACATCACGGGCTCTTTGTGCCAGGAGAAGTTCCCATTCTGGATTGGTCGTGGCGATCCTCTCAATTTCGTGGTCTTTCCACCACGATCCGGACCGCGCGAAGTCAGTTCCCGAGGCGTCGGGTGACGCCGCCCGGGCCGATGTTCTTGATTAGATGGAAGGCTTCTATCGTCCGAGGCGTCGGCATCCCGAGCCGGGCTATTTGAGCCCGGTGGCGCTCGAGGTCCGGGCCAGGCCACCCTAAGCTGGTGTCCGCAACACAGGCGGCGGGTCACGCTTCTGGGCCGCGCGGATGTCGTGCTCATGCAAATGGAGAGCGCGCCCGATCAGGTCATCCGCCTGATCCGCCGGTGCCATAGGTCGAAGGCAGTCAGCGTCTTGAACCTTGCTCCGGCCTATCGGCTCGAGGCCAAGGTCCTGTCGCCGGGCGATCTGATCGTCGTCAACGAGGACGAGGCAGAGGCCATGGCGGGATGGCCCAGCTGCGACGCCACCGCCGTTGCGCTGGCCAACAGGGTGAACACCGGTGTCCTGCGTACGCTCGGGGGGCGGGGGCCGAGAGCTGCTGGCGGGGTGAGACGGTGAGTGTTCCCGCAGTGCCCTGCAAAATGCAGGACACAACCGCCGCCCGTGACTGCTTCGTGGGGGTGTTCGCCGCTGCACTTGACCGGGGCCTGACCCCGACCGCGTCCTTGCAGCCGCAGGGGCAGCCAGTCGAGCCTTCCCGCCGCCCGCGATACTGACGCGCTGCTCGCGGACAAGGTCAGCTGAGCTATCCCTCGTACCTGCCCGACAAGCCTGATCGGACCTCGACGTGATGCCGGAAGCTGCCGCCGCTGCGGGATGTTTGATCAAGAAATCACGAAGGACCACCTGCAATTTCCAGCGGTGTCCAGCCGGGGTTGGATCTCTGCCATGGAGACGCCGCTTTTGTGGCGGATCGCCGTATGCGGCCAGCCGGGCCAAAGCAGATGCCAGCCGGTTGATGTCTGGTACCGCGGTGCCCCGGCGTCAGCTTCTTAGGGCTGACTTGCCAGCAGCACCGCGGAGATCAGGCGCAACGCAGGAGACCGAAATCTCTGGCCCAAAGCGGATGCGCAAGCGTCGCGACGAGGGCCTCGGGTGCTCCCCGTTTCAGTCCGACAGCGGATCGGGCCGCCGGCGCATGGCGATGCCGAAGGAGAACATCAGCATCAGCGCGGTGAAGCCATAGATGACCAGCGCGATAGGGCTCTGCAGCAGGATGCCGAAATCCCCGCCCGAGATCGACAGCGCCCGGCGCAGGTTGTTCTCCATGTCGGCGCCGAGCAGCAGACCGAGCACCACCGGCACCAGCGAGATCTCGAACTTGCGCAGGGCATAGCCAAGCAGCCCGAAACCGATCATCACGAAGAGATCGAATGTCGAATGGCTGATCGAGTAGATGCCGATGAAGCTGACCATGACCACGATGGGCATAAGCAGCCATTGGGGCAGCGACAGCAGGCGGGTGAACAGCCCGACCATCGGCACGTTGAGCAGCAAGAGCACCACGTTCGCCAGGTAGAGCGCCGCGATGAGGCCCCAGACGATATCCGGCTGACGCTCGAAGAGCAGCGGTCCGGGCTGGATGTTCAGCGAGACCAGCAGCGCCAGCATCACCGCCGTGGTGCCGGAGCCGGGCACGCCGAGCGTCAGCATCGGGATCAGCGCGCCGCCCACGGTGGCGTTGTTGCCCGCTTCCGGCGCCGCGATGCCTCGCGGGTCGCCGGTGCCGAAGGTGCCCTTCTTGTCGCTGATCTGCTTTTCCGTGCTGTAGGAGACGAAGGCGCCGAGCGAGGCGCCCGCGCCGGGCAGCACGCCGCAGATGAAGCCGATCACCGAGCCGCGCAAGGCGGCGGGGAAGCCCTCGAAGACCTCGCGCAGCCGGGGCAGGGCGCGGCCGAGCTTGGCAGGTCCCGCGCCCGAGGTGGCGTGGCTCTCGAAGTACATGATGATCTCGCTCACCGCGAAGAGGCCGACGATGGCGACGATCGGATCGAACCCGTCGTAGAGGTGGTAGGAGCCGAAGGTGAAGCGCGCCGTGCCGGTTGCGGGATCGAGCCCGACGCTGGCCAGCAGCAACCCGAGGACCGCCGCGAGCAGCGTCTTGAACGGGTTCACCCCGGTCACCCCGCCAATGGTGGCGAAGGCCATGACGTAGAGCGCGAAGTAATCCGCCGGGCCGAAGTGGATCGCCGCCTTGGCGAGCAGCGGCGCGAAGAAGGTCAGCCCGAGCGTGGCGAAGGTCGCCCCGGTGAAGGAGGCCACCGCCGAGATGCCGAGCGCCTTGGCGGCCTGGCCCTTGCGGGCCATGGGATAGCCGTCGAGCGTCGTCATGATCGCGGGCTCGTCGCCGGGGATGTTGAGCATGATCGAACTGATTCGCCCGCCATACATGCAGCCGTAGTAGATGCAGGACAGCATGATGAGCGCCGAGCCCGGCTCGAGTTTCATGGCAAAGGCCACGGGGATCAGGATCGCCACGCCGTTCACCGGGCCGAGCCCGGGCAGCGCGCCGATCAGCGTGCCGGCAAAGCAGCCGAAGACCGCGAGCGCGAGGTTGAGCGGCGTCATGGCGACGGCAAAGCCGCCGATAAGGGAGGTCAGGATATCCATGAGGTCTCGTTAGCCGAAGAGCGCGGGAGCGAAGGGCAGGGGCAGCCCCAGCACGGTGTCGAAGATCACGAAGAGCGACAGGCCGACCGCAAGCCCGGTGATGCCGGCCTTCAGCGGGCGCGCGCCGAACAGCAGCGCAAGGCAGCCGGTCCCGAGCGTGGTCGACAGCGGAAAGCCCAGCGGCTCGAGCAGCAGAACGTAGCCCGCCAGCACCGCCACCGTGGCGATCTGGCGGGTCATCGCGGGGCGGGACTGGGCGGCCGGGTCGGGATCGGGGCGCAGGATCAGCCCGAGGCTGAGGATGGCCGCCGCTCCGGCGACCATCTGCGGAAACACGGCAGGGCCCAGGGGATCCCCGAAACCCGCCTCATATCCGCGCGCGACCCAGAAGGCCGAGGCCGAGATCATGAAGACCACGGCCCCGACGATGCGGTCGATCATTTGATGACCCCGATGCTGCGCGAGATCTCTTCCATCTGCTTGGCCTGATCGGCGACATAGGCCTCGAACTCATCGCCGCCGCGCCAGACGGTGATCAGCCCATTGCCCTCGGCCGCTTCCTTCCACTCCGGCGTGTCGAAGAGCGATTTCAGCTCGTCGACCCAGGCCCGGTAATCCTCGTCCGAAACGTCGCCGCCGGTGTAGAAGCCGCGCCAGTTGTAGCCGGTCACGTCGAAGCCCTGATCCTTGGCGGTGGGGGCGTCGGGGAAGGCCGGGATCGGCTCGTCCGAGAGCGCCGCGAGGATCTTGATGTCGCCCGATTCCACGAAGCCGGCGATTTCGCCGAGGTCGGTCGACACGGCGCCGACCTGACCGCCGAGCATCTGCGTCACGGCAGGGCTGCCGCCGTCGAACTGCACCCAACGGATCGCCTTGTAGTCGTCGCCTTCCATGCCCGCGGCATCGGCCAGCATCAGAAGGCGGATGTGATCCCAGCCGCCGGCACCCGAGGAGCCCGCCACCGGCACCGAGGTCGGGTCGGCCTTGAGCGCGTCGAGCAGATCGCCGACCGTCTCGTAGTCGGAGTCGGCGGGCACCACGATGACACCGACATCGGTGCCCAGCATGCCGACCCAGCGCATCACGTCGACGCCGCCCGGGTATTTGCCCTGCGCGATCTGCGTCACGCCCACGGTCGAGGTCGCGACCAGCAGGTCACCCTCGGAGGCGCGCTTGCCCGCGACGTTGGCGAAGGCCACCGCGCCGACACCGCCGGGCATGTTGGTGACCTGCACCGAGCTCTCTTCGAGGCCCAGCTCGGTGAGCAGGCGGCCGACGGTGCGGCAGGTGAAGTCCCAGCCGCCGCCGGGATCGGCCGGAGCGATGCATTCCGCCGCGCTGGCGGTGACGGCGCTGACGCCGGTCAGACCGGCGGCGAGCATGGCCCCGGTGATGAATTTGCGCATGTAGGACATGGTTCCTCCCTTTCGTCCTGTGGCCCTATGGGTCCCTGTTCCCGGGGTCTCCCTCCCCGGGGCGTCATTGCGTGTCGCCGTCATTCCTCTTGTGGTCGACGACACCGCGCATGCCGAGAAACCGGCGCGCGCCCTCCACGGCCTCGAGGATCTGGTCGCGCACCGCACGGGTGTGCAACCGGACCTTTCGGGCCGCCTCGTCCGCGTCGCCGGCGGCGACGAGATCGAGGATTTCGGTATGTTCCTGCCAGGCCGCCTCGCGCTGCGCGGCGTCGCTGGCCAGCAGCCAGCGCAGGCGCAGCGCCCGGCCCACAGCGGCCCGCACCGCGTCGCGCAGGAATGGGTTGCCCGAGAGCGCCGCCAGCTCGACGTGCACGTCGAGCCCCGAGGCGAGCCAGTCCTCGACGCGGAAATCTGTGCGGCCGCGGTCGACCGTGGCACGCAGCGCCGCCAGCGCCTCGGGGCTGGCGCGGCGGCAGGCAAGGCGCACGGCCGTGTCCTCCAGTTCCTCGCGGAATTCGAAGAGGTCGCGGATCTCCTGCAGGTCGATGGGGGCGATGATATAGCCGCCGCGCGGATCGCGGTCGACCAGCCCCTCGGCGGTCAGCGCCGCCAGCGCCGCGCGGATCGGGGTTCGCGACATGCCGTAGCGGTCCTGAAGGGCGCGCTCCGATACGGGCTCGCCGGGCGCAAAGGCCATCGACAGGATATCCGTCCGGATGTCCTGCAATGCGCGCTCCGCCTGCGGCAATGCCGCGTTATCCGCCGCCCTGTCCGTGTTCATGGTCTGGATTGACCCTCCCTGCGCGAGTGGTATACCACGACGGTAGACCACATCAACAGCTTTTGGAGGAGGGCTTATGTCGCAGGTCACACTGGAGGGATTCCCCGAAAGAGTGCGGATCGTGGACGTGGGCCCCCGTGACGGGCTGCAGGCCTGGCCGGTGCCGGTGTCCACCGACGTGAAGATCGAGATGATCAACGGGCTGATCGCGGCAGGGGTGCCGCAGCTCGAGGTCACCTCCTTTGTCGCACCGCGCGCCGTGCCCAATATGGCCGATGCCGCCGAGGTAATGGCGGCCATCGACCGCAGCCGCGGCGCCGAGCTGACCGCGCTGGTGCCCAATGCCCGTGGCGCCGCCCGCGCGATCGAGGCGGGGGTCGACGCGATGGTGGTGTTCCTCTCGGCCTCCGAGAGCCACAACCAGGCCAATGTGAACTGCGCGCGTGACGTCTCTCTGGCCGCCGCCGCCGAGATCGCAAGGATGGGGCAGGAGGCCGGGGTCGCCGTCTATGGCGCCATTGCCACCGCCTTCGGCTGCCCCTTCGAGGGCGACGTGCCGGTGACGGACATCCTGCATGTGGCCAAGGCATATGCGGACAATGGCATCACCAAGATCACGCTCGGCGACACCACCGGGATGGCGACGCCACGTCTGGTGCAGGAGCGCTGTCGGGCGCTGGCCACCGAGGTGCCGCAGGCCGATGTCGCGCTGCACTTCCACAACACGCGGGGCGTCGGGCTGGCCTGCGCCTATGCCGGGCTGATGGAGGGCATCACCCGTTATGAGGCCAGCGTCGCCGGCATTGGCGGCTGCCCCTTCGCTCCGGGTGCGACCGGCAACGCCTGCACGGAGGATCTGGTCTACATGCTCCACGAAAGCGGCGTGGAGACCGGTATCGATCTGGACGCGCTGATCGAGGTCGCGCGGCGCACCGAGGCGGCGCTCGGCGAGAGGCTGCCGGGGCAGGTGATGAAAGCCGGTCCGCGCCTGCGCCAGTACCGCCGCGACGAGGTCCGCTCGTCGAGCGGGAGTCGCGCATGAGCGGCACGGACCTGAAGCCGCCGCTCGACGGCATCCGCGTCATCGACCTGACCCGCGTCCTTTCGGGGCCTTTCTGTTCCATGTTGCTCGGCGACATGGGGGCCGAGGTGATCAAGATCGAGAGCCCCGGCGGCGATCCGGTGCGCGGGCAGGGCCACCACAAGAACGGCTTCTCGTGGTATTTCGCGGGCTTCAACCGCAACAAGAAGTCGGTGGTGCTCGACCTCTATTCGGACGAGGGGCGCGACGCGCTGGCGCAGCTTCTGGAAACCGCCGACGTGCTGGTCGAGAATTTCCGCCCCGGCGTGCTGGCGCGCATGGGCTTCCCGCCCGAGCGGCTCGACGAGATCAACCCGCGGCTGGTGGTGGCAAGCGTCAACGGCTTCGGCTCGACCGGCCCCTACACTGACCGGCCGGCCTTCGATTTCATTGCGCAGGCGATGAGCGGTTTCATGAGCGTCAACGGTCCCGAAGGCGAGCCGCCACTGCGTGCGGCGCAGCCGGTGACCGATCTCGTCGCCGGGCTCTATACCGCCTTCGGCATCGTCTCGGCGCTGCATGGGCGCAACCGCGATGGCGTGGGGCAGGCGGTCGAGACCTCGATGGTCAACGGCGTGCTGAGCATGATGGCCTATCTTGCGTCGGAGCATTTCGTCACCGGCGAGAACCCGCAGCGCACCGGCAACGATCACCCGCTGGTGGCGCCCTACGGGCTTTACAACGCGGCTGATGGCCAGATCGCCATCGCCGCCTCGAACGACCAGGTGCTGGGGCGGCTGTTGGCCGAAATCGGCCTGCCGGACCTCCTGTCGGACCCTCGGTTCGACAGCAATGACAAGCGCTTCGCTCTGCGTGAGGAGCTGCACGGCATCCTCGACGCGGCGCTCGCGCATGACACGCGCGAGAACTGGATCCTGCGCCTCAATCGGGCGGGTGTGCCGACCGGCAAGATCCAGACGCTGAAGGAAGTCTTCGCCGACCCGCAGATCCAGGCACAGGAGATGGCGATCGACGTGCCGCATGGCGGCGAGCGCGGCATGGTGCGGATGCTGGGCTTCCCGGTGAAGCTGAGCCGCACCCCCTGCGAGGCCCGTCTGCCGGCGCCCCGGCTCGGCGAGCATACCGAAGAGGTGCTGGCGGCGCTGCGCGTCCGGCAGAACTGAGCCTGCCGGACCTGGGGTCGCCGCTGCGCGCCAGCGGGTTGGCGCGGGACGGCGGCGATCGGGCGGGCCGAAGGGGGACCCTCTGGAACTCGGCTTCGGTGGATTCACAATCGAACGTCGAAGGCATTCTGCAGGGGCTTGCCCAGAGTGATTTAGTGCGATGGCGCCTCGTTTTCGTCGGCGCATTCCAGGATCGCCCGGCTGGTGAACTCGGTGCCATTATCACTGACAATGCAGCCGGGCTGGCCGTAGGCCCGGATCAGGGCGCTGAGCTGACGGGCAACCCGTGCGACGGACAGGTTGGGGTGAATAGCCCCGTGTATCGTGGACGCCTTCTGGTTGCAGTTTCTGCTGCCGGTCGAACGCGACGGGTGACAGCATTCCGTTCCGCGCGTGCTTGGGCTTTGGATCGTTGAACATCTCGATGTCGTCGAACACGTCCCGCCGCGCTTCGTGGCGGGTCGGGTTAGGGTGGCGACTGATCCTCTCGCGCTTGAGGAAGGTGAAGAAGCTCTCGGCGACGGCCGTGTCATGGAAATTGCCGCGTCGGCTCATGGATTGCTCGAGGTCGCGGGCTTTTAGGAGTGCGCAGGTGAGCGCCACAGGTCCGAGCGGACCCGCGAAAGCCCGGTCCATACATGTGCACTGCCTTGGATGTGGCTGCCCCCAGCGTTTACAGGCGAGGGCGTTGACCTCTTCGAGTGCCGCCGGTTCGACAGGCTCAGCATCGCCACTCTAAGATCACAGTTGACCTAGCGTTGGTATACCATATACCGTTCGGTGAGGTGGAGGAGGGACGATCGTGGATGCACCGACCCTGCGTGAGGGCACGCCGAAACTGTCCGACCGGGCCCGCGATGCGATCCGGGAACAGATCATCTCGGGCGATTTGCCCATGGGCTCGGCGCTGCGAGAGTCCGAGCTGGCCGCGAACCTCGGCATGTCGAAGATCCCGGTGCGCGAGGCTTTGGTGCAGCTCGAGTGCGAGGGCATGATAACCACCAGGCCGAACCGCAGCCCGCGCGTCTTCGAGATGTCGCCGGACGACATACGCAGTCTCGGCGAGTTGCGCGAAATGCTCGAAATCGAGGCGCTGCGCCTCGCCATCGCCCGCCGCGCCCTGCCGCTTGCCACCCGACTGCGCGAGATCACCGGGCAGATGGCCGGCGCGCTCTCCACCCGCGACTCGCGCAGCTACAAGCTGCTCGACAACGCCTTTCATCACGCGATCTTTGCCGAATGCGGCAACGTGTACCTGGAAAAGACGCATCACATGCTGTCCTTCCGCATCCAGGCGCTCCGCAACAAGTTGAGCCGCGAACACGAGCTGAATGCGCGCTCGCTGGCTGAGCACGAGCAGCTCGCCGCGCTGATTGCCGCGAGCGACACCGAGGCAGCCGAGGCGCTGATGCGCAGCCATATTCGCGACACCACGCAGAACTACCTGGCGCAGGAGCGTGGGGCGAGTGCTGCGCCGCGTCCGCCGTCGCGGGTCATGCAGGCCGAGATGGAACGCTTTGCCGGGGCCGCCATGGCCGCGGCGGGCTGCGATGCTCCGACCCGGGCGGCGGTGATCCGTGCGCTCAGCCATGCCTCTTCGCTGGGGGTCGACACCCATGGCTACCGGCTGCTGCCGCATTATCTCGAAGGCTTCACCAAGGGCCGACTGAATCCCGCGCCCGAGCTGCGCTTCCTTCGCGAAAGCGCCGGGGCCGCGCTGCTCGACGGTGGCGATGCACATGGGGCGCGTGCCACCTATGCCGCGGTCGACAAGGCCGTGGCGCTGGCCCGCGCCAGCGGCTCGGGCGCGGTGGCGATCCGGGCCAGCTCGCACTTCGGCGCGGCTGGGGCCTACGCGCGCGCCATTGCCGAAGAGGGGCTCTTGGGGTTCTGCTTCTGCAACTCCGACAGCTTCGTGCGGCTGCACGGCGGTGCCGAGAAGTTCCACGGCACCAACCCGATCTCGATGGCTGGCCCCGCGGGGGATGGGCAAGAGCCCTGGCTCTTCGACATGGCGACCAGCGCTATCCCCTTCAATAAGGTGCAACTCAGCCGTGCGCTCGGCATCGAGCTGCCAGCCGACACGGCCTCGAACGGGCTTGGCGAGAACGTCACCGATCCCGAGCTGGCCGAGATGCTCGCGCCGCTCGGCGGCGAGTTCGGCTACAAGGGCGCGGGCCTGGCTGGGATCTCCGAGATCCTCAGCACGGCGCTTTCGGGCGCGCCGCTCAGCTTCGAGCTGCCCGGCATGATATCCGACGACATGGCCACCCCGCGCGGGCTCGGCGCCTTCGTCATGGCCTTTGACCCTGCGGCCTTTGCCGGGCTCGAGATTTTCACCGGGACGGTCCGCCGCTACCGGGATGCCATTCGCGGCTCGAGCACCGCTCAGGGCGCCGAAGTGATGGCGGCCGGAGACAGGGAATGGGCGGAAGGCAGGCGCCGCTTGGTGCAGGGCATGACGCTTGATCAGACGGCTGTCGAGGCGCTGGCGCGCTTCGCGGAGGAGAAAGGCATCCCGCCATTGGAGGTGGTGGGCGGCTGAAAAGGTCCAAGTTTTGGGAATTTAGGGAGGAGAACCAAATGACCCGGATCACGAAGACACTAGCATTCCTAACAACAGCGGCGGTGGCGCTTGGGGCGGCGCTGCCCGCGTCGGCACAGGCCGAGCGGGTGCTCAAGTTCGCGCATGTCTACGAGACCGCCGAGCCCTATCACACCTGCGCGGTGGCGGCGAATGACGCGCTGATGACGGCAACCGACAACCGCCTTGGGATCGAGGTCTTCCCGGCCTCGACGCTGGGCAAGGAGTCGGACATCAACGAGGGGCTGAGCCTCGGCACCGTCGACATCATCTACACCGGCCAGCTTTTCGCCGGGCGCTATTACGGCCCGCTCGCGATCGGCGGTGCACCCTTCATGTTCCGCGACTACGCGCATTGGGACGCCTACCGCAATTCCGACCTTTTCAACGAGCTGACCCAGGGCTACGCCGATGCGACCGGCAACCATGTGACCTCGCTCACCTACTACGGGCAGCGCCACGTGACCTCGAACAAGCCGATCCTCACCCCGGCCGACATGGACGGGCTGAAGATCCGCGTGCCGAACGCGCCGCTTTACATGATGTTCCCGAAAGCCACCGGCGCGAACCCGACGCCGATCGCCTTCGCCGAGGTCTACCTCGCGCTGCAGCAGGGCACCGTGGACGCGCAGGAGAACCCGCTGCCGACGATCCAGGCCAAGAAGTTCTACGAGGTGCAGTCCAACATCAACCTCACCGGCCACATCACCGACGCGCTGCTGACCATCGTCGGCGGGCCGACCTGGACCAGCCTCTCGGAAGAGGACCAGGCGGCGCTCGAGCAGGTGCTGGATGACACGGCGACCTGTGCCACCGAGCAGGTGATCGAGGCCGAGAACAACCTCAAGCAGTGGTTCATCGACGAGGGCGTGACGGTCAACGAAGTGGACCGCGGCCCGTTCATCGAGGCGGTCAAAGCCATGCACAACGGTGACATGGCGACCTGGGACCAGGCGACCTATGACCGGCTGCAGGCCATCGGTCAGTAAGCCCGAGCTGTCCCGAGCCGGGGGCGCGGAGTTCGCCCCCGGCCAACCGACCCTCACGTGAGGCGCCCCCATGTATGACGATACCGAGCCGCGCAAGATCGGCGCAGAGTCCGGCCCCGAGGATTTCACCCTCGACATCTCCGACGAGGATTCGAAGGAGATCGACCTCTCCGACATCCGCCCGCAGGACATCCTGGTGCTGGCCCTGTTCTGGGTGCTCGCCTTTGTGGTCTTCCTGCAGTTCTTCACCCGCTACGTGCTGAATGACTCCTTCGGCTGGACCGAGGAGATCGCCCGCTACCTGCTGATTGGCGTGACCTTCGCCGGCTCGGTCATGGCGGCGCGCAAGAACAGCCACATCGCGGTCGAGTTTCTCTACCGCTGGGTGCCGCGTCCGCTGCGCCGCGTCATGCAGGTGGTGATCGACCTCGTCACCACCGGTTTCTTCGCGACGCTCGCGTGGCTCTCGGGGCAACTGGCCACCCGCACCGGGGGCATGATGGTCTCGATCGACGTGCCCAAGTCCTATGTCTACTGGTTCGTCGCGGTCTGCTTCGGGGGCATGGCGATCCACGCCGCGATCAACGGCCTGAGGCACCTGTCGAGCGGCACCAGCCGACTCATCGACCCCGAAGCCCATGCGGACGAAACCCGCGCCATCGACTAGGACCCGGACATGACCATCACGCTTCTCTTCGTCCTGCTCTTCGTGCTCATCATCGTGGGCGTGCCGGTGGCCATCGCGCTGGCAGGGGCATCGCTTGCCTTCATCCTGTCGGGCACCGTGCCGCCGATGGTGGTGGCGCACCGCATGGTGAACGGGGTCGACAGCTTCCCGCTGCTCGCCGTGCCCTTCTTCATCCTTGCCGGCAACCTGATGAACACCGCCGGGATCACCGAGCGCATCTTCAACTTCGCGCTGGCGCTGGTCGGCTGGATGCGCGGCGGGCTCGGCCATGTGAACGTCGGCGCCTCGGTGATCTTCGCGGGCATGTCCGGCGCGGCGGTGGCCGATGCGGGCGGGCTTGGCGCCATCGAGATCAAGGCGATGCGCGATGCGGGCTACAAGACCGACTTCGCCGTCGGCATCACCGCCGCCTCCTCGACCATCGGGCCGATCATCCCGCCGTCGCTGCCGATGGTGATCTACGGCGTGGTGGCCAGCGCCTCGATCGGCCAGCTCTTCGCCGCGGGCTTCATCCCCGGGCTCGTCATGGCCGTGGCTCTGATGCTGATGGTGGCCTATTTCGCCCGCCGCGACGGGTTCAAGCGCGACCAGCCTTTCGTGCTGAAGGTGCTCGGCCTCAGCTTCAAGCGCGCCTTCCTGTCGCTGCTGACCCCGGTGATCATCGTCGGCGGCATCCTCACCGGCGCCTTCACCCCGACCGAGGCCGCGGTGGCGGCCTGCGCCTACGCGATCTTCCTCGGGGCAGTGGTCTACCGCACGCTCACCCTGCGCCGCCTGATCCGCGTCAGCTACGACACGATCGAGACCACGGCTGTGGTGCTGCTGGTGGTGGGCGCGGCGTCGATCTTCGCCTGGATCCTGACCTCGAACCGGGTGCCCGAGATGGCGGCGAACCTGCTGCTCGGCGCGTCGGACAACCCGGTGGTGATCCTGCTGCTGATCAACCTCATCCTGCTCATCGTCGGCTGCTTCATGGAGACGGTCGCGGCGATCACCATCCTCGTACCGGTGCTGCTGCCGGTGGCGGTGCACCTCGGGGTGGACCCGGTGCACTTCGGGGTGATCGTGGTGCTGAACCTGATGATCGGCCTGCTGACGCCGCCGGTGGGGATGGTGCTCTACGTGCTGAGCCGCGTCGCCAACATCCCCTTTGAACGCGCGCTATCGGGCACGGCACCTTTCCTGATCCCGCTGGTTCTCGTGCTGCTGCTGGTCACCTTCGTGCCGGGCATCACGATGTGGCTCCCGACGCTGATCTACCGCTGATCCCCGCGGGGGCCTTCCAGACGCCGATGAGCTCGGGCGCGCCGATGGAATTCTTCCAGCTCACGCGGCTTGCCCGCGCCCTCCCGGTACCCGGTCGCCCGACCAGACCGCGCCGCGCCCGGCCGTGGCCTGCTTCCAGCCCTAGGAACTGAGCGCAGGGTCAGGCGCCTCGATCACCACGCGCTCCCGGCGGTGCAGCTCGGGCTGCAGGCCCGAGTGCGTGCCGAAGAAAGTGTCCTCCTGCGCGGTGGCCATGCCAGCGTGCGATTTCGTGGCTCCGACCATGCCGACCTTGAAAGGGTTCACCCCGGGTTCCCGCTCGATGGCAAGGCCGCGCTTCAGCGCCCCGTACCGGAGCCGCCCCTGTTCTGTCGAATGTTCCTGGGCGTGGGCGGCAGGCGGCAAGACAGCCCGCGCGCGGAGCGTCAGGGTCAGAGGCGCGCGGAAACATAAGATGTTTCCATGATTGAATAAATTCTGCTTCGGATGTCTATACCCCAAGGCGAAGGCCAAAAGGAAGCACCAGGAACCCTACAGAGACCAAATTGCCGCGATATTCCCTGCCCGAGATGTGAATGCGTTGCCGCCAAGGGCGGCTTCCGGGCAACGGTTATTGCGGCGGGCGTTCGTAGATGTGCAGCAGCCGAGTCGATTGCGATAGGCGACGGGCGAGCGTCGCGGCGATCCGTTCCGTGACCGCAAGCGCGAGGTCGGGCCGGTCCCGTTTCAGGCGGTCCATTGCTCGGGCATCCAGCTCCATCAGGGTGCAGGGCTCCAACGCCCGGACCGAGGCGCTCCGACGGGCGCCGGAGACCATCCCCATCTCGCCCACCACCGCCCCGGGGCGGAATTCCGCGACCCTGAAAGCGGCGACACCGGAGCGGTTGATCTCGGCGACCAACGTTCCCTGCTCGAGCACGTAGAGAGCGTCCGGCGGCTCGCCGATCCGAAACAACACCTCGCCGGCGGCAAGCGCACGGCGTGACAGGACAGGGTCGGGGAATTCGGCCTCGATCTGCGCCAGAGTCTGGCGCAACTCGTCCTGCTCATCGTCCTGCGGGGCGGCGCTGAGGATGTCCTCTTCGACCAGCCGCAGCGCATCATCGAGGCGTTCGACAACGATGGCCGTCGTGCCGATGCTGCGGCTCAGGTCGGCCTCGACCTCGCGGTTCATGCCGGCAAGATAGACCTCGATGCCCCGCCCGGCGGCGCGCTGCAGGAACTGGCGCACCCCGGTGACGGCAGAGACGTCCACACCCCGCACGGCCTGGAAATCGAGGATCACCCGGGCAGCGCCACAGCCGAGCGCCTCGTCGAGCACGGAGTCGAGCGCCGGCGCCGAGCCGAAGAAGAGAAAGCCGGTCAACTGGACCACGACCGCCTCCTGCTCCGAGCCGGCAAGGCGCAGCTGCCGGGCTTCGCTGCGCTCGACCGAGGAGCGGCGCAGTGCGGCGTCGAACCGCGCCCGGCGCACCGGCAGCCGGGCGTAGGCGAAGCTGAACCGCAGGGCCGCTGCGACGGTTCCCACGGCAATGCCGGTCAGGAAATCATAGGTCAGGGTCACGCCGAGGATGGCAAAGAGCAGGGCGGCGTCGGGCCGAGGCATCCGGCGCGGGGCGCTCCACAGCCAGGCGTGGATCAGACCCAGCCCAAGGTAGTTCATCAGAAACTGGAAGAGCACCTGCGGCATGTCGAGGATCCGGCCCGGGCCCACGGCGAGAAACCCCGCGACGACCAAGACCATGCCCAGGGGCGCGAGGCGGCTGCGGGCCGGCGCGATCTGCCAGGCAAGCTGGGTCAACGCGTAGGATGGAAAGGCGACGATGCTCGAGAAGGCGGCGTTCCAGAGGTTCTCTGGCAGGCACCAGCGCAGGAAGGGGTCGGGATCAAGGCCGTCCGCGTCCTGCCGGTTCAGCGCGGTCAGGTTGACTAGCACGCTCAGCACGCTCAACCCCGCGGCGAGGAGGATCGACGGGGCAAGCTGCCAGACCAGCCCCCAGTCGATCACGCCGGCCAGCAGCGGCAGCCGGTGGTCCGCCATCTCTGGGGCGGGCGCGGCGAGCGGACCGGGCTCGCCCGGCAGGATGCCGGAGATCGCGACGCAGAGAGCGCCGAACGCCAGCAGGCCGATGGTCTGATGGCCTTTCTGGGCGAGCGCAAAGGCGCCCAGGGCGCAGAGCAGGGGAGGGGCCCAATCCGCGGCGGTGGCAAGCACGGCGGGCAGGCCATCGCCGGGGCTCAGGCCGCGCAGGACCAGCAGCATCCCGGTTGCGGCGAGAAAGCCGCCCAGCACCGGATAGGGCACCGCCACGCCGAGGCGCCCGAGCCGCAGCCGCCCGAAGAGCGCCATGGCAAGTCCCGAGAGCAGCGCCGTCAGCGACAGCAGCGCGGCCATCGTCGCGAAGGCCGAGGCCTGCGAGCTGCCCTGCAACGCCTCGCCGATCTGGGTTGCCGGCGTCAGCAGGACCATGACGGTGATCGACTGCGCCTGCCACAGGAGCCCCTTGATCCGCTCGGGGACAAGGATCGTCAGGCTGCCGCCGAGGCTGGCGACCAGCCCGAAGGCCAGCGCGTCGTGCTGGAAGGCCGGGGCCGCGGCGCTGAACAGCAGCGAGATGAAGAGCGACAGGTAGAGGCAGGACAGAAGACCGGCCAGCGCGCCGGCAAAGAGGCGGCGCAGGGCGTGGCTCAAGGCAACCATGGACAGTTCCGGTCTTCGCATCGCTCACCGATCTGTCACCGCGGCCAGGGCCGCGATCAAAAGGTAGGTCCACTGGTGCAGGAACTGATCCACGCCGAGGCCGACCCAGAAGCCCCGATCGCGCAGGGTGAACCCATACCGCCGCACGACCCGGTCTTTGGCCCAGTCGATGTGGTAGTGCAGGGTCATCTCTCCCAGCGCGAGCAGCAGCGCGCAGAGCGGCCAGACCCAGAACAGCAGCACGACCAGCGTCACCGAGCCGTGCAGCCCTGCATGCCTGATCCCTCCCGGGTGACCGTAGGTGCCCTTGTTCGCCGCCATAGCGGCAGATTGCAGGGTGAAGTCGCAGACCAGATGCTTGGCTTGCAGGCAGGCGACAAGGAGCAGGAGGGACGCAGCCTCACTCATCCGACCGCAGCCTCCCTGCCGCCGCGGGGCGCGCCGCCCTCGCGTGATGCCTGTGCTCCTCCGGCTCCGCGCCGCTGCCTGCGCGGCACCGCCGGGCCAGCGCTTCGGCAACCGGATCGCCCCCGGCGACCGCGCTCGCCTGCTGGAAGAGAGCCGCTGCCCGGTCTGGATCCCCCCCCCGCCATGGCCGCGACCGCCCGCTCGAAGGTCGGCCGTGCCCGTATCAGCGCCTCGATCATGGCAGGGTCGTGGGTCTCGAGGAATTCGTGGACCTTCAGGGCGGACGACAGGCCGCGGACCCGCATCTCGCCGAGCGACCTCAGGGCGAAGCGCTCCGGCTGCGCCAGCCGGGCCACGGTCTCTTCGGAGACCAGAACGCGGCTGCCGAATTCCTTGTTCAAACCGTCAAGCCGCGCGGTCACGTTGACCGGGCTGCCGAGCACGCCGACCTGGATGTGATCGGGATCGCCGATCATGCCCAGCGTCACCTGCCCCAAGTGCACACCGGCGCCGATGGCCAGGGCCGGCAGATCGCCCCGGCTGGCATTGTAGCCGTTCAAGCCGCGCGCCATGGCGGTCACACCGAAGAGCGCCATGTCCGGCCCGCCCGGGAACAGCGCCAGCAGCCCGTCACCCATGTAGTTGCCGACAAAGCCGCCATGCGCGGCGATCCCCGGCTGGACGTGCTCGAGATAGCGGTTGATCATCTCGATGGTCTGTTTCGGGCCGACCTGGTGCGAGATCGCGGTGAAGCCGCGAATATCGGCAAATACGACGGTCATCTCGGTCTCGGCGTATTGGTTCAGCCCGACATCGGTGATCTCGGCCTGTCCGAGGGTCTGCATCAGGTGCTCTGGGACGAACCGGCGGTTGGCTTCGGATTGCCGGGTCTGCGCATCGAGCGCCCGTTGCAGATGGTGCAGCAGGCGGGTGTTCTGCAGCGCGATCGCCGCCTGGTCGGCCAGCGCCTGTACCAGCGCCATGCGCGAGCCGGAAAAGGCATGTCGGGTGACCTCGCTGTGCAGATAGAGCGCACCGAGCACCGAGCGGGCCTGCTGGATCGGCACGCAGCACAGCGACCGGGGCAACGGCTCTGCCGCGTCCCGCGCTGCCGGGGCGAAGTCTTCGCTGGCGGGATTCTGCGACACGACCGGGGCGCCGGTCCGCAGACAGACATCCAGGACCGCGCGCAGAAGGGCAGGTGGCCGGTCCAGCCTTGCAAGCTCGGTGAGGGCGCCACCTGGCGGGGCGGTCATGCCCTCGATATACGGTGCGCCGCCGCCCTCCGGGCTGGCGGGATCGTGCAGCGCAATTGCGCAGAAGTTGGCGCTCCCCGTCGCCAGCGCCAGCTCGGCGAGCCGTGGCAGCAGCATGCTGGCGTCGGTCTCGGCGGTGATGGCGGCAAGCAGGTCCATGAAGTTCCGCAGGTCCGTGGCCGCCAGCGTGTCGGGCTGATCGGGGTCCTTCTGGCGGGCGGGGAGCGCGGCTTCGGACCGGATCGCGTCGCCGAGCGCCGGGCACCCCCAAGTATCCGCCGCCGCGCTGGCCCGCCGGGCGGCCTCACTGGCCGCGTCCGGGTGGTGCGCCCGGTTCAGGAGCCTGGCCTGCGCCCGTGCGGCGAGCGCGGTGTAGAACGGCTTGTTGGGGCCGGCGTGCGTCTCGGCCTCGGTTAGGCAGAGCAGGGCCTGCGCGTCCTCGCCCTCTGCGGCGAGGCTCTCGGCCCGGAGCAGCGCGAGCGGATGCCCAAGGTTGACGTTGCCGTGGCGGTGCCAATAGGCCAGCCGCCGGGTCTGGGCGCGGGCGATGCGGTGCATCCGCCGCGCCTGCGACGTGTCAGCCTCGGCCAAGCGCCACGCGTTGAGCGCCCGCAGGAAGGCAAGCCCGGGCACCAGCACCTGCGCGACGATATTGCTCTCGTACTTGGCGGCGAGCGCGAGACGTTCCTCGGCCCGGTCGAACCGCCCGGCGAGAAAGTCGAGCACCCCGGCGGCGATCGAGCTGATGGCGACCTGCACGCCGTTGCCGGCGCGCAGGAACTCCCGAACCTGCGACGGGTAGTCGAACTCCGGACCGGTCAGCTCTTCGGGAAACTCGGGCTGACTCAGGAGCGCGAGCAACTCGGCCCAAGCGAGGAAGCAGTCCCTCACATGGGGCATGTTGGTGCGCCGCAGGAAGTCCACAACCTCAGGATGGCGGCCGGGCGTATCGACGCTCCGCCCCAGCAGGAAATCGGTGTAGAGCATCACCCCGGCGCAATATGTGGCGTCTTCCTGGTCCCCGGCGTTCTGGTTCTGCACCCAGCTGTCGTAGAGCTGGGTGACCACGTCGCCGAGCGGCTCCTTCCAATGCCGCACGAAGGTGTCGAAGACGAATTTCGTCTTGGATTGCGCGGTGCCGCCGTAGCGCGCGCCGACCTCCAGTGCCAGCAGGCCGTATTTATACCCCCGGTCGAGCATCCCCAGCGCACCGCAGAGCACCAGCGCCAGCACGGCAAAGGAATAGGGTGCATGCGGGTTGAGCCCGTGTTTCAGCGACAGGCGTGTGCCGGAAATGCACAGCAGCGGCAACAGGTTGGGCTCGGAGAAATAGGCCACGGTCGAGGATTGCGACATCAGGCGGACAGCGGCGCGCACCCGCGGATCCTCGGCCTCGGGAAGGGCGGCGAAGCTGCGCGGGTCGCGTCGCCCCTGAGGCACCAGCGTTCGGAGGACCTCGATCAGGACGCGCCCCAGCCCGGGATGGCGCGGCAGCGTGACCCCGAGCGCCGCCGCGGTGGAAATGCAGAGGTCCGCGGCCTGGTCCATCTCATTCTCCATCGAGAGGTAGCGGATCCGCATGCTCTGGATGTCGGCGATGACATAGGGGTCTTTGGACTGCGCGAGCACCGCCTGCGAGCTGCGCTCCATCGTGTCGCGGTCGTTGAGCGCGAAGGCGCATTTGGCTCGCGCCATGTGCAGCCGGAGCCAGTGCTCGGGCCGAGCCTGCGCCGTCTGGGCAGCGAGCATCCCCTCGACGGTTTCGAGATAGAGCCGGGCGCTGTCGAAGGCGAGCGCGAGTTGCGCCTGTTCCGCGGCCATGAGCCCGATCCGGAAGAACCTCGGCACCTCCTCGGCGGTCATCTGGGCAGGATCGATCCATTCGAGATGGCCAAAGATCTGTACCGCCTGGCGCGGCAGCATGTCGTCGCCCGCCGCCTGCAGGTCGAGGCGGGCGATCATGAGGTGGCGGGCGCGCCGGGCGCCGTCATGCAGCCGCTCATGCACCACCTGCCGGATCTGGTCGTGCCGGAACCTGTAGCCTGCGTTCAGCCCGGGGTCGGTGCCCTCGGAGGTCCCGCCGAGCGCCGCCAGCACCGAATGCTCGGGTCCAAGCGCCAGGATGATCGTCTCGTCGATGGCGTGATCAAGCCATCGCGCGGCCTCCGGGCGGGTCATCTTGCCGACGCGCGCCAGCGTGTCGAGATCGAACCGGCTGCCGACGCAGGAGGCGGTGTCGAGCAGGTCGAGCGTCTGGGGCGGCAGGCTGCGCAGGCGGGCCGTCATGTATCCGGTGACGGACCCGGGTATCTCGGCCGCGGCCATCGCCTCGTCGTCGACCTCCCATCGGGCGGCGGTCGGGTCGAAATAGAGCGTGCCGTCGCGGGCCAGCTTGGTCACATATTCGCGCAGGAAGAAGGCGTTGCCCTGCGACACATGGGTCAGCCTCTCGGCGAGCGAGGACAGTTCCGAGGGATCCCGCACCAGGCTGTCGGCCATCATCTGCGCGACGTCGCGGCTCTGCATCGGGCCGAGCACGAGTGTCTCGGACAGGGCCGCGCCCGCGTGGCAGGCCTCGATCACCCGGTGGGCGGGATGCGAGGGGTCCACATCGGTCGAGCGGTATCCGAGGATGACCATGAAATGACCAAGGCCGGAGGTCTCGGCCAGCGCCTCGAGCAGGTTGAGTGACGCGTGGTCGGCCCATTGCACATCGTCGAGGAACAGCACGAGGGGCGTGTCCTGCGTCGCGAAGACAGAGATGAACCGCGCGACGATCCCGACGAAGCGGCGGTTCGCCTCGGCAGGAGGGATGTCCTCGGGGGGCGGCTGAGGCCCCATCACCTCGGCGAGCTCGGGCACGAGCTCGGTCAGCAGGCCGGCGGACGGCCCAAGCTGGTTCTCCAGCGCGCTGCGGTAGCGATCCCGCACCTCCGGCTCGGCACCGAGCAGTGGTCGGATCAGCGCCTGTGCCGCCTGGGTGAAGGCGACATAGGGCTGGTCCAGCTTGAAGCGGTCGAACTTGCCGGTCACGAGCTGCGCCCCGGCCCGGACGAGTTGCCAGCGGCACTGCGCCACGAAGGCGGTCTTGCCGATGCCGCTGGGTCCGGCGACCGACACGGTGGTGCGCTGCCCCCGAAGCACTCCGGCGCGCAGGATGTCGATCAGCCGTGCCTGCTCCGGCGCGCGACCGTAGAGCCGCGTGCTCAGGCGGAAGCGGGTCGCGACCTCGGTGGACAGATCCTCGAAGGGACGGATCACGCCGGATTTCTCGAATTGGGCAAGGCAGCGTTCGAGGTCGCGCACCAGTCCGAAGGCGCTGGCGTAGCGGTCGTCTGGGTCCTTCTGCAGCAGCTGCCGGGTGATGCGCGCCAGCATTGCGGGCAGATCCGGGCGGTCGCTGTGGAAATCGGGGATGTCCCGGGCGACATGCGCATAGGTCAGCTCGGCGATGCCGGTCTCGGGGTAAAGCACGCGCCCGCACATCATCTCGGCAAAAGTTGCGCCGAGCGCGTAGAGATCCGCGGGGACGTCGATGGTCACTTCGATCCGTCCGGTGAGTTCGGGCGCCGCATAATCGGGCGAGGCGCCGATCTCGGAGGCAGGTAGCCCGATCTGGCCATGATGCCGCGTCGCACATTCGAGGCTGAGGCAACGCGCCTGTTCGAAATCGCCCGAAATGAGAAGCCGGGCAGGGCGCAGGTCCCGGTGCAGAAGCCCCCGGCCATGAAGCGCCGCGACCAGCCTCGCGAGCGCCAGCATGCTGCGGATCAAGGGCTCGACCCGCATGCCGCGCGGGGGGGATCAGGCTCGCGAGGAGACGCTCGTCGGTCCCGGCCGCCGTGGCCGCGTTGACCGCCAGCACGGTGCCCCCGGCGCTCGCGAGCTGACCGAGGGGCCGTGCGCAAAGCGCGACCCCTGCCTCCGAGGCGCGCGCGATCGCGGAGCGGAAGCCTGCCGAGACGGCGATCGTATCCCGTCTCGGGCTCTGCAAGACGAACCAGGCCACCGTTCCATCGGGCATCGAGCCCTGCCAGACCGCACCGCATCGGTCCTCGGCAATCTTCTGGCCGAAGTCGGCGACCACCGGCGTGGAGGCCGCGGCAATGTCCTCGTTCACCTTCACCTCGGGCCGTGCCGGGCCGGTCAGTACTGTATGCTCTGCGGGATGGTCCGCTCATAGGGCACGATGGTCGTGTCCCCGTCCATGATGGGGTGCAGTGGCTGACAGTTGGTAACCGCGCTGGGGCCGTCCGGGCTCGTACTCGGCGCAACGCGCTGCAAGAGGCCTGCGTTCACAGCGCTCAGGTTCTCGGTGAAGGCCTTGGCGGCTTGTTGCAGGCCGTAGTCGGGCAAGGCGTAGCGGGTCTCGAAGAGATTGGGTTCGATCGCCCAGGCCTGGAAGAACATGTACTGACAGAGCGCCGCACGCTGCATGTCGTTGGGGCTGAAGATCCGCTCCTTGGCGTTGTCGACCTCCGCTTCAGTCCGGGTCTTGGGCGGCGGGCGCCGGATGCGGAGGCATTTCTCGACCGCCGTGATCTGGTTGGAAAAGCTCCAGTGATCGCCGCCATGCGACACCGACGCGTTCCACATGTAGATCGCCATGACCTTCGCCAGCGTGTCGCCCTCGCCGATCTGATCTGCGTTCGGGAAGCCGTGGACATGGGTGTGCAGGTATTTCGCCCAGAGGCGGGTATACTCCATCATCGGGTCATTGGCGGAATCCTTGATGTAGTCGGCCACGATCTTGCAGAACGGCAGGAAGGCCTCCTCGTAGTAGCGCGCCAGCCAGGTGCCGTAGAAGGAATGGAACAGCGGGTGCTCGCTGTCCGCCATTTGCGGTTTCATGTAGTTGTAGCGGGGGTAGGCGCGCGGGTCGTACCCCTCGCGCTCGGTCAGCCCGGCATAGCCCGCCCCGAAGAGCAGCTTGAGGTTGTAGGCATTGCCGGTCAGCGGGTCGAACCGCGTACCCTGCGCATTGTTGTTCACCACCGACTCCGCGCTTTCCAGCACGGCATTGTCGAGCGCCAGCGAATAGGCGCTGTGTGGCAGGAACATCTGAAAGATCGGGTGGTTCATGGGCAGGGCAGTCTTGGTGATCGCATTGACCGAATTCATCGGAAAATGCAGCGCCGGATGAACCACGAAGAGCACATGGTAGGACGCGCCCTGCAGCGCGTAGACCATCGCGATGCCGAAGGAGCTGTCGGTGTCGCGGACCAGGAGCCCATCGACCTCGATGACGCGGCAGAGGTTCCTTCCGGTCGCGTCCTCCTCGAAATAGACCTTGGTGGGAGCGACATGCATTCCGTCGAGCGGAACGATCTTCTTCATCGCCGAGAAGTCGTATTTCGTCCAGGTCCCGGTTTCCAGCGCCTTCCCCAGTTCCGGCCCATCGTCGTCCTTGGCAAAGGCCGCGCGGCAGGCCTCAAGTTCCTCGTCCTGCATCTCGACGCGGAAGCGGGTGAACAGCGTTTCGGTCATGATTTGATTGAACCGCTCGGCTGTAACACCCCTCCATCCCGCCATGCTGGCCGCGTATTGCGCGGCATAAGCCGGGTAGCCGACACGCGCCTTGAGGTAGCGTGCGCCGATGGTTTCGTTGAAAAGCAACTCTTCCATCGGCGGGATGTTCAGCACCTCGTCGGCGCAGATCAGAGGGTGAGACGGAGAAGGCTGGGGCCAAGGCCCCTTGCGCGCATAAAGAAATTGGTCCGGCAGGTCATTCATTTTCATGGTCGTGCCCCTGTCATTGAAAGACGTCGGTCTTCTTGGAAACCCGCACCCATTTACATAAGAAGTGTGACCCGAATCCGGGAAATTGCGCAACTTAATTGCGCGTTTTGCGTGCGCTTGAGGAATGTACGTTCGTCTCCCGGTGCAAGGTGGCGCGGTCGGCTCGCCATTGGCTTCGGGCCGACTGGGGCAATGTCTTGCTCTTCTCAGCCATGTCGCCGGGAAAGCCTGCGCGCCTGCCGCCGTCGACCTCGGCCTTCTTGCCCCAGTCGTCCAGCGTGTCCCGAGTGGCCTATCTTCGCGGCAATCGACATGATCGCCCGCCACCGAGAACCTTGCGGGCTCGCGCCGTCGAGACCCATCCGCACGGCGCGCGCGGACTTCAGGAGAGGGCTTGTTCGTGATCTTGCCGACGATGCTTCTTCTTGGGAGTTGGAGTCTCCGGCAAACCCGGGGCGGTTTCCAACTTGGTCACGCCCAGAGCCACCAATCCTGTCGCCTCATGTCACCGGCTCCTTGGCCAGACCCTTGCCGAGGATAGGCCCGGTCGGGAGGTTGGTCGGCGAGCCGCCGGCGGGCTCGAAGGTGATCTCGTAAAGCTGCGCCGGATGCGGCTCGGGCAGACCTTCGACACTCAGCACGCGCGACAGGCCGGTAGAGAGCAGACCCAGCGAGACGGGCGGGCCGTCGTCTTCGGGCTTGGTCCAGACCTGCATCACCTGGCCCGAAGGCACGTCAGGCCGCTCGAGCAGGGTCACGCGTGTGGTGTTGTCCGGGCCGCTTTCGACAAGCGCGATGGCTTCGCCGCGGTCATCCAGCAGCACCGCCACGACCAAGGGGTCAGATGGCATGAGCAGGGACCAGCCCAGCAGGCAAGCCAGCAGCAGGCTGGCGGCGATCCCGGTCACGGCGGCGTAGCGCCAGCGGGTCAGGCGCGCGCGCAGCGGGGCAAGGTCGATCACCTCGGCACCCGCCGTTTCACGCTCCGGGGCAGGCGGCTTCTCCTCCGATACATCCAGCCGCGGCGCGAGGCGATCCCAGAACCCGTCGGGCAGCGGCAGGTCGTCGGCAGTCTCGTCGAGCGGAGCGAAGCGGTCACGCGCGCTTGCAAGCCGCGCCGCCACCTCGGGGTCGCGCGCGGCGAGCTCCTCCAGACGCGCGGTATCAGCCTCCGAGGCAAGCCCGAGGACAACCTCGTCGATCAGCAGGTCAAGAGAACGGTCCGTCATGACAGGCACTCCCTCAGCTTGAGCAGGCCGCGCCGGATACGTGCCTTTACCGTGCCCAGCGGCGTTGCCAGCCGGCCGGCGATCTCGCCGTGGCTGTGCCCGAGCACGTAGGAGGACAGGATCGCCCGCCGGGTCGCCTCGTCGAGCCCTTCGAGACAGCCGCGCAGGTCTGCCGAGCTGGGCAGCCGGTCGAAGGCCGCATCGACCAGGGCGCCCTCGGAGGCGCGGTCGATTGCCTGCGGTTCGGTCGGCACTTCGCGGTCCTCGCTGCGCAGCATGGTCAGGCAGCGGTTGCGCAGGATGGTGTAGAGCCAGCCCTTGGCGCTGCCCCGGCTCTCGTCGAACTGATGCGCCCGGCGCCAGACCAGCACGAGGGCCTCCTGCACCGCGTCTTCGGCAAGGTCGATCCGGCCCAGCATCCGACGCGCGACACCGAGCATGCGCCCGCCCTCCGCTGTCATGATGCCGCGCAGGGCGGATTTGTCGCCCCCGGCACAGGCCCTGATCAAGGCTGCATGATCCGTCACGTGACTTCCTGCTCTCCCTGTGCCGCCCTCTAGCGCTGCGGCAATGGGACTACGGCTAGAGGCCGCTTGCCGGCCTGTCAATTTACACGAGATGGCAGGGCCGGATGCGCGCTGAGACGTGGCCGATTTGCGTGACCTCTTCGAGCCGGGCGCAGGCATGCAGCCTGCGCCCGACATGGACGTAAGGCGAGACCTCACATCTCCGCGGTCATGAAGGTGATGTCGCGCAGCATCGCGCCGCCCGCGCCCTCGAGATCCCAGCTTTCCTGCACGGAGCCGTCGTCGAGCGAGAGAGTGTGCAACTGACCCGCAGCCACGAGCCAGGCGGTGTTGGTGCCCTCGGCATCGGTGGCGATATCGAAGGCGTAGTGGTCCGCGCCCTCGATGCCCAGCTTGCCGACCGCGGCCAGCGTGCCGTCATTGGGCGAGGTCTGCCGGATCAGCGCGACGATGGTGCTGTCGATGTCGTACATCGCGGTGCTCTCGGGCTTGCCGAAACTGTTGATATAGGCCGCCGCAACGATGGCCGGGGCCTCGCCCGCGTGCATGTCGGCCTCCTCGAAGGCCAGCGAGCCGTCGACCGTCACCGCACCGCTTTCGATGTCGACGCGGTGGTTGGTGGTGCCCGACATGAAGCGCAGCTTGTCGGCCATCGGGTTGAAGTCGACGATCACCGGCGCGCCCGCCTCGATCATAAGCTCCTTGTCCATGGTCGAGATCACGGTGGCCGCCCCGGTCTCGGGATCGATCTCGACGATGTCGAATGTGTCGGTGACGCCGATCAGCTGCCCGTTCGAGGGGCGCAGGTCGATACCCAGAAGCCGGTCGACGCCGGTCACTTCCATGGACTCCGTCACCTTGGCAGAGCTCGTGTCGATCACGTGCAGCATCTTGTCGCCGCTGAGCCCGATCGCGGTCATCGCGCCATGATCGTCGGCCAGCGCACCGGTGGCGGCAGAGGTGGTCAGCAGCAGGGTCAGGGCGGAAATTGTCTTGTGCATCGTTCAGTCTCCTCAGGTCTCGAGCGCGGCCATTCCGCGGCTTCGATATCCCTAGGACTCGGGCTCGCGCCCGTTTGGATGCGTCGGGGCCAAAATTTTGTTTGGCCTCCCGGGGCTCCGGTGTCGGCCAACTCCCGGCGCAGAGCGGCCGCGAGGCCCGCAACGTCCTTTCCCGGGCCGGTTCCAAGAGCTTTCGTGACAGCTGCGGAGAGGTAACTGGCGCGGCATGACTGCATTCGCCAAGACTTGTCTGCTGTCGATCAGCCGCGGGTGACGAAGAAGGAGCGCCACGCGCCCCTTTCTCTTCTATCCGAGGTCGAGGCAGTATGCGCCCGCGACAGGTGTGATGTCGCGGGCGCGCTTGTCCATGGCGCGCTTACTTGGGCACCAGGACGTGATCCACGACGTGGATCACGCCATTCGACTGATCGACATCGGCGATCGTCACGCGGGCAACCGTGCCGCTTTCATCATAGATGTAGAGCATCCCGTCCTTCATCCGGGCCGATAGCGCGTCGCCAGAAACGGTCGTGAAGTTCGCCAGCCCGTCCGAGCTCGCCCGTGCCTTCTGCATGATCTTGGCGGCGGTCCAGTCGCCGGCCAGCACATGCGCCGTCAGAACCTTGGTCAGCATCGCCTTGTTTTCGGGTTTCAGCAGTGTCTCCACCGTTCCGGCGGGAAGCATGTCGAAGGCGGCGTTTGTCGGGGCGAACACCGTGAACGGCCCGGGTCCCTGAAGGGTTTCGACCAGGCCGGCCGCCTGAACCGCGGCGACCAGGGTCGTGTGATCGGCAGAGTTCACCGCGTTTTCGACGATGTTCTTGGACTCGTACATCGGCGCGCCGCCGACCATCGGGTTTGCGGAAAAGGCCGGGGCCGCGAAGCCAAGGGCCGCGACAAGGCCGAGAGCGAGGGCGGACGTGCATTTGATGTTGGTCATGATGTTTCCTCCAGAATGCGCCGGTTTTGTCCGGGGCTGCAGAGGATACGAAGGCGCGATTGGCCGCGTTGCACCAAGGCGTGGAAAAAATTCCGCGGCGCTAGAGGCTCGGAACCTGCGCTGTTGCCAGCACCGGCCCGCTTGGGCCTGCCACGGGCGATCCCCCCGCCGGCTCCAGGCTGACCGCCAGCACATCGCCCGCGCGCACCTCTGCGCGCACCTCTGTCGTGCGCGGGGCGAGAAGCCCGAGGGACGCGACCTGTCCGTCGCGGATCAGCCACAGCTGATAGGACCTCCCCTCGGGGTCGGGTGCATCGGACAGTCGGCGGAAGACCAGCCGTTGGCTGTCGCCGCGGACAGCGATCTGCAGGTCCGGCGCACTAAGCTCTGCAAGATGGGTGCCAGGGCGGTGCAGCGGGACGCCCCAGATCGCCACGAGCGCCACAGCCGTCGCCACGGCGAGCCCGAGTAGAACCGCAACTCCACGCCTGCGCACGCCCCCCGCGGTCGTCCTCCGGTCCGTGACTGCCCGGCGCAGCCAGCCAAGCACGCCGCCGCGCTGGGGCAGGGGTGCCCCGAAGAGCCTGTGTTCGGCCCGGTCCAGCACGGCGGAGGGGGGGCGTTACGGCCGCGAACTCGACGTTCAACTCCGAGAAGCGCGCCTGCCACATCTCGACCTCCCGCGCGAAGGCCGGATCGCGGGTGATCCGGTCCTCGGCCCGCGCGCGGTCCTCGGCCGAGGCAAGCCCCAGCACGTAGTCCGCCGCGAGATCGGGGGTCTCGTCTTCCGTCATGCGTCCATGCACTCCTTGAGCTTGCGCAGGCCGCGATGCAGCCAGCTGCGCAGGGTGTTCAGCGGGATCCCGAAGGTGCGCGCGATGTCGTCATAGCTGCGCCCGTCAAGGTAGGCGCTCCGGATGGCGGCGGCACGGTCCGGGTCGAGCGTTGCGAGGCAATCGGCGATGCGTCGCGCCTCATGCTTCAGTTCGACGAGAGTTTCAGGCCCCGGCGCGGCGTCGGCAACCTCGAACATGGCCGCATCGTTCGAAGTGGCGGCCTCACGTCGCAGTGCGGCCGTGCGCGACCGCAGGCGATCGAGGCAATGGTTGCGCGCGACGGTCACAACCCAAGACATGGGCTGGCCGCGCAGGGGATCGAACTGATGCGCCTTGCTCCACAGCTTGACCATGATCTCCTGCAACGCGTCTTCTGCTTCGGCCCTGTCCCTGAGCATACGAAGACAGACCCCGAAAAGTTTCGGGCCGGCTTCGGAATAGAGGTTGCGCAGCGCGGTCCTCTCCCCCTGCGCCATGCGCAAGAGGATGTCAGCCAGCGGTTCCTCGGTCATGGGTCCCCCTCTTATGAGGGCAGGACGCATGCCAAACACGCCCGATGTCAAGGAAAACGAAGAAAATGGCGATCACGGCGGTGGATTGCCTGCTTCCTGTGGGCCTTGCGCCAGCGGTCGGGCTGCGGGTGAAACGCAGGTCATCCGGAAGCCGGTCAAATGTGTGGCGCGGTCTTGGATGTCGATATCACCCTGCAGCCGGCGGGACGCCGCACCCAGCCCGTCGATTCTGGTCCGGGCGGCTGCCGAGGACAAGCACGCGCCGGATGTCTCACCGTGTATGGCGCCTTCGAAACCGGGTCCGCGGCCCGGGCCGGCATCGGCAAATGGATGACTTTCTACAACATCGAGCGCCCTAGTCCGCACGTGCAGGTAGAACACCGGTCGAGGCACATCAGGGCCCTGACCTACAGGCGGCAGCATGATCAAAAGGCAAGCCCGGCAGCGCCGCGAACCTGTCCGGGAAATGGGGGCCACTTCAGAAAACGCGCTTTCGCTGCAACTGCTCATAGCCTTTGGCACATTCGCGAAAGCGAACGCGCATGGGAAAATGAATGATCGCCGAACCCCCCCCTTCGAGGGGTCAAACTTGCGGTTGGCTCGAGGATGTGCTGTAGTATTTGACCTCTCTTTTACGGTTTTTTTCTCTGGCTCCGGCCACGCGTGGCACTGGGCCGCATTTTGTTCGTGGAAAAGATTGGAGGAGGCCGGTGCCCAAGCATATGCAGTCTGACAAGAGCGGAAGATTGCTCGGCATCGTGGGATCAATGGGCATGCATCCTATCGCGCGGCTTTCGATCCCCGTCAGGCGGCTGTTCGTTCTTCTGGCGATTTCAAACGGTCCTGTCGAACGCGCCCTCGCTGCCGCGCGGCTCTGGCCAGACCGAACCGACCAGGTCGCGCGGTCGAACCTCCGGCGCACGCTTTTCCAAGCTCCCGCCGGTTGGATCCGCTCGAATGGGGACGACTTGGCATTGGACGCCGATCTCGATCTCACCGAGGCCCGCGCATCTGCTCTGCGTGCCATCTCGGGCGCCCAGCTGGATTTCGAAGAGATCACGGCCTTGAGCGAGGATATCCTTCCCGGGTGGCACGAGGAATGGCTCATTCCGATGCAGGAGAGCTTTCGGCTATTGCGGGTCCAGGCGCTCGAGACCGCCTGCCGGACCCTTAGCGAGGACGGCCAGTACGCTCTTGCGATCCAGGCCGGCGCGGCAGCAGTGACGGCTGAGCCGCTCAATGAATCGGTCGCGGAGGCGCTGATCCTGGCGCATCTGGCACAGCGCAATCGTTTCCAGGCTGTGCAATGCTACCGTGCGCTCGCCGCACGGCTGGTCCAAGAACTGGGGGTCGCCCCCGATCCGCAACTGCGCCGCAGGCTCGAAGCAATGGTTGGCGCCCTGCACATCCACTAGCGCGAACCACGACGCCCTTTCTCTCACAGGACGCTTTGCGAACGCCAACTGAACGGCGGCAAGACGTTGCGCCGACGCTGTTAGATTTCTTGTCGGACGGAATGCGCGCGATTTGCTGACGCCAGAACGCCACGCCACGCGCAGGCCGCGAACGCATGGCTGACGCCCTGGACACGCTCGGCATGCGAGTCTGTGGGGGACTCGGATGGAGGCGGTGATGGAACAATTCGGCGGCACGAGCGCGGGATGGGAGACCATGGAGATCGAGACGCCTTTCGGCGATCCGATACGCCAGCGCGAAACTTCGGAGCCCAGTTCGCCTCTGGATACCGGCCTGACGCCCTGGAACGAGAGTGCTTCGAGCCTCGCCGACGACAGTTGGGGAGAGGCACCGAGTGAAAGTGAAGCCCTGATCGCCGAACTTCTTGCCGAACTCCGGGACGAAGCTTTCGACGAGGCGCTTCTAGGTCTCGCCGAAGAGACAGAGATGGCGGTGGCGGACCGGTTCACCTCCGAAACGGTCGAAAACGCAGGCGAGCGCGAGCGGTTTGCGGAAATGCAACTCGAAGGACTTCGCTTTGAGGCCGAGAGCTATCTCGACCGTCTGCACCAGGGCATTGCCGAGACCGACTTCGCGTCCTTGAGCGATGCGCAACTCGACCAGTTTCTTGAGCGCTTCGACCCAGACCAGAGCGATCTTACTCCGGCCGGCGAGGAATTCATCGGCGGCCTCATCAAGAAGGCGCGCAAAGCCGTAAAATGGGTCGCCAAGAAGGCGAAATCCGTCGCCAGGACCATCGGTAAGGCTGGGTCCAAATTGCTCGGTCCGGTTCTGAAACGTCTGAAAGGTCTGGTGCGCCCGTTGCTGAAGCGGGTGCTGGGATTTGCAATCGGCAAGCTGCCTGCGCCGCTGCAGCCGATCGCCCGCAAGCTCGCGACCCGGCTTCGCTTCGAGGCCGAAGGCGAGGATGAGGGCGAAGCAAGGGTCTTCGCCGCGCAACTGGATGACATGGGCGAGCTTGCACAGTCGTTCGACATGCTGGTGGCCGAAGCGGTGATCGATGACGAGATGCCCGACGGTTTCGGCAAAGCCGAGGAGGACGAGGCGAGCGACTATGCGCAGGGGGCAAACCGCCCGATGAAGTTGGCGGAGGCCCGCGGCACGCTGCTTCGACAGCTCAGAGAGGCCGAGGCCCGCCAGGATCTTTCCCCAGAGATCGAGCAATTCGTCCCCGCACTCCTTGGCGCGCTGCGGATCGGTATCCGGCTTGTCGGGCGCCCGAAGGTCGTGAACTTCCTCGCCCGCTTTATTGCCCAGCTGATCCAGCGCTGGGTCGGGCCAAAGCTCTCCAACCCGCTCTCGCGGGCAATTGTCGATGCCGGCTTGAGGTTGATTTCTCTCGAAGCAGAAGCCGAAGCAGAGGGCGCGCTCGACGAAGACCGCGTGGCGACCGAGGCGCTTGCTGCGGTCATCGAAGACACTGTGCGGCGCTTTGCCGAGAACGAGGCCTATGTTCTCGACGACGAGGAACTGGTGAGGATTGCCGCAGGCGAGGCGTTCTCGGGCGCCGTCGCGACATTCTTCCCCAGCAGCCTGATCAAGGAGTCGCTGCAAGAGGCGCCAAGCCTCGGAGGCGTTTTCGTCCCGCAGCGCATGAACGAGTTGCGCCCCTATGCGCGCTACAGCCGGGTGCCCGAGGTCACGATCACCGAACAGATGGCCGAGGCGCTGCCTGCCTTCGGAGGCGAAGCACTGGGCGCCGTTATTGGTGCGGCCGAGCTTGGCTTCCCGCTCCGCGGCCGCCTGCACTTGGTTCAGGCGATGTCCGGGACGACCCCTTCGCAAATCCTTCGCCGACTGGGTCTCAGGCATGGCGCGATGGGGACGGCAGCGCTGCAGCCTCTGACCCGCGCCGCCGCAGGTGTCTTGTTGCAGGAGCCTCGCCTTGGGACGGATGGACCAAAGAGGCGGGCCCGCCGTCCGGGCCTCTCCAAACCCGGCGATCGCTACTACGTGATCGAACCCTTGGGACAAGGCGGTACCGGCCGCCGCAGCCGGCCTGCGGACGCCAGCCGTTTCCGCCAGCACGTCGATGCCACCGGACGCTCGGTTGTCCTGAGTTACTATCTGTCCGAGCGCCGTGCGCAGCGCGTGGCGCTGGAGATGAAAAGCAGCGCGAGCGCCGCGGCGCTTGCCCGCACCCTGATCGGCATGATGGGCGGCTTGCAGCGCAGGGGGGGGCAGTCCCCTAGGCGAGGTCGAAGCCTTTGCGCTAGGGGGTCTTGCCGGTGAGGAGCTGTCTCTGTCGTCGCTGAAATCGGCCCTCGGCGGGCTCAAGGGGGGGGCTGGCTCGCCGGATTCGTCAATGGACCCTGCCGGCTCTTGTCGCCTGGTTGCGGGACAATTCCGAGGTCTTCCAGCGCGCCGTCCAGCATCCCGCACAGGGCGTTACGCTGACTGTGCGTCTTACCGAAGTGCCCGGGCTGTCGCTCATTGCGAACCCCAGCAAGATCCTGACCAATCCCGGCGCGCTGAAATCGGCCTTTGCCGGAAAACCCGCGATCGCGATCGCGCTCAATCCGGGCCGACCGAAATGAACGCGCCCCTGCACTCCGCTTCGCCCCACCTGCTGCTGAGCGACGATCTGGAACGGCAGGTGATGCACTGGCTCGGCGCGGCGCGCACGTTTCGCGACGCCGAGGAATTCGCGTCGATAGAGGCTTGGCGGTCGGTGGAGCGCGAAATCGGATCGCCGCTCCGCAAACAGATGCACCGCATTGTCGAGGAGCTGATCTCGCTCGGCGAGGCGACAGCAGAACTCATTCGACGCAGTCGGACCCAGAGCAGCCTGACGCCACGCGCGGTGGCAGGGGTGCAGCGGTTTCGGCGACGCTACGGTCAGGTCGACACGACGCTCGATTTTCTCGGCGACGCGGTCAACTCTCGCACGAGCCCTAAAATTCGCGGCGCGCTCGGCGCGCTCGACCGCATGGCCAAGGCGAGCATGCTCCCGGTGCTGTCCGAAGCCCGGATCGCCTGCCCGCCGGTCCTGGTGTATCAGGACAAGGGCACAGGCGCCTCCATCCTCAGGGCGGGTGTGCGTCTGTGGACGCCCGGGGCGGTGATGCCGGTGGCTGCCATCAAGATCGTGCGGCACAATCTGTACCGACCGACCTCGCTCTTTCACGAGACCGGGCATCAGGTGGCGCATCTGACCGGCTGGGCGGCCTCTGTCGAGGCTGCGATCGGTCGCGCGCTGGCCTCTGATCCGCCTTTGCGGCGGATGTGGCAGCCCTGGGCTTCGGAAATCGCAGCGGATGTTTACGCGTTCCTTCACACGGGGTTTGCCTCAATCGCCGCGCTCTACGACGTGGTGGGCGACGCCCGAACAATTCTGACGTGGCGCCTGGGCGATCCCCATCCAATCGGCTGGTTGCGCACGCTTTTCGGCTGCGCGATGTCGCGCATCGCATTTGGCGAGCGGGGTCCCTGGAACGCGATGGAAGCCGCGATGCTCGCACATTTTCCGGCCTCACGCGCGGACGAGACGCTGCAGCCGTTGCTGGCGAGGTCTCGGGCGCAGATCACCGGCATTGCGAGGGCCTGTCTTGACGCGCCGGTGCCGGCCCTGGGCGGCCGGCCAATGTCGGCGGTTCTCGAGCCCGACAGGGTATCACCGCGCGCGCTCGCCGAGCTGGAAAGACTAGGCGGTGCGGCGCTGTGGACCTCGCCGGCCTGGCGCGCGCTCGAGGGTATCCGACTTGTCGCCCTCGCCGGGCTGCGCGAGGCCGAGACCCCGTCCGAGGCCTCGGGATGGATCGAACGTGCTCGAGGCTGGCTGACCGCCCAGCCCGAGCGAGCCTGAAGGAGGTACCATGCCCAACAATCCAAGATCAGGAGATGACCCCAAGAAAAGCGGGTCCAAATACACGCAAAGCGACGCGGGCAAGAATGAACTGAGCCCGGAGGCAGTTGCCCTTTTGCAAACGACCGTCGAGACGCTGAAGCACGACCTTTCGCTCCTACGGGACCAGATTGCGCTTCAGACCTCTGTGGAGAACGGCTTTGACGCGCTCACCGAGGCGATCCGGGATCTGGCGCCAAAGCAGGTTTTCGGGTCGCTAAAAGAGCGCGAGTTGAAAATACTAGAGGGCATTATCGCCCTGCACCAGCGGATCGATTTTTCCCTGCCCGAGTTCGGCAGCAAATGGCCGGAAATCATCAAGACAGCGGATGAGAGTGCCAAGATCAGGAGTCTGGGGTCATGATCACCGAAATGATTGGCCGCGTCGCGGCTCAGCGCGGACTTACGAGTCCTGTGGCGACCGCACTCGTTCTTCGCGCGGACCCGCTCGATCTTGTCCTTTACCAGGAGCAGGTCTGGGAAGCCTATCGCCAGGCGCAGGCCTCGCCGGCGCCGACCGGGACGGCGCGACAAGCATTCTGGAACCTCGCGGAATTTCAGGACTGCACGCCGGTGAATAACCCGGCATGGTACCATCTGGGTGCGAGCTATGTGCTGGAGAACAGCCGGGTGCTGCAAATCTTCCGCAAGGTGGTTCAAGAATATCGTGGCGGCGAAACGCTCGGCATCCCCTCTCGCGAGACCCAGCGCTGGCTCGACATCACGGAGACGCTGGTCTTTGGGGCAGACAATCCGATTGCCGCCTGGCTATCGACCAGTCAGCTGCGCCCTGACCCCGAAGCAGTTCGGCGAAACGCCTACTGGCGGATGTTCGGGCTCGACCTTGCCTTCGGAACCGAAGACAACGCTCCACCCAGCTATCACAAGGCGCGGGCCGCCAACACGAGCTTCGTCGCGTTGTTCGAAGAACTGCTCCACGAAATCTGGCTGGCGATCTCAAATAGCCTCAACACGTCGGGCCAGAATGTCGCCGACCTCGACCGCATCTTCCGGATCGCTGAAGAGCTGCAGTTCATCCTTCGGTCGCGACGCCAAGCGCTCAACCTCGACCGCGAGGAGTTGTCGGCCGCCACGGCGCTCAGCTGGCTGCAGTTGTCCGTGAGTTTCAACACCTCGATCGTGGTGGATCTGAAAGCCGAGGCGACGAGCGCCCAGGACCGGCTCATGATGATTGGCCAGAGGGTGGGTCTGTCGGCCCATAGCCGGTCATCGGCGATGTTCTCGATGGCAAGCGATCTGTCCCTGCTCTTGCGGGTGATCGAGTCGGGGGTCGTGTCGAGCCCGGCGACGACCAACATCTTCTTCCAGAGTGGACCCGGGCAGATCGGCAATGCCTCGCGCCGCGTCATCACCGAATGGGCGGCGGCCAGTGGCAAGGACCTGAAGGCGCGAGCCAGATCGATTGACATTCGCGGCAACGCGATGCCGGCGCGTGCATAGGGCTGAGGACAAGGAGGGCCGTCATCGTGCCTCAGTTGGACAGTGACCTGTTGCTTTCGGAGTACGAAAGCCCGTTTCGAGGCGAGAGCTCTTCAGCGTTTGAGACGTTTGAGCGTGCAAGGGCCGGTGGCCGGTTGGTGAGCACGGAGTCGCCAATGCGTCAGTCGCGGAAGGATGCGCGTGACGGTGTCGCGATGACCGGAAATTCAGGAACAGGGAGCCGCACGATGCGCCACGCAGACATGGAATCGATTTACGCACTCGACCAGCGCGAACTCCACGAGCACTCGGGGCCCTCGGACTATTTTTCCCACCTTTCGGACTACGGAAGCGGCCGGGGCGAGAACCTGGCCTGGCTCGACCTCGAGCGAGAGGCGGGCGAAGAGAGCGAACCTCCCGAGGCCGGTTCCGAGGACTTCGACCACTACGACGAGTTCTACGAAAGCGAAGCCGATTGGGAGGAAGGCGAACCGGGACTCGACACCAACGGCGTTGCTCCTTCGCGCCTCTCGACGCTTGAGACGCTTCTGCAGAGCGAGGCCCCGGGCTTTGCTGGCCGGATTTTCGACATCACCACATTCGCGCTAGGCCCCGTCCTGAAACGGGGCGACCGGGGCAGTCCGGTCAAGATCCTGCAGCAGCTCTTGATCCGGGCGGGCGCTCGGATCGCGCAGGACGGTGCCTTTGGCCCCGCCACGGAAGGTGCGGTGTCGGCGTTTCAGCGCGGGGTGAATATCCAGCCGACGGGTATCGCCGATCTGGCTACGAAAGCTGCACTCGCCCTGCTGCAGTCCGGATCCCCTGCTGGCGTGCCGTCGACTGGGCCAAGCAGAGATCTTGGGCAGCGGATCGCCGAGGCCGCCGAAGCCGAATGGAGGATCTGGCACGCCGGCGGGACCAACCTCAAGGAAACACAGGCCGCGGCCACGCCACACCTGCAGCGCTACTACCGCGATGGTGTCAACGGAACGGTTAGCGCCAGCCAATTGCAGAACGCGGCCTGGCAATCAAAGCACCCTTGGAGCGCGGTCTTCATCAGCTACTGCATGCGCACAGCGGGTGCCGGGGCGGCCTTCCGCTACTCGCGAGGCCACTATGTCTATGTTGCGCAGGGCAAACGCAACCGGCTCCAGTCGAACTCGGCGAGCCCGTTCTGGGCCTACAGGCCGACAGAAGTGGCGCCCGAGGTCGGCGACCTCGTTTGCGCATCGCGCGCGGACAGCGGGGCGACCTACGACAACATCGATTCCGGCCAATCCTACGCCACCCACTGTGATATCGTGACCGAGATAGAAAACAGCCGTATCCGCGTGATCGGCGGGAATGTCCGCAATGATGTCGGCGAGAAATGGCTGCGTCTCCGCGCTGATGGGCGGCTCGATCTCTCGGGGTCGCAATCCCGGTTCTATGCCATCCTGCGCTGCCGAGGTGCGGCGCCGTGATACCCATGCGTTCAGGTTTCATCGTCGCACTATGATGATGTGACGGCCTATGGCGCCTCGTAAGGAAGGGTTTGGACTGAGGTGGCCCCCATTTCCCGGACAGGTTTGCGGCGCAGCTAGGCTTGCCTTTTGATCATGCTGCCGCTTGTAGGTCAGGGCCTTGATGGGCCTCGGCCGGTGTTCTGCCTGCACATGCGGAAAAGGGCGCTCGGTGTTGTAGAAGGTCATCCACTTGCCGATGCCTGCCCGGGCCGCGGACCCGGTTTCGAAGGCGTGAAGGTAGACGCAATCGTATTTCACGGACGGCCATAGGCGTTCGATCATGACGTTGTCCATCCATCGCCCCCGACCCCATGCATTCCCCGGCAGGCGATTGCGAAGCAATCTGCCGAGAGGGGAGACCTTCACCGTCGCGTCCAGCAAGGGTTGCGTGAAGCGCTGGCCCCGATCCGTGTTGAAGATCTCGACCCGTCTGTTTCGCCGAAAGGTATCCTGCAGCGCCTCAATGCAGAACTCGGTGTCCGTCCGGCATGGGCCTCGGACCCATGGCGGACGCATACCGGACCGTTTGAGAGCCGCCAGGAAAGACCCCGGCGCGTCGCCCCGTCCATGATCGCGACCAGGTGGATGAAGCCGCGCCGCATGGGAATGTAGGTTCCTTGATTGATCCCCCGCGCTCGCTCAGTTCGTCGTTCCGGTCGGCTGCCTGCAAGGTTCTTTCCGAAGTCATCCACGAAGGAGCTTCATCTCGGCGTTCAAGGCTCGGACGTCCCTAGGTGATATGCGCGGTACCCGGTAAGGTCCGCCGGTAGATCTCACGGGATCGATCGGTTGCCTGCCGCTCTGGCCGACGCGGCAACCGTGTAGCGCGTCCCGATGGGTCAGGTCTTGGACATGCTCATGCCTCCCGCCCCTCGAAGACGCCGGCACGTGTCCAGATCGCGTGCATCATCACGGCCAGCTTGCGTGCCAGGGCGACGACGGCCTTCTTGTGGCTCGTTCTCTGCTTTACCGCCATCACCCAGTTCTTGAGCGCCATTCCTCGTCCGAGCTTTACTCGGCAGAGCAAGGAGTTGGCTGCTTCGTATGGCATGGTCCGCAGCAATCAGTCCCCGTGTTTGGAGATACGGCCGCCGTAGTCGATTGCCCCCGACCGGTGCCGCCGGGAGGTCAGTCCGGCGTAGGCCCCCGCCGAGCGCGACTTCGCAAAGCGCCCCGGCGCGGCGATCGTCGCCACGAAAGTCGCGGCCGTGACCGTGCCCGCGCCGGGCACGGTCATCAGGCGCATGCAAGCGTCTGACACCTTCACCTGCCGGACCTGCTCCTTGGTCAGCGCCGCTGCCTGTCGCAGGGCTTCCGTGCGCACCGCCAGAAGTGGCAGAATGATGGGAGCCAAGGCGTCGTGTCCCTCGAGAGCTGCGTGTATGCGGCCCTCGTAGGTTCGGGGCTGAGCCGGAACTCGCAACCCGAAGCTGGCAAGCAGGGCCCGGATTGTATTCTCCGCGTTTCGCCGAGCGCCGATCGCAGCGTCGCGCGCGGCCAGCAGGGCCCGACGCTCCTGCGCATGTCGGCTCTTAACCTCGACCTTCCGGTAGAAGCCCGTCCGCGCGGGATCGGCCAGCATTGCAGCGTCGTTGGCATCGGACTTGGTATGCATCTGACCGAGCACTGCGTGGGCTTGGCGGGCGTCGGTATCGAGCAATTGGAAGTCTTGAGCTCAGTGCCGTCATGCATCGTCGCGGCGATGCTGCTGGATGCCCGGCAAGCCTTAAAGCCGCGGACAGTTGATCCCAGCCAGGAACGAGTTGAAATGGCGGATCTTGATACGCAGATCAAATGCTCAGGGACGATCAAGGGCTGCTGCCGACCACGTGATGACCCGCGGGGGTTACCCTTCCCGCAGGCGCTCCCAGAAGGCCGATTTTCTCACATGGGCTTTGCGCAGCGCTCCAAGATAGTCCGCGTGCGGCAGATGGATGCCATAGTCGAGGATCTCGGCGTCCGCGGCAGCACAGTCCATCAGGTGCCGGGCGGCGTGGCCGTAACGCCCGGAGCGCGCCCGACTTAGCGCAAAGTCGATCATCGCGCGCCACACTAGCACGGCGGCGAGCGGGTGAGACGGGACGAGGGCGTCGGCGAGCGGGGTGAGGATATCATAGGCATCGCCGTCGATCTCCTCGCTGCGGGCGTCGATCAATTCAGCCGCCAGCGGCAGGTCGGGGGCCTGCAGGCAGTAGGCCAGCGCCTTTTCGACGGGTTTGTAGGCGAGGATGATCCGGCGCGCCGCGTCCTCGGCCTCGAAGTCCTCGAAGTCGGGCAGCAGCTTGAGGTGACGGCGCAGCGCGTCGGGGCAGAGACGGCGCTCGAAGCGGGACCAGAGTGCGGCCCGCAGGTCGTCCTTGTGACCGAGTGCCTCAAGGCAGGCGAAATGCGCTTCGTCCAGTTCGGGCGTGTCGAACCACGGATCGCCGCTTTCGCCGGACAGGGCGGTCTCGATCAGCCGCAGCGCGTCCTCGGGGCGGCCCGCCGCCAGCAGCCGGGTCGCGGCGGAGGGAGCGATCGTGGAGTAGGACAGCTGCTCGGGGGTGTATTGCGCCAGCCAACTGTCCACGTCGCCCTCGGCATCGGCTACGTCCTGCAGGATCATCTCAGCCGTGCGATTGCGCCCGGCAAGGGCGCGCTCGGTGCGGGCATCGCGGTCGGAAATGAAATCGTAGCGGGCGAGGTCGGCATCGGTCAGCGGCGCTTCGCAGGCCGCTTCGGCCAGCGCCTTCAGGCGGGACAGGCCCGCGTTCCCGAGAGCCTCCGCCAGTGCAGGTACGGCATGGTCAAAGGCACCGTAGCCATCGTCCGAGATCGCCTCAAAGACGCTGTCGGCCAGCGCTTCGGGGTCTTTGCTGAGCTTGGGAGCCAGCTGGCTGATCGCCGCCATCGCCTCGCGCATGACGTCACCGATGGTGCCCCAGCTGTCGTCGGTACGCTCATGGAGGCCGGCGGCGAGCTGCAGCTGCGCCCAGAGCAGATCGAAGGCCGCGTCCGGTGCATCGGGCGCGATGCTGGTCTCGATGAGCGTCGTCAGCTCCGCCAGTTCCTGCGCCAGCTTCTTCTGCGCCTTGCGGGAGATGAAGCTGCGGCCGCGGCGGATCGAGGCGAAGCGTTTGCGCACGTCGGCAGTGATCGCTTCTGGCCCCAGATCGGCGGAAAGCGCCATGCGCACCCGCCGCTGCCGCGCCGCGTCGCCCTTCACCGCCTCGAGCAGCAGGTCGGCCAGCGTGTCGGCACCCAGCTCAAGGAGGTTCTTCTTGTTCAGAGCCTTGCCTGCCATCGGGGTCCTCCTCTGGTGAAGCATCCTTGCGCCGGACCATGCGCCCAGCCGCGCGCTTTGCAAGCATGCGCTAGATGTGGAAAGGGCGCCCAGTGGGCGCCCTAGATGTAGATCCCGGGAAAGACTTAGCCTTCCATAGGAAAAATTCAGGTGTCTCTTACACCCTCAGTGCGTCCAGGCGCTCCGGCGATCCACTGCGAAGTTTTCGGCGTAGCCGCGGGCGCGGAGGTTTGGTTTGCGCTTGTTGGGCTCGTTCACCTGCGCCTCGATGCCGTGTTCGGCGGCATAGGCGAGGGCGGCCTCCTTGCTGTCGAACTTCAGACGCACCTGGCTCTGGGTGTCCGAGGACGACGTCCAGCCCATCAGCGGGTCCACCTCGCGCGGGGAGGCGGGGAAGAACTCGAGAATCCAGTCCCTCGTCTTGGCTTGTCCCGACGACATTGCCGTCCTGGACGGCTGGTAAATCCGTGCGCGCATGGAATCCCTCCTGACATTCATTGGCGTTATCGGGAATTTATACTGCCGGGGCAAGAGATCGCGGCGCGGCAGTGCGGCAAATCTTCTCGAACCCTTGCGTCTTGCCCGAAGAAGAGGAACATTCCGTGAAAATACCATGCGCCCGGGAGCGAGTCCCTCTGCCGACCGAGCCCGAAACCCCTTGAAATTGCCGTGCGGCGCGACACGTCTTGCAGGCGCCCGGAGATGACCCCCATGCCCTATGCCCATTCCGACAAGACCGCCCCGATGATGCACGCCCCCGCGCCGGACGTCCGGACGCGGGAAAAGCTCGAGGGCGGCATCAGCTTCCGCATGCAGACCGAGTTCTCGCCGGCCGGCGACCAGCCGACGGCGATCGCCGAGCTGGCGCAGGGGGTGCGGGACGGCGAGCGCAGCCAGGTGCTGCTCGGGGCCACGGGCACCGGCAAGACCTTCACCATGGCCAAGATAATCGAGCAGACGCAGCGCCCGGCGATCATCCTTGCCCCTAACAAGACGTTGGCGGCGCAGCTCTACGGCGAGTTCAAGGGGTTCTTCCCGGACAACGCGGTGGAATACTTCGTGTCCTACTACGACTACTACCAGCCCGAGGCCTATGTGCCGCGCTCGGACACCTACATCGAGAAGGAAAGCCAGATCAACGAGCAGATCGACCGGATGCGCCACTCGGCCACCCGGGCGCTGCTCGAGCGCGACGACGTGATCATCGTCGCCTCGGTGTCCTGCATCTACGGCATCGGCTCTGTCGAGACCTATGGCGCGATGACCCAGGACCTGCATGCCGGCAGTGAGTACGACCAGCGCAAGATCATCGCCGACCTGGTGGCGCAGCAGTACCGCCGCAACGACGCGGGCTTCTCGCGCGGGGCGTTCCGGGTGCGGGGGGGACTCGCTGGAGATTTGGCCCGCCCACCTTGAGGACCGCGCGTGGAAACTGTCGTTCTTCGGCGAGGAGCTGGAGAGCATCACCGAGTTCGACCCGCTGACCGGCGAGAAGACCGGCAGCTTCGAGCGCATCCGCGTCTACGCCAACTCGCACTACGTGACGCCGAAGCCGACGATGCAGCAGGCGGTCATCCAGATCAAGAAGGAGCTGCGCCAGCGGCTCGACCAGCTGGTCGCCGAGGGCAAGCTCCTGGAGGCGCAGCGGCTCGAGCAGCGCACCAACTTCGACATCGAGATGCTGGAGGCGACCGGGGTCTGCAACGGCATCGAGAACTACTCGCGCTACCTCACGGGGCGCGCGCCGGGCGAGCCGCCGCCCACGCTCTTCGAGTTCATTCCCGACCACGCCATCGTCTTCGCCGATGAGAGCCATGTCTCGGTCCCGCAGATTGGTGCCATGTACAAGGGCGACTACCGGCGCAAGTTCACTCTGGCCGAGCACGGCTTCCGCCTGCCTTCCTGCATGGACAACCGCCCCCTCAAATTCGAGGAGTGGGACGCCATGCGGCCGCAGTCGGTCTTCGTCTCGGCAACCCCGGCGAACTGGGAGCTTGAGCAGGCGGGCGGGGTCTTTGCCGAACAGGTGATCCGCCCCACCGGCCTTCTGGACCCGCAGGTCGAGATCCGCCCGGTGAAGATGCAGGTCGACGATCTGCTCGACGAGATCCGCAAGGTGACGGCTGACGGCTACCGCACGCTTTGCACCGTGCTCACAAAGCGCATGGCCGAGGACCTGACCGAATACCTGCACGAGCAGGGCATCAAGGTGCGCTACATGCACTCGGATATCGATACCATCGAGCGCATCGAGATCCTGCGCGACCTGCGGCTCGGGGCCTTCGACGTGCTGATCGGCATCAACCTGTTGCGCGAGGGTCTGGACATTCCCGAATGCGGGCTGGTGGCCATTCTCGATGCGGACAAGGAAGGCTTCCTGCGCTCCGAGACCTCTCTGATCCAGACCATCGGTCGTGCCGCGCGGAACGCCGAGGGGCGGGTGATCATGTATGCCGACCGGGTCACCGGCTCGATGGAGCGGGCGCTGGCCGAAACTGAGCGCCGCCGCGAGAAACAGCAGGCCTACAACGAGGAACACGGCATCACCCCGGCGACGGTCAAGAAGAACGTCGACGACATCCTCGCCGGTCTCTACCAGGGCGATGTCGATATGAACCGCGTCACCGCGACCATCGATCCCAAGCAACAGGGCTCGAACCTCGAGGCGGTGCTGGAGGGGCTGCGGGCCGATATGCGCAAGGCCGCCGAAAATCTCGAGTTCGAAGAGGCTGCGCGGCTGCGCGACGAGGTCAAGCGGCTCGAGGCGGTGGATCTGGCGATCCACGACGACCCTCTGGCACGGCAGTCGGCGGTCGAGGCCGCCTCGGAGGCGGCGGTGAAATCCAAGGGACGCTCGACCGCAGGCCGACCCGGCCAGCGCGGCGGCAATGTGAAACGGCGCAAGCGCTAGGCCGGTTTGCCAGCGACATGGAAAAGCCCCTCTCCACGGTGGCTGGAGAGGGGCTTTTCTATTTACCTTGGTATCGCTTGAGCGATCAGCCGTCGTTCTTCTCGTCCGGCGGGGTCACCTTGATGTCGGGCAGGGTGACCTCGGCTTCCTTGGTGTCGACCTCGACGTCGACATCCGGCACGGTCACTTCCTCGGTCTTGGTGCCGACCTCGACCGAGCCGACCTCGGCATCGACCTCGGGCAGCTCGCCGCCGTCGACCGAGACGTCCACGTCGGGCAGGCTGCCCTCTTTGGTGACGTCGAAATCGATCATATAGGCGCCGACGCCGATCACGACGGCAGCGGCGGCAACGAGGGCGACAATGGATCCAGTACGCATGTTCAGTTCCCTTCCGATTTGGTCCGGCGCTTGTGGCGCCGTGGTGTTTCGATAAAGGAACCGTGAGAGAGGCTTGATGGTTCCAGAAATATTCTCCGGAACCAATGTGTTATCCGGCGCGTTCTAGCGCGTTTTCGGCTCAGCCGCAGAACACCCGCAGGATCTGTCCGGCGCTGTCGGTCTCAATGTTCATCCGGTCCGCCCGGTAGTCCATGGTCATCGCCTGACCGGGCCCCAGAATGCGCAGCTTGGCGCCGGGGGTGAGCTCGAGGTCACTGACCGCATGGCCGATCTGGCTCTGATAGGCCGCGGCGCCGCAGCTGTCCGTGGTGCCGCCGGGGGCACCGCTGTCCGTCTCGCTGCAGCCGGCGATGCCCGCGCAGAGGCCGAGCGCGATCCCGATCCGTCCCAACATCGTCTGTCTCCTTGTATTGCTTTGACGGGCAGGTAGGTCACGGGAACGTGCGGTCCAGCGCCGATACGCCGCAAAAGTGACGCTCGACCGGCGGGGCGTTCGCAGCTAGGCTTTTCCACATGCGCCGGTTTTTGCTCATATCCTGTCTCGCGCTGGCGGCCTGCGGCACGCCATATGAGCGCTGCAACCGCGAGGCAGCGCGCTTTTACGCCGATGCGCTGCAGGAGCAGAGCCGAATCTCGCGCGATCTGGCGCGCGGCTACACCACGGTTACCGAATGGGAGACCCGCCGGCGCTGGCAGCTCTGCGGGATCTATCACGAGCACCCGCATTATTGCTGGCGCACGGACACCGAGCCGGTCACCCGCCGCGTTCCGGTGAACCCCTATGAATTGCACCGGCGGCTCGACGAGATCTCGGCGGCGTTGCCGCAGCTCGGCCGGGATGCCGCAGCGGGGCAGGCGGAATGCCGCAAGCGGTTCCCGGCGGAAGTCGCTGCCGAAACCCCTCCGCAGGGATAGGTCCGGCCCGTAGGGGCCGGACGGGACACGCGGGTGCGCGGCTCAGACCGCGGGCTTGCGCAGCTCGGGGTGTTGCTTCAGCACCAATCCGAAGGCGACGAGGGCCACACCGGTCGACAGCAGTTCGACCGAGAGAAGCACGCCCAGCACCACGGCCGCCGAGGACGGGAAGTTGGTGAAGATCATGATCGCCAGGATCACCGAAATCGCGCCGCTGATCAGCAGCGCCAGCTTGTAGCGCCCCTCGGCGACGGAGAAGCCGTAGATCACCTTGGCCACGCCGCTGACGAGGAACATGATCGCCGCGACCAGTGTCAGCGAGATCAGCCCTTCAAGCGGGTTTGCAAGGAAGCTGATGCCGAGCCAGAGGTAGATGAGGGCCAGCAGGATGGCGAGCAGGCGCTCCTTCATGCGGGTCACGCGGAAGATGCTGATGGCCTGCACGACGCCGATGATCAGGAAGAACCAGGCAACGATGGTCTGCGCCGCGATCGAGGCGGCAAAGGGGTTAAACAGCGCGAACAGCCCGCCGAGGATGCTTGCGATACCGAGGATGATCCACATAAGCCAATGCTGCATTTCCAAATTCCCTGAATAACACCCGGCGCAGGGCCGGTGCCTCGACGGTGCGCCCGTGATCACGGTTCTGTCAACCTCCCGTTAACGTTCGGGAAGTTCGCCGTGCCGGGGTGTGGATTCGGGGGCGGGCGGCACGTCGACCCGTTCGGCCAGCAGCAGGGCGAGCCAGCGGGTCTTGTCGAAGCTCGCGAGCACGATGGCGAGGATCGAGGTCAGCGGCACCGCGAGGATCGCGCCGGGAATGCCCCAGAGCGTCGTCCAGAGCGCCAGTGCAAGCAGCACGACAAAGGGGCTGAGGTTGAGCTGCCGTCCGATCAGCCGAGGCTCGATGATATTGCCCAGCGTCACCTGCACCGCGGTCAGCGAGGCGCCAAGCCCGACGGTGAGCCCGATCGAGCCGAATTGCGCCAGTGACAGCGCCACGGGAAAGGCCACGGCCAACAGCGAGCCGAGGTAGGGGATGTAGTTGAGCACGCCGATGACCACCGCCCAGAAGAGCGCGAAGTCCACCTCGAAAGCCCATAGGATCGCGTAGGAAATCGTTCCCAGAACGATATTGATCAGCGTCTTGAAGGCAAGGTAGCGGCTGATCTTCTCGTTGATGGCGCCGACGACGGCCAGCACGCGTGCGCTCTGCTCGGGCGAGCGCAGTCCCGCGGTCAGGCGGCGCTGGAAGGAGCGCCGCTCGGCGGTGATGAAGGCTGCGTAGATGATCACCATGAGCACCACCGAGCCAAGGTTTGTGAAGCCGCCCAGCACCGCCAGCGAGAAGCGCCGCAAGTCGATCCGCCCGACAGTCTCGGCCGTGACACGCTCCCAGAGTTCGTCGTTCTCGAAATGGAAATAGCCCGCGATCCCGTCGACCATGGTGCGCAGGTTGTCCTCGTAGGTCGGGGCGACCGCCATGATCTCGCGCACCGTTGCCGAGAAGACCGCCGCCAGAACGAAGACCACCGCCGCGGCGAAGACCAGCAGCAGCAGACGCAAAGCGCCGAGCGGAAGATGCCCGAGCACGGGCAGGCGGCGCAGGGCGCCGGCCACCGACTCCAGCAGGTAGACGAGGATCGTCGCGGTGACGATCGGCAGCAGGATGGACCGGCCGAGCACCAGCAGCGTTCCGGCTGCCAGCACGAAGATCGTGGACAGCACGAGTGTCTGGAACGGCGTATCCCTCATCGGCACCTTGTCATCCTCCGGGCAGGCTTTGCCGGAGTGGGGACGATGCAGGCGGGGATGTCAACGCGAGCAGGCTCAGAGTTGCCCGCCGATCGGTAACAGACCCGTCAGCCAGGCCGTGGTCGCGCGCATCTGCGACAGGATCGGCTCGGAACGGTAGAGCCGCCAGCGGCTGCCCGTGTCATGTTCGAGCCATTGCATCCGGCCATCCTCGCCGAGCTGCAGGTGGAAGGCGGCCTGGGGCAGCAGTTTCTTGAAATTCGTCGCGGCCTGCGCGGCAAGGGCAGGGGACTCCACGAGGATCCCCATCTCGGAATTGATCCGCACCGAGCGCGGGTCCCAGTTGAACGAGCCGATGAAGAGCAGTTTGCGGTCGAGCACGAAGGCCTTGGCGTGCAGCGCGGACCGCGACAGGCCGAGCCCCGAGAGGGTGCGGTCGGGGCGCTCCTTTTCGGCCCTCAGCTCCCAGAGGTCGACGCCCGCCTCGAGCAGGTCGCGGCGCGAGTGGGCATAATGCGCATAGACCGCCGGTACATCGGTGGCATCGAGCGAATTGGTCAGCACGGTCACATCGACCCCTCGCGCTTCCAACGAGCGGAGCAGGGCGGTGCCGCTGTCTCGCGGCACGAAATAGGCCGAGACCACGAGGAACTCGCTTTCGAGCGCGTTCACGTAGGGCAGCATCGAGGCGGCGAAGGTCTCGGACGCCGGCAGGTCACCCGCAGCCTTCTCCGGCGGGTCCGACAGCAGCGTCGCCCGGGCGGCGGTGAGCTGCGGCGGCTGCCGTTTCAGCGTCGCGATGTGGCTGAGCAGCGCGCCGCCGTAGGGCGTTTGCGCGATCCGCTGCCGATGCTGCGCCAGCGTGGCGCGCACCGTTTCGAGGTCGGCCCCGTCCTCCTCCGGCGTGATCACCTGCGACGCAGGGATGGCGTAGCGGCTGTTCCAGTAGCTGTCGAAGGTGCGCCCCACCTCGTCCACCACCGGCCCTGCCGCCAGCAGGTCGAGATCGTCGTAGTTCGACTCCTCGCGCGCCGAGAAATACTCGTCGCCGATGTTGCGCCCGCCGACGATGGTCATCCGTCCGTCGAAGGTCATCGACTTGTTGTGCATGCGCCGGTTGATCCGCCGGAACTCGAACAGTGCCGAGAGTGCCTTGCCATGCGCGCGGGAAAACGGGTTGAACAGCCGCACCTCGATATTGGGGTGGGTTTCGAGCGCGTGGGTGGCCTCGTCGTAGCCGCGGGTGTCCATGTCGTCGAGCAGCAGCCGGACCCGCACGCCTCGGTCCGCGGCGCGCAGCAGCGCATCTGCAAAGAGCCGGCCCGACTCGTCATTGTGCAGCAGGTAGTACTGGGCGTCGATGCTGGTCTCCGCCTGCTCCGCAAGGCCGAGCCGCAGCGCCAGCGCGTCGATGCCGTTGCCGATGATCTTCACCCCCGAGGCGCCGTCGGCGCGACCCTGCCACTCCTGCGTGAACCGAGAGAGCCAGGCGCCCTGAGGCGCTTGCAGCGCGGCGCTCGTGGTCCGCGGCCCCTCGGGTGGCTGGCTGGTGCAACTGGCCAGGAGGAGACAGACGAGAAAGGCGCAAAGGGACCGGAACATGGGGGCCTCGGATCTTGGGCTCGGAGGACCAGCCTCGCCGAGCGCTGCCTGCACGGCAAGCGGGCCGGATGACGTGGGTGCCAAAGCGCGGCATTTGCGCCGCAGGGCACACGGGCCGTGGCGCGTGGCAACGGTGTAGCGAGGTCACAGGGCGCGCTGGATTTCCGCCGATTGTGTTTTTTTGTTAGGCGGATTTTCACACGCCCGCTACGGCTGGTCCGAACCACTGTTGGGGAATGGTGACATGGTGTTTTCAAGGGTTCTGGCGGGCGCATGCGCCCTTTCTCTCCTCGCGGCATGCGAGCCGACGACGGCGCAGCTGGTCACGCAGGGCAAACCGATCGATATCGTCTATCCCGTCAAGGCGGGGGTGACGGCGGGGCAATTGCAGAACGATGTGACCGACTGCCAGATCGAAGCGGCCCAGAGGGTGCCGCAGCAGATCCTGACAACCACCACGCCGACCCACTCGACCCCGGCCGAGACGCAATGCGTGACCAAGGGCAAGACCGTCACCTGCACGACGACCGGCGGCGAGATCTACGGCGGGGAAACCTATTCCTACGACGCCAACGAGGGTCTGCGCGCAAGGGCGGAGGGGCAGTGCCTTTCGGGCAAGGGATACAGGCTGGCGACGATCCCGAAATGCCCCGCAGGCGATGCGACCCGGCCGGTCATGTCCCAGCTTTACCCGCTGTCGGCCGCGACCTGCTATCTGCCGGGCGCCGGCGGCAGCTACGCGGTGACCGAGGCGCTGCGCTGACGCAGGGCTGAAGCATTGGGCGTGCCCGCGCGGCGCGCCCGCCGACATTCAGAGCATGACCCGCCACGGCGCAGTTGTGATCCCAGACGTCCTTTTCGCGCGCGCAAATTGCAACTCCGGCAATTGCGCGGCGTGGGTTCTCTTGACGGAAACACCCGCACGCGTTTGTCTTGAATTCTCCGATCCCATCGATCGCGGGATTATTGGGGCAATGAACGGGGTGACTATCAGATGAGGCCACGGCGTTTCCCAGACGACCTCCGGCAATGGTGTCCGGCGTCGGGGTTTCAATTCGCGGGGCAGGGCGGAAATGGCCCATTGCCCGCGCCCGAGGGCTCATGAACCGCCCCGGGATGCCGACCGCCGCGGCCCGTGCCGCCGCGCGCCCCGCGGACGGGGAACTGCTCGCCGATGGCGACGATCTGGAGCACGCCCGGGCGCTCGTCAGCGGCATCTTCGTAGAGCATCGCGTGCGCGGGCTCGAAGCCGCGGCCAGTCGTCCGATCAATATCCGCTATTGCCAGCTGGACAGCGTGGCCCTGTGCCATTTCGACTATGGGCGCGGGGTCGAAATCCACCCGGATCCCTTCGAGGAGTTCTACCTCCTGCTGGCGCCGCTTTCCGGCGCCGCGCAGATCCGGAGTGGCGCGGCTCACCATGTCGGCAGCGTCGGGTCAGCTCTCGTCCTGCCAGCCGACGAAGAGGTGTCGATGCTCTGGTCGCAGCAGACGCGCAAGCTCGTCCTGCAGATCAACCGCCGGAAACTCACCGAGAAGCTCGAGGCGCATCTCGGCCGAAGCCTGCCGCGGTCGCCCCGCTTCGATCTGGCCGCCCGGGACCTCGGATCGGAGACGCCCCTGGTGCGCCATGCCATCGACGGTCTCTGTGCCCTGTCATTGATGCCGCGGGGCCCCGGTCGCGACTTGATGTGCGCGGCGCATGAGGATGCGCTCTACACGTCCTTGCTTTGGAGCCACCCGAGCGACTATTCGGCGGCCATCCGGGACGGGGCGATTTCCTCGGCCTGCCCTAGGTCCGTGCGCCGCGCCGAGGCGTATATCGAGGCACATCTGAGCGAGCCGTTCTCCATCGACGATGTGGCGCGGGCCGCCGAGGTCTCGACCCGGGCGTTGTTCGAGAGCTTCCGGCAGTTCCGCGACCTGTCGCCGATGAAATACGTCCGGTTCCGCCGTCTGCAGGCCGCCCGCGACATCCTGCTACGATCCGGTCCCGAGGAGCGGGTGGCGGATGTCGCCGCCCGGCTGGGCTTCGGGCACCTCGGCCGCTTCGCGTCAGACTATGCGCGGCGGTTCGGGGAGACCCCGTCCGAGACCCTTCGCAAGGCCAATAGCTGAGGTCATCTTGGTGATTGGCGGAATTTCCGGGCGGATGAGTCCGGCGCGATATCCGCTTTCTGCGGTCTCTGTCCGGAAAGTGCGGCAATGTGAAATTGCATCCCTGACCGCCCAATTTTCCTGTTTCCCGGAGGTGCGGGGGCGCCGCAGTGTTTTCCGAGACTTCGCGGAAATACAGGACGGGAGAAACTCTAAGTGACCGAATTCAGTGGAAAGGTGGCTATTGCGACCGGCGCATCGACCTTGCTGGGGCAGGGCATCGTGCGCGCTTTCGTGGCGGCGGGCGCAAAGGTCGTGATGGCCGATATCGACACCGAGAACGGCGAGGCCCTGGCGCGCGAGCTGGGCGATGACGTGGTTTTCGTCAGGACCGACGTGACGAGCGACGAGAGCATCGACGCCTGCATCGCTGCCGCCGTCGCGCGTTTCGGCGGGGTCGACTTCCTCGTCAACATGGCCTCGACCTATCTCGACAACGGGATCGCGACCTCGCGCGAGGACTGGTTGACCTCGTTGAACATCAACCTGGTGGGGGGGGCAGATCTTCTCGCAGAAGATCGCCCCCGAAATGGCCAGGCGCGGGGGTGGTGCCATCGTCAATTTCGGCTCGATCGCGGGAAAGGTGTCGCAGCCCGGCCGGATGACCTATTCCGCCGCCAAGGCCGCGATCCTGCGTATCTCCGGAAACGCGGCGATGCAGCTTTCGGGCCAGAACATCCGCGTCAACACCGTCTCGCCCGGCTGGACCTGGTCCAGCATCATGCAGATGGCGACCGGCAACGATCGCGAGAAGACCGACCGCGTCGCCGCGCCCTTCCACATGTTCGGCCGGACCGGGAACCCCGAGGAGGTTGCCGAGGCGGTGCTTTTCCTGTGTTCGAACCGGGCCCGGTTCATCACCGGCACGGATATCGCGGTGGATGGCGGCTATACGGCGATGGGCCCGGAAGGGATGGTGGATGCCGTTGCCAAGCTGATGGCATGACAGGCCATCGATCGGACGGCGAGGAGCTGACACTCGGGGTCGATCCCTGCGATCTGCGGGCCGCCTTCGGGCGGTTCGCGACCGGCGTCACCGTCGTGACAGCGCGTTCGGGTCGCGCGCCCCTCGGCATGACCGCGAATGCCTTCACCTCTGTCTCGCTGGCGCCGCCGATGCTGCTGGTCTGCCTGTCGAACTCCGCGCGGTGCCTCGGCGCAATCGAAAAGGGCGGGGTCTTCGGGGTGAGCGTGCTGTCGGAGGACCAGCAGGACTGCTCCGCCCATTTCGCCGGCACGCCGCGATTGGAAGAGGTCGCGTTCCACGACTTGGACGGCGTTCCGATGATCCGCGGCGCGACCGCGCAGTTCGCCTGCGACCTCGAGGCCGTGCACGCTGCGGGCGACCACAGGATCGTGGTCGGAAGGGTCAGGGCCTACGCCCATGGCGAGGCGCGCCCGCTCTTGTTTCACAACGGCACTTACAAGGGTCTGGCCTGACCGGCGCGGACCCGAACAGGGAGAAACGACTTTTGGCTAACATCGCAATCATCGGCTCCGGGATCAGTGGTCTTGTTGCCGGTATCGGCCTGCTCGAGCAGGGGCATCAGGTGACGATCTATTCCAACCTGAGCGCCGAGGACTGGCTCACCAAGGTGCCGCCGACGGGCACCGCCTGCCGCTTCGCAAGTTCGCTCGATCTCGAAGAGGAGCTCGGGCTGAACCACTGGCAAGATACGACGCCGATCAATGGCGTGCACCTGACCTTCTGCCCGAAGCCGGGCCGACAACTCATTGACCTCATGGGGCGCTTGGACCGGCCTGCGCTTGCCATCGACGTGCGCCTGCAGTCGCACCGGTGGACGCTCGACTTCGAGACGCGCGGCGGAAAGGTCGTTATCGCCAACGTCGATATCCCCCTCTTGGAAGAGATCGCCGCAGCCAGCGACCTGACTTTGGTCGCCGCGGGCAAGGGAGAGATCAGCGCGCTCTTCGAGGTGGACGAGCAGCGCTCGGTCTACGGCAAACCGCAGCGCAAGCTGGCCATGTTCGTTGTCAAGAACGTCCGGATGGACCGCTCCGACGAGGGCATCCTGATGACCCATGGCATCAAGTTCAACTTCTTCGGCTCCGAGGGCGAGCAGTTCAGCGTGCCCTACTGGCACCGCGACGGGTACCAGTGTTTCAACGCGATCTTCGAGGCCAAGCCGGGCCGCGCCTTCGATCGCTTCGACAACTGCACGTCGGGTCAGGAGGTGCTGGATCAGGCCAAGGCGCTGTTCCGGGAGTACATCCCGTGGGACTACACTTGGTTCAAGGATGCGGTCCTGGCGGACGAGCGCGGCTGGCTGAAGGGCGCCGTGCGGCCCTGCTACAAGCGGCCCGTCGGCACGCTGCCTTCGGGCGCAAAGGTGATGGCACTGGGCGACACGGCCAACACGCTCGATCCGATCGGGGGGCAGGGGGCCAACAATTGCTACCGCCAGATCCGCGTGCTGCTGGAGGAGACCCGGGGCAGGAAGGGCCGCGAATTCGGCGAAGCCTGGATGACCGCGACCTTCGATCGTTACTATGCGCAGATCGGGCGCAACACCAACGCGTTCAACAACGTTCTGCTGGAAGAGATCACGCCCGCCGGCATCCGGCTTCTCTGCGCGCAATACGGCAGCACCGGCGATGCAAAGGACGGATCGCTGCAGCAGCGGATCGCGAACGACTTCGTCAACAATTTCGACGACCCGAACCTGATGACCGAACGGTTCCTGGATGATCGCCTCGCCAAGGCGTACATCAACCAGCTCTCGGGCGGCAGGTCCGGCAGCGTCGACCGAAAGGCCAAGCTGGCGATCGCCCTGGGGCAGCTTCGGCAGGTGCTGGGGGCGCCGCGCAGCAGCCATCCGCTGGCACGCCCCAAGCTCGCCTAGAGTCCGGCGCGACCTCTCCATCACGGGGCAGCGCGGCGATCGGCCCGCGTTGTCCCGACCCCATTCCCGGGAAAGTCTCGCGCCCTGCGCGTCGCCGGGATGACCTGCCAGCCCGCACCCGGTGCGGGTCCCCGGCGCGCATCAGCCAGAGCCTCACATCAGCCGCATCGCGTCGAAACCGGTGGTCATTCCGCGCCGTTTCGACCTAGAAAAGCTGGTGAAATTCCGAGGAGACCCCATGCACTACGGTGACGCCCGCCCCGACCTCCTGACCTTCGATCCGTTCAAGGCGATCATCGCGCCGCGTCCCATCGGCTGGATCGGCACGCGCAACGCCGACGGCGTGCCGAACCTCGGGCCCTATTCCTACTTCAACGCCATCGGCAACAGCCCGCACATGATCTGCTTTACTTCGGACGGGCTGAAGCACTCGGTGGTCAATGCGCGGGACCGGGGCGAGTTCACCTTCTCGCTGGCGACCGAGGAGCTGGCGCAGGCGATGAACATCTCGTCCGAGGCGATGCCTGACGGGGCCAACGAATTCGAGAAGGCCGGGCTGACCCTTGGCACCAGCATCGAGACCAATGCGCCCTTCGTGGCCGAGAGCCCGGCGGCGCTGGAATGCGTGACGCTTTCGGTCTCCGAGCTGACCGACCGCAGCGGCACCCCGATCAACCGTTTCATGGTGATCGGGCAGGTGGTGCAGACCCACATCCGCGACGAGTACATCACCGGCGGCCGTTTCGACACGGCCAAGGCGCGGCCGATCGCGCGCATGGGCTATCGCGATTATTCCACGGTGACCGAGGCCTGGGAGCTGGTCCGGCCGGACGACTGAGCCGGGGAGGGGAGGGAGATGGTCGAGACCGGAAGCACGCTGCGCGACTGGCAGCCCGAGTTGCGCACGTTGCGCTATTTTCTTTGCGTGGCCGAGGAAAAGAACATGACCCGCGCCTCGGAGCGGCTGCGCATCGCGCAGCCCGCGCTCAGTCGGCAGATCGCCCGGCTCGAGAGTGATCTCGGACTAAGGGTCTTCAACCGGACCGCGCGCGGCATGGAGCTGACCGAGGCGGGCGAGATCCTGCAGCGCCGGGCCTATGCGATCATGGCGCAGATCGCGCAGGCGCATCACGACGTGACCGCCCATGCCGAGAAGCCGCAGGGCGTGGTGGTGGTCGGCATGCCGCCCACGCCGGGCGAATTCATCACCCCGCCGCTGCTCTCGCGGGTCAAGGCCGAGTACCCCGAGATCGAGCTGCGCTTCGTCGAGGGCTTCTCCAACGCGCTCGAGCACAAGCTCTCGCAGGGCGAAATCGGCCTTGCGGTGATGCATGACGCGCCGCTGCAGGACGACATCGTGACGACCGAACTGCTGGTCGAGCATCTCAATGTGATCGGCCCCTGCGGCTCCTTCGACAAGGACAGCTACACGCTGGCCGAGGCCGCGGCGATGCCCCTGATCATGCCGAGCCGGCCGAACTTCCTGCGGATCCTCGTGGACAAGCACGCCGACGAGATCGGTGCCGGACTGAACATCGTGCAGCGCGTCGACGGCGTGTGGCACCTCAAGTCCCTGGTTCGTCACGGGCATGGCTTCACCATCCTGACCTATGGCGGTGTGCTCTCGGAGGTGCAAAACGGCACGCTCGAGGCCCGGCCCATCGTCAGCCCGCAGATCTCCTGGACGCTGTGCACCGCGACCAAGGCCGACCAGCGCCGCAAGAAGGCGATCCAGGTGGTCGAAGCGCTGGTGCGCGACATCGTGGGCGAGCTTGTCGCCGCGGGGATCTGGCGCTAGGCGATGCCGCAAAGGTATCGAAGCCATGAGATAACAGTATTTGAATCATGTCTCGCGATCACCGAGGATCGCCGCAGACGGACCCGGAGGATGGTCCGCAACCTTGGGAGGACTCATGTCTCTAAACGCAATTCTGCGGTCGTCGGCGCTTGCGCTCGCGGCCGTGACCGGTCTTGCCGCCGCAGCGCAGGCCGACACCTACAAGTGGATCACCTTCAAGCCGCAGGGCGCGGGGGACGCACAGGCGATCACCACGCAGTGGCTCGTCGACCAGTTCGCCGAACGCACCGGCGGCAAGCACAGCATCGAGGTCTTCTGGGGCGGCTCGGTCGCCAAGACCGGCGAGATCCCCGAGGCGCTGGCCGCCGGCGTCGGTGACTTCGGCGACATCATCACGCCCTACTTCCCCGACCAGATGCCGCTGAACAACGCGGTGGGTTTCTTCATCCCGCAGCCGATGAACACGCTCCAGGTCGGCCAGTTCATGGAAGAGATGCACGCCACCTACCCGGAGTTCAGCCAGGAGCTGGAAAGCCAGAACCTGCACGCCTTCGGCTTCCGCCCGCTCGAGGACTATGGCCTGCTCTGCACCAAGCCGGTGAAGAGCGTCGCCGACATGAAGGGCCTGCGCATCCGCTCCTACGGCTTTGCCTACCCCAAGCTGATCGAGGCGCTTGGCGCATCTCCCGTGTCGATCGCCACCTCGGAGGCCTATGAGGCGCTGCAGCGCTCGATCATCGACTGCACGCCGATCGGCCCCGCGCTGGCGCGCGGCTGGAAGTACGACGAAGTGGCGAAATACTACATCGAGGTCCCGCTCGGCGCCTCCTTCGGTCACCTGCTGGCGATGAACCTCGACAGCTACAACGGCATGGATGACGAGACCCGCGCCGTGGTGGACCAGCTCGGCAAGGACTACCTCGTGGAATACGCCCGCGTGGTGGACGAGGACGCGGCGCGCGTGCGCGAGCTGTGGAAAGGCGATCTCGGCGTCGAGGTGATCCCCTTCCCGAAAGAGGAACTGCTCGGAGTGCTGGACGACGCCGGCGTCAAGGAAGTTCGCCAGGAGTGGATCGACAAGGCGAACGGGCTTGGCGTTCCCGCGGACGAGATCGTCAAGAGATTTGACTTCGACACGCCGTCCTGACCGGACGTGACCGGTCCCGCGCCAAAGCCTATCCCCGGCGCGGGACTTTCCCCTCGCGAGAGTCCCAAAGATGCAAACGCTAGAAACCCTGCGCCGTCGCTACGGCGCATTCCTGTCGCTATGCGGCACGGTCGCCGGTGTGCTGATCTTCGCGGTCATGCTGCTGGTCGTGGCCAACGTGGTGATGCGCTACGCCTTCAACCAACCGGTTGCCGGCACGCTGGAGCTGACCGAAAGCGCGCTGCCGCTGATCATCTTCCTATCGCTGGCAATGACCCAGATGCATGGCGGCCACATCAAGGTGGTGCTGCTGACCCAGCGCCTGCCGGTGGGCCTCGCGCGCGCCGCCAAGGTGCTGGCGATGCTGGCGGGCTGCGTGCTCTTTGCCTGGGCCGCCTATGCGGGCTGGGTGATGGCGGCCAAGAGCTTCGCCATCGGCGAGCTCGAACGCGGCGCGATCCGTTTCCCGATCTGGCCGATCAAATTCGCGATCTGCTTCGGCCTCGCGCTGCTGGCGATCCAGTACCTGCTCGACGGGATCTGGGTGGCGCTCGGCGGAACTCTCGACGACGACTCTGATGAGGTGATGGAATGAGCTCGCTCCTGATTGGCGGGATTGGCGTGGCCGCGCTGTTCGGCGGCATCCTGCTGGGCATCAACGTGATGGTGGTGCTGGGCCTCGTGGGCGCCTTCGGCCTTGCCTCGCTCGTCGGCTTCAAGGCCGCGACGGCGATCCTTGGCACCGTCTTCTTCGACACCACCCACAGCTTCCATTTCTCGGTCATCCCGCTGTTCCTGCTCATGGGCTTCTTCGCCATGCGCGCGGGCCTCGGCGAGGACCTCTTCGAGGCCACCACCAAGTGGCTCGGCAACCTGCGCGGGGGCCTCGCGATCTCGACCACGCTCGGCGCGGCGGCCTTCGGCGCGGCTTCGGGCTCCTCGGTGGGCACGGCGACCGTCTTCACCAAGCTGGCGCTGCCGCAGATGCTCGACCGGGGCTACGACAAGAGCCTCGCCTCGGCTTCGATCGCCATCGCCGGTACATTGGCGGTGATGATCCCGCCCTCGGCGCTGGTGGTGGTCTACGGCATCCTCACCGACAGTTCGATCGGCGCGCTGCTGATCGCGGGCTTCATCCCCGGCATAGTCTTCGCGTTGGTGCTCTGCCTTGCCATCTGGCTGACCGTGCTGCGCAACCCGGCGCTGGCACCGCAGGAAAACTACAGCTTCACCCTGCGCGAGAAGATCGCCTCGCTGAAGCTGGCCGGGCCGCTGGTGCTGATCATCCTGCTCATCGTCGTGGGTCTCTACGTCGGCATCTTCACCCCGACCGAGGCGGGCGGCATCGGTGCCTTTGCCACCTTCCTGATGGCGATCGTCCGCCACCGTGGCTTCAAGGGCGTCGAGCTGCGCAAGACCCTGCTCGAGACCATCCAGACCACGGCGATGATCTTCGGCATCCTGATCTGCGCGCTGGTCTTCTCGAAGTTCCTGGCCCTCTCGGGTGTGGCGAACGCGGTAGGCGGTTACCTGACCGGGCTCGACGTGAACCGCTGGGTGATCGTGCTGCTGGTCTCGCTGATCTATCTCGCGCTCGGCATGATGATGGACGCACCTGCGCTGCTGGCCATCACCCTGCCAATCACCCACCCGGTGATGATGAACCTCGGCTTCGATCCGATCTGGTTCGGCATCTTCGTGGTGCTGCTGGTCGAGATCGGCGCGGTGACTCCGCCGGTGGGGATCAACTGCTTCGTGGTGCAATCGGCCTCGAACGGGCGGGTTTCGCTGGAACAGGTGTTCAAGGGGCTGCTGCCCTTCGTGCTGGCGGGCTTCGCGATGCTGATCCTGCTGTGCCTTGTCCCGCAGATCGCCCTCTTCCTGCCGGAGACGATGCTATGAGCATGACCCTCGACAAACCCCTCGCGCTTCGTGGCGCGGGGGACAGCGGCCGCGCCATCCTGCGCACGACGCTGACCTCCCCCTACGGGCGCAAGGTGCGCATGGCGGCGCAGGTGCTGGGCCTCTCGGACCGGATCGAACTGATCGCCGCCGACACCCGCGACCCTGCGGACGATCTGCGCCTGCAGAACCCGCTCGGCAAGATGCCCTGCCTGATGACCGACGGCGAGACGCTCTACGACAGCCGGGTGATCCTCGAATTCCTCGACAGCCTCGCCGAGGGGCAGGGCATTATCCCGCGCGAAGGTCGCGAACGCTTTCACTGCCTGACGCAGTCCTGCCTCGCCGACGGGGTGACCGATGCCGCACTGCTCATGGTCTACGAGGGGCGCTTCCGCAGCGCCGAGAAGATCTCGGAGGAGTGGCTGGCGCACCAGCGCGGCAAGGTCGAGCGGGGCCTCACGGCGCTCGCGGCCCTGCCGCCGGATCCGACCCGCACCGATGCGGCGGGTATTTCGCTGGCCTGCGCGCTTGGCTACCTCGACTGGCGCGCGCCCGTTACCTGGCGCGACCGGTGGCCGGATCTCGTGACCTGGCTCGAGCGCTTCGCCGCCGCCGAACCCGCCTTCACGGCCACGGAGGCCCCGAAATGACCGACTGGCCCAAGCAGCGCCTCGCCGCGCCGGACCCCGAGACCTACAACGACCGCCAGCGCGAGATCCACGAGGCCATCGCCTCGGGCCCGCGCGGCGGGGTGCGCGGTCCGCTGGCCGTCTGGCTGCACCGCCCGGAACTTGCTGCCAAGGCGCAGGAACTCGGCCGCTACTGCCGCTATGACAGCTCCCTCGAGCCGCGGCTGAGCGAGCTGGCGATCCTGACCATGGCCCGCCACTGGAGCGCCGAATACGAATGGTTCGCGCATAAGCCGCCGGCGCTGAAGGCCGGCCTCTCGCCGGAACTGGTCGAAGCCCTGCGCACCGGCGCCGAGCCGCCCTACGCCGATGCCGAAGAGCGGGTGACCCACCGCGTTGCCGTCTCGGTGCTGACCACCAACGCCGTGCCCGATGCGCTCTACGCCGAGGCGGTGTCGGTGCTCGGCACCCAGCGGCTCGTCGATCTGGTCGGGGTCATCGGCTACTACACGCTGATCTCCGCCACGCTCAACGTGTTCCGCATCTCCCCTCCGCAGGACGCGCCGAAGGAGCTGACATGAACGACGCCCCCATCACCTGGAACCCGGACCGCAGCGCTCCCACGCTGTCCCTGCCCAAGGGTGCCACCGACTGCCACGTGCACGTCTTTGGCCCGACCTCCCGCTTCCCCTACGCGCTCGAGAGCGGCTTCAAGCCCGGCGACGCGCCCAAGGAAGAGCTTTTCGCGCTTCACGACATGCTGGGGATCGACCGCTGCGTGATCGTCCAGTCCGGCTGCCACGGCCACGACAACTCGGTGGTCGCCGACGCAATCGCCGCGCGGCCGGGCCGCTACCTCGGCATCGCGCTGGCCTCGCCCGAGATCCCGGACGCGCAGATCACCGAATTGCACGCCCAGGGCTTCCGCGGCGTGCGCTTCAACTACATGTCGCATCTTGCGCCCGGCGCCACCCACGACCAGCTGCGTGCGCTTGCCCCCCGGCTCGCGGAGCACGGCTGGCAGCTGCTGATCCACATGGAGGCGAAGCTGATCGCCGAACTCGCCCCGGTGCTGGCCGAGCTGCCGTGCCCGGTGGTGATCGACCACATGGGCCGGATCGACGCCAGCCTCGGCATGGATCAGGCGGCGTTCCAGGAGCTTATCCGGCTGGGCGAAAAAGAGCACATCTGGCTCAAGGTCTCGGGCTCCGAGCGCTGCTCGGTCGAGGAGCCGCCCTATGCCGATGCGACGCCCTTTGCCGCCAAGCTGGTGGACCTCTACCCCGAGCGCACCATCTGGGGCACGGACTGGCCGCATCCCAACTTCCGCGCCGCGCCGCCGGATGACGGAATTCTGGTCGACACGCTGAAGGTTATCGCCCCGACCCAGGACGCGCTCCAGCGCCTGCTCGTGGACAACCCCGCCAAACTCTACGATTTCGGAGACCTCGCATGACCGGACGGCTCGAAGGCAAGGTTGCCATCATCACAGGCGCGGGTTGCGTCGGTCCGGGCTGGGGCAATGGTCGCGCCGCCTGCGTCCGCTTCGCCGAGGAAGGCGCGAAAATCTTCGCCGTCGACCTGCGCGCCGACACGATGGAAGAGACCCTGACCCGTACCCGCGACGCGGGCGGCGAGGTGGAACCCCACCTCTGCGACGTGACCGACCGCGCCAGCGTCGAGGCGATGGTGGCGGCCTGTATCGCCCGCTTCGGCAAGGTCGACATCCTGGTCAACAACGTCGGCGGCTCGTTCAAGGGTGGTGCGGCGCAGCTCTCCGAGGAAGACTGGGACCGGCAGATGGACTTCAACCTGAAGTCCGTCTTCCTGACCTGCAAGTCGGTGCTGCCCCAAATGGAGTCGCAGGGTTCGGGCGCGATCATCAACACCTCCTCGACCTCGGGCACCCGCTGGACCGGCGCGGCGCAAGTCGCCTACGCCTCGTCGAAGGCTGCGGTGATCCAGTTCGGCAAGGTCACGGCGGTGGAATACGCGGCCAGGGGCGTGCGCGTGAACACCGTCGTTCCGGGGCAGTTGCACACGCCGATGGTCGAAGCACGGCTGGCGGGCCAGCGCGCTGGCGGTGACGTCGATGCACTTCTGGCGCAGCGGCTGGCGCGCATCCCCATGGGCTGGATGGGCGACGGGCGCGACACTGCGAACGCCGCGCTCTTTCTCGCCTCCGACGAGGCGCGCTTCATCACCGGCACCGAAATCGTCGTCGACGGCGGCATGTCGGTGCGCTGCGACTGATGGGCGGCGCGCTCGAACGCCTGCGGGTGATCGACACCACTCATGTGCTGGCGGGGCCTTTCGCGGCCTACCAGCTCGGGGTTCTGGGCGCGGATGTCATCAAGATCGAGGATCCGAACGATCCCGACCAGGCCCGGATGCAGGGCAGTGACCCGGCGCTGACCGATGCCGAGATGGGCACCGCCTTTCTCGCGCAGGGGTCGAACAAGCGCTGCATGGCGCTCGATCTCAAGACCGAGGACGGGCGCGAGGCGCTGCTGGCTCTGGTGGACGGGGCCGATGTCTTCGTCGAAAACTACCGCCCCGGCGCCTTCGAGGCGCTGGGGCTTGGATACGAGGCGCTTTTCGCGCGCAACCCGGGGCTGGTCTACTGCTCGATCTCGGCCTTCGGCGCCACCGGACCGCGGCGCGAGCAGACCGGGTACGACAACGTCATCCAGGCGTTTTGCGGCATGATGGCGATGACCGGCACCGAGGCGAGCGGCCCGCTCAAATGCGGCGCGCCGGTGATCGACTATGCGACCGGCACCACCGCCGCCTTTGCCATCACCGCCGCGCTCCTGCAGCGGACGCGAACCGGACGCGGCCAGCACGTCGATGTGTCGATGCTCGACGTGGCACTGATGCTGATGAGCGCGCCGCTGACGGGCTACCTCTGGAACGGGGCGCATCCGCAAGCGCAGGGCAATGATTTCTTCTTCGCCACGCTGGGCTGCTACGACACCGCCGACGAACCGTTGATGATCGCCGCCTCGAACCTTTCCCAGCAGGAGCGGCTGTGGCGCCTGCTCGGGCGTCCCGAGAGGATCCAGCAGGAGAACAACGCGCGTCTGGCCGCCCATGCCGAGGAGAAGGCGCTTCTGGCGCAGATCTTCGCCACCCGTCCCGCGGCGGAATGGGAAGAGATCCTGCTGGCCGAGCGCATTCCCGCGGCGCGGGTCAGGCGGCTGGAGGAGGCCATGGCGGATCCCCAGATCGCCGCGCGGGGCGTTCTTGGCAGGCACGAAGGCTGGGGGCCGGACGGGCGCGGGCTCACGGTGCCGGTCGCCGGGTTCAGTCTCTCCGAAAGCCCAGCCCGCGTCCGCACGCCGCCGGAGCCCGTCGGAGGGCAATTGGCACTCGCGCGCTGGCGGCCCTAGCGCAATCAGGTCCTTCGGCTCAGCTCCTCACGCCCCTCGCGGGCTCGGGGTCTCCGGCGATGCCGGCGCTGGCCATTGCGGCCGGGCCGCGGGAAGTCAGCAGCAGGGGGAGCATCGCGGCGAAGGCAAGCGCGGCCTGCAGCCCGAAGATCATCGTATAGGGCGGCAGGGTGCTTCGGTCCGAGAGGGTGACGAGCTGGCTCAGCAGCTCGAAGCCCTCGAGGCCGATCTCGGTGCCGACGATGATCACGAAGGCGAGAAAGAGCTGGGCGGCGCTCTTGGGGCCCGCGATCCGGCCCACGGCGAAGATTGTGGCGGTGGTCGCCATTCCGCTGCCGAAGCCGGTGAACAGGCGCGAGCCGACAAAGATGGCATTATCGGGGATCGGGTAGAAATTCAGCACCAGCAGGCCCGGGTAGGCCAGATAGGACAGCAGCCCCAGCGCGGCGATGCTGATGCCGCAGGTGATGAGTGTGCCGTGCAGGTTCCAGCGGGCGAGGGCGGCGGCGGTTCCGGTCGCGGCGATCACCTGCGCGAGGGCCGCCAGCGTGGCGCGGTCGTCGATCAGAGTGGTCGAGCAGGCGTGGCGAATGAGATAAGCGGTGTCGAAGAAGCCCGTGGTCGCGACGTTCAGCAGGAAAAGCGCCGCGAATAGGCCGGCGATCCGGCGGCGGGTGCCGGCGTCGGTCGCGGCGCTGCGCGGCTCGGCGCGCCAGCTCCGCTGCAGGTACCAGAGGCTGGCGGCGAAGAGGCTCGCGAGCGGCAGCACGAGCGGCGAGCGGATGGTCTCGAGCGAGGTGAGGAAGGTGAGCCCCTCGAAGAGGATCAGCGCCAGCAGCGCGGCCAGCATGAGCCGGCCCGACATCAGCGCGGGGCCTTGCTCGCTGGCGGCTTCCCCGGCCGCCTCCGGCGCGCGTGTCCGCAGGAGCAGGATGGCACCGATCAGCAGCAGCACGACCACGGCGAAGCCGGCAAAGAAGGTGTCGAGCCCGTGGCGCGGGGCGATGACCCGGACAAGCTGCGGAGTGACCAGGAAGGCGAGCGGCATGGCCACGGACCAGACGCCGGTCAGCAATTTGTTCCAGCGCGGCCCGCCGAGCCCGGCCCAGGCCTGCGAGATCGGCGCCAGCGTGGCGAGCGCGAAGCCGACCATCGGGAAGAGCAGCACCACCAGCGTCACGCGCATGTCCACCGGCGGGGCAAAACGGAAGAGTGCCGCCAGCCCCAGCGCCGCCCCCCCCGGCCAGCAAGCACATCCACACGGCAAGCCGCCGTGCCGGGATGCGCCGCATCAACCAGGGCGCCATCAGCAGCGAGACCAGCACCGCGCCCATGAGCAGCTCCATGATTGCCGCCGTCGCCTCGACGGTGATCGACAGGAAGCTGGCGAAACTGCCCTCCGAGACGAACACCGTGGACGCGATGACCGAGCGCAGCCCGTTGCCGAGCAGCACCAGCGGGATCAGCAGGAGAAGACCGAGACCGTTCATGCGCCGAGGTGCCCGGCGAGTCGGATCGCCATGGCGGCGATGGTGAGCGAGGGGGCGTTGACCGGGCAGCTCACGTGGGTGCTGGCTCCAAGGATGTAGAGGTTGTCGTGCTGGTGGCTGCGCAGGTCGGGGCGGACCACGGAATGATCCGGGTCGGTGCCCATGCGGGTGGTGCCGCCGATGATCGCGTTCGAGAGGTACGGATCGTCGGTCTGCACCTCGGGTGCGCCCATGCGGGTCAGCACTTCGCGCGAGACCTCGGTCGCCACCTTGATCCCGGCATTGGTGTAGTCGTCGACGGTGAAGGCGATGCGCGGCTTGGGGATCCCGGCACTGTCCAGCTGGTCCGACAGGGTGATGCGGTTGTCGGGGCTGCCCAGCGTCTCGGCCGAGGAATTGAGCCGCACGTGCCGCGCGATGCGGCTGTCGAGCGCCTTGACCAGCGCCGCGCCGCGCAGGCCCTTGGCGATCAGCTCCTTCGAGAGCTTGGTGGCATCGGCGTTGCCGCTCCAGCCGTTGTTCATGAAGGAGGTGCCGAAGGGCGCGTAGTCCTTGCGGAAGGCTCCGTCGCGGTACTCGGTGATGCCCGAGGTCTGCTGTGGTCCGCGATAGGGGAAGACCGGATCGCGCACCTCGCCCCAGACGTCGATATTCCACTGCGAGAGCAGGTAGCGCCCGACCTGGTCGTTGCCGTTGGCGACGCCATTGGGGGCGGTCTCCTGTTTCGAGTTGAGCAACAGCCGGGGTGTCTCGATGGCGTGGCAGGCGAGCACATAGGTGTTGGCGGAGACGCTCTGCATGGTGCCGTCGGGGCGGCGGATGGTGAGCCCGCTGATCTTGCCATCGGCGCCCACCGCGACATGGGTCACCAGAGCCTGCAGCTCGATCCGTGCACCGGCGGCGACAGCCTTGTCCATGTCGACCGAGGCGTCGTATTTCGCCCCGATCGGGCAGATCGGCACGCAGGTGTTGTTGCCGCAGCAGGGCGGGCGGCCGTCGTGGACCACCGAGTTGCGCGCATGGCTGAAAATCGCGGCGTTCAGCCCCATGGCGCCGAGCGCCTGCGCCTGTATCTGCTTGTCCATGAAGGAGGCAGGGATCGGCGGCATCGGATAGGGATCCTCCGCCGCGCGCGGTGCGCCCCAGGTGTGCGCCGGATCGCCGGCGACGCCCCAGCGCGCCTCGGCCTGCCGGTAGTAGGGCAGCAACTCGTCATAGTTGATCGGCCAGTCGGCACCGCGCCCGTAGAGTGTGGCGGTCTTGAAGTCCTCGGGGCGCAGCCGGTCGGCGAAGCCGGTCCAATGCCAGCTGGTGCCACCGTAGATGCGCAGGTAGGCGCCGACGAAACGCGCGGGCCCGGCCTGGTCGTAGAAGCTGTCGTAATCGGTGTCGGTCGGATGCGGCGCGAAATCCTGGCTGGGATAGGGCGCCTGCGGTCCCTTCACCGGGTTCTCGTAGAAATCGGCAAGGTACTCGCCGCGGGTCTTGCGGCCCCCGGCCTCGAGCACCAGAACGTCGCGCCCGGCCTCGGCGAGGCTGCGTGACAGATGCGCGCCGCCCATGCCCGAGCCGACGATGACGATGTCGGCGGTGAGATCAGCCGGACCGGTCACGCCGCGCTCCATTCATCTTGCCAGTAGCCGAACTCGGGCCCGGCGCAGAGCCCCGGCGCCTTGCCGAAGCTGAGCGACTTCCAGCCGAGCGCGTGGGGGTAGTTGATCATCCGCGCACCCTCGTCCTCGGGATCGGCAGTGCCGGTGAAGAGCGCCTCGGTCAGCCATTGCAGCTGTGCCTCGCGGACGCTGTCCTCCTGCGGCTCAAGCAGCGGCGCGACGCCGGCCTGCGCGGCATGGGCTGAAAGCACGTCCGCCGCCGACGAGCCGAACTTCGCCTCGAAGAGTGCGGTCACGCTCTCGAGGAGCTGCGGCGCGACCTCGACCGGCCCGGCCAGCGCGTAGAGGATTGAGCGGAACATGGTCCGGTCCCGTGCGCCGTTGAGCGAGGCTGCCAGCGCGCCGCCGGGCAGGGACGCCAGCGCCAACAGGCTCGCACCGCCGCACAGCACGGCGCGGCGGGTCTGCGGGGCGGGGGTCATGGTACCGATACCACGACGAAGCCGCGCGAGCGGTTCGAGCCGCTGTCGACCATCATCATGCCTGCGTGCAGCGTCTCCACCGAGACCCAGACCGGCGGGTACTTGTACTTCGCCACGTCGAGGATCAGCACGCTGTCCGTGGCCTCGTCATAGGCAGCAACCGGCGAGATGTGCCCGTCGCCGTCCTGCGGCAGCGCCTTGCGCGAGTAATTGGCGATGAAGCGGGCGTTGCGGTCCGACAAGGTGGACTTCAGCGCATCGCGCAGCGCGTCGACCGAGGTCTCGTCGGCGAAATGGTGTTCCGCCTTCATCCCGAGGTTCTCGATGAAGGTGTCGAGCTCGTCCAGCGTCAGGCCTTCGTGCTCGACCATGGCATAGGGCTTCAGCTTCTGGTTGGCCTCGTTGAACAGCGTGTCCTGGGTGAACAGGGTCCACGGGTAGAGCCGGTCGGGCGAGGGTCGCGAGATGTCCAGCGAGTTCGCCACGGCTGCGACCGAGGCCGGGCCGCAGAACGTCAGGATCTGCTCGAACTCGAGATAGGAGGCGAGCGGGAAGTAATCGCGGTTCATCGAGGTCGCCAGCAGACGGTCCTCTCCCTCGGCGCTTGTCAGGTAGACGAGATCATCGGCCATCACCGGCCCGGCAAGCGTCAGCCCCAGCAGGGCAGCGATCAGTTTGCGGCGAACCATTTTGCGATCTCCTCGATGTCGCTGTCGGAAAGCTCTTTGGCGTAGACGCCCATGACGTCGGCCATGCCACCTTTGCGGTAGCCGGAGCGGTAGGATTTCAGCGCGCTCTGCAGGTAATCCTCGCGCTGCCCGGCAAGGATCGGCACGCCCGCGACCAGTGGGTTGCCATCGGCCGAGTGGCACGACACGCAGGACGAAACGCTGGCGGGCACGGCGGGGGCATCATCTGCCCAGGCTGCGCCGGGGGCGAGCAGCGCGAGCAGGGCAAGCTCAGGCCTGAATGGCGACATTGAACATCATTCCCAGGTCTTCATGTGGCAGGATGTGGCAGTGCATGACGAACCGCCCGTCGAAATCGGTGAAGCGCATCCGAAGGGTGACGGTCCCCGCCGCCGGAACCGCGATGGTGTCCTGCCATTGCGGATTGGCCAGCGGCTCGCCGTTGATCTTGATCACCTGCATCGGGTTGACGTGCACGTGGATCGGGTGCGGGAAGGGCGTGGTGTTCACCAGCTCCCATTCCTCGGCCTCGCCCAGCCTGGCAACGATGTCGTCGCGCTGCGGATCGAAGGGCTCGCCGTTGAGCGTGAACACCGTGTCCTTGAACATGCCCTGCACGTCGCTGACACCGAGCACGATCTGCCGGGTGCGGACGATCTCGGCATCGGTGATGTCGGTGAGCACCTTGTTCTTCGGCAGCGGCCCCTTGGGCAGCTCGGTGCCCATCTTCACCTCTGGCGCGATGCGGCTGGTGTTCGCGGGCAACACCACGACTTCGGCCATCGGCACCTCGTCGAGCGGTTGCTTGCCCTGGCTGAAAGCCGGACGGCGCAGCGTGTAGCTGCCCGGCTCCAGGGCCTTGACCATCAGGTTCATCCGGTTGCCGGGCGCAAGGAAGATCTCGTCCGTCTGCCGCGCCTCGGGGTAGGGGTTGCCGTCGAAGCCGATCTCGTAAAGCTCGAGCCCGTCCAGCGTCATCGGCAGGAACTGCTGGTCGCCGGCATTGAGCATCCGCCAGTGCTGGACCTCTCCGGCGCGCATGTAGATGCGCGGGCGGTACTGGCCGTTGACCAGCCAGAAGCGCTCGGCGTCCAGCGACCAGATCGTATCGTAGCTCTCGAGGTCCTCGGCCTTGGAATCGACCACCGGGCACTGGAAGACCAGCACCCGCTCGATCGCGGCGGCCACCTCGGGCACCTCGTCGAGCGTGCCGCCGACGATCATCATGCCGCCGCAGCCCGAGGCGACCTGCAGCGCCACCGAACCGTGCCGGTGCGGGTGGTACCAGTAGTTGCCCGCCGGGTGATCCTGAGGCAGGCGCACGATGTAGTTGAAGCTCTCGCCGGGGTGGATCTGCAGGTAGACGTTGTCGGAATTGCCCTTGGGGCTGACGTGGAAACCGTGGAAATGCAGGTTCGTCGTGCTGAACTCGTTGGGCGTGTTGAGCACCGCTGGGGAGGGATCGGCATTCGGCGGCATGTCGTTGTGGAGGGTGATCTCCATGTCGTCGCCGGGCAGGACGCGGAAGGTGGGGCCGGGGATTTCGCCCTCGTAGAGCCGCAGCCGGGCCGTGGCATAGGGCAGTTCGATTTCGGATTGCAGCATCCTGAGATCGAGCCGGAAGCGTCCGTCCGCGGAATGCACTTCGCGCGGGTTGGGCAGGTCGGCGGCCAGCCCGAGGGGCGATCTCGCCGGGATCTCGGTGGCGGGCCCATCCGCCAAGGCGCGGCTCATTCCGCCCGCCGCCAGGTAGGCCGCCCCTCCGATCGTTGCCGCGGACAAGAGCAATTTCCTGCGCGTTATATGTCTTGCGTGTTTGGCTATGGGATCGGGCTTGGCCTGCGGCATAGGTCAGAGTGTCCGGTCGTCAAGGGCTAGTTGGAGTGCCCTTCCTGCATACTACCTATGCGAGAATTTGATAGCTGATATGCAGGCACAGACTGGTTCCAGACTGGCAACAATCTTTGATTGCAACGAGGAGCGCGCCGCTCGCCCTACGGGAAAAAAACTCCTCGAGGCCCGCGGTGCCGCTCCGCGCGTAAGGGGGTCAGCGCCCCGAGCCGCCCGTGTCGAGATGCAGTCTGAGGGCAGTCACATCCGACTGCATCAGCGCGTGTCCCGCGCCGGGGTAGACCCGCTGGGAGACCTCGGCGCCGAGGGACTGGAACTCCGCCGCGCTTTGCGTGAAGCGGGCAAGCGGGATGTGCGGATCGCGTTCGTGCACGCTCATGTCCAGCTTGAGCCCATCGAGCCGCTGCGCATAGTCGAAGCGCTTGGGGGTGAAGCCGTAGAGTTCGTCGCGGGGTGGCGCCTCGGCATCGCCGGTGCCGATGAGCCCGGCAGACAGGCCGAAGACGGCAGACAGGCCGGCGCCCTCGCGCGCGGCGAACTCCAGCGCGAGGCAGCCGCCCTGGCTGAACCCGACAACGCTGATCGCGTTGCGCGCGAAGCCCTCGTCCTGCAAGGCGTCGACACATTGCCGGACCGCGGCGAGCCCGCGGTCGAGCCAGGGGGCCATTTCGGACATCGGGGCGAGGAAACTCGTCGGCCACCACGATCGGCCCGGGGCGTCCGGGGCCAGCAACGCGAGTTCGGGCAGGGCAAGCACCTCGCCAAGGCCGAGCATGTCGGCTGCCGAGCTGCCGCGCCCGTGCAGCAGAACGAGGGCCGAGCTCGCGCGGTCGGCGGGCGCACCGGCGCGCCTCATTGCGCGGGCTTTCGGGCGGGACGGACTCCGGGCATGGCTGCGTAGGGCATTTCTCAGCTCCAGTTCTCCGGGCGCGGCGGACGCGCGCCTCAGCCAAGGGGTAGCAGGGCGCGCGGCGTCGGTCGACAGTGTCATTCAGCCGGTGAGGATGGCGAGCCGACCATGGTCGAACCGCAGGGGCCCGGTCTTGGCGAGCGAGGGCGTACCGCCCGCGTAGACCTCGCCGGGACCGGCCCGCAGGTCGCCGGCAAGCAGGTAGAGCCGATCTGTGGCTGTCTGCGAGTCGCGCAAGTGATCTATGCGGTACTGAAGTCAATTTTGTGCAGCCAGGACGGGAATTCTGTATCGCCCCTGGCCCCTTTCATTTGTCCCGGCAGCAATGCGCGCGCGGTGACACAATTTGGGTGTCGCACGCAAATTGAGTACACATCCCCATGGAAACAAGAATTTTGCTTTTAAAACCATAAACTATTTCGAAACATATATCCCGCGATCATCTTCGGCTATCTCGAACGCCTGATCGCAGCCGGGAACATTGATCCAGATCAGTGTCCTTTCATAGATTTTCCCGCATGTATGCAGCGCCTCGGCCGTCAACATTCTCTATGGCCGGGCGACGTCTATTTGAGGCATCTCTTCTGTCCAATCCCGACCCGGGCCGACAAGCGCCCCGGGTCGCTGATCCGATTATCTCCGCTGCGCCGAGACCCGTACGGTGATCAGTTCAGCCTTTACAGCCTCGGCCTACCTTTTGCCGATGTCGAAGGCGCGCATTTTGCCATTCAACCAGTCGCAGAAGGATCAGGGCACGTCCGGCTCCCGACGGCATCGGCTTTTGCGGTAAACTGAAGGTCGAACAAGATGAGACACAATGCATTCGCAGCCTCGGTCGTGGCGTCGGCCCTGCTGGCCAGCGCCGGGGCAGGGTTTTCTCAATCCAAGCCCGGGTCGTTGCACGAGGTCCTCGCGGGCACAACGGTCGGGATCGACACGACGAATTTCGTCCGGGCCGCGACGAATATCGAATTCGAGAAATATCTCGCTCTCTCGGGCGGCGTGAACAAGCTGATGCACATCCGGGACGTCACCTCCATCGCGCAACAGCCCACCATCCGGATGAACCGGGACACGATCTACAGCATGGCGCTGGTCGACATCTCGAAGGGGGCCACGCTGACCCTGCCCGACGCGGGCACGCGCTACGTCTCGGCGATGGTGGTCAACCAGGATCACTATATCAACAAGGTGTTTCTCGGAGGCGGGATCCACACGCTCGACCAGGGCACCTTCGACACGCCTTTCGTGGTGATCGTGGTGCGCACGCTGGTCGATGCCTCGGACCCCGACGATCTTGCTGCCGCGAATGCGGTGCAGGATGCCATGACGCTTGAGGCGGGTTCGGCGACCCCCTTCATCGTGCCGAACTACGACCTGGAGGATTTCGAGGAGGTCAAGGAGGCCGCGCTGACCTTGTCGCGTTTTGTCCCCGACAGCGCCGACACCTTCGGCGCCAAAGATGAGGTTGCCCCGCTGCGGCATTTCCTCGGGACCGCCTACGGCTGGGGCGGGCTGCCCGAGAAAGAGGCCTTCTACCTCAACGTCGAGCCGGGCTTGCCTGTCGGAGCCTACAAGATCGAGGTTCCGGCGGATGTACCGGTCGACGCCTTCTGGTCGGTCAGCCTCTACAACGCGCAGGGCTTCTACGAGAAGAACCCGCTGGGAGCCTACAACATCAATTCGGTCTCGGGCGTGCGCAACGACGATGAAAGCATGACCGTGCATTTCGGCAAATGCGACGACGAGAGCCGGGTGAACTGCCTGCCGATCATGGAGGGCTGGAATTACGCCGTCCGGCTCTATCGTCCGCGCGCCGAGATCCTCGACGGCACTTGGCAATTTCCGGAGGTCGAGCCGGGCTGAGCGGGGCGCGGGGCCGAGCAAGCTGACGCACCCGGGTAGGGGAAAGTCCATTGGGACCGGGCCATCGCCCGGAAGGAGGTGCAAGATGAAATCCTTCAGACGCAACATGACCGCGATCGGCCTTGCGCTTGCCGCTGTCGCGACCACGACGGCGCCCGTCGCTGCGCAGGACTGGGAGGTCCGGATCACCCCCTATGTCTGGGCAGCCGGACTCGAAGGTGACCTCGGCACGCTTCCGGGGTTTCCCGCGCAGGCGGTCGATCTCTCGTTCGGCGATATTTGGGACGATCTCGACTATGGGCTCTTCCTGGCCGGCAGTGCCCGCAACGGGCCCTGGGTGATCTATTTCGACGGCTCGGTCGTGAAGACCGACACGACCGAGAAGGTGGGCGGCCCCTACGTGAGCAAGGTGAACATCACCAGCGACACCTCGACCCTTGCGATGGCCTTCGGCGGCACCGTCTCGCAGTCCTACGCCCATAATCTCGATCTCTACGGTGGCTTCCGCTACTGGCACCTCGAGAACAGCTACAGCGTCTACACCACCAGCGGACGCATCAAGCGCGATGCGGATGCCGACTGGACCGACCCGATCCTCGGCATGGCTGGGCGCTACGCGCTAAACGATCGCTGGCAGGCCTTCGGGGCTGCCGACATTGGCGGCTTCGGCGTGGGCTCCGACTTTGAGTGGTCGCTCCTGGCCGCGGTGAACTACGCCTTTTCCGAGAATTTCTCGCTCGCCATGGGCTGGCGGGTCCTGGACATCGACTACGACAAGGACGGCGTCGTCTACGACACCACCCAGTCCGGCCCGATCCTCGGGCTGACCTTCAAGTTCTGACATCCAGCGCGGCGCCGGGCGGTGGTCGTCCGGGGCCGACACTCAAGGGAGGATGATATGCGGTATCTCTTTCTGACCGGCGCGCTGATCGCGGGGGCCTGCCTCGGGGCCTGCACCGACAACCAGGCCATCAACGCGACCACCGGCGGGCTCGCCGGGGCGGCCATCGCGCATGAGGTGAGCGGCGGTAACAAGACCGCGGCGGCCCTTGGCGGCGCGGCCATCGGCACCGCCATCGGCGCCAATGTGCCCACTAGCTCCAGCGGCACCAAGCTCTGCAATTTCTACAATCCGCAGACCGGCGCCACCTACAAGGCGGAATGCCCGAGATAGCGGGCAGCGCTCAACCACTTCTTCCGCGCGGCGCGTCCAATGGCGCGCCCCTCCCTCTCGGCGCGGCGACATTCGCATCAACCCTTCCGGCACACGGGACGCGCCGGGGGGTCTGGAAACCGAAAGGGAGAGACATGAAACCCGTATCACTCTGGACAACGCTGCTGCTGACGGCCCTTCCGGTCGCCACATCGGCGCAATTCATCCCGTCGGAGGAGTCGCTCACCGGGCTCTACCACGGCAAGACCTACTCGCCCTATGCGCAGCGCTCCTTCCCCAGTCAGGTGTTCTGGGGCGACAGCCACCTGCACACGGCGCTCTCGGCCGATGCCGGGCTCTTCGGCAACACGCTGGGGCTCGAGCCCGCCTATCGCTTCACCCGCGGCGAGGAGGTGACCTCGGCGACCGGCCTGCCGGTGAAGCTGGGACGCCCGCTCGACTGGGTGGTCATCGCCGACCACTCGGACATGATGGGCTTTTCCACAGATCTCGCCGCGGGCGCACCCAACATCCTCGCGGTGCCCGAGGGCAAGGCGTGGTTCGAGGGCCTGCAGGCGGGCGGTCAGGACGCGGCGGATGCCGCACTCAACCTGATCACCAACTTCGCGCAGGCCACACTGCCCGAGCAGCTCCTGAAGGACTATGCGCCCGGCTCGAAGATCTACAACACCGTCTGGCAGGATGTCATCGACACCGCCGAGCGCTTTAACGATCCGGGCAACTTCACCGCCTTCATCGGCTACGAGTGGACGTCGCTCGACAAGGGCAACAACCTGCACCGCAACGTGATCTTCCGGGACGGGGGCGAGAAGGCCTCGCAGGTCGTGCCGATGGTCACCCAGCCGCCCTACGGCAGCACCGACCCGCTCGACCTCTACCAGTATCTCGAGGATTACGAGGCCAAGACCGGCGGCTCGGTGCTGGCCATCGCGCACAACGGCAACCTGTCGAACGGCATCATGTTCCCCTTCGAGCAGCAGTTCACCGGCAAGGCGATCGATGAGACCTACGTCGAGCAACGCGCCAAGTGGGAGCCGCTTTACGAGGCGACCCAGATCAAGGGCGATGGCGAGGCACACCCGCTGCTCAGCCCCGACGACAAGTTCGCCGACTACGAGACATGGGACGTCGGAAACCTCGACCTCAGCGAGGCCAAGACCGATGACATGCTCAAATACGAGTATGCGCGCTCGGCGCTGAAGATGGGGCTGCAGCTCGAGGACAAGTTCGGCACCAACCCCTACAAGTTCGGCATGGTCGGCTCGACCGACTCCCACACCTCGCTGCCGGCCATCGAGGAGGAGAACTTCTTCGGCAAGGCCGCCACCGCCGAGCCCTCGCCGACGCGCATGGAACATCCCTTCGCCAAGTCAGACAAGGGCACCTACGAGGGATACCAGCTTGTCGCCTCGGGCCTCGCCGCGGTCTGGGCCAAGGAGAACACCCGCGCGGCGCTCTTCGACGCGATGGAGCGCAAGGAAGTCTATGCCACCACCGGCCCGCGCATGATGGTGCGCTTCTTCGGCGGCTGGGACTATTCCGACGACGACCTGCGCTCGCGCCAGCCGGCCTTCATCGGCTACGAGAAGGGCGTGCCCATGGGTGGTGATCTAAGCGCCGTGCCCGAGGGCGCCACCGCTCCGAGCTTCATGGTCTACGCGCTGCGCGATCCGGTGGGCGCGAACCTCGACCGCATTCAGATCATCAAGGGCTGGATGGACACGGCGGGCGAGACCCACGAGAAGGTCTTCGACGTCGCCTGGTCCGAGGGGCGCGAGATGGAGGCGGACGGCACGCTGCCGGATGTCGGCAACACCGTCGATATCGCCGCCGCCACCTGGTACAACACCATCGGTGCCTCGGAACTGGCGACGATCTGGACCGACCCGGAGTTCGATCCGGCGCAAAAGGCCTTCTACTACGCCCGTGTGCTGGAGATCCCGACGCCGCGCTGGGTGGTCTACGACGCGCAGCGCTTCGGGGTGGAGATACCCGAAGGCGCCGAGACCATCGGACAGGAGCGCGCCTACACCTCGCCGATCTGGTACACCCCGTGATCTGAGGGTCCTAAGGGCGGGGCGGCAGAAAGCCCCGCTCCTGCATCATCTGTAGCAGGGCAATGATCGTGGTGGTGCTCAGGTCAACCGATCCCTCGAGACGGAAGCCGAGCCCGCCGCTGCCCATTTCCCGCGGACCGCCGGACCGGAACTGCGGGTCGAGCACACCAAACTCCGCAGGGAGCTCCGGACAAAGCGGGCGGGTCTTCAGCAGGGCATCCACGGCGTCGATGAAGAGCGTTCGCGCGGCTTCGCTGCGCGCCCCCTGCCTGCCCTTGGAAATCACCGGAAGCGGGGGATCGCGTGCCAGGTCGACGAGGTGAAAGACCGCACAATTGCCGGCCACCGAAGCAGAGACCTCGGCGCGCACGTCGACCTCCTCGGAGCGTTCCAGCTCTCCGCGCTGCCAGGCACTGTCCCCGGTCCGCTCGCAGGTGTAGCTGCGTGCCTCGAGCCGGGCGTGGGCGACGAGGGTCGCTCCCTGCGCGAGGGTGTCGATGGCTTGAACCTCGACGCGCGAGCGGCAGTCGTCGACAAGAAGGGCACCCTTGGCAATCTCGGGCAGGCGCATCTGAAGCGCCCGGAGGTCAAGCTCCAGGCCGACGCCGATACGTGTCGGAGTGTTCGGGGTCATCGCGATGTCGACGCGGTAGGGGACAGGCGGGTCGAAGTCTTTCAGCGCGTTTTCGAACCGGAACGACACTGCAGCCTCCGGCAGGTCGGTCAAATCCTCCCCCGCGCCGGGCAGGGCTCCTTTGCGTTGCCAGAGCCCGAGCAGCCCCACCAGCCGCGCCGCATCCGTGGTGACCGTTCCCTCGAGCGCCGCCCCGATGCCGCCCTCGCCGATCTCGACCGCGCCGCCGCTGGAGAAGTCCGGCGACAGGAGCGCCAGCGCGTCGGGCATCTCCGGGCAGACCGGTGCCGCGCGCAGCGCTTCGTTGCCCTGTTCGAGGATGGCCAGCCGGACCTTCTCGGTGATCCCGAAGAGGGTCCCGAGCCCGCCGATGAACCCGCGCGGATCAAGCGCGAGGTCGCGCAGCTCGAATCCCACGCATTCCCCCGTAAGCCCGGCGCCGACAAGCGTGTCGAAATCCACCATCTGCGACCAGAGATGGGCGCCGCGCGCCGCGCTCTCAGTCTCGCCGCCCTTGCAGCGGTAGAGCTCGGCCCGCACCGTGCCGCGCGCGCGCACCGCATCCCCCTCGGCCTGCGCGCTGGTCAACCCGACCGCGAGGCCAAGCCCGCAATCGGGATCGAAACTGCCGGAGACGAGCACCGGCAGGACGCGCTGGATGTCCCGCAGATCGACGGCCGCCCGGACGCCGAGCCGGGTCCCGCTCTGCGGCGCGAGTCCGAGATACGCCCTGAACGGCAGCGCATTGCCCGGCGTTTCGATCGTCTCCGAGAGCGCGAGCGCGAAAGTCCCGGCGTAGAGCGACGGATCGACGGGTGCGGAAGAGACCACCTGTTCGGCGGGCACCTGCAGCTCTTCGCCGCCGCAGCCGGACACCATGGTCAGGAGCAAGACGAGAGCAGCAAGGGCAGAGCTGCCATATCCGATGCCTTTCTGGCCCATGTGCCCCTCCCGGTATCCGGAGACGCTCCCGGTTGCGGGCCCCGGCTCCGGGCAGCAGCATCACACATATTTGGATTTCCGCATAAAGAAATGCCGGAAAGCGCTTGAGTGCTCCGCAGGGGCGCTGCCGGTCTGCCGAGGCATAGGCCGCAGAGACCATGCCCTATCGTCCGATGAACTGCGCGGGGCTGCTGCCAGTGATGCGCCGGAACATGGCGATGAAGGCCGAGGCGGTGCCGTAGCCGAGATCGAGCGCAACACTCTCGACGCTGGCCCCATCCTGCAGCAGCGAGATGCCGCGGACCACGCGCACGCGCTGGCGCCATTCGCTGAGCGACATACCAAGCTCCTGCGTGCAGCGCCGTACCAGAGTCCGCTCGCTCATCCCGAACGCCCGGGCAAGCTGGGCGGTGCTGCGCGGATCGGCCGGCGCGTCGCGCAGCGCCTCGAGCACCGGGGCCAGCCGTGCGTCGGAGGTTTCCGGCACGAAGCTGTCGGCCATGGTGCATGCCGCGATCTCGTCGACCATAACGCGCAGCAGGCGGGACTGCGCCTCGGTATTGGTGAACCGGGAGTCCGCGAGGCTGTCGAGAATGGCGCGCAGGAGCGGGGTCACAAGAAGCGAGCAGGTGCGCTCCGGCATGGCCGCGCAGAGGTCCTCGCTGATATAGGCTGAGAAATGCACCGCCGCGCGGCGGTTGAAGCCGACATGTTCGACGCGGGGCGGGATCCAGAAACCCATGTGCGGTGGTGCGAGCAGGTGTTGCCCCGCGAGCCGCAGCTCGGTGACCCCGCTGAAGGAATAGACGAACTCTCCCCACGGGTGCTGCATCACCGGGTAGGTGGCATTCTCGGGCATGCTCTCGAGCCGGAAATAGATCGGTGCGGGCAGCTGGTCGCGGAACGGCGGGTGGCGCAGGTGCGGAGGGCTCTGGGCAGGGGGCATGGCTGGCGGTCCGGCGCAATCGTTTGGCGTATCCGAGCTATATATATGCTATCCGCCAGACTAGATAGGGCCCATGACTTGCCTGCCTAGGTGCACCCATGAAACGACCCATTGATACCACCGCCATCGCCGTGATGGTCCTGCTGTGCCTGATCTGGGGGCTGCAGCAGAGTGCCATGAAGATCGTCGCGGACTCGGTCGATCCTATGCTGCAGATCGGCCTGCGCTCGGTCTGTGCCGCGTTGCTCGTTCTGGCGCTGAGCCGGGTCTTCCTGCGCGACCGCTGGCACCGCGGGCTCTTCTTCGGGCCCGGTCTGCTTGCGGGCGCGTTATTTGCGCTCGAGTTCCTGCTGGTCGCCGAGGGGCTGCGCTGGACCACGGCCTCGCATATGGCGGTCTTCCTCTATACCGCGCCCATCTTCGCGGCGATCGGTCTGCACGTGGCGCAGCCCGACGAGCGCATGGGGGCGGTGCAATGGGCCGGGGTGGCGATCACCTTTCTCGGCGTTGCCGCGATCTTCGTGCTGCCCGAGCTGCGCGGGCCGGGCGCGGCGCTGACCCCGGGAATGCTTCTCGGCGACATGCTGGGGCTTGGCGCAGGGCTTTGCTGGGGTCTCACCACCGTGGTGATCCGCACCACCCGCGTTTCCGAGGCGCCGCCGGCGCAGACGCTCTTTTACCAGCTTGCGATTGCTGGCGCGGCGGCGCTCGGGTTCTGCGCGCTGACTGGGCGGCTGTCGCTCGAGCCGACGCCCGCGGTGCTTATGAGCCTGTCGTTCCAGACGCTGATCGTCTGCAGCCTCAGCTTTCTCGTCTGGTTCCGCATGCTGCAGATCTACCGTTCGTCGCGGCTCGGGGTGCTGAGCTTCATGACGCCGGTCTTCGGGGTGATCAGCGGCGCGCTGCTGCTTGGCGATGCGCTGACCTCGGAGTTCCTGCTGGGAGGCGCGATGGTGCTCGCGGGGATGATCATCGTGCAGGCGCAGGAATGGATCACCGCCCGCCGCGCGGCACGGGCCGGGCAGGCGCCGCTCTGCGAACAGACCTGACGCGCGGGTTGGACCTGCGTCCGGCGCCCAGCACGAGGCACTGCCGGCATGAACTGGGGGACGGCGCTATGGCGCCGCCCCGGGTGTCGTCAGGATCGGCGTTCAGTCCGCCAGCTCCTTGTTCGGATCGTAATGTGCCAGTGTCTCGGCGAAGCGGCCGTTGATGTAGGCGCCCGAGGTGATCGGCTCGTATTTCGCCGGGTGGTCCGCGTCGATGCAGCTGTCGAGCGGCTGGATCACCGAGTCGTAGCTCGGGCCGAAGAAGAACGGGATCGAGTAGCGCTCGACGCCCGAGCGGTTGATCGCCCGGTGCACGGTCGAGGCAAAGAGATCATTGGTCCAGCGCGCCATCTGGTCGCCGATGTTCACCACGAAATGGCCCGGCAGCGGCGGCGCGCTGATCCAGTCACCCTCGGAGTTCAGCACCTGCAGCGCGCGGATGCGCGGGTCATCCTGTGCGAGGATGGTGAAGCACTCGTAGTCGGAATGCGCGCCGATGCCGATCTGGCGCTCGTCGACCTCGCCCTCCTGCGGCGGGTAGTGCAGCAGGCGCAGCGTCGCGAGGGGCTTTTCCACCAGCGCGTCGAAATGCGCCTCTTCCAGCTCCAGCGACAGCGCGAAGGCGTGCAGCAGCGCGTGCGACAGGCGCAGCATCTCGTCGTAATAGGCGGTCACGTCGGCGCGGAAGGCAGCGTCATCCTCGGGCCACTGGTTCGGGCCGTAGAGTACCTTGCCGGCCAGCACGTCGGGATCGTCCGCCGGCACCTCAAGCGCCATGTCCCAGCTTTCATGCAGGTCCCCGCGCGCGGTGGGGTCGGTATTCTCTTCGAGAAGCGCCGCGTAGCCGCGGTTGTTGCGCGACTTGGCGACGTGGATCTTCAGCTTCTCGGCGTCGGGCAGGGCGAAGTAGCGCCGCGCGGTGGCGAAGGCGCCGTCGATCACCGCCTGCGGCACGCCGTGGTTCTTCACGTAGAAGAAGCCGATCTCGGAACATGCCCGGCGCAGCGCCAGCGCCAGCTCGCGCTTGGCGTCCTCGTCTTCGGTGAAGATCGCTGCGAGGTCGATCACCGGCAGCTTGTCGAAGGGCACGCGCTCGGCGTCGAGGCCGGTGTCCTTGAGCAGGCGCGGGCCGTTTCCGGTGGTGAGTGAGGTCATTCGGTCTCTCCTTTGGAGGTGTCGGGGAAGCACAGCGCCTCCACGAAGTAGCGGGGCCCGGCAAAGTCGAAGCCGGGCTGGAAATAGCTCTTGCAGAAGGCAAGGAAGGCGCGGGTCTTGGGCGCACGTAGCGTGGGTCGGGAACGCGCAGGGTGATGCTGCGCGCCTCGGTCTGCCACTCGGGCAGCACCGGCACGAGATGGCCCTCGCGCACCTCGAGATCGGTGAAGAAGGCGGGCAGCAGCGCCAGCCCGGCACCGGCGACGGCGAAGTATTTCGTCGTCCAGTAGTCGTTGGTGACAATGTCGGCGGGGGGCAGGATCTCGGCGCTGTCGCATCCGTCGCTCAGCCGCCAGGGCATCACGCCCTCGGCATCGCGGTAGATGACCCCCTTGTGGCGCGCCAGATCGGCGACGGTCTGCGGCGTGCCCTGCTCGGCAAGGTAGCGCGGGCTGGCGTAGAGCCCGTAGCGCAGCGTCGCCAGCACCTCGGTACCGGGGCCGGAGGTGTCGTCGAAAGAGAGCACGGCGTCGAAGACCTTCTGGCGGCTGAGGTCAAGGAATACCGAGGGCGCGAAGAACACGAGGTCGAGCTGGATCTTCGGATGCGCGGCGCGGAAGGCCTGCAGCATCTGCGCGTTGAGCGCGGTGCCGAACTCGCCCGAGGCGCCGACCCGCAGCACGCCTGCCGCGTCGTCCTGCATCGAGGCCACCGCGGCGGCGGTGTCGTCGCACAGCGACAGGATGTGCTGGCCGCGTTCGAGCAGCACCCGCCCCGCATCGGTGAGTTCGAGCGCGCGGCCGCGGCGGGCGAAAAGCTCGGCGCCGACCTCCTCCTCGAGTTGCTTCAGCTTCAGGCTGACCGAGGACTTCGGCAAGCCGTGCAACCGTGCCGCAACCGAGACCGAGCCGGTTTCGGCGACCTTGATGAAGGTGCTCAGCGCCTGAAAATTCATCAGCAATCGTCCATATTCTTGGATTCGTATCCGAGGATACAGGTTTTCTGTCCAAATTTCTGAACATGTGGCTTTGGATCAGGCAAGCAAAGCCTGTCGGGATTCGCCGGAATCAAACGCCCCCCGACCCAAAACGCACAAAAAGCACTCAGCCCGCCCGCCGGGCGCCAACAGGGAAAGGAACGCCTCATGATCAAATTGCGCAGCGCATTCGCCACCGGCCTTCTGGCTGCCTCGCTGCCCGTGGCCGCCGGGGCCTTCGAGCTGAAATCCGAACCGAAGATCGCATTCATCTACGCCTCGACCGTTCAGGACGGCGGCTGGAACGAGGCCATCGACAAGGGCCGTGCCGCGGTCTCCGAAGAGCTGGGCCTCGACATCGCGGTGGCCGAGAACATCCCCGAGGAGGCCACTCGCCTGCGCGCCGCGATCGATCTTTACGTGCAGCGCGGCTACAACATCATCGTCGGCACCACCTACGGTTACAGCGAGGCGATGTCCGAGGCGGCGCAGGCCTATCCCGACGTCGCCTTCTTCAATGCCTCGGGCGTGCACAACGGCGAGAACATGGAAAGCTTCTACGCCCGCACCTACGAGGCCTGGTACCTTGCCGGGATCGCCGCGGCGGAGGCCTCGGAAAGCGGCAAGATCGGCATGCTGGCTGGCTTCCCGGTGGGCGTGGTCAACTGGGACGTCAACGGTTTCGCGCGCGGCGCGCAGTCGGTAAAGCCCGGGATCGACACCACCGTGGTCTACACCAACAGCTGGTGGGACCCGGTAAAGGAAGGCCAGGTCTCGGAGGCGATCCTCGACCAGAACGCCGATGTCATCGCCACCGACCTCTCCGCCGCATCGGCGCTGAACGCCGCCGAAGAGCGCGGCGCCGGGGCGATCGGCTACCAGATCGACATGTCGGCAGCGGCGCCCGAGCACATCCTGACCTCGGTGGTGTTCAACTGGGATGCCTATCTCACCCCGCGCATCAAGGCGGTGATCGATGGCAGCTGGGAGCCCGAGGAATGGGGCTGGTTCGAAGGGCTCGAGTCGGGCGTTGTCGACCTCGCCCCCTTCGGCCCCTCGGTCAGCGAAGAGACCAAGGCCAAGATCGCCGAGGCCAAGGCGCAGATCATCGCGGGCGAGCTGCAGCCCTTCGCCGGCCCACTGATGGCGCGTGACGGCGGCGAGGTGGTGGCCGCGGGCGAGGTGCTGCCCGACGACGCGCTCTGGACCATGGACTTCTTCGTCGATGGCATCACCGGGACCATGCCGGCCGGCGAATGAGCTCTGTGCAAGACATGCCCATTGCGCATCCCGGACCGCATGAGGGGCCGGGGCGCGCGCCCGCGCTGCTGCTGCGCGGGATCGACAAGTCCTTCGACGGGCACCGCGCGCTCGACGGGGCGGGCTTCCGCCTCGACTGGGGCGAGGTGCACCGCGCTGGTGGGCGAGAACGGCGCGGGCAAGTCGACGATCATGAACGTGGCGACGGCGGTCTATGCCGCCGATGCGGGCGAGGTGATCGTCGATGGCCGTGACGTGCCGCTGCGCGGTCCCGCCGACGCGATGGCCGCGGGGCTCGGCATGGTGCACCAGCACTTCCGGCTGGTGGGCAGTTTCACCGTGGCCGAGAATGTCGCGCTGTCGCTGCGCGGGGCGGGGCAGAAGGTGAGCGTGGCCGAGGCGGCGCGGCTTCTGGGGGCACGCGCCGCAGAGCTTGGGTTTCGGCTCGATCCCGCCGCGCGCGTGGACGATCTGTCGATCGCCGAGCGGCAGCGTGCCGAGATCCTCAAGGTGCTTCTGCTGGGGGCGGGGATCCTGATCCTCGACGAGCCCACCGCAGTGCTTACCGCCGAGGAGGCACAGGCGCTGCTGTCGCTGGTCCGACGCCTTGCGGGCGAGGGCAGGGCGGTGGTGCTGATCACCCACAAGATGCGCGAGGTTGCCGCTTATTCCGACCGCATCACCGTCATGCGACAGGGTCGCACGGTGCTCGATGCCGCCCCGGCGCAGGGGTTGGCGATGGACGAGGTGGCGCGGCTTGCTGTGGGCGAGATCCCCGCCGCCGCGCCGCGCGTCGCGGCCCGGCCCGGCGCGCCGCTCCTTTCGATTGCGGGGCTTTCCGCCCGTCGCGGCGACGGCAGCCGGGCGCTCGACGGGCTGGCGCTCGAGCTGGCCGAGGGCGAGGTGCTGGGTATTGCCGGTGTCGGCGGCAACGGCCAGTCGGAACTGGTCGAGCTTCTTTCGGGTCTGCGTCGGCCCGAGGCCGGAACGATCCGGCTCGGCGGCACCGATCTCATCGCCGCGTCCCCTGCCGCGCGCCGCGCCGCGGGATTGCGGGTGGTCCCCGCCGACCGCTTTGACAGCGCCATGGCGCCGGGGCTGACCCTCGCCGAGAACCTCGCGTTGACCGGCATCGCCTCGGGCCGTTTCGGCGGGCGCTGGTTGGTCGACGGCCGCAAGATGCGCCGCGAGGCGGAGCGGCTGATCGCCGATCACGAGGTGCGCGGCGGTGGTCCCACGACTCCCGTCTCGCTGCTCTCGGGCGGCAATGCCCAGAAGCTGCTGCTGGCACGCGAGGTCTCGGACGGCGCGCGGCTGCTGGTGGCCCATTCCCCTTCCCGCGGGCTCGACTTGCGCGCGACCCGGGCGGTGCATGGCGCCATCGCCGAGGGCGTGGCGCGCGGCATGGCCTGCCTGCTGATCAGCGAGGACCTCGAAGAGATCATGTCCCTCTCCACCCGCGTCTGCGTCATCAACAATGGCCGGCTCAGCGCCCCGATGCCGGCGTCCGAGGTCACCCCGGACCGGCTCGGCGCGCTTCTGGTGGGCCATGCTTGACGGTGCGCTCCTGGTCCGCCGCCAGAGGGTGCCGCTGCGACTGAGCGCGGCGAGCTATCTCGGCGGCCTCGTCTTCGGGCTGGCGCTGGCGGCGCTGATCCTCGTGCAGCTGGGCGTGCCCGCGGCGGCGCTCTGGCAGGAATTCGTCGTGCAGACCTTCCTGACCTCGCAGGGGCTCGGCCAGACGGTCACCGCGATGATCCCGCTGGTGCTGGTCGGTCTGGGCACGGCGCTGGCGCTGCGGGTGCAGTTCTGGAACATCGGCATCGAGGGCCAGCTCTGGCTCGGCGCCATGGCGGCGACCTGGGTATCGATCCTCGACCTCGGGCCCGAGCCGCTGCGCCTGCCGCTGATGCTGGCGCTCTCGATGCTGGCGGGCGCGCTCTGGATCGCGCTTCCCTTGGCGCTGAAACTCCTGTGGGGCGTGAGCGAGGTGATCTCGACGCTGCTGCTCGGATCCATCGCCTTCTTCTGGGTGCAGCACCAGCTCTTCGGCGCATGGCGCGACGGCACCACGGGCTTTCCCACCTCGCCGACGCTGGACGCCACCGAGCGCCTGCCGCTGCTTGGCTGGGGTCAGGTGCACGCGGGGCTCTGGCTGGCGCTCGCCGCCGTGGTGCTGGCGGCGGCGGTCATCGGGGTGACCCGGCTCGGCTTCTACGCCCGCGCGGTGGGGGCAAACCGCCGCGCGGCGCGGGCGGCAGGACTGCCGGTGCTGCTGACCGTCGCGATCTTCGTGCTGGGCTCGGGGGCGCTCTGCGGGCTCGCGGGGGCGGTGATCGTCACCGGTACCGAGTTCCGCCTCAGCCAGTCGATCGGCGCGGGCTATCTCTTCAGCGGCATCGTCATCGCCTATCTCGCGCGGTCGAACCCGCTGGCGGTGCTGGTGGTGAGCTTCCTGCTGGGCGGGCTCTATACCGCGGGCGGGGTGCTGAAGGTGTTCTACGGGATATCGGAAGCCATGGTCCTGCTGGTGCAGGGCGTGGTGCTGCTCTCGGTGCTCTGCGCGCAGCTCTTCGCCGATTACCGCGTCGTGGCACGGAGGCCGCAATGAGCGATTTCTTCCTCGCATGGCTCACCGTGCTGCCGGGCTACGTGCTGCCGCTGCTGCTGGCCAGTCTCGGCGTGGTGCTCTCGGAGCGGGCCGGGGTGCTGAACCTCTGCCCCGAGGGCTTCATGGCGGTGGGCGCGATGACCGGGGCGCTGTTCTGCCTTTCGGGGCAGGGACCCTGGCTCGGGGTGCTCGGCGGCACTGCCGCGGGGCTCGGTCTCTCGGCGCTCTTCGGTCTTGCCGTGGTGGTCTTCCGTGTCGAGCAGACGCTGGCCGGGCTTGCCACGGTGGCGCTTGGGCTCGGCATCACCGGGGTCCTGGGCCGGGCGCACGTGCAGAAACCCTTCGAGGGGCTGCCACGCCTTTCGGAGAGCGCTTGGGGGGGCGGAACTGCCGCGCTTGCTGGGGCAGCAGACGCTGCTGCTTCCGCTTGCGATCCTGCTGCTGGCGCTGGTCGCCTGGTTCCTTGCCCGCAGCCCCGCCGGCCTGCGCCTGCGGGCGGTGGGCGAGGACCCGGCGGCGGCGGATGTCGCCGGGGTCGACGTGCAACTGGTGCAGCTGGGCGCGGTGCTGGCGAGCGGCGCCTTCGGCGGGCTCGCGGGGGCCTTCCTGTCGGTCGCCTCGGCGCATGTCTGGGTCGAGGGCATGGTGGCGGGCCGCGGCTGGGTGGTGATCGCGCTGGTCATCTTCGCGCGTTGGCGTCCGCTGCGCTGCCTTGGCGCGGCGATCCTCTTCGGCGGGACAGAGGCCATCATGCCGCGGTTGCAGGCGCTGGGGGTCGATTTCCCGCTCTACCTCGGGGCGATGCTGCCCTACGTGCTGACGCTGAGCGTGCTGGTCCTGGCCTCGATGCGCCGAGGCGCACGCAGCGGCGCCCCGGCGGCCCTGGGCTTGAGGTACCTGCGGCAGGACAAGCACTGACCCGCGCCTTGCCCGGTGCGGCGCGTGTTCGAATTTTCGGACCGTGCAGGTTCATGCCGCCGCTGATCCGCTGAGATACCTCTGAAGAGCTCGGACACCCTGGGCACCTATCGGGCCGACAGCGATGCCGGCCCGTATCTTGCTGGCCCGTATCTTGCCGGAATGGTCGCTGGCCGGATGATCAGGTCGATCCTGCAGGGCATGGTCGGCGCCTTCCAGATCCCGCAGCTCTTCCGCTCTGTCAACGCCTGGAAGATCGGCACACGATCGCGGGATCGAGGTTGATTGCGTCACGGCGCCGCTTGTTGCGCACAAACTATCGAAAACTTGGCGCATAGGGCTGCCGGCTTTCATGGTTTCTTAGCCCGCTCGGCATCATCTGAGAGGAGTTCGGCCCCGGAGGCTCCGATATGTCTGATCATTCGGTTTCCCGCCAAGTTTTTCTTGGATTTCTTGGGATCTCTGCAATGACCGTCGCGGTGTTGGCGCTGGCGATCGCCCTGCTGATCAGGCTCGGCTCCGATACGGAACGGCTTGGAACCGAACTGGCGCCGCAGGTCGACGCCGCGATGGAGATCAAGCTCGAGGCCCTGCATGCCCACGTGCTGACCGAGGAAATCATGGGCGGGGATGGTGCGGAGTCGAGCGACAAGGTCTGGCAGCACCTCGAGGCGTCGCGAGACTATGCGCTGACCCTGCTCGAAGGGGGCGAGACGACGGAGGGCCGGTTCTTCGCGTCGGACTCCCCCGAGGTGCGTGCGCGCATCACCGAGGCCCTGACGGAATTCGAAACAGTCTGGACTTTGACCGAACAGCGCTTTGCATCACTCGCCGACCTCCAAGGCGTCGGCAGCGAGGCGGATCGACGGTTCGACGCCCTCTACGATGGCATTGGTGCCGACCTCGCGGAGCTTGCGGGCGCGCAAAGCCATGCGCAGGACATCCAGCTTCAGGCCGCCGTCGGAGAGGCGCGCTACAGGTTGGCCCACGGCCATCTGATCACGGCGGAAATCCTCGGCGGTGATCTTGGCGAGGATTTTTCCGAGGTCACGGAAAGCTTCGCAGCGGCGGGCGCGGCGCTTGCGGATCTTGCCCGGCCCGAGCTGTTCGGCGCGCTCATCGACCGGCTCGGCGACCTCTCGGACATGGCCACGACGCGCTATGAACGCACCCGCGCAGGTGCCGAGGCCAAGGCCCGGGATGACGTCACCTACGACGCTGCCTTTTATGGCTTTCTCGAAAAGGCCGATGAAGCCGAAACCATGGTGCAGTCCTTCATTGCGGCCGAATTGGCCAAGATGAACCGCCTCAGATGGGTCGGAAGCCTCGTCTTCGCCGCTGCAGCCGTGCTGTTCCTTGCGCTCTGCGGATTGGCCTATCGTTTGCTTTCGAAGCGTGTCATCGCCCGGGTCTCCGAATTGACCGGCTGCATCGAACGGGTCGCCGAAGGAGATTTCGAAGCGGCCTTACCGCCTTGGACCTCTCAGGATGAACTCGGGCGGCTGAAGGCGGCCATCGCCTCCTTTCAGCGCGCGCTGCTGCAGCAACGCAACCTCGAGGAGGAAGCCCGCCAGGCGATGCTCCGTGCCGAAGCGCAGGGGGACGAAGCGGAGAAAGCCGCACGCCTGAGCGCGCAGGCCAATGCCCACCTGGGCGAGGTCGGTCGCCTGGTCGGGGATCAGTCCATCAAGTTGATCGAGATATCGCGCAACCTGTCCGAGCGGCAGGAGCAGCAGGCGGAACTGCTGAGCGACATCGCGAAACTCATCGGGAATGTGGAAGGCTCGGCAACCGACACGACGCAGGTCGTCCGCGACGCGATCGACGTCGCGACAAAGGCCACTGGGCTGGTCGAGGAGGGGAACATGCTGGTCGCCCGTGTCGTCAAGGAAGTGGAGAAGATAACTCAAAGCGGCCAAGACGTGGCGGGCTACGTCACGACGATCGAGGAAATCTCGTTCCAGACCAACCTGCTCGCGCTCAACGCGGCGGTCGAGGCGGCGCGGGCAGGCGAGGCGGGCAGGGGCTTTTCGATCGTGGCGCATGAAGTGCGCGACCTGTCTCAGCGGACAGCGCAAGCGGCATCCAGCATTGCCGAGCTGATGACCGCGACCAACGACTACATCCGTACCGGCCGGGATTCGGTCGACAATGCCAAGGGCCAATTGGACCTGATCTGCGAGGCGATCATCAGCCTAGAAAGGCATCTCGATACGGTAGGGCAGTCTTCCATGCACCAGACCGGCGCAGTTCAGGAAGCGTCCACAACTGTGGCAAGTTTCCAGCACAGTTTTGCGGAAACCCAAAAGCTGGCCAATCGCTGCCTCGAAGCCGGTCGTGGCCTGGCCGAGCAGGCCGCAGAGCTCGGTGAAGAAGCGACCGAGGTGGCGAGTCCGCATGCGGCGTGACATTGCGCCCACCATGGGGTGTCGAGGTCACACTTCATCGGCAAATGGGATCATGCACAGGGTCTGAGGGGGCACTCTTCTTTCCTGCAGCCGCGCAAAATCGTCGCCGCGTCGGCATTCACGGGCATGGTTACGATGCCGCGAAGTGCGTCGTGAGCTGGCTCCTTTCTCCGTTGCGCCGAGTGGATCGTCCCATCAAGTCAGCGCACCCAACACCTGGCGCGCGCGCCGGTCTGCGCCGGACGCCAAGACGCTTGATGAAATGCGACGGGTGCGCGACCTTGGGGTGGCCCGGCAGGTGTCATCACGAAGGCGAGGACGTCCAGTGACCGATGATTGCAGTTCCGGACCGGCGCAAGATGTCGTGGCCTCGACCAATCTTCGGTTGATCGAGGCCATGCACGATCTGGGAACGCTCTGGGACGTGGCCGAGGGTACCATGCTCTTCCAGCAGGGCGATCCCGCCGATTGCATCTACACCGTGCTGTCGGGCCGGCTCGAGGTTTCGATCCTGTCGGAGGCCGGCAGGAAAAGCGTGCTGGACATCCTCTCTGCGAACCAGATTTTCGGCGAACTCTCGCTTCTTTCGGGCGCGACGCGAACGGCGACGGTTTCGGCGCTGGAGAAGAGCCGCGTCTTGCGGATCGGGCGCGAGCCGCTGATGCAGGCAATGGCCAGAACCCCGACTCTGGCTATCTGGCTGCTGCAGCTCGTCATCTCGCGCGAGCGGTGGATCAGCAAGCAGCTCGAGACTCTCACCTTCGAACCGCTCGAGGTGCGCCTCGCACGACGGCTTCTCTACCTGAAGGGGGTCATCGGCGACCCGGACGGGCGAATAGCGGTCTCGCAGCACGCGCTGGGGGCGCATGCAGGCGCGACCCGAGAGGCCGTCTCCAAGATCCTCGGAACCTGGAAGTCGATGCAGATCATCGAGATCTACCGGGGCGGCATCGCAATACGCAGGCCGGACCTGCTGGCACAGCGCGCCGAAGACGACTTTTCTTGACGGTTGTGTGAAGCAGTTCACTTACCGGCGCTCCTCTGGCCGGTAGTCCGGTGTCACGGGGCACCGCGCTGGTGCCTCCGATCCCCAGAAGAGAGGAGACTCCAATGTTCCGAGCATTTTGCCTCACCGCCGCCATCGTGGCGTCACCCGCCTTGCCGTCGCTTGCAGACACGGTCAAGACCATGTCGCCGGAGATCGAGGCCCGCCTCGACGAGCTGAGCGGCCACAGGATCCCCAAGCCCACCGTGGTGCTGATCGACGACACTGTCGCCGCCGAATGCGGCACCGCGGCAATGGGCGATTGCGCGGACCTCCAGCCGGCTCGCCTGGGTCCGCCCCGGCGCGGCAATCGCCACCCCAAGACCGGCAAGCCCGCGCTCGTCGCAGGGGATGGGTCGTGAGCAGCTATGCCCGCGTTGCCGGGCTGGCCTTTCTTGCAGCGTCAGGGGCATTCGGTGTTCTGGCGGTCGCACCTCGCGCAACGCCAAGTTTGCCGCAGGCTTCGCATCGCCCGCAATCCGAGGCCGCCTGGGGATGCACGCTCGTCAACGATTGCCTGACGGTGTCGTTCCAGGTCGCCCATGGCAGATAACAATGCTCGTCGCTGTCTGACCCGTGCTGATCCCGTTCTGGACGCTTCACACCCTGCAGGTGCTTGCCAGTGCCCACATGATCTGCAGGGGAGCGGCGGTGCTACCGGGTGCGGTGGCTGAAGACCTGGAGCGGGGCATCGTCACCGCCGAGGGTCACGCAGCGCCGCCCAGGTAGTTGATCACGGTCAGAAGGATGGCGCTTCCGGCGAGCAGCTCAAAGGCCTGTGCACGGAACCAGCGACGGCTTTTCTGCTGTGCGGCGCGCTCGATCTCGGTCCTGATCATGGTGTCTTCCCTCCGTCGCTGACTTGTTACGCTTGCGATACTGGTTACGCTCGAGCCCTACGCTTGCTGTCGTCCGGCTCTGGAACCTGAATACCCTGCCGAGATGGCTGCGGGCAGTCCCGCGGCGGGCTAGCGGCGGACGAAAAGGGACGCGTGGGATAGCGAGTTGGGCTCGGATCGCGTCCGGAGGGAGATCGATCCTATCCCAAAGGAGGGGGCAGCAGCTCTCCTGGGCCCGACGGTTGGCAGACCTCGGACGGATCGTGTATGTGCGAACTGCGGGCTTCATGCATGCCGACCTGCCGTGCAGGGCGGAGTCATCTGTCCGGTGGAGCTAGGGATCAGGAACCGAGACGTGTCGTTATTTTCCATGTGCGGGGTCGTCGTGACTCCAGGGCCCGTCCTCAAGCTTTGCGCGGCAGGCAGCCTCGTTCTGACGCTCGCCGCCTGTGGCGGGGGCGGTGGGGGCGGCGGGACCGAAAGCGCTTCCGGGGGCAATGCGCCGGAGTCCGGGACAGAGATCGACACCCCGGCTTTCGAGACCTATTCCACCGATCACAACGGCTACAGCCGCGTGCGCCTGCAAACCGGGGTCGCGCCCGGGGACGCCGCGATCCTTGCCCAGTTCGACGATGCAGACCCGGCCGACCCAAGCGGCTATCGCAATCTGATCGCCCAGACAGAGGCCCGTTACCTGGACAACATGACGATCGAGGTGATCGCGGAGGTTTCGGGCACGGGCGCGGACGAGAAGGTCGAACGCATCCTGCGCCTGACCGCGGACCAGGCCCCGTTTAACAACGTCGACGGCAAAGGCAACCTGATCGCGTCAGGGCAATATTACTTCCGCGGTGGCGCGGAGGTCTACGCCAGCGTCGACGGTGGCAGCCTGCAGCGCGGCATCGGTGATCTCGAGAACATGGTGGTCGACTTCGACAGCGAAACCGTGACGATCGACCTGCGCACCCCCTATGATCCCGGTGCCGGGTCGGAAATCGAGACCGCCATCCAGGCTTCTGACCTCGCGCTCAACGTGCTGACCGGTGCCTTTGGCGGAACCGTCGAGATGACAACGCGCTCGGCCGACACCGGCGAGATCCTTTCGTCGACAGGGCAGCTCCGGGGCAATCTCAACGGCGACGAGGAAGGGCTTTCGCGGCTCGTCGAAAACATGACGACCTCGGGGCTGTTCACCGTGGGGGGGCGACAGCGATCGCTTCCAGGCGGACGGCGTCTTCTGGGGTAGCCAGCTCAACTATGGGGATTAAGCGCCAGCTCGCGGCGCTACTTCTGGGCGTTCTCACCCTCGGACCGCAGGCGGTGGGGGCACAAGCGACGAACCCCTCGCTGCGCGATCTGACGCAGCTTGTGACGTCCGAGAGGCTGCGCACATTTGCGCTGGCGCGCGGGCTCGCAGCGGGCGGTCCCGACCTCGGCACCGCGCTTGACCTCAAGCAGCTGCTGCGACGGCAGGGCTTCTACATGGACGAGACCGGCTGGCAGCGGCTTGCCGTTGACCAGGCGCTCTATCCGCAGCTCAGCTACGTGCCGAACATGAATGGCGGCTCGCCTCAGGAACGCCTGGAATTCCGCGGGCTGACCTTTCACTTGCGCGACGATCTGGTGGCGCGCGGCGGGCTGGCAGTCGGCGCGACCTACGACGGGCTCCTGCGCTACGGCTGGGACAGCGGGCGGTATCTGCAGCTTCAGGCGCAGCTCGGCGGTCTCTATGCGCCGGGACCGGATCTGGGCAGGACCCGTGCAAGACTGGCTCTTTGCTCGCGCAACCATCTGACCGACTGGCATTTCGTCGATCTGTGTCTGAACCACTACGAGGATCACCGCGATCTGCAGGACGTCACGCGCGATGAGGCAACCGTCAGCGTCAGCACGCTTTTCGAGCGCAGCGCGAGCCGCCATGAGCTAGGGCTGTCGCTGTCCCGGCTGAGCGACGAAGATCGGCTGCGCAGCCTTGCGGAGATCGGGCTCGAGTCGGTCTGGGCCGGCTCGGCGACGCGCCTCTCCTTCGAGTATGGCGCGCCGACCGGGGACGAGACCGGGGCTCTGCTGACCGCGGCGGGCGAAATCCGCTGGCCGGTTGCCGGTCAGGTCGTCGGGCTTGGCCTGTCGCTCTCGCGCTCGCCGGAGACGCAGTTTCTGGGGGAGGACCGACGCGACCACAGCCTCGGCGTGACGGGATTGCTCGCCATCGATGGCAGGCTCGTCCTGACAGCGGCCTACAGCCGGACCAGATCGACCGTGAGCTTTTTCGAGGATGAGGTGATCAGCTTCGGTGTGTCCTACAGCTTTCCCTGACAGGGCAGGCCTCGACCATCACTTGGAGCGGGCAACGGGACATCGCGGCCGCTCTCGCGAGGGTCGAACCTCAGACGGCGACGTAGTTGACGACGCACAGCAGGATCACGGCGCCGATGATCAGCTCGAATGCCTGGGCGCGGAGCCAGCGGCGGGTCTTCTTCTGGGACTCGTGCTCGATTTCAATTTTGCTCATGTCACGCGTCCTCCTAGACCAATGCTCAACCCAATCTGCAAACCTGCAGTCTTTAAACTTGGATTAACTAGATATCCGCGGTTTCGGAGGAACGGCAGTCCCACGGCAGGTTAGGTCCTGGCGCTTTGGGGCGCGTACCTAGTCCGAAGGGCTTGGCCAGGCCTATCCGATCGGATGGCCCGGCCAAGCTGGCACGTGACGTCTTCGGGATTGGATCAGCGCAGGGCTTCGGACAGCGCGCGGCGCGAGGCGGGCGTGGCCATCTGGTCGTGCAGCCTCTGGAACTCTCTTCGGGCCTGCGCTTTCTGCCCCGAGTTCAGATAGGCATAGCCCCGCAGCAGTGCGAGATCGCGGCGCACCACGCCGGTGACGCGTTCGAGCTCGTCAAAATAGGCGATGGCCCGGGCATAATCCCGGCGGTTGTACGCGGCGACCCCGCGCTTATCGAGAATCTGGCTTTCGATCTCGAGCCGTTGCTCAGAAGTGAAATGCGTGGCGGCGGCGACCGCCGCGGCCTCGTCAACCATGTTCAGCCGCAACATAACGAGCGCCTGGCCATAGCTGGCATCGCGGCGGGCCTCGGCGCTCCGCGCGCGGCTGGCGGCGTCCTTGAAATCCGAGAGCGCCTGCATGGGGCGGTCCGCATTCAAGGCGCACCATCCGCGCTGCGCGACGGTCTCCGCGTCGCGCGCGCTGGCGGTCCGGGCAAGGCAGCCTGCCCAATCCCCGCGTTGCGCGGCGCTTCGCGCGCTGGAGAGCGCCGCGGGGG
>NZ_NTHN02000099.1 GCF_002300555.2 Alloyangia mangrovi | reverse complement strand
CGCCTGAGCGTGACCTGAGAGCGGGGGTGCTGCCCCCGCACGCCGGACAACGCGGCGCTGCCCCCGCACCCCCCGGGATATTTCCCGCCTAGAAGAAAGGGCGGGGCGGGGAGAGAGTGGGATCGGGCGCGGCGGCGGCGGCGTCAGCTCAGGGAGCGCCGGCAGCGCCCCCGCGACTGGCACCGCAGCGCGCGGCTTGTGCTGGTCGATGAGTGCGATCGCCGGCGCGAGAATGGCCGCATCCGCGGTGAGCGTGGTGCGCACCGCTGCCGAAAGCTCGGCCCGCTCCTGCGCCACGCTCTGCCCCTGACCGCGCGCTGAGACGTCAGCCTGCATGAACCCGATCGCGACGATCAGGCTGCAGAGGAGCAGGCGGAAGGTGGGGGCAAGGCGGGACAGGATTGCGGGCATATGTTGTGAACATGGGCGCGGCGGCGGTGAATGCAATGGGCGCATCACAACTGGGTCAAAAAGATTTGGCGCGCGAGGCTTAGAGCCCAAAACGTCATGGACGCCGGGTGCGCCGCGGATGCGCCGGGGCTGCAAGCACGCGGGGGTGCAGTTCGTCCTGCCGCGAGACGTGGGGATGCGGCGCGCCCTCGAGCGCGTCGCGGGGGTGGACAGACACCACATAGAGGCGCGGGTGACGCTGGGCTGCCGATGTCGCGGTGACATGGAGCGAGCCGGAGGTCTCTCCGCTGGGGTGTCGCACTTCGTGTTCGGGAAAGGGTCTTTTGGGCATCGTCAATTCAGTGAGCAGTACAGTCTGGGTCTCTGACGCCACGGCCCACAATCAGCGCTGCCTGCGGGGAGAGGTCCCGACACGAATGAGGCGCACCTCCCGAAATCGGAAAGCGCGCCTCCGATCGTTCATACCGTGAGTGGATATGTTGCCAATCAGAGGTAGCATCGCCAGCCTCCTCTTCAAGGCTCGCGGGTATCCAAAGTGATGAAGTCTGGGCGAGTTACCGCCTCACGCGAACGCCGCGTCAGGGACCCTCGCGCGCATCTCGATACACGTTTGGGTTGGTTGTCCTCTGTCGCGAAGCTGTGTGCTGCATTGGCTTGCGAGCGCTAAGGCCGGGCCGGGACACGCTATAGTAGCCTCGACGCTTTTCGCTCGTGTCAGGCAGGGTGATCCAGCCATGGCGAACCTGACCCCGCGCCCATTTAGCGCTGATCCGGTGCGTATTGCGATGAGGTCGGCTCCGTCCTGTGCTGGTTCGCAGGCGCAGTAGGAAAGACACCCTGGCGCGACGGGAGTGCCGCAAAGAACGGGAGGCAAGGTATCGGTCGCTTGCGAGGTGGCGGGCTGGCCAGCAAGTGGAACATCGACGCAGCAAGGAACGGAACCCAGCGATGGTTCGCATCCAAGTGGCGGTGGGTTCCGCCAGCCCTATGCTTTCGACCTTGTCGGACCGGACGTCTTTCTGCCGACCTATCGGTTTGCTCGGGTCCGTTCGCCACTCAGGCTGTCGGCGTGCAGATCCTTAGCTCCATCTTTATCCTTCAGGTACTGTTCGATGGCCGCGAGGCGCCGGATGACCTCATCGCGGTAGGTGTCCGTGGCCGCATTTGTCTCCTCGGCATGGGCGTCCTGCATCGAATTGACGATGAGGCCGACCACGAGGTTCACCACCGCGAAAGTTGTAATCAGGATGAAGGGCACGAAGAACATCCATGCCTCTGAGTGCACCTCCATGACCGGGCGGACGATGCCCATCGACCAGCTCTCGAGCGTCATGACCTGGAAGAGCGTGTAGAGCGACTGGCCCAGGGATCCGAACCATTCGGGGAAAGTTGCGGCAAACAGTTTGGTCGCGATCACGGCGGCGATATAGAAGATCACCCCCATCAGCAGAAAGACCGAAGCCATCCCAGGTAGAGCGGAGATGAATCCTTCCACCACCCGGCGCAGCGTCGGCGCAACCGAGATCACCCGGAGCAGCCGGAGAATACGGAGCGCGCGCAGCACCGCGAGCCCTCCAGTGGCCGGGGCGAGCGCAATGCCAACCACCAGCAGATCGAAGACGTTCCAGGCATCGCGAAAGAAACGCAATCCGCGCGCGTAGAGTTTGGCAGCAAGTTCCGCCACGAAGATCGCAAGACAGACCGTGTCCAGCGCGACGATCAGGTCGCCAGCGACGTTCATCACCGTCCCGGAGGTCTCGAGCCCGAGAATGATCGCGTTGAACAGGATCACCCCCATGATCGTGTAACGCGTTGTAGCTCGGTCGAGAAAATCGGAAATGGTCTGGCGCATCCTGCGTCGGCTCCCTGTGAAATCCTGAGGCATCTAGGTTCGGCGAAGATGATGTGCCAGCCCGAGGGAACGCTTCGCCGCTACAGTGTGATCACGATTGCGAGGTATGGCTTGGCAATCTGTCGCGTAAGAGCAGTTCCGACTAGGGCGCCACGCTCAGACTCGATTTGTCCGGTAGCGCATCTTGGTTTTTGTAGATACAGAAACCACCTTGAAGACGTAGAATGCGCACATGATGATGGTCTGGGACGAGCCAAAGAGGTTGGTCAATCTGACCACGCAAGGGCGCGACTTTTCCGATTTGGACGGGCGTTCTTCCTATCCTCGGGGGTCATTCCGGCGAAGGAAAGCCGTCATATGCGATCGGACGGCTTGCAGATGGAACCTTCGCAGTTGTCTTCGCTGCTCTGGGAAGCGAGGACGTTTCGGTGATCTCGATGCGCCCGGCAAGCCCGAGGGAAAGGGAATTGCTATGACCAAGAAGACACTTAGTGAAGCCAAGGTGCAAGCTATGATCGCCAGCGATCCCGATGCTCCGGAGGCAACGGATGCGCAGCTCGTGCAGGCAAAGTCCTTCACCGAAGCATTCCCGGCGCTGGCAGAGAAGATGCGCAAGAGTGCTGGCGGGCGTCCGAAGGCGGCAAACCCAAAGGTCGCGGTCTCCTTGCGCCTGGATCCCGAAGTCGTGGCGCACTTCAAGGCCGAGGGCCCCGGTTGGCAAACTCGCATAAACGAGGCCTTGCGGCATGCAGCCGGATTGAGCTGAGAGTCGCTACTAAGGGGGCTTCTTGGTCGCCAGGTCGATAGCCTTTACCAACACCCTTGTGTGCTTCGAAGTCGGCGTTTGTGCGACCCGGGGTCTCAGCGGTGAGCAACTAGATCACAGCCAAGTACTCAGGCAGGAGATGCACCCATCTGACTCCGTGACGATGGGCCTTAGGGAGGCGCTGACCTTCACAGAAGGCCAGCGGGCCGGAGCCAAAGTCCATGGCGTTGCTGTCGCAAAGCGAGATTGCGCTGAGCATCAACGTCGCGAGGGGTAACTTCCCGGGTTGGAGGCAAGGTCGGCCGGCACCGACAGCTTCAGCGCTCATTCTGCTGGTGTTGATTGCGAAGCAGCCGTCGGTCGTTCAGGAGGTCCCGCGCGCAAGGTGCGCGAATAGGAACCAGCGCCACGAGGTCAACGGCGTAAGGGTACTTTCACGGGCCAATATCCCCGCTACCCGGCGTGATCAGAGGCGGTTGGCCGCCACGATGATCGCCCCGGCCACAAGCAGCCCGGCACCGAGAAGCGAGGGCACCATCGCCGCGGGCCCCTCGGAACCCGAGCGGACGTAGTCGAGCGCGATACCGAACCCCAACTGGCTCGAGACCAGCACGGCGATGGTGCCCGCCGCGCCGATCTTCTGGTATCCGAGCAGGCTGGCGAAGACGAAGAACGAGCCCAGAAGACCCGGAAGCAGCGCCGTGCCGCGGAGGTTGCCGGTCACTTCGGCGAGCCCCTGCAGCCCGTTGCGCCCGATCAGCAGCGCCGAGAGCACCATCAGCCCGATCGCCGAGTTGAGCACCAGCGCCACGAGGATGCTGGAGGTCTGGCTGCTCAGCCGCGCCATGAGGCTGTTCTGCAGCACCAGCGCGCCGCCTGCGGCGATCAGAATGGCGAGGATGACCAGTGGCATCGTCAGGCCTCGGCATCGGGCACGGCGCGGTCGTCGAGCTTGACCTGCAGGAAGGTCAGATCGAGCCAGCCGCCGAACTTCGTGCCGACCTCGGGCAGCCGGCCCACGGTCTCGAAGCCGAGCTTTTCGTGCAGCCGGATCGAGGCGGTGTTTCCCGACTCGATCCCAGCCACCATGACGTGCTTGCCAAGCGCGCGCGCGGCCGCCATCAGCTGCAGCATCAACGCCCGGCCGATGCCGCCGCCGCGCTGGCCGCTCGCGACATAAACCGAATGCTCGACCGTGTGACGGTAGCCGTCAAACGCCCGCCAGTCGCCAAAGGTGGCATAGCCCAGCACTTCTCCGCCCTCGGAGACTGCCACCAGGACCGGGTAGCCCGCGCGCTTGCGGTCGGCCATCCAGGCCCGGCGATTGTCCTCGTCGACGATAGCGTCGTTCCAGATGGCGGTCGTATGGCGTACGGCGTCGTTGTAGATCGCGGTGATTGCCTCGATGTCTTGAGCTTCGGCGTCGCGTATCAGCATGGGAGCCTCGTTGAGTCGCTGTGTTACCCGAACTTGCTACTATAGTGCACATAAATGCAATGACATTGAGGGAACCTAGCTACAAGGGTAGTGAATTTTTGCGCTGTCAGCGGGAGATGGCGGTCATGGGTGGACGAAAATTCGCGCCAATTTGTACTATAATGCATTTAAAATGGGCATTACTCGCCATCATGTCCGGTATGGCTATACGATAGTATGCGAATCGATCGTTTCCAGCCATGCCATGCCCGACCACAGATGGTCGGAAAACGGAGATCGAGATGGCTGAAGACATTAGGGACACCAACGTATCGCGCCGCGGCGCGATGCTCGGAATGGCGGCTGCCGGTGGCGCCGCGATGATGGCAGGAGCACCGGCACGGGCAGCGAGCACCGACGAAGAGCGGCTCAAGGGCGGGGCCCCTGCCATTCCGGAACTGGCGCCGCATTGGCAGGGGCTCTACCTGCGGGAAATTCTCTCGCGTCCCGCGGCCTACATGTCGGTGAGCCAGGTAAAATCGCTCTAAGAGCCCTGGGGTGTGCAGGCCGCCGAGCGGCACTGGGAACGCGGCAGCCTGCCGGCGACGGTCAGGGTCGCCGAGGCGGCGCGCGCTGCCGGAAACTTCGTTTCGTTTAACTGGATCGGATATCCAGTGTACCGGCCGGACCATCCCAAGAACGACTTCGACGCGGCGCAATACACCTCGTGGACCGCGGCGGCGACGCAGACCCCAGAGCAGCCGGCTGCAGACAATGACCTTGCGGACGAGCTCCGCGCGCTGGTGCAGCCGGGCGATAACGAGTTCAGCGAGGTTGCGCTGCAGTCGGCGTGGTTCGGGACTCCGTTGCCGCTCGAGCTGACACGCAAGCGGGTGCAGACGATCGTGCTGACGGGCATTCACCTTGATTGGTGTATTGAGGGCAACGCCCGCATCGCGCACGACAATGGGTATCTGCCCATCGTCATCGGGGATGCCTGTGGCTGCGTGCGACCGGATCAGGAAGCGGCAGCGATGGATCGTATCAACTCCTTATTCGCACCGGTGATATCGTCCGAAGAATTTGTGCGCTTGGTTTCCTGATCTTAGCGGTTGGCGAACCGGCCCCAGGTTCAGTACATCGGGGGGACAGAGAGAGGCTCGAACGCTATGACCGATCCCGCGACCCCCGTTGCCCCCGCGGCCCAGACGCCCATTGCCGTTCCGCAGAGCTTTGCGGAACGGCTTTTCGAGCTGCGCAAGGGCGCCGGCTGGAGCCGCCAGCAGCTGGCCGACCGTGCCGGTGTCTCGCAAGGCATGATCAACAAGCTCGAGCGCGGACAGAGCAGCCCGACGATCGAGATGGTGGGCAAGCTCTCGGCGGCCTTCGGCATGACGGTGTCCGAGATCGTCGCCCAGCCGGCGGCGACCGAGCTGCGCGTGGCGCGGCAGGCGACGCGCTCGACCTTCTTCGACTCGAAGACCCGTCTATCGCGCGAGACGGTTTCGCCCGACGGCGCGAATACCGGCATGGATGTCACTAAAGTTGTGCTCCCACCCCGAGCCGAGGCTCAGTTTCCTGCTGAGGCCTATACCTTTATCAGCCAGTTGATCTGGGTACTCGACGGCGAATTGACGATGCTTTGCGGAGCGGAGACCGAGATCCTCGGCGCGGGCGACTGCATGTCGCTCGGCCCGCCGAGCGCTGTCACCTTCAAGAATGCGACAGACCGCTACGCAACCTATGTTGTGATCGTGCGCCGGCACTGATCAGCTCACTCCGCGATCATGGGGTCTAGGGGAGGAACGCGTGGAGCTCTATACTGTGGAGTTGTATCGGAATGCTCGTCTGGCCTGCGCTGGCCGCATGCGTAAGCGTGCGGCCGCAGCGCAGATTGCATGGGCTCGCAAAGGAACGCTCTTGTCCCTGCGTCAACATGGCTTTATCTCCCCGCATTGACCCTCCTTTGTCGCTAAAGACACTTGAGTGGTCGATTATGTCTTTCAACTAGGAGCAGGTGCATGCTCGATCAATCCACGATCGCCGAGACGCTCGGCCAGCAGTACGATCTTGCCCCTTCGCTCGAAGCCGCCGAGCGGCAAAGTGCCCTCTACGCCCGCATGAGCCGCGTCGTCACGCCTGCTGACTGGTCCATGCACGCCCCCTACGTCGAGGCGATCAACCGGCTGAAGCAAGAGCGCAACGCGGTCATCCTCGCGCATAACTACATGACGCCGCAGATCTACCATGGCATCGCCGATATCGTCGGCGACAGCCTGCAGCTCGCCATCGAGGCGACGCGGGTCGAAGCGGACGTGATCGTGCAATGCGGCGTGCACTTCATGGCCGAGACCTCAAAGATCCTCAGCCCGGAAAAGACCGTGCTGATCCCCGACATGGATGCCGGTTGCTCGCTGGCCGAGAGCATCACCCCCGAAGGCATCGCCGAGATGCGCCGCCGCTACCCGGGCGCGCCGGTGGTCACCTACGTGAACACCTCCGCCGAGGTGAAGGCCGCCTCGGACATCTGCTGCACCTCGTCGAACGCCGCGCAGATTGTCGCCGCGTTGGACGCCGAGACGGTCATCATGACGCCGGACAAGTACCTCGCGCAGAACGTCGCGAAGCAGGTGCCGCAGAAGAATATCGTCTGGTACGACGGATCGTGCATCGTGCACGAGCGCTTCACCGCCGCCGAGCTGCGCGACTTCCGCAGCTGGCAGCCCGACACCCGCATCATCGCCCATCCCGAATGCCCGCCCGACGTGGTGGCCGAGGCGGATTTCTCCGGTTCCACCGCGGGGATCATCGACTACGTGACCCGCGAGCAGCCCGACAAGGCGATGCTGGTGACCGAATGCTCGATGGCCTCGAACATCTCGGACGCGCTGCCGGGGATCGAGTTCGTCGGCCCCTGCAACATGTGCCCCTATATGAAGATGATCACGCTCGAGAAGGTGCTCTGGTCGCTGCACAGCATGGAGGGCGTGGTCGAGGTCGATGCCTCGGTCGCGACAGGTGCGCGCCTCGCCGTGCAGCGGATGATCGATCTGTCGCAGCGCAAGGCGGCCTGAGCCGGTGCAGCAGGTTTCGACCGGCCGCGTGGTCATCCTCGGCGCGGGTCTGGCCGCGCTCTACGCCGCGCTGGCGCTGGCGCCGCGCCCGGTGCTGCTGGTCTCGCCCGACCCGCTGGGCACCGGCGCAAGCTCGGCCTGGGCGCAGGGTGGGATCGCCGCCGCCATGGCGCTACCCGACAGCCCGGAATCCCATGCGCTCGACACGCTGCGGGCAGGGGCGGGGATCGTCGATCCCGAGGTCGCCCGCTCGGTCACCCGCGAGGCGCGCGATCACATCCTGTCGCTGAACCGGCTCGGCGCGCCCTTCGACCGCGACGCGGCGGGCGGCTACCTACTCTCGCGCGAGGCGGCACATGCCTTTGCCCGTGTTGTGCGGGTGCGCGGCGATCAGGCCGGGGCCGAGATCATGCGCGCGCTGGTGGCGCAGCTGCGGCGCGCGCCTTCGGTGCA
>NZ_NTHN02000098.1 GCF_002300555.2 Alloyangia mangrovi | reverse complement strand
CTCCTGGCGCAGCACCTCGGCGACCGACGGATCGAGCCCGCGGGCGCGGACCGGGCGGCGCGGCACCGGCGTGGCGAGGGGCTCGGGCTCCTCGTCGGGTTCGGGGTCGGGGAAATCCTCGGCCTCTGGCTCGGCGGCAGGGGCAAAGGCGCCTTCGTCCATCTCTTCCCAGAGCTCGTCATCCTGCGAGTGCTCGGCGGGTGCCTCTTCGGTGAGGGGCGCATCCAGCGGGTGCAGTTGGAACCAGGTGTGGCCGCAGCTCGAGCATTGCACGTCGCGCCCGCCCGCGGGGATCGCGTCGACCGGCACCTCGTATTGCGCGCCGCAATTGGGGCAAATCAGCCGCATATTGTCCTTAGCTTTCCATCTGTTCTGGCCACCATCCCTTTGTCGACAATAGGTTGCCGGGATGGGGCGGGAAAGCCCATTTTCGGGCCGGGCGGCGGATTGCAACTGCGCCGCGGCTCGGGCACAACAGGGCAACGTTTTTACCGGGGGCGCTGAGGCGTGATCGAACTGGATAATGTGGCCTACAGCTACGGCGGCGGAGAGTTGCTGAGCGGGCTCACGCTGCGACTGGCACCCGGGTCCTTCCACTTCCTGACCGGGCCTTCGGGTGCCGGCAAGACAACGCTGCTGAAGCTCTGCTATGGCGCGCTGGTGCCGACCGCGGGCCATGCGCGGCTGTTTGGCGAGGACGTGCGCCGGATGGACCGCGACGCCATCGCCCTCAGCCGTCGCCGCATCGGCGTGGTGCACCAGGACTGCCAGTTCCTCGACCACCTCTCGGTCGCCGAGAACGTCGCCCTGCCGCTGACCGTGGCGGGCGAGGGCGGCGGCGATCTCGAGCAGAACCTCATCGAGCTGATGACCTGGGTCGGGCTGAAGAGTCGCGCCGACGCCCTGCCGCCGGAGCTTTCGGGTGGCGAGCGGCAGCGCGCGGCGCTGGCCCGCGCGGTGATCATGTCGCCCGAGGTGATCCTTGCCGACGAGCCCACCGGCAACGTCGACTGGGAGATGTCGCAGCGGCTGCTGCGGTTGCTGGTCGAGCTCAACCGCATGGGCAAGACGATTCTCATCGCCACGCATGACCTTGGCCTCATCCGATCGGCCAAGACCCAGGTGCAGGCGCGGGTGCTGCGCATCTCGAACCGCAAGCTGCAGGCGGCGGGGGTTGACCTGTGAGACTGATCCGCGACTCCCTCGGGGCCTTCACCGGCTCGGACACCGGCGCTGACCGGGTGGTGCCGCCCACCGGGTTCACCGCCTCGCTCACGCTCTTCGCCGCCGGGGCGATGGCCTTCCTCGCGGTCTTCGCGCTGGCGCTGGTCGCTGGCTGCGGGGCGGCTCGCCACCAGTTGGGGCGAGGAGCTGGCGCGCGCCTCGACCCTGCGCATCTCGGCCCCCGCCGGGCAGCAGGCGCAGCAGACCGCCGCGGCGTTGAGACTTCTGCAGCAGACGCCGGGCGTGGCCTCGGCGCGCGCGCTTTCCGAGCAGGAACAGCAGGCGCTGCTCGAGCCCTGGTTCGGTCCGGACCTGCCGCTGGCGGACCTGCCAGTGCCGCAGCTGATCGAGATCATCGAGGAGGGTGACGGTTTCGACGGGGCCGGGCTGCGTCTGCGGCTGCAGGCGGAGGTGCCGGGCGCGGTGCTCGACGATCACACCCGCTGGCGGCGTCCGCTGGTGGCGGCGGCGGGCAAGCTGCGGCTGCTGGGGGCGGTGTCGATCTTGCTTATCGCGGGGGCCGTGGCGGCGATGGTGACGCTGGCGGCAAATGCCGCGCTGGCGGCCAATGCGCAGGTCATCGCGGTGCTGCGGCTGGTCGGCGCGACCGACGGTTTCATCGCCCGCGCCTTCGTGCGGCGCTTCACCCTGCGCGCGCTCGGCGGAGCGACGCTGGGCGCCCTGGCCGGGGCGGGCGCGCTCTTGCTGATGCCCTCGGCGGGCGAGACCGCGGGCTTCCTGACCGGCCTGTCGTTTGTCGGCTGGCACTGGGTCTTCCCGCTGCTGGTGCCGCTGCTGACCGCGGCGGTGGCCTTTGCCGCGACGGCGATCGCGGCGCGGCGGGTGCTTGGAGATTTGAGATAATGCGATACGCGCTGCAATGGGTCCGCTCGCTGCTCTTCGTCGGACAGGTCTACTTGGCGATGGCGATTGTCGGGCTGCTGTTCTTCCCGGTGACGCTGTTCTCTGACCGCGGCGCGCGCGCGGCCTGTCGCAGTTGGTGCCTCTGGGTGCGCTGGACGGCCTCTTGGATGGTGGGGCTGAAGAGCGAGATCCGCGGCGAGGTGCCCTCGGGCGAGCTGCTCATCGCCGCCAAGCACCAGAGCTTCTTCGATATCATCTTGCTGTTCGGCTCGGTGCCGGCGGGCAAGTTCGTGATGAAGCGCGAGTTGCTCTTCACCCCGGTGCTCGGGCAATACGCCACCCGCATCGGCTGCATCCCGGTGAACCGCGGCAAGCGTGGCGCGGCGATCTCGAAGATGGTCGCCGACGTGAAAAAGAGCGCTGCGGAGCACCCCGGCCAGCTGATCATCTACCCGCAGGGCACCCGCGTGCCGCCGGGCATGAAGCTGCCTTACAAGGTCGGTACCGCGATCCTCTACAGCCAGAGCGGCGAGCCCTGCGTGCCGGTGGCGACCAACGTCGGGCTGTTTTGGCCCAAGCGCGGCATCTACCGCAAGCCGGGAACGGCGGTGATCGAATTCCTGCCGGTGATCGAGCCCGGCATGCCGAGCAAGGTCTTCCTGGCGAAGATCGAGGCGGATGTGGAGGCGGCCTCGAACCGCCTGATGGCGGAGGCCGGATTTCATGCGGAAGATTGAGAGCATCGCGGCGCTCGAGGCGCTCTACGGCACCGCGGCGGGTGCATCGATCGACAAGGTGGTGCGGCGGATGACACCGCTCTACCGCAGGTGGATCGAGGCCTCGAAGCTCTGCGTGCTGAGCACGGTGGGGCCCGCGGGCACCGATGCGTCGCCACGCGGCGACGATTGCCCGGTGGTGCTGGAGCTTGATCCCGGCACGCTGGCCATGCCCGACTGGCGCGGCAACAATCGGCTCGACTCGCTGCGCAACGTGGTCGAGGACGGGCGCGTCTCGCTGATGTTCTTCGTGCCCGGCAGCAACAACGTGGTGCGGGTGAACGGGCGCGGCTGGCTGACCGATGACGAGGCGCTGCGAGGGCGGTTCGAGAAACAGGGCAAGCTGCCCGCGACCGTTCTGATCATCGAGATTGCCGAGATCTACACGCAATGCGCCCGCGCGCTGCTGCGCGCCGGGACCTGGGTCTCGGGCGACGAGAGCGCCGGCTTGCCGAGCATCGGCCAGTTCCTCGCGGAGGCCACGCAGGGGGCCACGGACGGGGACGCCTACGACCGCGAATGGCCCGGGCGTGCCGCGAAGAGCCTGTGGTGAGCCGCTGACGGTTTCGTGATCGCAGACGTCCGACGGAGCCTCGAAAGCCGCGCGTTGAATGTCCAACACGGACAAGACGCAAAGGATTTCGAGCATGTCTGATTTCATCGAGCGCCCCAGCCGCCGGGCGCTGCTCACTGGGCTTGCGGTCTCTCCCATCGCCGTGGCCGGGATCGGCTCCTTCTCCGGCACCGCGCGGGCGCAGGCGCAGTCGGCGGGGCTGATCACGCCCAACGTCTGCATGGTCATGCCCGAGGTGACCGAGGGGCCGTATTACGTCGACGAGAAGCTGTTGCGGGCCGACATCACCGAGGACCGGGAAGGCGTGCCGATGCGGCTGCGCCTGCAGGTGGTGACCGCCGATTGTGCCCCGGTCGAGGGCGCGCGGGTGGACGTCTGGCATTGCGACGCCTTGGGCAACTACTCCGGCTATGCCACTCAGGGCAGCGACGGCACCAATGACACCTCGGAGCAAACCTTCCTGCGCGGCACGCAGATGACCGGTACGGACGGGGTCGCGGAGTTCATGACGATCTACCCGGGCTGGTATCGCGGGCGGACGACCCATGTGCACTACAAGGTCTTCCTCGACGAGCGCACCGTCCTGACCAGCCAGATCTTCTTCCCCGACGCGCTGAGCGAGTACCTGTTCCAGTCGGTGGCGCCCTACAATGATCGCAGTGGCGCCGAGCGCGATACGATGAACACCAACGACGGCATCGCCAAGCAGGCCGGCGAGGGCGCCTATGCGGCGATCCGCGAGCAGTACGAGTATTACGACGCGGCGCTGGTGGTGGGGATCGACCCCGAGGCAACCTCCTCGGAGAGCGGCATGGGGGCCGGTGGTCCGGCCGGGGGCCCGCCGCCCTCGGGTGAGCGCCCGGACGGCACGCCGCCGGACGGCATGGGTGGCTCGCAGGACGGGGCCGCCGCCGAGGTCTTCATCCCGGGGCGGACAACGACCGAGTGACACAAATCTCGTCGAAGAGATTTGCAGGAACCTTCCAACGATCTTGACCGGGCGGGTCCAATGGGCCCGCCCCCTTGCCGTTCAGCGGTCGAGCGCACCCTTCCCCGCGAGGATGAGCGGGCGCAGTTTCTCGACGCGCGCCACCCGAGTCTCGGCTTTCTTCGCGCCGCCGACCTGCAGGACGTGGCTTTTCTGCCGTCCCGGAGTGAGCGCGTGGAAGGCCTCGGCCAGCTCGGGGTCGGCATCGAGCGCGGCGACGAGCTCCTCGGGCAGCTCCAGCGCAATCTCCTCCTTCGGCGGGCGCAGCCCCTGTGCGGCATAGGCCCGCGCCTCGGCCAGGTAGGCCTCCAGCACCGGGCGCATCTCGCCGACCCGCGCTGCCGAGGCGAAGCGGATGACATTGGGGTGGCGGGTGTTGGGGCCCTGCCGCTCCAGCACGGCCTCGGGGTCCTTCATCAGCGCCGGGTTGAAGAAACTGAGCGTGAAATCCTCCCGGAAGGCGCCGATCAGCGCGACGTTGCGCTCCCCTTCCACATAGACCGGATGGCCCCATTTCGCGGTTTCCCGAAGGCCCGACGCAAGGCAGATCGTGCGCAGCTGGGCCAGGCCCTCGGCCCAGATCCGGGTGGCGCAATCCGCGGTGTCGAAGCGGGCGCAGCGGCCGCAGCCTTGGGTGAAATAGGTGTTGCTGTCGGTGATCATGGCGGCCTCCTCCGCGGGCATGCCGCGGAGCCTAGCAGGCGTCGCGGCCCCGGGGGAGGGTGGAAACGGAAAAGGCCCCCGAGCAGCGCTCGGAGGCCTTTCCTGCAGTTGCAGAGCCGATCAGGCGTGGATCGCGCCGTCGCCGCAGGCCAGAGCCGCCTCGCGCACCGCTTCCGAGAAGGTCGGGTGGGCGTGGCAGGTCAGCGCGACATCCTCGGCCGAGGCACCGAATTCCATCGCCACGCAGATCTCGTGGATCAGGTCGCCGGCCGACGGGCCGATGATGTGGCAGCCGAGGACGCGGTCGGTTTCCTTGTCGACGATCAGCTTGACGAAGCCGTCCCCGGCAAAGACGGCCTTGGCGCGGCCGTTGCCCATGAAGGAGAACTTGCCGACCTTGTAGGCGCGGCCTTCTTCCTTGAGCTGCTGCTCGGTCTTGCCGACCGAGGCGACCTCGGGGTGGGTGTAGATCACACCCGGGATCACGTCGTAGTTCACGTGGCCCGCCTTGCCGGCGATGACTTCGGCGCAGGCCATGCCCTCGTCCTCGGCCTTGTGGGCCAGCATCGGGCCCTCGATGGCGTCGCCGATCGCGTAGATGCCTTTGACTGCGGTTTGCCAGTGGCCGTCGGTCGCGATCTGGCCGCGCTTGGTGAGCTGCACGCCGAGCGCCTTGAGGCCGAGCCCGTCGGTATAGGGCGCGCGGCCGGTGGCGCAGAGCACCACGTCCGCTTCGGTGCTGTGCTCGCTCTCGTCCTTGCGCAGCTTGTAGGTCACCGTGGCCTTGCCGCCCTTGGTCTCGACCTTGGAGACGGCCGCGCCCATGGTGAACTTCAGGCCCTGCTTGGTGAGCATCTTCTGGAATGTCTTCTGCACCTCGGCGTCCATGCCGGGGGTGATGGCGTCGAGGAATTCGATCACCTCAACCTCGGTGCCGAGGCGCGAATAGACCGAGCCCATCTCGAGGCCGATCACACCGGCGCCGATGACCACCATCTTCTTGGGGATCTTGCCAAGCTCGAGCGCGCCGGTGGAGGTGACGACGATCTTCTCGTCGACCTCGACCTCGGCGCCGGGCACGGAGGCGGGCACCGAGCCGGTGGCGATGATGATGTTCTTGGCCTCATGGACCTCGTCACCGACCTTGACCTTGCCGGCTTCGGGGATCGAGCCCCAGCCCTTGAGCCAGTCGACCTTGTTCTTCTTGAACAGGAATTCGATGCCCTTGGTGTTCTGGCCGATGACGTCGTCCTTGTAGGCGAGCATCTGCTTCCAGTCGACCTTGGGCGCGGCGCCCTTGAGGCCCATCTTGGCGAAGTTGTGCTCTGCCTCGTGCAGCTGGTGGGAGGCGTGCAGCAGCGCCTTCGAGGGGATGCAGCCGACGTTGAGGCAGGTGCCGCCGAGGGTTTCGCGGCCCTCGACGCAGGCGGTCTTGAGGCCGAGCTGGGCGCAGCGGATGGCGGCCACGTAGCCGCCGGGGCCGGCGCCGATCACGATGACGTCGTATTGTGCCATTGGGGTCTCCTATCGGGTAATTCTGGAGGCACGGGACATGCACGGGGCATGCAGAAACCATGCAGATGAGGATGCGGGGCGGGAGGCGGCGCAGAGGGGGCTCTGCCCCCGTCCACCTGCGGTGGACTCCCCCGGGATATTTGCACCTAGAAGAAGCATCACAGGACCAGCGCCGCGATCAGCAGGGCGGCGGTCGCCAGAAAGCCGGCGAACCAGACCAGCGAGCGCCAGGGTGTCCAGCCCAGGAGGTAGGCGGGCAGGTAGACGATCCGCGCCGCGAGATAGAGCAGCGCGCAGAGCGCGGTCAGGCTGTTTGCCTTGTCGGCGTAGGTGACGACGGTCACCGCGATGGCAAAGAGCAGCAGCCCCTCGAAATGGTTGTTCATCGCCCGCTGCGCGCGGCCGGCGAGACCGGTCAGTTCGCGGCCCTCGTCGCGCGGCGAGGCGGCGTAGCGCGGGCCGACCTGGCGTTGAGCCAGGACCGAGTAGAGCGCCATCTGGGCCATCTGCAGCAGCGTCGCGAGGGTCAGTGCAAGCAGTTCCGGCGTCATGCGGTGGTCAGCATGTGGGATGCGGAGGGGCCGTGGCCGAGGGCAGATTCCTGGGCCATCCAGGCCTGCGCCTTCTCGGCGTCGTTCACGGTGAAGAGCGCCCAATGCGCGGCGCTGCCTTCGATCCAAAGCTGCAGGAGGGTGAGCCCGGCCTGGGCTCGGGCTTCCGCCTCGGCGTCGAAGCGGTCTGCGTCGAAACGGTCGTAACGGAGAAGAAGCTGCTGGCTCATCTGGCTCTCCCTTCGGGATCACGCGGGGCTCTGGAAGGCCGCGCCCGGGCAGGTCCGGGCGCGGCAATGACGTGAAGCGGGGCGCCGGTGCGGCGCCCCGGGACCGGGGATCAGAGATCCATCAGCAGGCGGCGCGGATCCTCGAGGGCTTCCTTGACGCGGACCAGGAAGGTCACGGCGCCCTTGCCGTCGACGATGCGGTGATCGTAGCTCAGCGCCAGGTACATCATCGGGCGGATTTCCACCTTGCCGTTGATCGCCATCGGGCGGTCCTGGATCTTGTGCATGCCGAGGATGCCCGACTGCGGGGGGTTCAGGATCGGCGAGGACATCAGCGAACCGTAGACACCACCGTTGGAGATGGTGAAGGTGCCGCCCTGCATCTCTGCCATCGACAGCTTGCCGTCACGGGCGCGCTTGCCCTTCTCGTTGATCTCTTTCTCGATCTCGGCGAAGGACTTCTGGTCGACATCGCGCAGCACCGGAACCACGAGGCCCTGGGGCGTGCCGGCGGCGATGCCCATGTGCACGAAGTTCTTGTAGACCACGTCGGTGCCGTCGATCTCGGCGTTCACCTCGGGGACTTCCTTCAGCGCGTGCACGCAGGCCTTGGTGAAGAAGGACATGAAGCCGAGGCGCACGCCGTGCTTCTTCTCGAAGAGGTCCTTGTACTGGCTGCGCAGCGCCATCACCTCGGTCATGTCCACCTCGTTGTAGGTGGTCAGCATGGCCGCAGTGTTCTGCGCGTCCTTGAGCCGCTTGGCGATGGTCTGACGCAGGCGGGTCATCTTGACGCGCTCTTCGCGGGCGGCGTCCTCTGCGGCCACCGGGGCACGCGGTGCGGCGGCCGGAGCGGCAGCAGCCGGGGCCGACTTGGCGGCGGCGAGGGCGGCGGATACGTCATGCTTCATGACGCGGCCGTCCTTGCCGGAACCGGTCACCTGGTCGCGGGAGAGGCCGGCCTCGGCCATTGCCTTCTTCGCGGCGGGGGCGTCCTCGACGTCCTTGCCACCGGCGGCGGGGGCGGCTGCCGGGGCAGCGGCGGGTCTCGGCGCTCTTCGTGGCGGGGGTCTT
>NZ_NTHN02000097.1 GCF_002300555.2 Alloyangia mangrovi | reverse complement strand
GCGATGCGTGGCAGGTCGGCGGGGCGGGCGACGTCGATCAGCGCGGGGCCGCTGCGCAGGGTGTCGGCCACCGCCTGCGGATCGTCGAGCTCGGGGAGCGCGACGAGCGCCAGCCCTGTCAGCCCCTGCGCGGCGAGATGCCTGCGCAGGTCGGCCTCCTGCATGGGGGTTACCGGGTGGCGGCTCATCACCGGGTGGCGGTCGATGCGATGGGTCGCGCCATCGGGACCGCGGGCGAAGAGCGTGCCGAAGGCGCAAAAGCGCCCGAGGCTGGGCTGGCCGCCGATCACCGCCACCACGTCGGGCGCAAAGCGGGCGATCAGCTCCTGCGCCACCGCGCCGATGGAGCCGACATGCGGCGCGGAATCGAAGGTCGAGCAGACCTTGAGGTGCAGGACCTGCGGGTCTTCCGCCGCGATGCGCGGCCAGAGGGTGGCGATATCGGCGCGCGCAGTCTCGGGCGGCAGCGAGCGCAGGTCGGTGGGCAGGCCCAGAACGTCGAGACCCCCTCCCGCCGCTCCGCCGACCACCATGCGCGTGCGCAGCCCGGCGCGGGCATAGGTGGCGAGGCTGTCCGAGGCGCCGGTGAAATCGTCACCGACGAAGACGATCCGGGCTCCCATCTCAGCGCTTGCCGAAGAAGTCGAGCGCCGCGGCCAGCGCCGGGCGGGTCGATGCGCCCTCGGCCAGCGTGCCCCCCTCTTGCAACACCTCGTAGGCGTCGCGCAGCGAGGCGATGCCCGCCGCCGGTCCCTGCGGGTGCGCGAGGATGCCGCCGCCGCACATGAACATCAGGTCGGGCGATTGCGCCGCTTCCAGCGTCTGCGGCAGGGTGCCGGCCCATTGGCCAGAGGAGAAGGCAGGCATCACGCGATCATCCGGGCCGCCGGTGCAGAGCGGCGCGAGGCAGGCGCGGGCGGCCTCGGTGACCTCTTCGGCGGTGTCGACGAACTTGCCGCCGATGCCATGCACATGCATGTGGTCGATCCCGGCGAGCCGGTAGAGCGCGTGGTACGCTTGGAAGCCCATGCCGAGCAGCGGGTGGCGGCTCATCGCGCCGAAGCCGTTGCGGTGGGCGTGGATGGCGAGCGGCGTGTGGGCGCGCAGGCTCTCCATGCCCGACAGCCCGCACCAGTTGAGGCTGGCCATGACGCACGACCCGCCCTCGGCCGCCACCAGATCGGCATGACGGCGCATGGCGTCGGTCTCGTCGGTGATGTTGAAGGCCATCATCACCTTGCGCCCGGTCTTGTCCTGCCACTTGCGGATCACCGCCATGACGGCGGGCACGCGCAGTTCCAGCGGCGCGACGTCGGGATCGGCGCAGATCTCGTCATCCTTGATGAAATCCACCCCTGCGGCGCAGAGCTGATCGACCAGCGCGGCGATCTGCTCGGGGCGCATCCCGACGTTGGGCTTGATGATCGTGCCGAAGATCGGCGTGCCCTGGACGCCGAGGCTTTCGCGGGTGCCCGCGATGCCCTGCGCCGGCAGGGGGAAGCGGGCGCGATATTCGGCGGGGAACTCCAGCGACAGAAGTTTGAGCCCGGTGATCTCGCCGATGTCGTAGAGGTTGCCCGAGACCGTCGCGGCCAGCGTCGGCAGGTTCCGCCCGATGTTGGCCACCGGATAGGCGATGCGCACCCGTGCCTTGCGGTAAGGGCCGGAAGGCTGCTTGCGGGCGACGTAGGCGGAGTGCAGCGTGGGGCTGTCCACGCTGTCCAGCTCCTCGATGGAGAGCACCTCGGCGGCGGCGCGGGCGCGCAGCTCGTCGGTTTCCCCGGCGACGCGCACGAAGGTGCCCGAGCTCTGCTCGCCCGCCATCATCGCCGCCACCTCGGCCAGCGGGTAGGGGGTTTCCAGCAGGTAATCGGCGATGATCCGGTCCATGCGTCGCCTCAGATCTTGCTGAGGTCCGGGAAGGGGCGCACCGGGTCCGAGCCGTCCCAGCCCTCGGAGGCCTCGCGGATCATGTCGAACATGGTCCCCTTCGGGCCGAGAACCTCGGACAGCTCGATGCAGGTGCCTGGATGATGCTCCTCGGCGAAATAGGCGAAGCGGCCGTTCTTGCCGACGCAGCCCGACATCTTCAGCGTGAAGCCCTTGTCGAGCATCATCGCGAGGTCGGCGTCATAATCCTTGGTCCAGAAGGCCACGTGCTGCAGGCCGCGCAGGCCCTTCTGCATGTAGTCGCGGTACATCGAGGGCACGTCGTTGCGGGTCTGGATCAGCTCGACCTGCATCTCGCCGGAGTTGGCCAGCGCCACGGAGTTGTGCGGCTGGTAGCTCTGGCCGTCGTAGAGATAGTCCTCGATCGGCACCTGCGGGTTGTAGAACCACGGGCCGACGCCCATGGTCTCGGACCAGTATTTCATGCCCGCCTCGATGTCGTCGACGACGTAGCCGAGCTGGCGGATGGGGCCAAGAAGGGTGCTCATGGGGAACCTCAGTTCATCAGGAATTCGGGAAGCCACGTGGACAGCGCCGGCACGGCGGAGACCACGAGCAGGGAGAGGAGCAGCGGGATGAAGAAGGGCATCACCCCGGCGATCACCTGGGTGATCGGCATGCGCGAGATGATCGAGATCATGTAGAGGCTCATGCCCACGGGCGGGGTCAGCAGGCCGATCATCAGGTTCAGCACGAAGACGATGCCGAGCTGCAGCGGATCGACCCCGGCGGCGGTGAGCGCGGGCGCCACGATGGGTGCGATGATCAGGATCGCCGCGATGCTCTCCAGCGCCATGCCGACGATGAGCAGCAGGACGTTGACCAGGAAGAGCAGCACCAGCGGGTTGTCGGACACGCCGAGCAGCAGCGCCGAGACCTTCATCGGCACCTGGTCGAGCGTCAGCACCCAGGCGAAAAGCGCGGCGGTGGCGACGACGAAGAGAATGTTGGCGCTGGCCTCGACCGTCTCGCGCAGGGCGCCCACCACGGCGCGGCCGGTGAGGCTGCGGTAGATGGTGAAGCCGATGAAGAGCGCGTAGGCGACGGTGACGCCGGCGACCTCGGTGGGGCCGAAGTAGCCGCTCATCAGCCCGCCGATCAGCAGCACCGGGGCCATGAGCGCGGGGAAGGAGATCACCGCCTTCTGGGCGATTTCGCGCGGTTTCGCGCTGACCTCGTCGCGGGGCAGCCCCTTGACGCGGGCCATGATCGCCACCTGCGCCATCAAGAGCGCGGTCAGCAGCAGCGCCGGGATGATCCCCGCCAGCAGCAGCTTCACCGCCGAGACGTTGGCGACCGAGGCGTAGATGATGATCGGGATCGAGGGCGGGAAGATCGGGCCGATGGTGGCGGCGGCGACGGTGAGACCGGCGGCGAACTCCTTGCGGTAGCCCTGCGCGGTCATCTGGTTGATCTGGATCGCGCCGAGCGCGCCGATGTCGGCCAGCGCCGCGCCCGAGACGCCCGAGAAGATCAGCGAGACGAAGACGCTCACCTGCGCCACGGCGCCGCGGATGCGGCCGAAGAGCATGCGCACTAGGTCGAAGAGGTGGGTCGTGACGCCGGTGGCATTGAGCAGCGCGGCGGCGAAGATGAAGAGCGGCACGGCCAGCAGCGGCGAGCTGTCGAGCGCGTTGAGACTGCGCTGCGCCAGCACCGAGACCGGCAGGCCCTCCATCACGATGACCACGGCGGCGGACAGGCCCAGGCACACGGCGATCGGCGCGCCGAGTGCAAGCAGCACGGCGAAAAGGCTCAGGAGGATCAGGCTCATGTGGGTTGTCCGGTCTCGTCGCGGTAGTCGTGGAAGGCGGCGGAGGGGTCTCGGCGGCGCAGGGCGGTCCAGACGCGGTGCAGCGCGACGGCGCAGAGGAAGAGGCTGCCGGTCAGCGCGAGGCTGTAATAGACCCAGTTCGGCACGCGCAGCGCCGGGGTCAGGAACTTGCCGGCACGGGGAAGGAACTCGGCGAAGCTCCAGAGCATCAGCGCGGCGAAGGCGAGGGTCGCGAGGTCGGCGAGCAGGATCATGAATTGGCGTGGCTTGGGCTTGGCCATGTCGGGCAGCATCGTCACCGCGACCATCACCTGCCGTCCGGCCAGCGCCGGGATCGTGACGAAGACCATGCCGATGCAGGCAAAGCGCGCCAACTCGTCAGCCCAGGGCAGCCCCAGGTCCATGAAGTTGCGTGCCGCCACCTGCAGCACCACCTGCCCTGCCATCAGCGCCAGCAGCGCCATGCCGAGCCAGATGCCCGCATCGGTGAGCCGCGCGAGGATCGCGCGGCCCGGGGTTTCAGTCGGGGACGTGCCCGGCATCAGGCGACCGCCGCGATCTTGGCGTAGAGATCGCCGTATTCGCCGCCGAAGCGCTCGTCCACCAGCTTGGAGACCGAGGCGCGGAAGGCCTCGAGGTCGAGCCCGTCCTCCTCGCCGATCACGGTCATGCCGAGGTCGCGCAGCTTCTGGGTCTCGGCTTCCTCGTTGTCGAGGATCGCCTTGGTGGCCTTTTCGCGGGTCTGCAGCGCGGCCTCGCGCACCGCGTCCTGCTCGGCGCCGGACATGCCCTGCCAGGTGTCCTCGTTCATCACGACGACCTCGGCGTTCGACATGTGTCCGGTCAGCATGAGGTGCGACTGCACCTCGTAGAGCTTGACGTTGAGCACCACATTGACCGGGTTCTCCTGGCCCTGCACGACGCCGGTGGCGAGCGCGGTTGGCACCTCGGACCAGTCGACCGGCACGGCGACGGCGCCCATGCCCTCGACGGCGGTGGTGTAGATCGGGAAGGGCACGGCGCGGATCTTGACGCCCGCGAGGTCTGCCGGGGACATGATCGCCTTGTTGCAGGTCAGGTTCCGGCGGCCGAAGTAATGCGCGTAGATGACGCGCACGTTGGCGGCGGCAATCAGGCCCTCGTTCAGTTCCTGCATCACCGGGCCGTCCACGTCGGTGACCTTCATCAGGTGGTCGACGTCGCGGTAGAGATAGGGCGTGTCGAGCGCGGCGAAGGGCTGGTAGAGCGAGCCGAGCGCGCCGGCGGTGTTGTGCGAGAAGGCGATGGTCCCGAGCGAGACCGCCTCGGCCAGCTCCTGCAGCTTGCCGAGCTGGCTGTTCGGGAAGACCTGCACCGCGATGTCGCCACCCGAGGTCTGGCCGAGCGCCTCGGCGAACCAGTCAGCCTGCGCGCCGGCAACCGAGGCGACCTCGTTGTTGTGGCCGTAGCGCAGGGTGGTGGCGGCAAAGGCCGGGCGCGCGATGAAGGGCGCGGCCAGCGCGCCGGCGCCGGTGAGCAGCAGGGTGCGGCGAGAAAGTCCCTTGGGGGTCTGCATCTGATCTCCTCCCTAGAAATTTGATGCGTTTTGATGTGTTTTGCGCGGTGCACCGCGCTTCATTTCCGCTATTGCACGGGTCTTGACGGAGGCTACTGTTTCGAAGCAGCATTCGTCAAAGCAAATAAGATGATGGGTTTTGAGGTGTCTTGATGGGAGCGGAGGGGGATCAGCCAGTGGTGGAGCGCCCACAGCAGTCCGATGTGGCGGCCCGGGCGGGGGTTTCTCTGGCCACGGTCGACCGTGTGCTGAACCGCCGCAAGGGTGTCAAGGAGCGCACCCGGCAACGCGTGCTCGAGGCGGCGCGCGAGTTGGGCTTCCTGAGCGAGAGCGAGGAGGCGCAGCTTGGCATCGCGAGGCCGCCGAACATCGTGGTGCTGCTGCCCGCCGGGTCCAACCCCTACCTGCGGCTGCTGGGGGATCGGCTGCGCGCCAGGCTCGAAGGTGCCGGGCCGTCGGGGCCGGTGCTGCGATGCTTCTTCATCGAGAGCTTCAACGCGCAGGCGCTGGCGGAGGCGCTGCGGCGCAACGCCGGATGGGCCGATGGCATTGCCTTCTTCGCCATCGAGCACCCGGTGGTGCGCGAGGCGGCGGCGGAGGTGGCAGCAAGCGGCACGCGGCTTGTGTCGATCGTTTCGGATCTCGGCTCGGTGCCAGGGATTCCGCACGTGGGGCTCGACAACCGTGCCGTCGGGCGTACCGCCGGGTTGCTGATCGGGCGGTTCTCGGGCGGTCGCGCGGGCGCGGTGGCGCTGGTCGCCGGCTCGCGCCACTACCGCGCGCATTCCGAGCGCGAGGCGGGGTTTCTCAGCATCCAGGAGGAACTCTTCCCGCAGTTGCGCATCCACGGCATGCGCGAGGGCCATGACGATGCCGCCGAGAACTACCGCCACACGCTGGCGCTGCTCGAGCAGGTGCCGGACCTTGTCGGTATCTACAACGTCGGCGGCTCCTCGGGCGGGATCACCCGGGCGCTGCGCGAGCAGGGCCGACAGGAGGTGATCTTCATCGGCCACGGGCTGACGGCCGACACCCGAAGGGCGGTGCTCGAGGGGACGATGGACGCGATCTTCGATCAGGATCCGGACATATTGATCGACCGCGCCATTGCCTGTCTGACCGATCCGGGGAAGCTGCCCAGACCCTTGAAACTGGACATCTATTTCAGTGAGAACCTGCCCTGATCCGGGCTAGTCCGTGCCGCCCTTCGGCGCGCGGCGGAGAAGGTAGCTGTCCATGATCCAGCCCTGCTCCGCCCGTGCCCCCTGCCGGAGCGCGACGATCTCCTGCGCCACCTCGGAGAGCGGGCCGGAGCACAGGACCTGCGCCGGGCTGCCAAGGTTGGCGCCCCACCAGATGTGCAGCCCCTCGGGGTCGAGCCCGGCGAAGCTGCACTCTGCGTCGAGCAGCACCACCACCGTCTCTTCACCCTCGGGCCAGCCCTCCGCGCGCAGGCGCCGCCCGGTGGTAATCTTGATCGCGCCGTTCACGCTGCCCAGCGGGATCGCATGGGCGGCGGTCAGCGCCTGGATCGCGGTGATGCCGGGGATGACCCGCAGCTTCGGGCGCGGCGTGAGGCGCTCGGCGATGCGCAGCGTGCTGTCATAGAGCGCGGGATCGCCCCAGACCAGCAGGGCAACCGGCCCCTCGGGCGCGCCCTGCAGCGCCGCGACCCAGCGCCGGGCGATCTCGTCATGCCAGGCCTGCACGCGGGCGGCGTAGGGCAGTGCGGGGTCACGCTCGGGGTAGTCGAAGGCGCGGATCCCGGCGGTCGTGCCCGCGGCGTCGAGGATGGTGTGGCGGAGCGCCGAAATTTCCACCTTGGCGGCGCCCTTAAGGGGCAGCAGGACGACGGCCGCATCGCGCAGCGCCTGCATCCCCTCGAGGGTCACGTGGCCGGGGTTGCCGGTGCCGATGCCGACAAGCCAGAGGTCGGTGATCATGGGACTGTCCTTGCGGTGAGGGCCCGGCCCCGCTTTCGGGACCGGGCGCTTGGGTCAGGCGGTATAGAGCCGGGCCGCAAACAGCCGTCCCAGGCCGGTGTCGCGGAGCGACTTGGCAGCCGCGAGCGCGGCGAGATCGGCCAGCGGCTCGATCAGCAGCACCATCATGTAGGCCCCGCCGAAGGTCAGCACCGCGCCGAAGGTCTCGGCCGAGACGCCCTGGCCGTAGAACACCCAGAAGGCGACCCAGGCGACGACCCCGGCCTGGAAGGCTCCCGAGAGCTTCAGCACATCGGCGTAGCGCAGATCGACATAGGCCGTGCCCTCGGGCACCACCCGCCGGGCCAGCGCGGCGGTGGCGAAGAGCGGCACCAGCAGCGTGGTGACGTTGACGAAGTACATCGGCAGGTCGCTGGGCGCGAAGAACAGGCCCTGCACCAGCAGCCCCAGCGCCAGCCCCAGCGCGGTGGGCGCCGCGCCGAGCAGCAGGAAGAGCGTCGAGCCGAGGATGAAGTGCACCTCCGAGACGCCCACCGGGAAGTGCGGCAGCACCTCGAAGAAGACGAAAGTGGCAACGGCGGCCATCAGCGTGCGTGCGGCGAGCGAGACGAGGGTGCTGCGCGCGATGTCCTGCGCGGTGAGCTTGGCGGTATAGCCCGCGGCGCCTGCCGCGGTGACGGCGGCGAAAGCCAGCTTGGCGCCGTCGACGACGCCGGGTTCGATATGCATGGTATTTCCTTTTCGTGTGGCTGCCCCTCCGGCAGCGAAAATGCCCTTGAGGGCGGGAAAGGGGGTCGCATGGCAGGTCTCCTGACTCGCGGATCGTCGCGCCTCGGCCCTTCCCGGCATGCCTGCCAGTGGCTTTTCCTGGGCGCTCCTCGCTTACAGTTGCGGGGGCAGTCCGGGCCTCTCACCCGGTTCCCTTGCATCCCTTGCGGGACACCATGCGGGGTGGCTCAGCGTGAGCCTGTGGTCAGGGTAAGCGCCTCCTCTTGTGCGTGCTCGCGGGGGGATGAAGGCTCCTCCGCCGAGATCAGGTGAAAGAAAGTCCCCGTGACCCGGCCGCGCCGCGAGCCGGTCTCGGCCACCGGCGTGCCATCGGCATCGTCGACCTCGGCCAGCGGCGGGTCGGGTTGCTCGAGGATGGTGGAATAGTGGAACTCGTGGCCGCGCAGCGCCGTCCCGGCCCGGATGCCGGGCATCGGTGCGCGCAGCCGGGCGCGGCGGTAGCCGAGGTGCAGCTTGCGCGTCTCGTAGCTGGTCACCAGACCCAGCAGACCTGCCATGCGGTGCCGCACGCCCTGCTTGTCGATCAACCCCTCGCCGAGCGCCATGTAGCCGCCGCACTCGCCGTGGACCGGCCGGGTCTTGGCATGGCGGCGCAGCCCGTCGCGGAAGGTGGCGGCGGCGGCGAGGCGCCCGGCGTGCAGCTCGGGGGTAGCCGCCGGGGCAGCCAGACCAGATCGGCCCCGGCGGCGGGCGCCTCGTCGGCCAGTGGCGAAAAGGGCAGGATCTCGGCCCCGCGGCGCGCCAGCCTTCGAAAAGGTGCGGATAGGTGAAGGAAAAGGCCGCGTCCTGCGCCAGCGCGATG
>NZ_NTHN02000096.1 GCF_002300555.2 Alloyangia mangrovi | reverse complement strand
CCCGAAGCCCGCGCCCGAGCCGCGCCCCCACGGGCACGCCGATCGCCACCGAGGATGGCCGCATCGCCAAGGTGCTTGCCCGCGCCGGCGTCGCGAGCCGCCGCGAAGCGGAGAAGATGATCGAGGAAGGCCGCATCGCGGTGAACGGCAAGGTGATCGAGAGCCCCGCGCTCAACGTCACCGCCAAGGACCGGATCACCGTCGACGGCGTGCCGCTGGCCCCGCCCGAGGCGCCGCGCATCTGGCTCTATCACAAGCCTGTCGGCCTCGTGACCACCACCAGCGACGAGAAGGGCCGTGAGACGATCTTCGACAAGCTGCCGGAGGATCTGCCGCGGGTGATGAGCATCGGCCGGCTCGACCTCAACTCCGAGGGGCTGCTGCTTTTGACCAATGACGGCGGCATCAAGCGCAAGCTCGAGCTGCCCTCGACCGGCTGGCTGCGCAAGTACCGGGTGCGGGTGAACGGATCGCCCACCGAGGACATGCTGAAGCCGCTGCGCGCGGGCATCATGGTGGACGGCCAGAAGTTCCAGCCGATGGAGGTCACCCTCGACCGCCAGCAGGGCGCCAACGCCTGGCTGACCGTCGGCCTGCGCGAGGGCAAGAACCGCGAGATCCGCCGCGCAATGGCCGACATCGGCCTGACGGTCAACCGGCTGATCCGCGTCTCCTACGGGCCGTTCCAGCTGGGCGATCTGAAGGAAGGCGAGGTGCAGGAGCTGCGTCCCAAGGTGGTGCGCGACCAGCTCGGCCTCGAAGGCGCGAAACCCGACAAGCCTGCGCCCCAGCGCCAGCGCCGCGGCCCCCCTCCGAAAAAGCGCTCCTGAACAGGGATTGCGGCGACAGGCGGGCAGTTGCGCCCAATTGAGGTCAATCTTGTCCTAATGCGCCGTTAACGCTCAAGAAGTTTTCACGGATTGGGCCGGATGGCGCCCTCATTTCGCCCGGATTAGGCGACAATCTCCGGGACATGAGCACACTTCTCGCCCTGACCATCCTTACCGCGACCTCTGCCCTAGTCCTGGGCAACATCCGCGTTGTCGCAACGGACACCTTCCGCGCGCTGGCCGACGCCACCTCCCGTGCCCGCGCCAGTGGCACATTGGGCGCGAAGCTGGCCTTCGGCCTGCTCTGGCTGATGATTTTCTTGCTGGGGTACGTCTGACCCGGCCCCGACCCGACCGCGTGCGCGCCGCCTGCCGGAGCCGCCACCCCTCCCCGGCCATCCGGCCGACGCACCAAGCCGACCAACCACGGACCCGAGCATGAGAATGACACGACCTTCTCGCCAGCAGCCCCAGTCGTCCGGCCCGCTCGAGTCCGGCATCGGCATCCTTATGCTCGCGGCCTTCCCGCTGCTGCTGCTGCTCTTCCAGGGCCCGCCCGTCACCGCCTTCACCGCCGTGCTGATGCTTTCGCTCTTTGCAGTGGCGGTGCGGCTGATCCACCGCGGCGCGGCCATCGCCGCGGCCTATGACGCCGCGGAGAGCGCCAAGGCCCCGCGCCTTCCCCGCAAGATGATCGGTTCGGCGCTGCTCGGTCTGCTCGTGATGATTCTCGCCGGGCACCATTTTGTCTCGCTGGGGATGCCCCTCGGGCTCGGCGTGCTCGGCTTCGGGCTCGGCGTCGCCGCCTTCGGCAGAGATCCGCTCACCGACAAGGAGGGCGCCCCCGGCGAGGAGCTGCGCCAGCTGCGCACCCAGGAGACGCTCGACCGGATCGACGCAGCCATCACCACCGCCGTCGCCGACGTCGCCGCGCTTGGCGATGCCGAGCTCAGCCGCCGCGCCGAAGCCCTGCAGAGCGGGGTGATGGGGCTGCTGAACGCGATCTCGCAGGATCCGCTGGCCGCACGCCGCCTGCGCAAGCCCGTGGCGCGCTTCCTCGACCTTCTCGGCAAGGAAAATGCCCGGCTGATCGATGCCTGGAACACCGACGACCGCCTCCGTGCGCGGCGGCGCTATCTTGGTCGGCTGACTGCCCTTGGCGAGGCCTTCGAGGACCGACTGCGCAAGGCCGGCGCTGAACAGGGCCGCGACGCCTATGACGTCGAGGCGGACCTTCTGTGGAACCGGATGGTCGACAAGCAGGTCGCCTGAGGCTTCCCTACCGGAACTCCCCCCCTAGCAAGTGCCCCGCGAAGCGCTTAGGTTCTTGTTGAACCGAGAGAGCTTGCGGGGATCATCATGACCGACAAGGGCTTGCGCAAGGTGGCCTATGTGCTGCTGATCGTGCTTCTCTTCGGAGTCGCTTCCGGCTGGCTGGGAGGGCTCTGACCTTGGCACAGCGCTATGGCGGAAAGTACAGCCCCGACGGGTCCTCCACCGACGGCAAGTCACAGGGCGAGCGCACGCTCTATCACGGCGCGCGCGTCGATCCCGTGGGCGCACGCTCGAACGTGCTCTTTGTCCCGCCGATCATCCTTGCCGCGACTTCGCTGACCTCCGGTGCCGCCGGGCTGGCGGTTGGTCTGCTCGGTGCGGCGGTGCTCCTGCTGGGCGCCTGGCTGCTGCGCGACGGGCTGCGCGCCCAGGCCGCCTACGACGAGCGCAAGATCGCCCGCCGCCCCGCCATCCCGCGCAAGTTCTTTGCCGCGGTCTGCGCCGGTGTCGGTGTCGGCCTCGCCGCCTTCAAGACCGATCCCGGCATGGTCGCCCCGGTGCTCTACGGACTTTCGGCCTTTGCGCTGCACATCGGCGCCTTCGGGGTGGATCCGATGAAGCACAAGGGCATGGAGGGGATCGACACCTTCCAGCAGGACCGCGTCGCCAAGGTGGTGGACGAGGCCGAGACCTACCTCACCGCCATGGAGGACGCGGTGCGCCGCGCCGGTGACCGGCAGGTAGAAGCCCGGGTGCAGCGCTTCCATTCCAAGGCCAAGGACCTCATCCGGACCGTCGAGGAAGACCCGCGCGACCTCACGGCCGCGCGCAAGTACCTCGGCGTCTACCTGATGGGTGCGCGAGATGCGGCGGTGAAATTCGCCGACATCTACAGCCGCACCCAAGACCGCGGCGCGAAATCCGATTTCATGATGCTGCTGACCGACCTCGAAGAGAGTTTCGGCCAGAAGAACCAGAAGCTTCTGCTTGATAACAATGCCGATCTTACAGTGGAAATCGACGTGCTGCGCGACAGGTTGCAGCGCGAAGGCGTGCGACTGACAGAGCCTGAATGAGAGACAGTCACGGAGGAAGTCCGATGTCCGAGAATGTGAGAACCAAGGCCCAGCAGGAGCTGGCACTGGTGGAAGAGGTGAATGCTGTGATCCTGCCCGACCCCAAGCCCGCGGACGAGGTTGAAAGCTTCGAGGCCGCCTCGCCCGAGGTCACCGAGGAAATCCGCGCGCGCATGGACGAGATCGACATGGGCGACACCCAGTCGATCGTCTCCTTCGGCTCCGCCGCCCAGGCCGAGCTGCAGGAGATCAGCCAGGCGATGCTCGCCGATGTGCGCAACAAGGACGTCGGCCCGGCGGGCGACTCACTGCGCGACATCGTCACCACCATCCGCGGGTTCTCGGTCTCGGAGTTGGACGTGCGCCGCAAGCGCAGCTGGTGGGAGAGGCTGATCGGCAAGGCCGCCCCCATGGCCAAGTTCACCGCCCGCTACGAGGAGGTGCAGACCCAGATCGACAACATCACCGACAACCTCCAGAAGCACGAGCACACGCTGCTCAAGGACATCAAGTCTCTGGATATGCTCTACATCAAGACCCTGAACTTCTACGACGAGCTGGCGCTCTACATCGCCGCCGGCGAGAAGAAGCTCCAGGAGATCGACGCCACCGACATCCCTGCCCGCGAAGCCGCCGTCGAAGCCGCCTCCGAGGACCAGAAGGTGATGAAGGCGCAGGAATTGCGCGATCTGCGCGCCGCCCGCGACGATCTCGAGCGCCGGGTGCACGACCTCAAGCTGACGCGGCAGGTGACCATGCAGTCGCTGCCCTCGATCCGGCTGGTGCAGGAGAACGACAAGAGCCTTGTCACCAAGATCAACTCGACGCTGGTCAACACCGTGCCGCTCTGGGAGACCCAGCTGGCGCAGGCGGTGACAATCCAGCGTTCCTCCGAGGCTGCCGCCGCCGTGCGCGACGCCAACGACCTGACCAACGAGCTGCTGACGTCCAACGCCAAGAACCTGCGCGAAAGCAATGCCGCGATCCGCACCGAGATGGAACGCGGGGTCTTCGACATCGAGTCGGTCAAGCAGGCCAACGCCGACCTGATCGCCACGATCGAGGACAGCCTGCGCATCGCCGACGAGGGCAAGGCGCGCCGCGCCAAGGCCGAGGAGGACCTCAAGCACATGGAGGCCGAGCTGCGAGACACGCTGGCCTCGGCCAAGGCCCGCTCCACCGGAACCGGCGACGTGGCAGCGACCTCGGTTCCCGCGGGGTCGTGACCATATGCGGAGGTGGGGTCGTTTCGTACTGGGTATCTTGGTGTGCGCCGGCCTTGCGGCTTGCGACAGTTCCGCCCTTGCTCCGCGCAGCACCGGGGTGATGCCCCAGTCCCGCCCATCGGGACTGAGGCCAGAGCCGCCGGTCGCGGCCACCCCGCCGCGCCAGTCCCTCGCGAGCTATGATCTCGAGGTCTATTATGCCCGGGTGCAGGCGGACCTGCTTTCGCAGGGGCTGCTGCGCACTGACGGCGGTGGCCCCGACACGCCGATCACCGACACCATGCTGGCGCGCAACTTCGAGCGCATAGCGCTGGCCGAGGAGTACGCCCGCGGCGAGGGCCTCAAGCCCTCGCGCGGCGAGCTTGGCCGGGTGAAGAAATGGGAAAAGCCGGTGCGGGTCTCGGTCGAGTTCGGCACCCATGTTCCGGAAGACCAGAAGGTGACCGACAGCAACATGCTCGGCTCCTATGTGAGCCGGCTCGCCAAGATCACCGGCCATCCGATTTCCATGTCGACCAATCGGCCGAACTTCCACGTGCTCTTCATGTCGCAGGACGACAAGGCGGACATCGCCCCGCGCATCAAGCAGCTGGTCCCGGACGTGAACCCCACCGCGCTGGCGGTCTTCGACAATCTCCCGCGCGAGATCCATTGCCTCGTCATCGCCTTCTCCGAGGAGCCGGGCGGCTATGCCTACGGTCAGGCGATCGCGGTGATCCGTTCCGAGCACCCTGACCTGCTGCGCCGCTCCTGCGTGCACGAGGAGGTGGCGCAGGGTCTGGGTCTGGGCAATGACAGCCCCGAGGCGCGGCCCTCGATCTTCAACGACGACGACGAGTTCGCGCTGCTCACCAGCATGGACGAGATGCTGCTGAAAATCCTCTACGACCCCCAGCTCAAGCCCGGCATGGATGCCGCAGCGACACGGCCGATCGTGGCGCAGCTTGCCGCGCAGCTCACCGGCGGGCTCGGGCCAAGCTGAGAACGGGCCAAGACGACGGCCACCACACGGTCAGACCAAGACAGGAGACGATCATGGGTATTCTGGATTTCCTCTCGGGACAGTTCATCGACGTCATCCACTGGACGGATGACACCCGCGACACGATGGTCTGGCGCTTCGAGCGCGAGGGGCATGAGATCAAGTACGGCGCCAAGCTGACTGTGCGCGAGGGCCAGGCGGCGGTCTTCGTCCACGAGGGGCAGATCGCCGATGTCTTCACCCCCGGTCTCTACATGCTCGAGACCAACAACATGCCGATCATGACCAGCCTGCAGCACTGGGATCACGGCTTCCGCTCGCCCTTCAAGTCCGAGGTCTATTTCGTCAACACGACGCGGTTCAACGGGCTGAAGTGGGGCACAAAGAACCCGATCATCTGCCGCGACCCCGAGTTCGGCCCGGTGCGGCTGCGCGCCTATGGCACCTATTCGGTGCGCGTCTCGGACCCGGCGAAGTTCCTCATCGAGATCGTTGGCACCGACGGCGAGTTCACTTCGGGCGAGATCAGCTTCCAGATCCGCAACATCATCGTGCAGGAATTCTCGCGGCTGATCGCCTCGTCGGGGATCCCGGTGCTCGACATGGCTGCCAACACGCAGGAGCTGGGCCAGCTTCTGTCCAAGGGCATCTCGGCCACCATCGCCGAATACGGGCTCACCCTGCCCGAACTCTACATCGAGAACATCTCGCTTCCCGATGCGGTGGAGCGGGCCCTCGACAAGCGCACATCTATGGGGGTCGTCGGCGATCTCGACGCCTACACCCGCTTCCAAGCCGCCGAGGCGCTCGGGGCCGAGGGGTCTGCGGCCGGGCAGGCAATGGGCACCGGCTTCGGCGCGGGCATGGGCATGGCCATGGGCGGCGCGATGAGTGGGGGCCCGTGGGGCGCCCGCCCGCAACAGACCGCCGCTGCGTCGCCGCCACCTCCCCCGCCGCCGGTCGAACATGTCTGGCATGTGGCGGTCAGCGGCGAGACGCAGGGCCCGTTCTCGAAGGCACGCATGGGGCGCATGGTCACCGAGGGCCAGCTCACCCGCGACAGCTACGTCTGGACACAGGGCCAGGACGGCTGGAAACGCGCCGAAGAGGTGACCGAGCTGGCGCAGCTTTTCACTGTTCTGCCGCCGCCGCCTCCGGGCGTGTGACCGGCCCGAAGGCGGCGGGCCGCGCCGCCCCGCTCTCCGCCTGCCCCAGCAGCGCCGGGGCCAGGCAGGCATCCCTGGGGAAGCGGGCGGCGTCATCGCGTGTCGCGGGGAACGGCCGCGAGGGCGTCACCTGCGAGGCGGTCAGAAGGTGCCCGTCGAGACAGAGGTCCTGCGCCGCGTTGCCGATATTGAAGCCGAAGCCCTCGCGCCCGCAATCGGTGCCGAAGCCGTTCATGTTCCAGGCCTGTGGCATGGGGCTTTGCGGGCCGAAGACCTCGAAGGCATTCTGCCGGGGCCGGAAGGTCAGCGCCCAGCTTGTCTCGTCGGTCTTCATCCCGAGCGCCCAGCGACCGATGGGCCTGCCCTCGTGGTAGCCCTCGACGACGAAGCACTCGACGTCCTCGGCGTAGACGTAGTCCCGCTCGGCCAGCGCCGCGTCAATGGCGATGGCACCGCGCATCTCGTAACCGCCGTTGCCCAGCCACTCGAAGCGCCACGCAAGCTCCGAGGCCCGCGCCGCGCTCATCTCACCCGTCAGTGCAACCGCCGCCAGCAAGGCGCGTCCCGTCCAGTCCGGCATGTGTCGCTCCGCTGTCCTTCGCATGGGCCGAAGCCTAGACGTTGCGGCGCGGAATTCAAAAGCGGCAAAGGTGAACTTGTCGTGTGTGCACCTTCCGCCGCGCAGGGGTATCTGAATACCCCCAGCACATCCACTTCACCGCGGCGGCTTCGCATCAAAACCGGTTTTCACCGCCGTCCGCTCCGCCTAGGGTGGCCCTGCCGGAAAAAGGCGGTTCTGGAGGATCTTCGGGCATGAACGAAACCCACCGTTTTCCCTGCGAACAATGCGGCGCGGACTACCGTTTCGACCCCGCATCCAACGAGTTGGTCTGCGACCACTGCGGCCACAGCCAGCCGGTCGAATCCGCCGGTCCCTGGGAAAGCGACATCCGCGAGCTCGACTTCCGCGCCGCCATGGACGACCTCCTGCCGCTGCAGGAGATGGAGGAGTTGCGGGTCACCAAATGCCCCAACTGCGGCGCCGAGGTTGAATTCGACCCCGATGCCCATGCCACCGAATGCCCTTTCTGCGCCACACCGGTGGTCGCCGACACCGGCACCAACCGGCAGATCAAGCCCAAGGGCGTGCTGCCCTTCGCGCTCGACGAGAAGACCGCGCATAAGGCGATGAACGACTGGCTCGGGCGGCTCTGGTTCGCGCCGAACGGGCTCAAGGAATACTCCCGCAAGGGCCGCAAGATGCAGGGCATCTACGTGCCCTACTGGACCTTCGACGCCAAGACCCGCAGCGAGTACAGCGGCGCGCGCGGCATCGTCTACTACGAAACCCATACGGTGATCCGCGACGGCAAGCGCCAGCAGGTGCAGGTGCCCAAGGTGCGTTGGACCCCGGTGCGCGGCCGCGTCGCGCGCTTCTTCGACGATGTGCTGGTGCTCGCCTCGAAGTCTCTGCCCAAGCGCTTCACCGATGCGCTCGAGCCCTGGGACCTCAGCCGGCTCGAACCCTACCGCCCCGAGTTCCTCGCCGGCTTCCGGGCCGAGGGCTACCAGGTCGACCTTGACGCGGGCTTCGTCGAGGCGCGGCACCTCATGGACCGGCAGATCACCCGCGACATCAAGTTCGACATCGGCGGCGACCAGCAGCGGATCACCTCGGTGGACACGCAGGTCTCGGAGGTCACCTTCAAGCACGTGCTTCTGCCGGTCTGGCTGGCGGCCTACAAGTTCCGCGGCCAGACCTACCGCTTCGTGGTCAACGGCACCACCGGGCGGGTGCAGGGCGAGCGGCCGTGGTCGGCCTGGAAGATCGCCGTGGCCATCATCCTCGGCACCATCGCCGCGGCGCTGATCGGCTACATGCTGTCCCAGTCGCAGGGAAGCAGCGGCTTCACGGTGCCCATTGGCTATTGAGCGCAACTGGGCCTCCGCGCTAGGTATAGCGCTAACAAAGAAGAGATGAGGGAGCGAGAGATGATCCTCTGCTGCGGCGAGTCGCTGATCGACATGCTGCCCCGGACCAGCACCGGCGGCGAACCCGCCTTTGCTCCGGTGGCCGGCGGCGCGGTGTTCAACACTGCCATTGCACTCGGGCGGCTGGGGGCACCGGCGGGCTACTTCGGCGGGCTGTCGAGCGACCTTTTCGGCACCCTCCTCGCCCAGGCGCTGACCGACTCGCAGGTGGATAGCGCCGCCTGCCCGCGCTCGGACCGGCCCACGACCCTGGCCTTCGTGACGCTGGTCGACGGGCACGCGCGCTACGCCTTCTACGACGAGAACACCGCCGGACGGATGCTGGCCGACTCCGACCTGCCCTGCCTTGGCGACGACACCACGGCGCTCTTCTTCGGCGGCATAAGTCTCGTGTCGGAGCCATGCGCCGACACCTATGCCGCGCTCTGCGCACAGGCAGGCGAGCGGGTGGTGATGATCGATCCCAACATCCGCCCCGGGTTCATCAAGGACGAGGCGCGCTACCGCACGCGGCTCGCCGGGATGCTGGCGCGAGCCGACATCGTGAAGATCTCGGACGAAGACATGCACTGGCTCGGCACCACGCCCGAGGCGCTGATCGCGGGCGGAACCGCGCTGGTGCTGGAAACCCGCGGCGCCGAGGGCGTGCTGGCGGTCACCGCGCGCGGCCGCATCGAGGTTCCCGCGACCAGGGCGACCGTGGTCGACACCGTGGGCGCCGGCGACACGTTCAACGCAGGGATGCTGGCGGGGCTCGAACGCGACGGCCTGTTGACCCGCGCCGCCCTGCGCGCGGCCGACCTCGAG
>NZ_NTHN02000095.1 GCF_002300555.2 Alloyangia mangrovi | reverse complement strand
CGGCGCAGCTCGGGTGACGGGGCGGCCGCCGGGTCGCGGTAGGGCGCGCGGCGCAGCTCCTCTCCGGCGGTGTCGGGAAAGCGGCTCTTGCCCGTGCGCGACAGGAAGGCCGTCCAGTCGGCCCCGGTGAGCGAGGCAACCTCGGCGCGCGGAAAGGCGGCGAGCGCGGCGCGACGCAGGATGGCGGCGAGCTCGGCGGTGGTTCCGGCCCGGCCCAGTTCGGCCAGCGCGGCACGGCGGTAGGCGTTTGCCACGTGGCGGCGGTGCCCGCGCCAGAGCCCCCAGAGGGCGAGCACCGCAAGCAGCACCGCCAGCGCAACCCAGCCCCATGTCTGCGGCACCAGAGATACCGGCTCGGGCGGCACCGGCTCGATCAGCTGGTTGATCAGCCCGACGAGGCTTTCGGCGTCCGTCCCCTCCTCGTTCATCGCGGCCCGAGCCCCAGCAGGCGGCGCATCTGCGGCAGGGTCTCCTCTCCCGCCGAGAGCGGCAGGATCGCCACGCCGAAGCGGCGCTGCCAGTCGAGCACATCGGCGAGCCGCCCCTTCGACATCTCGATCAGCCCCTTGCGGGTACCGGGCGCGGCGGTGTCGATCTCGGCCTGCAGCGCGCCGTCGGTGACGATGAGCTTCAGCCCCGCCGGGATCTCGCCCGCGCTGGGATCGGTCACCGGCACGAGGATCAGGTCATTGTGCCGGGCCAGCCCCGAGACGATACGGTCAGTCTCGGCGTCGATGCCGTCGAAGTCGCTCAGCACGATGATCAGGTGGTTGCGGCTGGCAATCCGGGCGACGGCGCGCAGCACCCGTGTCAGGCCGATGGGGGCGACGTTGGGCGCCTCGGCGTGCAGCAGCCCATTCGCCTCGGAAAGCGCGGTGAGGAAGCGGTTGAGCGCGGCGCGGCTGCGCTGCGGGCGGACCTCGGCGATCATCTCATCGCCGAAAACGATGCCCCCCACCCGGTCGCCCTGATCGAGGATGCGGTAGGCGGTCATCGCGGCGGCCTCGGCGGCGGTGACGGATTTCATCGCGCGGCGGGTGCCAAAGAACATCGACATGCGCTGGTCGACGACGATCAGCGCCGGGCGGTCGCGCTCCTCGGTCATCACCCGGACATGGGGCGTGCCGGTGCGGGCGGTAACCTTCCAGTCGATGGCACGGATGTCATCGCCGGGCAGGTAGTCGCGCAGCTCCTCGAAGTTGAGCCCGCGCCCGCGCAGGCGCGAGGCGTGGCGGCCGTTGAGCACCGATTGCGCCGGCTGGCGCGGCAGGAAGCTGAGGCCGCGCGCCGGACCCTCAAGGCTGCGCAGGTAGGCAAGATCGGTGTGGATGCGCGGATCATCCGTGACCTGCGGGGCCTTGCGCAGGGTGCCGGTGCGGATGCGGGCGGCGCGGTCCTTCATCTTGCCTCCTTCAGGGCAGCGCCACCTGCCGGACGATCTCGGCAACCACCGCGTCGGGGCTGATGCCCTCGCCCTGCGCCTCATACGACAGGCCCAGCCGGTGGCGCAGCACGTCGGGCACCACGGCGCGGATGTCCTCGGGGTCGACGTAGTCGCGGCCCGCCAGCCAGGCATGGGTGCGACCGCATTTGTCGAGCGCCAGCGAAGCGCGCGGGCTGGCGCCGACCTCGATCCAGCGCTTGAGATCATCGCCGAACTCGGCGGGCACGCGGGTGGCGTTGACCAGATCGGCGATGTAGCGCTCCATCTCGGGGGCGACGCGCAGCGCGGCGATCTCGCGGCGGGCGGCGAAGACCGCCTCCTGCGGGATCGGGGCGTGGGTCTCGGCGGCGGCGGCCGCGGCGCCCTGCTGCGCGGCGATCTCCTCGGCCCGCACGAGGCGGATCACCTCGACCTCGTCCTCGACCGGCGGATAGGTGATGTTCACATGCATGAGGAAGCGGTCCATCTGCGCCTCGGGCAGCGGATAGGTGCCCTCCTGCTCGATGGGGTTCTGCGTCGCCATGACCATGAACAGCGGCTCCATCTTGTGGGTGGTGCCGGCGACGGTCACCTGCCGCTCCTCCATCGCCTCGAGCAGCGCCGCCTGCACCTTGGCCGGGGCGCGGTTGATCTCGTCGGCCAGCACGAGGTTGGCAAAGATCGGCCCCGGCTCGAAGCGGAACTCGCCGCCGCCTTCACCCTGATAGTAGACCTCGGTGCCGGTGACATCCGAGGGCAGCAGGTCGGGCGTGAACTGGATGCGGGAGAAATCGCATTCGAGGTTGCGCGCGAGCGCCTTGATGGCGCGGGTCTTGGCGAGGCCCGGCAGCCCCTCGACCAGCAGGTTGCCATTGGCCAAGAGGCCGATCAGCAGCCGCTCGATCACCTCGCGCTGGCCGATGATCGCCTCTCCCATGCGCGCGCGCAGGGCGCCGATCTGTGCCCGCGCGCCGGTGTCCGTCATGCCTTCCATCGTGCTGTCACCTTTCGCGCGGGCTTACTCGCCCGGGAACACCTTGGCCCAGTCCTGCGCCATGTCGACGATTGTCCAGCCAAGCCCCGGCCCCTCGTCGAGGCCGCGGTTCAGCGTGCCGATATGGCCCTCGCGGTCGTAGGCGAACTCGCGCGCCGCATCGGTGTGATGCACCAGAAGGCCATAGCTCGGCCCCGCGCCCGAGGTGGTGTATTGCAGCATGGCGAAGTCGCCGTCCGAATTGCCCGCGGCGAAGATCGGCTTGCGACCGATGTGCCGGGCGATGCCGACCGGCTTGCCCTCCTTGTCGTCGATGAAGGTGACGCCGCCGTTCTTGGTCAGCATCGGCAGCCCGTCGACCACCTCGAAGGCGGTGTTGCCCTCGGTGCCGACCACCTGCCAGGGCGGGATGCCATAGGCGTCCTCGGAGAAGGCGCGGATGAAATCGATGCCGCCGCCCGAGACGATATAGGTGGTGAACCCCTCGTCGCGCAGATAGCTCAGAAGCTCGAGCATCGGCTGGTAAACCATATCGACGTAAGGCTTCTTCGTCGTCGGATGGGTGTAGTTCGTGAGCCAGTCGAGCGCGTCGGCCTGAAACTCTTCGACGGTCAGCCCGGAATGCGAGACATTGATCACCTCGAGCAGCCCGTCCATGCCGGTGGCAAGAATGCCGCCGACGTCGCCCTTGGCGCCGGCCTTCAGCGCGTCGGTGGTGAGGATGTCCGGATCGACCTTGGCCTTTTCCTGCAGCACATCCAGCGCGTAGAGCCCCTGGAAGTAGACTGGCTGCTCGGTCCAGAGCGTGCCGTCGTTGTCGAAGGTGGCGATGCGGTCCTCTTCGGGGACATAGGCCTCGGAGGTGGGGTCGGTCACGCTCTCGACGAACGCGATGATCGACTGCTTGGGGCCGGTGTCGTTCCACGAGGGCAGCGGGTCGGCAAGGGCGGAGCCACCGGCGAGAAGCGCCACGGCTGCGACGCCCGCGAGAAATCTCGGATGCATCATGAGGACAATCCCTTTGCCGGCATGGGGTCGTGCCCGCCCGGCGATAATCTGGAATGGATCGGGAGGGCCGGCACCGGCCCTCCCCAAGGCGTGCGTCTTATTGGCTGCCGAGGCTGTTCAGGCTGTTGTTCAACTCTTCCTGGATCTGGTCGATCGAGAAGCTGTCCGGGCGCTGCGACGGCGGGAACTCCTTGAAGGTCTCGAAGAACTTCGCAATCTCCATCGACGCGGGGGCCACGAGGTAGGCGTGATCGCTCAGCCAGTCCCAGTAGGTGTTCGAGGTGATGTCGGCCCGCTCGTAGGGGTCGGCACGCAGGTCGAACATCTTGGGCACGCGCAGTTCGGTGAAGGGTTCGGCCCAGACGGCCATGGTGCCCTTCATGCGCTGCTCCTTGAAGACCACCTTCCAGTTCTCGTAGCGCAGGCCGACGATTTCGCCGTCGTCGTTGAGATAGAAGAACTCGTCGCGCGCGCCCTCGTCGGTCTTGCCGGTGAGATAGTCGAGCTGGTTGTAGCCATCGAGGTAGTTCTTGTACTCCTTGCCGTCGATGGTGGTGCCGGCAAGCAGGCGCTCCTTGATGTCGGTGTCGCCGACCGCAGCCATCAGGGTCGGGAACCAGTCAAGACCGGAGAAGATGTCGGTGTAGACCGTGCCGGGCTCGATGACGCCGGGCCAGCGGATCAGCGCGGGCACGCGGTAGGCGCCTTCCCAGTTGGTGTTCTTTTCCGAGCGGAAGGGCGTGGTGCCGGCATCCGGCCAGGTGTTCTGGTGCGGCCCGTTGTCGGTGGTGTAGACGACGATGGTGTTGTCGGCGACGCCGAGCTCGTCGAGCGCGTCGAGCACCTCGCCCACGACCCCGTCATTCTCGACCATGCCATCGGCATATTCGGTCGGCGCGGTCAGCCCCGGCTCGCTCCGGTTCTCGGCGCGGACGTGGGTTTTGTAGTGCATCCGCGTCGTGTTGTACCAGGTGAAGAAGGGCGTGCCCGATTCCACCGCGCGCTTCATGAAGTCGATGGCCCCGGCGGCGGTTTCCTCATCCACCGTTTCCATGCGCTTGCGGGTGAGCGGACCGGTGTCCTCGATCTCGCCGTCGGCATAGGAGTGCAGCACGCCGCGCGGGCCGAAGCGCTCGCGGAATTCCGGGTCCTTGGGATAGTTGAACTGCTCGGGCTCCTCTTCGGCGTTGAGGTGATAGAGGTTGCCGAAGAACTCGTCGAAGCCGTGCGCCGTGGGCAGGAACTCGTCCCGGTCGCCCATGTGGTTCTTGCCGAACTGGCCGGTCGCGTAGCCGAGATCCTTGAGCGCCGAGGCGAGCGTCGCGTCCTTGGCCTGCAGGCCCGCGTTTGCGCCTGGCAGTCCCACCTTCGACAAGCCCGTGCGCAGCGTTGACTGGCCGGTGAGGAAGGTCGAACGGCCGGCGGTGCAGCTCTGCTCGGCGTAGTAATCGGTGAACTTGGCGCCCTCATTGGCGATCCGGTCGATGTTGGGCGTGGTGTAGCCCATCAGGCCGAAGCTGTAGGTCGACAGGTTCGTCTGACCGATGTCATCGCCGAAAATCACCAGGATGTTCGGCTTTTCGGCGCCAGCATCCTGCGCCCAGGCCGCCGAGCACAAGGCCATCGCGGAACTGACGACAAGGGCCGTCAACATTGTCCGTTTCATGAAAATCTCCCTAAAAATCAGTTCGAAAGCGAAACCACTTAAAGCGCCCGGCTTGCTCCGGCTGAGCGTGTCTCCGGTCCTTTCTTTGGCGTCTCGTCCGACCCGTAGAACATGGGCGGGCCGAGGTCCGGGCGTACAAATTTTCGTCGATGCGAGGCCATTTTCACGGGGGCGCCTGCATCATGCGGCCAGTATTGGGTTGCCCTAGGGTAAATGCAACCATGTCATTGCGTTTCATCGAATTATAACAGTCTTGTGGCGAAGCCTTGCCGACCTCGTGCAGGTCTGAGACTGGATTGCGGCGCGAACCCGCGCCAGCGTCCCTCGCGCGCCATATCAAGCCCGTAATCAGCCATTTTTCCCGTGTCGCGGTCTTCGCCCACAACGTCGAGTCGCAAGGTGAAGACACCGCCTTGAGGCAGGGTCATTCTTACGCTGCCGTCCTCATTCATCGCGCCGGTATAGATGGCCGCACCTGTGTCGCCCGGAGGACGAAGGAAGACGTGTTCGAACCGCTGTTATCTCCGCCTACTAGGATCCGCTCGAATAAGAGCCTCAGCCCGACCCTCGCGGTCGGGGAGCGGTCCGCGACCCCACGCCCGATGATCGCGCCGTGGAGGGTCGCCCCAGGGCGACCCACTCGATCCGGCTGGTCGCTTCCGGCTGGGAAAATCCGAGGCTCGCCACACGCAGAAGTGTCAGGAAAAATGCCAGATAGGCGCGCGCAAAGCGACTCATGCCAGCCCTTCTCCGATGATCAACAGCGCCAATTTGCACCACCTTAAGATGTAGAATAGCGCGAATTTCACTCGTTTTGGGCGATCTTGGCTGACAGAAATGCGTTTCGACTTCACATTTTGGAAACACCGCGTTTGCAGCAAGCAAGGCTTCGCCATTCTATCGGCAAGATTTAGCCCATGATTTCCGTACATTACCTTGCGGCAATGCAGCAAGGTGACCAGTTACCTCGGTGAAACACAAAAATTCCGGGATAGCGGGGGCGGACAAAGCCTGTATTCTGACCCTGTTACCAGTCTGACGTCATTTAGAATCATTTGTTGTTACGAGTCCCGCTAGGTCGACCAAGCGTCTTTGCGGCTCGGCGTTAAATTTTCCCTCAACGCCGGGCTTCCCCAGGAAGGGAGCCGCGTCCCAAGGCTCCAATCCTCAAGTCCCGAACCGTCTCTGCCTGCCCATGGTGTCCTCGTTTCCCCAGCGATCATGGCCGGGGCGGAGGAGACGCTCAAGGACCAAGAAGCCGCGCAGCTTTCTGCGCGGCTTCATACCTGTTTATGAAAGCCCGGTTTTCAAAAGCCCTGCTTCCTAAAGGGCGTGTCCGCCTCTCGGCATGGCGCGCCCTCAACCTTCCGCCGGAGCGATCTCCGGGCTCTTGCGAACCCCCTCGACCAACCCTTCCCCCACGGTCTGCAGTACGTCCGCCAGCTCGGTGAACCAGCCCTCACGGTGGTTTGACGCGCGGCGCGCCAGCGCCACGATCCGCGCCGGCTGCGGCGCCCCGAAGCGCCGCAGCCGCATCCCCGGCGAGGCGCGCAATTCGGTCAGCGCCGCCACCTCGGGCATCAGCGTCAGCCCGAAGCCCGCGGCCACCAGCCGCGACAGTGTCGAGAGCGAGGTCGCCCCCATGTTGATCCGCGCGTTGCCCCTGCCCCGGCCGCAGACCGCCAGCGCCTGATCGGTCAGGCAATGGCCGTCCTCGAGCAGCAGGAGCTGGCTTTCCGCCAGGCCCTCGGGGCTGGGCACGCCGCTGATCTGCGCGAGCCGCGCGGCGCTGCCGGCAAGCAGGAAGCGGTCCTCGAAGAGCGGCAGCACCTCGATCCCCTCCTCCTCGATCGGCAGAGCGACCAGCGCCGCGTCGAGCGCGCCCTCGGCGAGCCGGGCGAGCAGCGTCTCGGTTTTGGTCTCGGTCACCTCGACGTCGAGCGAGATGTCCTCGGCGCGCAGCGCCGCCAGCGCCTCGGGCAGGAAATAGGGGGCGATGGTCGGAATGACGCCCAGCGACAGCGTGCCGGTCAGCCCCCCACGCCGCCGCGCCGCATGTTCCAGCCCCGCGACCTCGGCGAGGATGCGCTCGGCACTTTCGAGCACCTCGCGACCGAAGGGGGTCAGCACGACGTCGCGCGCCTGCCGCTCGACGAGGGGGCCGTTCAGTGCCGCCTCGAGCTCGCGGATCTGCACCGAGAGCGCGGGCTGCGAGACATTGCAGGATTCCGCTGCCCGGCGGAAGTTGCGCTGCGCGGCGAGGGCACGGAAATAGCTGAGCTGGCGGATGGTTACAGGCATAAGAAATTCCTATCACTTTGACAGGAATCTGCAATTGGGAACTTATATTCGCCCCTCTAGTTGATCGCTCACAAGGGCATTCCCGCCTCAATCCACGGAGGACGTCATGAGCAAGCGACTGACCACATCCGCCGGCGCGCCAGTGCCGACGAACGAAACCTCGGCCACGGCGGGTCCGCGCGGCCCGGTGCTGCTGGAGGACTACCAGCTGATCGAGAAGCTCGCCCACCAGAACCGTGAGCGCATCCCCGAACGGGTGGTCCACGCCAAGGGATGGGGCGCGCAGGGCACCTTCACCGTCACCCATGACATCAGCCAGTACACCTGCGCCAAGATCTTCTCGAAGGTCGGCAACAGCTGTGACATCCTCTCGCGCTGGTCCACCGTGGCGGGCGAGCAGGGCGCGGCGGATGCGGAGCGCGACGTGCGCGGCTTTGCCCTGAAGTTCTACACCGACGAGGGCAATTGGGACATGGTGGGCAACAACACCCCCATCTTCTTCATCCGCGACGCCTACAAGTTCCCCGACTTCATCCGTACACAGAAGCGCCATCCCAAGACCAACATGCGCTCTCCCGAGGCCATGTTCGACTTCTGGGCCGGCCAGCCGGAGTCGGTGCACCAGGTGACCATCCTGATGTCGGATCGGGGCATTCCCAAGAACCCGATGCACATGCATGGCTACGGCTCGCACACCTATTCGCTGTGGAATGCGCAGGGCGAGCGTTTCTGGGTGAAATTCCACTTCCGCTGCCAGCAGCCGATCGCGAATTACACCAACGAGCAGGCCGAGAAGATCGTCGGCGAGACCCGCGAGAGCTTCCAGGAAGATCTCTACAATGCCATCGACTCCGGCAATTTCCCTAAGTGGGAGATGAACATTCAGGTGATGCCCGAGGAGCAGGCGGCGGAGCTCGACTTCAACCCCTTCGACCTGACCAAGGTCTGGTCGCACAAGGACTTCCCGCTGATCCCGGTGGGCATGCTCGAGTTCAACCAGAACCCCGAGAACTATTTCCAGATGATCGAGAACGCCGCCTTCTCGCCGTCGAACAAGGTGCCGGGCATCGGCTATTCGCCGGACAAGATGCTGCAAGGCCGGCTCTTTGCCTATGCCGACGCGCACCGCTACCGGCTCGGCACCCACTACGAGGCGCTGCCGGCCAACGCGCCGAAATGCCCCGTCCACAACTACCACAAGGACGGCGCCATGCGCTTCTTCCCGCCGCAGACGGGCCATATCGACGCCTACTACGAGCCGAACCAATACGAGGAAGCGGCCAAGGCGGACCCGTCGGTCATGGAACCTCCGCTGAAGATCTCGGGCGATGCCGACCGTTACAAGCAGGAAGACAAGGATGCCGATTACGTCCAGCCCCGAGCGCTTTATCTCGAGGTCCTCGGCGATGACGAGCGAGCCCGGCTGCACCTCAACATGGCCCGCGCCATGGCGCCGATCTCTGATGGTGTCCGCGAGCGCTGGTACGCGGTGCTGGAGCGGGTGCACCCGGACTATCTTGCCGGCGTGAAGAAGGCCGCCGCAGACCTCGAGAGTGGCAATATCGACGACTACCCGGGCATCCCGGTCACTGACGAGACCCCGGTGCGCGCGGCCGAATAAGCCAACTGCCGCGGTGAAGGACGATGGGGGCGAAGCTGCCAGCTTCGCCCCCTTTTTCCATGCGCGGGCCGGGCACCCGCCCCTCAGCCGATGAGCCCGCCACCCGAGGATTCCAGCGCCTCGTAATGCCGGTGTAGCCGCTGCAGGGCGATGCGCAGCACCACCTTACCCGAGCGCGCCGCCCAGCCCATGGTCCGCTCGGTCTCCTCGAGCCCCTCGAGATAGCAGCAGCAGCGCAGCGCCACGTCGCCGAGCCCCGGCCCGAGGTCCCGAAGCGCGCCTGTGAAGCGAACGCGCGCCGCCTCGGCGCCCTGCGGCGGCTGCGCGGCAGCCCCCGGCTTCACCCCCGAGGTCAGGAAGTGATCCCAGTTCTGGGTGGTCCGCGGCCCCATCTGCGCCAACTCGAAATCCTCGCGCAGCCGCTCACCGGCGCGCACCAGCGCCTCGTCCAGGAAGGGTTTGCCACCCCGGTCGCGCCGCCGCCCGAGCGAGGCCAGAGGGCTTTCGGTCACCGCGAAACGCCGGCGGCCGCGGGGGTCGGCCTCTTCCTCTGCCAGCGCCGCCTCGGCCGCACGCCCGCTGTCGAAGCCGGCCTGCGCCTCGGCAAAGCCGCGCAGCCGGCTCTCCTGCTCGGCCATCAGGTGCCCGAGCCGCGCCGCGCCCGCCGCCGGCTGG
>NZ_NTHN02000094.1 GCF_002300555.2 Alloyangia mangrovi | reverse complement strand
TGCTCTTCGCCGGCAGCCGCTCCTCGACCACCGCGGCGCAGGTGGACGCCGCCGGCGCCTACCGCCGGCTCGCCCTCACCCCCGAGGCACTGCGTGCGGGATCGCTCATCGAGCCCGCGGCCGAGCTGCTGCGCGCGGACGTCCCGACATTGGTGCACCTGCTGCCCGATGCCGACTACGGGCTGCCCCCGGACGCGCTTGCAGACCGCTGCGCCAACTTCGTCGCCGCGGTGCTGGAGCGTGCCGAGGTCGGCTACCTCGGCTTGGCGGGCGGCGACACCTCGAGCCGAATCTGCGTGCGCCTCGGCTTCGACGCGCTTGCCTTCGAGCGCACCCTCGGCCCCGGCGTCTGCATCTGCACCGCCAACCATGCAAGCCCGCACCGCGACCGGATGCGGGTGATGCTCAAGGGCGGGCAGATGGGGGCGGCGGATCTCTTTGACAGCTTCGCGGCGACACGCGGGTCCCGGCTGCCCGCCTGATGACCGGGCGCTGGCGCTCGGCGCGCGAAAGCGCCAAACAAAATGCCTTGGTGCCGGAAAGCACCAAGGCGAAAGGTTCTCAAATGAGCTGCGGCGCCACCACTCACGGAAACTCGTTCACAAGGCACTCTTGACCTGACGCCACGTCGCTTGCGTAGCACGCGGCACCCGGGACGCCAAGAGTTTATCAAATTGATAATCTTACATGACCCCCGACCTGTGACATTTCTTGACCCGGCGAGCGCGCTGCGCAAAGACTTGTTGCCATGAACAAACTCAGCTCAATCCTCCAGCTCCGCGAGATGCTGCGGCAACTCGAACGCGACGTCGGTCTCGAGGATCTCAGCCGTCTTGAACGCGACGTGTTGCTGGCCGCGCACGGCCTTTGCGAGCGTCCGGGCGACGTGATCAGCTCCGAGCAGATCCGCGACCATGCGCTGGTCCGCTGCACCGCGCAGGCGACCTTTTACCGGGCCATCCGTACCCTTCTCGAACGCGGGCTGCTGGAACGGGCGGCGGATACCAAGGCGCGGGCTTACATCGTGCGCAGCGACCTTGTCGGCGCACCGCTGCCGCTGCGCTGAGCGCCCAGCCTGCCTCGCGATGCGATTGGTCTCCAGACCCGACGGGGCATCCGCCCGCCCCCCCCGAGTGCCCGGCATGACGGTCCTGCTGAATGGCTCCGTGGTGATCCTGGCCTATGCTTTTGCGCACGGGCTGACGGCATTGCTGATCACGCCGCTGCAGTCGCGGCTGCTGCCGGATGTCACCGCCTTTGCCAGCCTGGTCTACCTGCCGCATGGGGTGCGGGTGCTCTCGACCTGGCTGCTCGGCAAGCGCGCCTTCGTGCCGCTCTGCCTCGGCGCCTTCCTGTCGGAGGCGCTCTTCACTCCGGCCGAATTCCGCACGTCGATCGAGCCGCTGATCCTGCTGTCCATCGCCGTCGGCGCGGCCGCGGCACCCCTCGCCTTCGAGGCCATGGCGCTGGCCGGGCGGCGCGTCTATGCCGGGCAGCGGGCGGATATCCATTGGAAGTGGTTGCTTCTGGCGGGCGCCCTGGCCTCGGTGATCAACTCCGTCGGCCAGTCGCTGGTCTTCTCGGGGCATATCCTGCCCGACCATTCGCTGCAGGTGCTCGCGACCTACGCCGTCGGTGACATAATCGGGCTGGTCGTCACCACGCTCGCGCTGATGCTGATCTTTCGCTGGATCCGCCTGTTCCCGAACCGCGCGCGCTAGACCCGCAGCGCCGGAAGGCCGACCCCGGTCGACTGGAAGCCGCCGTCCGAGGCGATCGTCTGCCCGGTCACGTAGCTCGCCTTGTCCGAGCAGAGGAAGACGATCACGCTCGCGATCTCGTCCTCCGACCCGTAGCGGTTGAGCGGGATCGCATCGTGATAGGCGGCGATGATCTCGGGCGAGTGCACCGCCATGGCAAGCTTGGTCCGCACCGGCCCCGGCGCCACGCAATTGGCGCGGATGCCGTATTCGCCCAGTTCCGCCGCCTGCTGCTGGGTGAGCTGGATCACCCCGGCCTTTGAGGTGCCATAGGCCACCCGCAGCGTCGAGGCGCGCAGGCCCGAAATCGACGCGATGTTGACGATGGCGCCCTGCACCTCTTTCAGGTGCGGGATCGCCGCCTGCGAGCAGAGGAACACCCCGTCGAGGTTGGTCGCCATCACCGTGCGCCAGCGCTCGAAGGTGGTCTCTTCGATCGGGCCGAAATCGGCGACCCCGGCGTTGTTCACCAGCGCATCGATGCGGCCGAACTTCTCGGCCACCTCGGCGATCATCGCTGCAACCTGATCGGGCTGCGACACATCGCAGACCACCGGCAGCACGTTGTCGAGCTGCCCGGCCTCGGCCATCAGCACCTCGGCATCGCGGTCGATCATCGCGACCTTGCGGCCCTCGGCGAGGAACTGCTTGGTGGTGGCAAGCCCGATGCCGCGCGCGGCGCCGGTGACAATCGCGGTCTTGGGGGCTGTCTTCTGGGACATGGAATGCTCCTCAGTTGGCGGGGCCGAGCAGGCCGAGGGAAAGTTGCGGGAAGGCCCCGATCACTGCCAGCCCGATCAGGCACACCAGCAGGAAGGGCATGGCGCCGCGGGCGACACGCTCGATCGGCAGGCGCGTGACGTTGGCAGCGACGTAGAGGTTGATGCCGACCGGCGGGGTGATCAGGCCGATGGCGAGGTTCACCATCACCAGCACGCCGAACCAGACCGGGTCCCAGCCCAGCTCGCGCACCACCGGCATGAAGATCGGCAGGCAGATGAACATGACCGTGACCGCGTCCATGAACATGCCCGCAATCAGCAGGATCACCATGATGACCAGCAGGATCACCCCCTCGTTGCCGGACAGGCCCAGCAGCGCACCCGAGTAGGTGCCGACCAGATCCTCGACCGTCACCACCCAGCCGAAAAGGCTGGCATAGGCGACGACGAGCATCACCGTGGCCGAGGAGGCGGCGGCGTTGGACAGCGAGTTGTAGAGCCCGTCGAGGGTGAGCGTTCGGTAGATCAGCCCGCCCACCAGCAGCGCGTAGACCGTGGCCACCAGGGCCGCCTCGGTGGGGGTGAAGACCCCCGAGTAGATGCCGCCCAAGATGACCACCGGGGTCATCAGCCCCCAGAAGCTTTCCTTGAACGAGAGCCACAGGCGCTGGCCATAGGGCTTATCGGCATGCGGCATCGGGCTCAGCTTTTCCAGCGCCGCGGCGCGACCGGACTGCGGCTTGGCGAAGGGCAGGGTCAGCAGCATCATCACGCCCATGAAGAGCCCGGGCAGGATGGCGGCAAGGAAGAGATGCGAGATCGAGGTCTCGGCGATCACCCCGTAGATCACCAGCCCGATCGACGGCGGGATGACAATCGACAGCGCAGCCCCGGTGCAGACGAGGCCCGCGGCATAGGGTTTGGGATAGCCGTCCTCTTCCATGCCCTTGATGATCATCGGGCCGATGGCGGCGACCGAGGCCGGGCCGGAGCCGCTCACCGCGCCCCAGAAGAGGCACACGGTTGTGCCGACGACACCCATGCCACCGGGGGTTGCACCGATGAGCACGCGGAAGAAGCGGATCATCCGCTCGGCGATGCCGAGCGAGCCCATCAGCGTGCCCGCGAGGATGAAGAAGGGGATGGCCAGCAGCGAGAACTTGGTGATGCCAGTGGCGATGAGATCGCCTGCCAGCTCGAGGCCGAAGCCGATCTGCCACATGGCGTAGATCGCCGAGAGGCCAAGCGAGAAAGCCACCGGCACGCGCAGCGCCAGCAGGATGAAGAACAGGATCACCATCTCGGTGCCTGCGGGCAGTCCGGGGAAGAGGTCAAACATCGGGGATCACCTCGTGGTCCTCGCCCGTGCGCCAAACCACCCATGCATGCTCCAGGTAGCGGATCAGCACCAGCGCGAAGCCGAAGGGCACTGCGGCCTGGTAGTACCACGCCGGGATCTGCAGCCCGTAGGAGCGCATGCCATTGTCGATGAGGTTCGTCATCGCCTGCCAGGAGAAATACGCCGAGAGCACCAGCAGCAGCGCCGAGGCCATCACCGAGAGCGCGAAGACCAGCCGCCGCGCCGGGCGCGGCAGCAGGTCGTGCACCAGTCCGACGGCCAGATGCTCGCCGCGGCGCGCAGCGATGGCGGCACCGAAGATGGTCAGCAGCAGGAAGCCGTTGGTCAGCAGCTCCTCGGTGGCGGCAAGCGAGTAATGCGTGCCGTAGCGCACCACCACATTGGCAAAGCCGAGAAAGGTCATGGCCAGGAAGAGCACCGCGCAGATGATCTTCTCGGCCTCGCGCAGGATGAAGGCCATTGCCCCTCCCTTGGATCAGCAGGCTTGGGTCAGGACGAAAGGCGTGTCCCCGCGGGGACACGCCGTTTTGCAGGGGTTACTTCGCGCCGTCGATGGCGGTCTGGAAGCTCTGCACCAGCTCGGGGCCGACCTTGGCCGCCCATTCGTCGAAGGCGGGCTGGGTCGCTTCCTTGAACGCGGCCAGCTCCTCGGCGGAGGGCTCATAGACCTCCATGCCCTTCTCACGCAGGAAGTCGATGCCCGAGGCGGTGGCCTCGCGGCTGATCTCGCGCTGGTAGGTCATCGCCTCTTCGGCGGCAGTCTTCAGCTTGGCCTGGGTGTCGGCGTCGTAGCTGTCCCATTTCTTCTGGCTGATGCCGATGAAGATCGGGTCATAGGAATAGTGCCAGGTGGTCAGGTACTTCTGCACCTCATAGACCTGCTGCGGAATGATCACCGCGCCGATCGGGTTCTCCTGGCCGTCAACCACGCCCTGCTGCAGCGCGGTCATCGTCTCGCCCCACTGCATCTGCTGCGGGTTGGCGCCGAGCGCGTTCATCACGTCGATATACATCGGGCCGGCGACGCGCATGTTGAGGCCCTTCATGTCGTCGGGACCATGCACAGGGCGGGTGTTGTTGGTCACCTCGCGGAAGCCGTTCTCACCCCAGCCGAGCACGACGATGCCCTTGCCCTTGAGGATCTCGGCCAGCTTCGCGCCGGGCTCGCCCTGCGTGGTCGCGTCGACCTGGTCGTAGTCGGCATAAAGGTAGGGCAGCGAGAAGGCCGCCATCTCGGGCACCAGCGGGGTCACGTTAATCGCCGAGGTCACCACGAGATCGAGTGCACCGCGGCCGACCATCTCGGCCTGGCGCATCTGGTCGCCGCCGGCGAGCTGGGCGTTGGGGAAGACACGCACGGTCAGATCGCCGCCGGTCGCCTCCGAGAGCAGCTCGGCGAACTTGTCGGCGCCCTTCTGCCAGGTCGTGGTGTCACCGGTGTTGTGCGACAGGCGCAGGGTCTCGGCGGCAGCGGCGCCGACCATCAGTGCGCCGGCGAGCACGGTTGCGAGGGCAGTGGTGCCCAGTTTCGCGAAAGTCATTCTGTCCTCCCAGGAGTCTCGGGCCGCCTTCGGCCCCGTCCTGCGCGACCTCCCTGCCCCGCACGACGATCCACATCATGGAACAGTTTCATTGCCACGGACAAGAAGAACTTGCAATATTCCGAAAGGAACAAAATATTGCGGGGCAACTTTTCGAAGTCTCGCGGGAGGAGACGGGCCTTCATGGTCCATATTATGGAACACACGAGGGAAGACAGCAGCCCCGGCGCCCTTGCCGGCAGCCAGAGCGTCGACCGCGCGCTGGCGCTTCTTGGCATGGTCGGCCGCCGTCCGCTCGAGGGCGCGAGCCTTGGCGAGCTGGTCGCCGAGAGCGGGCTCAACAAGCCCACCGTGCGCCGCCTGATGCTGGCGCTGATCCGCAACGGCATGGTCGAGCAGAACGAGCAGACGCGGCGCTACTTCCTGGGCGAGGAATCCTATATTCTCGGGACCTTCGCAGCGCATCGGCACGGGCTGCTGGAGCACTCCTACGAGACCCTCGCGCGGCTGGCCCAGCTGACCGGCGACGCCGCCTTCCTGTCGATCCGGCGCGGGTTTTCCGCGCTCTGCCTGCACCGCGAGGAAGGCACCTATCCGATCCGCACCTATGCGTTGATGACCGGGCGGCTGCACCCTCTGGGGGTCGGCGCGGGCTCGCTGGCGATGCTTGCCGCCCTGCCCGACGCCGAAGTCGAGGCAGCGCTGGCCGCCAATGCCGCGCGACTCGGGGCCGACTATCCCGGCCTGCCGCCCGAGCAGATTCGCGCCCGCGTCGCCGAGACGCGAGCACAGGGCTACGCGCTGAACCCCGGGTTGGTGTTTCCCGACTCATGGGGCCTTGGCGTGGCGCTGCGCCGCCCGGACGGCGCGCTGGCCGGCGCGCTGTCGCTGGCCGCCATCGAAAGCCGCATGCAGCAGCCGCGCCGGGAGGAGCTCGTGGGGCAGCTCAGAGCCGCGGCCGGGACCATAGAAGAGACACTCGCGCAGCTCTACGCCGCCGCGCACCCGCATTTGAGGAGGTCATGATGCAAGATCCGCAAATCGTCGGCTGGGGCCACACCCCCTTCGGCAAATCCGAGCACCCCGATACCGAAAGCCTGATGGCCGCCGCCGTCGCCGAGGCGCTGGAGCACGCCGGGATCACCCCCGAGGATGTCGACGGGCTTTTCGTCGGCGTGTTCAACAACGGCTTCTCGCAGCAGGATTTCCAGGGCGCGCTGGTCGCCATGGGGGATGAGCGCTTTGCCCATACCCCCGCGACGCGCTACGAGAACGCCTGCGCCACCGGCTCCGCCGCGCTGCACGGGGCGATGGATTTCATCGCCGCCGGTCGCGGCCGCATCGCGCTGGTCGTGGGCGCCGAGAAGATGACCGCCACCCCCACGCCCGAAGTCGGAGACATCCTCCTCGGCGCCAGCTACTGCAAGGAAGAGGCGGGCATCAGCGGCGGCTTCGCCGGGCTCTTTGGCCAGATCGCCGGCAGCTACTTCCAGCGCTACGGAGACAAGAGCGAAGAGCTGGCGATGATCGCCGCGAAGAACCACTCGAACGGCATGGCCAACCCGCTGGCGCACATGCGCAAGGACTTCGGCACCGCCTTCTGCAACACCGTGTCCGACAAGAACCCGATCGTCGCGGGGCCCTTGCGCCGCACCGACTGCTCGCTGGTCTCGGACGGGGCGGCGGTGCTGGTGCTGGCCGATGCCGAGACGGCAGCAGGGATGCAGCGCGCCATCGCCTTCCGCGCCCGCAGCCACGTCAACGAAATCATGGCCCTGTCGCGCCGGGACGTGCTGGAGTTTGCAGGCGCCCGCCGGGCGTGGGCGCAGGCCTTCGAGACCTCGGGGCTAACCCTCGACGACCTCTCGCTGGTCGAAACCCACGACTGCTTCACCATCGCCGAGATGCTGGAATACGAGGCCATGGGCCTTGCCGAGCGCGGACAGGGCGGCCGGGTGATCCGCGAGGGCATCACCGCCAAGGACGGCAGGCTGCCGGTCAACGCCTCGGGCGGGCTGAAGTCCAAGGGCCACCCCATCGGCGCCACCGGCGTGTCGCTGCATGTCATGGCGGCGATGCAGCTTGCCGGGGAGGCAGGCGAGATGCAGATCCCCGGCGCCGAGATCGCGGGCGTGTTCAACATGGGCGGCGCGGCGGTGACCAACTACGTGTCGATCCTGGAGCGGGTGAAATGAGCATCGACCTCTCCGGCGGGCTGCCGCCCGTGTCGACGCGGGTGATGAACCTTGCCAACTTCCTGACCGAGAGCGCCCGCCGCCACCCCGGCGACATCGGCTTCGTCTGGGGCGAGAAAACCTGGACCTGGGCCGAGATGGAAGCGCGCTCCGCCGCCTTTGCCGCCGTACTGCAGGGCCGGTTCGGCCTGAAGAAGGGCGACCGGCTGCTGGTGCAATCGGCCAACAACAACCAGATGTTCGAGGCGATGTTCGCCTGCTGGCGCATCGGCGCGGTCTGGGTGCCCGCCAACTTCCGCCAGTCGCCCGACGACATTGCCTTTCTGGCCCAAAGCTCGCAGGCCAAGGGGATGCTCTGCGAGGCGAGTTTCCCCGAACATGCCGCCGCCTGCGACGGGCTCGGCTTCGTGGTCGGCATCGGCGAGGGCCTCGGCGAAGACTACGAGGCGCTGGTCGCCCCCCCACCTCGGCCAGCGCCCGCCGCAAGCCGAAGTGCAACGCGATGACCCCTGCTGGTTCTTCTTCACCTCCGGCACCACCGGGCGGCCCAAGGCGGCGGTGCTGACCCACGGCCAGATGGCCTTCGTCGTGACCAACCACCTGTGCGACCTGATGCCCGGCACCGGGCCCGAGGATGCCTCGATCGTCGTCGCGCCCCTCTCGCACGGCGCGGGCATCCACCAGCTGGCGCAGGTGGCGCACGGGGTGAAGACCATCCTTCCGGCGGGCAGCAAATTCGATCCCGACGAGATCTGGGGGCTGGTCGCGACATGGAAGGTGACCAACCTCTTCACCGTGCCGACCATCGTCAAGCTGCTGGTCGAGCACCCCGCGGTGCAGGCCCATGACCATTCGTCGCTGCGTTACATGATCTACGCGGGCGCGCCCATGTACCGCGCCGACCAGATCCGCGCGCTGCAGGTGCTGGGACCGAAGCTGGTGCAATACTTCGGCCTCGGCGAGGTCACCGGCAACATCACCGTGCTGCCGCCCGCGCATCACTCGGCGGAGGATGCCGCGATGCGCATCGGCTCCTGCGGCTTTGCCCGCACTGGCATGCAGGTGCAGATCCAGGACGCCGAGGGCGAGGAGGTCGGCCCGGGCGAGACCGGCGAGATCGCCGTCATCGGCCCCGCCGTCTTCGCCGGCTACTTCGACAACCCCGAGGCCAACGCCAAGAGTTTCCGCAAGGGCTGGTTCCTCACCGGCGATCTCGGGCACATGGATGCCGAGGGCTTCGTCTACCTGACGGGCCGCGCCTCGGACATGTACATCTCGGGCGGCTCGAACATCTACCCGCGCGAGATCGAGGAGAAGATCCTGCTCCACCCCGAGGTCTCGGAAGTCGCCGTGCTCGGCATGCCCGATCCGGTCTGGGGCGAGATCGGCGTGGCGGTCTGCGTGGCGCGCGGGACCGGCGTGGCGCCCGGGGCGCTGCTGGAATGGCTGGCGCCGAAGATCGCCCGTTACAAGCTGCCGCGCCACGTGGTGTTCTGGGAGGAGATGCCAAAGAGCGCCTATGGCAAGATCACCAAGAAAATGATCCGCGAGGCGCTGATCGCGCGCGGCGACCTACCGGCGGCAGAGGCGGGCGCCCCGGAGAAGAGCCCGGCGCAATGACCCTCCACCAGCTGCTCGACCACCCGGGCCCCCGCGCGCCCCGGCGCTTCACCGCCCTTCCCTGCCGCGCCCAGCCGGTGGAGCTGCGCCTTGCCGCGGGGCTCAGCGTCGAGCAGGCGGTTGTGCAGGCGCTTGCGGAGGCGGGGTTCTCCGCGGGTTACCTGCGGCTCACCGAGACCGCCTTCGCGCGGCTCGCCTACGTCATCCCCGCGCCCGCCCCCGGCGACGGGCGCGCCGCCTGGTACAGCGAGACCCATGTGCTCGAGAGCGCCCTGCTCACAGAGGCCGGGCTGCACCTGGGCATGAAGGACGGCACCCCCTTCCTGCATTGCCACGGTCTCTGGGCCGGCCAGGACGGGCAGCCACGGATGGGCCACCTGCTGGCGCAGGACTCGACCTTGGCGGAAGACATGCTGGTGCGCGGCTGGGGCCTCACCGGCGCCGCGCTGAGCGTGACCCCGGACCCGGAGACCGGTTTCGATCTCTTTGCCCCGGCAGCGGTGGGCACAGCCGGAAAGGGGCATCCCGCCCTACTCTGCACCCTGCGCCCGAACGAGGACCCGCACGCGCTGCTGGCGCAGGCCGGCGCCCCGCTTGGCCGGGCGCGGATCGAGGGCATCGGCAGCCTCGTGCACAGCCGCTTCGAGCATGACGAGCTCGAGAGCTACGCCACCGAGGTGCTGCTACGCGCCGGGCGGCTGACCGGCGACAGCGTGATCCTCAACGCCGCCTCGGTCGGCTTCGACGGCACGCCGATGTCCGGCGTGCTGCGCCCGCATGACAACCGGATCTGCATCACCGCGGAACTCCTGCTGATCGGGGAATAGGCGGTGAAAAAGAGGGGGCTCCGCCCCCGCCCTTCGGGCTCCCCCGGGATATTTGGACCTAGAAGA
>NZ_NTHN02000093.1 GCF_002300555.2 Alloyangia mangrovi | reverse complement strand
CGCCGTCGCGCGGCCCGGCGGAAACGAGCACATGGCTGGCCCGGGCCAGCGCCGCCTCGAGCGCGGCGCGCTGCCAGAGCACGGGCTCGATGCCCCGCGTCGCGAGGTCGGGTGCCCTGGCGGGGTCGCGGTGGGTGCCGAGCACCCGCCATCCCTGCGGGGTCAGGCGGCGGGCGAGGGCGGCGGCGGAATAGCCGTGTCCGAGAGTGAGAAGCGTGCGTGTCATGGGCGGCAACCTGCGGCGCGGCGGGGCGCTTGGCAAGCCCCGCGCGCGCAGGCGCCCTTCCGCTCATGCGGCATTGCGCGGGATAGGCCAAAGCCCGCAATGAGGGTATCAGGGCACATCTGAGGCTACGTGGAATTCGGAATGTCCCGAAAGACCGAAATGACCCGGCGCGCCTGCTTGTCGCTCGTGCTCCTGCCGCTCGTGGCGCCGCTCTCCGCCTGCGCCGTGCAGCAGGAGGAGGTGCCCGAGGTGACGCGCTTCGACCCGCCGCTCTATCCCAACGAGACGCCCGAGCTGCGCGAGTCGATCAACAAATGGTCCGACTACTACGAGGTGCCCCGGCGGCTGGTCCACCGGCTCGCGATCCGCGAGAGCACCCACTCTCCCGAGGCGCGCAATGGCCCCTATTATGGCCTGCTACAGATCCTCCCCGCCACCGCCCGCACCATGGGCTTCCGGGGGCAGCCGCGCGAGTTGCTCGATGCGGAGACCAACCTTGAATATGGCGTGAAATACCTGCGCGGCGCTTGGCTGCTCTCGGATGGCAATCCCGACGCGGCGATCGGGCTCTATGCCAAGGGGTATTACTACGAGGCCAAGCGGCGCGGCATGCTGGTCGAGACCGGCCTGCGCCGGGGCTGAGCCTCAGCGCTCCAGCAGGGCGAGAAGCTGCGCCTCGGCGCGGCGCAGCCCGGGACGGTCTGGCGCACGCTCCAGCAGCTTTGGCAGACCCGTCTCGGCGAGGGCGATCACCGCGGGATGGATGTAGGAGCTGCGCGCCACCGTCGGCGTGTTCGCCAGCCGCTCCGCCGCCGCCTCGGCCATCGCCTTGATGCTGACCTTTTCCGCGGTTCGTGCCGCCTCCAGCGCCGCGACGCTGCCGTTCCAGGTGCGGAAGGTCTTGGCGGTGAGGGCCGGATTGCCGGTGCGCTCTGCGAGCCAACGGTTGACTTCATCAGAGCGCAAGCCGTGCGGCTGGCCGTCCTCGTCGAGCCAGGCGATCAGCTCCTTGCCGGGCAGATCGCCAAGCGTGGTGAGGGCGCGCTGCAGCGTGCGGTCCTTCAGTTGCTTGTGGATGCGTTTGCCGCCCTTGCCGGGGAAGCGCAGGTGAAGCGTGCCGCCGTCGAGCCGCAGGTGCGTGCCGCGCAGCGTGGTCGCGCCGTAGCTGCCGTTCTCCAGCGCGTAATCGGCATTGCCGACCCGCAGCCCGGCGCGGTCGAGCAGCGCCAGCGTGGCGGCGAGCGCGAACTCCCTGTCGCCGGGATCGCGTGCGCGGAGCTGGGTGAGGATGCTGCGCCGGAGCCCGGGCAGGGCGGCGCCGAACTCGGCGAGATGCCCGTATTTCCGCTCGGACCGAAATGCTGTCCAGTCGGGGTGGTAGCGGTACTGCTTGCGGTCCCGCGCGTCGCGCCCGGTGGCCTGCAGATGGCCATTGGCGCGCGGACAGATCCAGACCTGCTCGTAGGCCGGCGGCACCGCCAGGGCCCTGATCCGGGCGCGCTCCTCGGCGGCGTCGATCCTTGTGCCGTCAGGGGCGATATAGCTGAAGCCGCGCCCGCAGCGCCGGCGCAGGATGCCGGGCTGGCTGTCGGGATAGTAGATGAGATCGGGGCGCGGGGTCATGCCTGCGAACGCCGCGCGCGGTGGGCGGGTTCCGCGCGGTGATCGCGACGTCTTGAACCCGTCACCTCTTCCTGCCACGCTGGCCGGCAAAATAGCGGAAGGAGCCGCAGATGCAGGACATGCAGGCGAAATTGCAGATAGTTTCCCCCGAGGCCCCGGAGCCGGAGCTCTTCGCCGAAGCCGAGGCGGCGGTCGAGCGGCTCTGCATGCTCTATGCGCAGGCCGCGGAGTTCCTGAAGGAGCGCTTCCTGTCCTCGATGGCCGAGGGACATCCCGATGTCCGCTACCGGGCCTTCTACCCCGAGGTGCGGATCACCACGACCAGCTTTGCCAAGGTCGACAGTCGCCTCAGCTTTGGCCACGTCTCGGCGCCCGGCACCCATGCCACCTCGATCACCAGGCCGGACCTGTTCCGGCACTACCTCAAGCAGCAGATCGGGCTGTTGATCGAGAACCACGGCGTGAAGGTGCAGGTGGGCCTGTCGGACACGCCCATGCCGGTGCATTTCGCGGTGGCCAATTTCCCCGAACTGACCGTGCCGCAGGAGGGGGCGGCGCAGTTCATCCTTCGCGACGTCTTCGACGTGCCGGACCTGACCACCACCAACGACGACATCGTCAACGGAGTGGCGCGCCCCGCGCCCGACGGTACCGAGCCACTGGCCCCCTTCACCGCGCAGCGGGTGGATTACTCGCTGGCCCGGCTGGCGCATTACACCGCCACCGATCCGGCGCATTTCCAGAACCACGTGCTCTTCACCAACTACCAGTTCTACGTCAGCGAGTTCGAGGCCTATGCCCGCAAGCAGCTCGCCGATCCCGAGAGCGGCTACATTTCCTTTGTCTCGACCGGCAACGTCGAGATCACCGATGCCGAGACCGCGATCCCGCTGACCGCGAAGATGCCGCAGATGCCGACCTACCACCTCAAGCGCAAGGACGGCTCGGGGATCACGCTGGTCAACATCGGTGTCGGCCCGTCGAACGCCAAGACCGCCACCGACCATATCGCGGTGCTGCGCCCGCATGCCTGGCTGATGGTCGGGCACTGCGCGGGTCTGCGCAACTCGCAGAGCCTTGGCGACTTCGTGCTGGCCCACGCCTACCTGCGCGAGGACAAGGTGCTCGACGACGACCTGCCGATCTGGGTGCCGATCCCGGCGCTGGCCGAGATCCAGGTGGCGCTGGAGGATGCGGTCGAGGAGGAGACTCAGCTTTCGGGCTACGATCTCAAGCGGGTGATGCGCACCGGCACCGTCGCCTCGGTGGACAACCGCAACTGGGAGCTGCGCGACCAGCGTGGCCCGGTGCAGAGGCTGAGCCAGTGCCGCGCCGTGGCGCTGGACATGGAGAGCGCGACCATCGCCGCCAACGGTTTCCGATTCCGGGTGCCCTACGGCACCTTGCTCTGCGTCAGCGACAAACCGCTGCACGGCGAGCTGAAGCTGCCGGGAATGGCGTCCGATTTCTACAAGACGCAGGTGGCGCGTCACCTGATGATCGGGATAAGAGCCATGGAGCATCTGCGCACCATGCCCCTCGAGCGGATCCATAGCCGCAAGTTGCGTAGCTTCGACGAGACAGCCTTCCTCTGAATTGGCAGTTTGCAGCTCGAAACGCGTAGATTTCTCTTGCAAATAGCCACTATTCGTTGTGTTTCGACTCTACATAGAGTTAAGTGACCTCAATGGGGCCCAAGTACTCGGGCAGTTCAAGGAGACCATGAAATGGCGAAGCCGATGACCAAAACCCAACTCGTGGCCGCACTGGCAGAAGAGATGGGCGCAGACAAGAAGACCGCGTCGACCGCTCTGGAAGCGATCACCGACATCATCACCAAGGAAGTTGCAGGCGGCGGCGCCGTGACCCTCCCGGGCGTTGGCAAGATCTACTGCCGTGAGCGTCCCGAGCGCATGGTGCGCAACCCCGCCACCGGCGAGCAGTTCAAGAAAGAGGCCGACAAGGTGGTCAAGATGACCATCGCGAAGGCGCTGAAGGACAGCGTCAACGGCTGATCTTTCCTGCTCGACTGAGCATCAGGGCCGCGGTTACGCGGCCCTTTTTTTGTTGTTTTATCGATATTTAGAGATCGGAGAGCCGGGCGATCTGCCGACCTTCGGCGTCGAAGTTCGCCGGAGCCAGCCACGCCTCGAAGCGTGCGCGCAGGCGCGGCCACTCGGTATCGAGGATCGAGAACCACGCCGTGTCGCGGTTGCGCCCCTTGGTCACCACCGCCTGGCGGAAGGTGCCCTCGTAGTTGAAGCCGAGCCGCTCCGCCGCCCGGCGCGAGGGGGCGTTGAGCGCATCGCATTTCCATTCGTAGCGCCGGTAGCCCAGCTCGTCGAAGGCGCGCTTCATCATCAGGTACATGGCCTCGGTCGCCGCAGGGCTGCGCTGCAACAGGGGACTGAAGTGGATGTGCCCGACCTCGATCACGCCATTGGCCGGGTCGATCCGCAGGTACGAGGCGATTCCCACCGGCGTGCCATCCGGCGTGCAGAGCGTGTGGAACAGCGGATCCGAGCTTTCGGCGCAGCGGCTGATCCAGTCCTGCGCGGTGGCGAGGTCTGGCAGCGGCTCGCCCGGCAGATAGGTCCAGTTGGCGCCACTGTCGTCCTTCGCGAATGCCTCGAAGAGCGCCTCGGCATGGTCCGCCCGCGTCGGCTCGAGGCTCACGAAACGGCCGGTCATCGGGCTGCGTGGGGGCAGGGGGCGGGGGAAGCTGCCATCGACGGGCAGCCCGATGGGCTGCCCGTGTTCGTTCATGCGGTGTCCGGTCATCTCAGCCGAAGACCGTTCCCAGCGCGCCGTCCACAGCCTCGACGATCTGGTCGATGTCGTCCTTCGTGGCGATCAGCGCCGGGGCGAAGCACAGCGTGTTGTTGTAGCCGGGGATCGAGCGGTTGGTCATGCCGATGATGACGCCGCGCTTGTTCACCTCGGCGACCACGGCAGCGGTGCGCTTCTCGTCCATCGGCTCGCGGGTGGCGCGGTCGGTCACCAGCTCGGCACCGAGGAAGAGGCCCTTGCCGCGCGCCTCGCCGACGACCGCGTGCTTGTCCTTCAGCCCCTCGAGGCGGCCGAGCATGTATTCGCCCATCGCGGCGGTATTCTCGAGCAGGTTCTCGTCCTCGATGATGCGCATGTTCTCGAGCGCCGCGGCGGGGCCGGCGGTGCAGCCGCCGAAGGTCGAGATGTCGCGGAAGTAGTTCATCGGGTCCGAGGCGTCGTCCTTGAAGAGGTCGAAGACGCGCTCGTTGGTGACGCAGCAGGCGATGGCGGCGTAGCCCGAGGCGACGCCCTTGGCCATGGTCACGAAATCCGGCTCGACGCCATAGTGCTGGTAGCCGAACCAGGTGCCGGTCCGGCCGACGCCGCAAACCACCTCGTCGATGTGCAGCAGCACGTCATACTTGCGGCAGATCTCCTGCACGCGCTGCCAGTAGCCCGCCGGGGGCACGATCACCCCGCCGCCTGCGGTCACCGGCTCGAGGCAGATGGCGCCGACGGTGTCGGGGCCTTCGCGCAGGATCACTTCCTCGATGGCATCGGCGGCGCGCTGTCCATAGGCCTCGCCCGACAGATCGCCCCAGCCCTGATCCCCGGCGCGGTATTCAAGGCAGTGCGGCACCGACACGAAGCCGGGCGCGAAGGGGCCGTATTGCGCATTGCGCTCGAGCTGGCCGCCCGCCGACAAGGCGCCGATCGTGGTGCCGTGGTAGTCGCGCTCGCGGTAGAGGATCTTGTGCTTCTTGCCGCCGTAGCGCTTGTGGGCGATCTGGCGGACCATCTTGAAGGCCTTCTCGTTCGCCTCGGAGCCGGAGTTGCAGTAGTAGACGCGGCTCATGCCCGGCATCTTGTCGATCAGCTTCTCGGCGAAGAGCGCGCCGGGGATCGAGCCCGCGGCGCCGGCATAGTAGTTCAGCTTCATCAGCTGCTCGGAGATCGCGTCGACGATGCTCTTGCGGCCGTAGCCGACGTTCACCGTCCAGACCGCGCCCGAGACCGCGTCGAGCTGCTCGCGCCCGGTCTGGTCCCAGACCCGCATGCCCTTGCCCTCGACGATGATCTTGGGGTCCGAGGTCTCGAACTGCTTGTGCTGCACGAGGTGGTGCCAGACGTGAGCCTTGTCGGCTTCGACGACGTGGCTGAGGTCGTTCTGGGTGAGGGTGCCGTCCATGGAAGCTCTCCTGAATTCCGGGCGCCGCAAGGGGCGCGAAAGCGTGACTCCGCGATGCGGGATGCTAGCACATGTGCCAGAAGCTGGCGTAAGTCTTAGCGCCAGATTTACGGTTGATATAAGGCCAGATTGCGAGGCCAATCGCTACTGCTGCGGAAGTTGCCAAGTATAACGGGATTTTCCTCACAGGGCAGTGCACGGGAATTGGGCAGCTTACCCCACTGCCCCCCATGTACTTGCTGCATCCGCAGGCATCGCCCATTGATTGAGCGTATCTTTTCCGGTCGGATCGACGGCGAGCCGGGCGCCTGACGTACCGGCCAGGCACAAGCCCCGCGGAGCATGACGGGGCAGCAGAACGGGAGAGACGAGATGACGATCAAGAAGAGCCTGATGGGTGCGGCGGGTGCCGCGGCGCTGCTGGCCGGTGCCGCCAGTGCCGAGAGTATCACCGTGGGCTATTTCCTCGAGTGGCCGATGCCCTTCGAATACGCCAAGGCCGAAGGCCTGTACGAAGAGGCCATGGGCACCGAGATCAACTGGGTGAGCTTCGACACCGGCACCGCGATGTCGGCGGCGATGGCTTCGGGTGACGTGCAGCTCTCGGTCAGCCAGGGCGTGCCACCCTTCGTCGTCGCCACCTCGGCAGGGCAGGACCTGCAGGCGCTCGACGTGGCGGTAAGCTACGCCGACAACGACAACTGCGTAGTGCGCTCCGAGCTGGAGATCGACAAGGACAGCGCCGCCGAGCTCGAGGGCAAGAAGGTCGCCGTGCCGCTCGGCACCGCTGCTCACTACGGTTTCCTCAAGCAGATGGATCACTTCGGCGTGGACCTTGCCAGCCTCGAGATCGTCGACATGGCACCGCCCGATGGCGCCGCCGCCATCGCGCAGGGCGCGGTTGACATGGCCTGCGGCTGGGGCGGCTCGCTCCGCCGCATGAAAGAGCACGGCAACGTGCTGCTCACCGGCGCCGAGAAGGAAGAGCTGGGCATCCTGGTTTTCGACGTGACTTCCGGCCCCGCGGGCTGGGTGGCCGAGAACTCGGACCTTGTCGCCGCCTTCCTCAAGGTGACCGCCGACGCCAACGCCATGTGGGCGGATGAGTCCAACCAGGCCAAGATGCTGCCGGTCATCGCCAAGGACGCGGGCATGGACGAGGCCGCCACCGCCGAGACCATGGCGACCTTCGTCTTCCCCACCGCCGAAGAGCAGCTCTCGGGCAAATGGCTGGGCGGCGGCGCGGCCGACTTCATGAAGGGCGTCGCCGACGTCTTCGTCGCCGCCGGCTCGATCGATGCGGCGCTCGACAGCTACGCCGACCACGTGAACACCGGGCCGCTGTCTTCAGCGGGCTCGATGTAAGGCCTTCGGGCCTTCCGTCCCGGCGGTGGGGGGCTGCTGCCGGGACCTTCGCATCAGAACGACATTGGGGGCGGAACCCCCGAGCCGCGGCGTAAGGCCGCGAAAGGCGGATCATGAGCGGATTATCCATCCAGAACCTGTCGATGCGCTTCGACCTGCCCAACGGCAGCTCGGTGCAGGCGCTGAAGGACGTCTCGCTGGACCTCGCAGAGGGCGAGCTCTTGTCGGTGCTGGGCCCGTCGGGCTGCGGCAAGACCACCTTGCTCAACATCGTGGCGGGCTTTCTCGCGCCCACCGAGGGCAAGATCATCCTCAATGGCCACGAGGTGCGCGGCCCCGCCGCCGAGCGCGGTATGGTGTTCCAGCAGGGCGCGCTCTTCGAGTGGATGAACGTGCGCGACAACGTCAGCTTCGGCCCGCGCATGGCCGGAAAGCGCGAGCGCGACTACGGTGCCAATGTCGATCACCTGCTCGAGGTGGTGGGCCTGCGCGACTTCAAGGAAAAGGCGGTTTACGAGCTGTCGGGCGGCATGCAGCAGCGCGTGGCGCTGGCCCGCTGCCTTGCCAATGATCCCGATGTGATCTTGATGGACGAGCCGCTTGGGGCGCTCGACGCGCTCACCCGCGAGAAGATGCAGAGCCTCGTGCTGAAGCTCTGGAAGGAAACCGGCAAGACCATCATCCTCATCACCCATTCGGTCGAGGAGGCGCTGCTCTTGGGCGAGCGGCTGCTTGTCATGGCGCCGCGCCCGGGCCGTATCCACCGCGAGTACCGTCTGCCCTTTGCCGACCTCGGCGCCGGTCAGGACCTGCGCGCCGTCAAGAAGCATCCCGATTTCGCCAGCACACGCGAAGAAATCCTCGGGATGATCTGGGACATGGAGGAAGAGATCATGGGCCGCAGCGAGACCGCGGGGGCCGCGTCATGATCGTCTTTGCTCTCTATATCGCGATCTTCGTGGCAAGCTGGCTGCTGGTGAAACTGCTGGTGCACCGCGCCCTGAACGATTTCACCGCCCGCAAGACCGTCACCTTCGGGGACGAAAGCGCCGTGCGCCCGAGCCGCATCGCCAGCGTGGTCTCGATCCTCACGATCTTCCTGCTCTGGGGGGCCTTCACCGGCTCGACCTGGGTGCCGAAGTTCCTGCACGCGCCGGGGCCCTTCGTCGGCGATGCCAGCTTCACCTACACCGCCGAGGCGGACGGGGTCGAACCCGACGAGGCGACGGTCACCGTGCGCGTCTTCCCGGTGGGCGAAGAGACCGAGGACCCCGAGGTCGATCCCGGGGATGGCTGGGCGAAGAACGACAGTGCGAGCGTCGGGGCCTGGCGCTCTGGGCTGGTGCGGGTCGATCAGAATGACGAGCATGGGCGCGACGAAGGGCACAGGGTCGTTGCCGTCAACGGCCAGCCGATCGCGCCGGGCGGCGAGGTCATGACCGACTATGGCCGGGTCGGCATGTCGCCCAAGGGCACGCTCAACTTCGAGCCCGCCAAGGGCTGGCAGATGGAGCCGATCTGGCTGCCGGCCCCCGAGGCCGTGCTTGCCCGGCTGGTCGAGATCTCGCGCGACGGCTACCGCGACAGCACGCTCTGGGAGCATCTCGGCTGGTCGCTCTTCCGGGTGATCGCGGGGTTCTTCTTCGGCGCGCTGATCGGCATTCCGCTCGGCTATGCCATGGGCCTGTCGGACTGGTTCCGCGGCTGGTTCGATCCCATCGTCGAGTTCATGCGCCCGGTGCCGCCGCTGGCGCTCATTCCGCTGGTCATCATCTGGGCAGGCATCGGCGAGACCGGCAAGATCATTCTGCTCTTTCTCGCGGCGCTCTGGATCATGGCGATCGCGGCGCGCTCCGGGGTCTCGGGGGTGAAGATCTCCAAGGTGCACGCGGCCTATTCGCTGGGGGCCAGCAAGGTGCAGATCCTGCGCCACGTGATCATCCCCAACTCGCTGCCCGACATCTTCACCGGCGCGCGGGTCGCCATGGGTGTCTGCTGGGGCACCGTGGTCGCCGCCGAGCTTGTCGCCGCCGAAAAGGGCGCGGGGATGATGATCATGGTCGCCTCGAAGTTCCAGCTCACCGACATCGTGATCATGGGGATCATCCTGATCGGGGTGATCGGCTTCGGCATCGACATGCTGATGCGGTTGGCCGAGCGTAAGCTGGTGCCCTGGAAGGGTCGGGGCTGAGTGCAGTCGGCACGGGTGGAGCGAGGGGGCTGTCTGACCCCTCGCTCCACCGAAGATACCTTCACCTAGAAGAGCACGCGAGAGCGAGTGGTCGTGGCGGCTCAGCTCAGCAGGGCGGTGAGCTGGGCATCGAGCCAGAGCCGCAAGCCATCCACCGTCGCCACGAAGGGATCGAGCAGCGGGGCGAGGGCAGGGACCGCGGCGGTGAGCACCGGGGCCAGCGCGTAGACCAGCACCGCCAGCGACGCCAGGATGAGCACCACGCCGAAGCCTCGGGCAAAGCCGCTGCCCTGCAGTTCTTCCTCTTCGGCGGCGCGTGCGCGGCCCTGCGGGGTTTCCATGCGGCGCGGCTCGGGGGCGACGCGCAGGGTCTGGTTGATTTCCTCGATGTCCGGCAGCAGGTCACGGCGCGAGGGCGCTACGGCGGGATGCTCGGGCTCGGAGGTCGCGAATTCGGCGCGCTCGGGCGCTTCCGGCGCGGCCTCGGGCTTGGCGAGGGGCGCTGGCGCGAGATCTTCGGGGCGCGGGGCATCGCCGCGGATGCGGGCCATGTGGGCG
>NZ_NTHN02000092.1 GCF_002300555.2 Alloyangia mangrovi | reverse complement strand
CCGCTGCGCTGGGCGCGGGCGGGCTCTGCCGGGCGCACGCCGCCGAGCGTGGCGATTTCCTGGCCGATCAGCTTCTCGATGCCGCGCAGGTCCGCCATCTCCTCGACGCCGCAGAAGCTCACCGCGCGGCCGTCACGACCAGCGCGGGCGGTGCGGCCGATGCGGTGGACGTAGTTGTCCGCCACGTTCGGCAGGTCGAAGTTGTAGACGTGGCGCACGTCGGGGATGTCGATGCCGCGCGCGGCGACATCGGTGGCCACCAGCACGCGCATTTCGCCCTTGCGGAAGGCGTCGAGCGCGCGGTTGCGCTGGCCCTGGCTCTTGTTGCCGTGGATCGCGCCGACGGCGAAACCGGCCTGGTCGAGCTTGCGCGAGAGCTTCTCGGCGCCATGCTTGGTGCGGCAGAAGACAAGCGCCAGCTCGTCGCGGTGATCATCGAGCAGCCCGGTCAGGGTCTCGATCCGCCTCGGCGTTTCGACGAAGATCACCGACTGCTCGATCTTGTCGGCGGTCTTGCCCGGGGGGGGCGACCTGGATGCGCACCGGATCGTTCAGGTAAGCGCTGGCGATCTCGTTCATCTGCTTGGGCATGGTGGCCGAGAAAAGCAGCGTCTGGCGCTTGGCCGGCAGGTCGCGGGCGATGCGGCGCAGGGCGTGAATGAAGCCGAGGTCGAGCATCTGGTCGGCCTCGTCGAGGACGAAATGCGTCACCTGGTCGAGCTTCAGCGCGCCGCGATCCATCAGGTCGATGAGGCGGCCAGGGGTGGCGATCAGCAGGTGCGTGCCCTTTTCGAGCTTGCGCGACTGCACGTTGATCGAGTTGCCGCCAACCACCAGCGTCAGGCGCAGGTGCGCGCCGGTGAGCACCGACGACAGCGTGTCGTGAATCTGCGCGGCGAGCTCGCGCGTGGGGGCGAGGATCAGCGCCTGCGCCGATTTCGGGGCGCAGCGGGTCTGGCTGGCGAGCAGCGCATCGGCGATCGGCAGGCCAAAGGCAAAGGTCTTGCCGGTGCCGGTCTGGGCAAGGCCCATCACGTCGCGGCCAGCGAGGGCCTCGGGGATGGCCTGAGTCTGGATCGGAGTCGGCTGAGTGAGATTCTGCTCGGCCAGGCGAGCCAGAAGGGCGGGGCGGAGCCCCAGCGTGTCGAATGTCATGAAAATCCTTTCGGGGAGGGCCAGGAGAGGCCGTCGCCGTATGTGCGCCTTTGCGCGGGAGGAGATGTGCAGCGGGCTGCGATTGGACGCACGGGCCGGATTGCCCGAATGCCGTAATCGCAAGAACTCCTTCGCGAGGCCGGACCCATGGAAGGGTGCCAACGGCGGGAAATCTGGCATCGCAGGCGCGGGGCGGTTGGCCCCGGGCTGGTAAGGAACCGGCGATCACGCGGGCTAAATGGGGGGGAAACGGCAAGAAAGTCAATGCTACAGGCGTGAAATGGCCGGACACAGGAACATGGCTTGTAATTCCGGCCCGCAGAGCCCATCTTGGCAGGGCTACTGAATTTCGTTTCCTGATTCCTCCACGGCTCAGCATTCGACGTTGAGACGCCGGGTCGCCGCGCATTGTGGGCGACAAAGATAGAGGAATACAACCATGGCAACTGGTACCGTCAAGTGGTTCAACACCACCAAAGGCTTCGGCTTCATCGCACCCGATGGTGGCTCGAAGGACGTCTTCGTGCACATCTCCGCGGTTGAGCGTTCGGGCCTCACCGGCCTCGCAGACAACCAGAAAGTGTCGTTCGACATCGAAGCAGGCCGTGACGGCCGCGAGTCGGCGATCAATCTGGAACTGGTGTAAACCATTCCTGATGGGACTGCGGTCCTGCCAAGAGACACGGAAGAGCGGGCCCTCGGGTCCGCTCTTCTGTTTTCGGGTGCCAGTGTTTTCGGGTGCCGGCGTCCGCCCGGCGGGCTGCGCTTACACCCCCCGCGCGCTGCGCCCCGGCTGCGATGGCCTCGCGCAGCTTGCGCTCGAGCATCTTCTGCTTCGAGGGGGTGAAGTACTTCAGCCCGAACATGTCCTTCACGTAGAAGGTGTCCACCACCTGCTCGCCGTAGGTCGCGATGACCGCCGAGACGATGTAGACATGGCTTTCCGACAGGGTCCGCGTCAGGTCGTAGAGCAGGCCGGGACGGTCGCGCGTGTCGACCTCGATGATCGTGTAGATGTCCGAGCCCTCGTTGTCGAAGCTGATAGAGGTGGGCACCTTGAAGGCCTGCTCGCGCTTCTTCAGCTTGCCACGCTGCTCGATTGCCTCGCGCGGGCGAACCTCGCCCATCAGCGTCTTGCGGATCATCTCGCGCAGGCGGGGCAGGCGGGCCTCTTCATAGGGTGAGCCGTCGGCGTCCTGGATCCAGAAGGCGGCGGTGGCATAGCCGTCCTTCGAGGTGAAGGTGCGCGCGTCCACCACGTTGGCGCCGACCAGCGAGAGCGCCCCGGCGAGCCGGGCGAAGATCCCCGGGTGGTCCTGCAGCGCAAAGCAGGCGCGGGTGGCGTCGCGGTCCTCGTCGGGGTGGATGTCGATCTTGATCTCGTCATCCTTGATGTCGCGCAGCAGCTTGGCGAAAACCTCGTGAGCGGTGACATGCAGCCCCTGCCAGTAGGATTCGTAGTGCCGCCCGGTCTCGGTGCGCAGCGCCTTGGCATCCCAGTCAGAGAGCGCCTCGCGGAGCGCCTTCTTGGCCTCGTTGCCGCGGTTCTCGCGGTTAAGCGCCTCCATACCGTCCTCGAGCCCGCGCCGGGTCTGGCGGTAGAGCGCACGCAGCAGCGCCGCCTTCCAGTTGTTCCACACGTCCGGGCCGACGCCGCGGATGTCGCAGACGGTGAGCACGGTCAGCAGGTCGAGCCGTTCGCGGGTTTGAACCGCCTTGGCGAAGTCGCGCACGGTGCGTGGGTCGGCGATGTCGCGCTTTTGGGCCATGTCGGACATGAGCAGGTGGTAGCGAACGAGCCATTCGACCGTTGCGCTCTCCTGCTTGCTGAGGCCGAGGCGCGGCGCCACCTTGCGGGCGATCTGCGCGCCGAGCACGGCGTGGTCCTCGTCGCGGCCCTTGCCGATGTCATGGAGCAGCAGCGCGGTGTAGAGCACCTTGCGGTTGACGCCCTCGCGCAAGATCGACGAGGCCACGGGCAGGTCCTCGACGAGGTCGCCATGCTCGATCTGCGACAGGTTGCCGATGCACTGGATGGTGTGCTCGTCCACCGTGTAGCTGTGGTACATGTTGAACTGCATCATCGCCACGATTGGCTCGAACTCGGGGATGAAGGCGGCGAGCACGCCAAGCTCGTTCATCCGGCGCAGCGAGCGCTCGGGATTTCCGTGCTTCAACAGCAGATCCATGAAGATGCGCTGCGCCTCGCGGTCGCCCCGCATGTCTTCGTCGATGAGATGCAGGTTGGCCTTCACCAGCCGCATCGCGTCGGGGTGCAGCAAGAGGCCGGTGCGCAGCCCTTCCTCGAAGAAGCGCAGCAGATTGATCTTGTCGGACAGGAAGGCGATCGGATCGACGATGGCGAGGCGATTGTGCACCACCTCGTAGCCGTCCTTCACGTTCGGCCCGCGCTTGAACATGCGCAGCAGCAGCGGCGCGTCCTTCTGCTGCTCGGCCTCAAGCGAAGTGAGGAAGATGCGGGTAAGATCGCCCACCGAGGTGGCGTGGCGGAAGTAGTCCTGCATGAACCATTCCACCGCGCGGCGCCCGCCGCGATCAGTGTAGCCCATGCGGTCCGCCACCTCGACCTGCATGTCGAAGGTCAGCTGCTCGACCGCGCGGCCCGCGGCGAGATGCATGTGGCAGCGGGTGGCCCAGAGGAACTCCTCGGCGCGGTAGAAGGTGCGGTACTCCTCGGGACGGAAGACCCCGAGCCGCACCAGATCCTCGGTGTCGTCGGTGTGGTGGACATACTTGGTGATCCAGTAGAGCGACTGCAGATCGCGCAGCCCGCCCTTGCCCTCTTTCACGTTGGGCTCGACCACGTAGCGCAGCCCGTGCTTGCGGTGCCGCTCCGAGCGTTCCTCGAGCTTGGCGGCGACGAAGGCGCGCTCGGTGCCCTTGAAGAGGTCGCTCCAGAGCTTGTCCTCAAGCTCGTCGGCCAGCGGCTTGTGACCGATGAGGTAGCGGTGCTCGAGCATCGCCGTTCGGATGGTGAAATCCTCGGCCCCGAGCCGCAGGCAGTCCTTCACCGTACGCGAGGCATGGCCGACCTTCAGCTTCAGGTCCCAGAGCATGTAGAGCATCGACTCGATGACGCTCTCGGCCCAGGCGGTGATCTTGTGCGGGGTCAGGAACAGCAGGTCGACATCGGAGAAGGGCGCCATCTCGCCGCGCCCGTAGCCGCCCACGGCGAGCACCGAGAGCCGCTCGCCCTTGGTCGGGGTGGGATTGCGGTGCAGGTGCTGCGTGGCGACGTCGAAACAGATGCGCACCAGCCCGTCGGTGACCCATGTGTAGGCATGGGTGACGGGGAAGGCGTTGTGCGGCTGGCGCGCGAATTCCCGGGCGATGGTCTCGCGGCTCTGCCTACTGGCCTCGCCCAGGATTTTAACCACCGAGGTGCGCACCGCGCCTTCGCCGCCCTCGCTTGGGAGGGCGGCGAAGACCTGGGCACGAACGGCCGCGATGTCGAAGATTTCCGTGGCCGGGGCGATCAGGTCGTCCGGCAGGATATCGGACGTGTCAGTAACCGGCGCCGGAGAAACTGGAGGGGGCAGGGTCAAGAATCGTTACCTGGCTGTTCTGGATGGTGGCGACGGCGAGGCCACGCTCGTTGGTGCCGTCCGACTTCAGCCTGAATACACCGCCGGTGCCTTGGAAACCAGCGGCTTGCGTCAGCGCGCGGCCGGTGAGGGCATCGTTGCGGCCCTGCGCGACCAGCGCGCCGATGGCGGCAACACCGTCAAAGGCCAAACCGGCCAGCGGGTGCGGCTCGGCCCCGTAAGCCCCGCGGTAGCGGGCGTTGAAATTGCGCTGCATGGCCTGGTCGGGCATGGTGAACCAGGCGCCCTGCGCCCCGGGATAGGAGAAGAGTTGCGGTGCCACGTCCCAGCGGGTCAGGCCGATGTACTGGGTCACCGCCGGGTTCACGCCGTTCTCGGGCATCAGCTGCAGCAGCAGCGGCATGGCGGCATTCGTGGCGTCGGACGTGATGAAGACCGACTGCGCGCCGCTGCTGCCGATGATGCTGCTCATCGACTGCGCGGTGCGGGTCACTCCCTCGACGCTGAGCTCGTAGGGCTGCTCGGCGACCACCGAGACGCCGTTGCGCGCGGCGGCCTGGCTGATCGCGGTGCGGCCGAACTCGCCCGGCACGTCCTGGGAGTAGAGCACGGCGACCGAGTTGATGCCGCGGCGGGTGCCGAAGCCCATCAGGCGGTCGGCGGTATTGGCGAAGGTCGGGCCGAGGATGAAGAGGTTGCCCCCGGCGATCGAGGCATTGTTGGAGAAAGCGAGCACGTTGACGCCCTCATCGGCGACGACCTTGGAGGCCTCGACTGCTTCCTCGCCGCGGAGCGGGCCGAGGATGATCCGCGCGCCCTCGTCGACGGCGCGCTGGGCCTGGGCCGCGGCCTGGGCGGGCTGGCCGGCGGTGTCATAGACCGCGAGGTCGATCTGCGCATTGCCGAGATCGGCGATCGCAAGCCGCGCGGCGTTCTCGAGATCACGGGCCACGGCGGCGGCGGACGGATCGGATTGCGGCACCAGCAGCGCCACGCGGACGGTCTGGCCGGGATCGATGCTTGGCCCACCGCTGCCGGCGGAGCCGAGATCGGTCATGGTCGAGACATCGCAGGCGGCAAGCAGGGCGGCGGTGGCGAACATGGCGACCGGGCGCAGCGCCTTGCGGGCGCGGGCGAAAAGGGCGAACATTGGTGGCTGGCTCCCTCGTTGACGCCCAAGCGGTTCTTCCGCATGAGCATTTGGGAGCAATCATAGTACAGCGGGGGATCGGGTCCAGTGATGAATCCCGAAAGAAGCGGTTTGGTGCCGGGGCTCTACCTGGTATCCACGCCTATCGGAAACGCGCGCGACATCACGCTGCGGGCAATCGACGTGCTGCGCGCCGCCGACGTGCTGGCGGCGGAGGACACCCGCAGCCTCAAGCGGCTGATGGAGATCCTCGGCATTCCACTCGGCGAGCGGCCATGCCTCGCTTACCACGACCACAATGGCGCCAAGATGCGGCCGCGGCTGATGGCGCTGATGGCAGAGGGAAAATCCGTCGCCTATGCTTCCGAGGCGGGCACGCCGATGATCTCGGATCCGGGCTTCGATCTCGCCCGCGCGGCACGCGAGGAGGGGCACCTCGTGACCGCGGCGCCGGGCGTCTCGGCGGTGATCACCGCGCTCACCCTGGCCGGGCTGCCGACCGACCGGTTCCTGTTCGCGGGCTTCCTGCCCAACGCCAAGGGTGCCCGCCGCAACGCGCTGGCGGCGCTGAAGCAGGAGGTGGCGACCCTGGCCTTTTACGAGTCGCCCAAGCGGCTGGGCGCGATGCTGGCGGATGCGGCGACGGCACTCGGCGGCGAGCGCCGGGCGGCGGTCTGCCGGGAACTGACCAAACGCTTCGAGGAGGTGCGCGAAGGCACCTTGGACGAGCTGGCCGGGATCTACGCCGAGACGCCACCAAAGGGCGAGATCGTGGTGCTGATCGGCAAGGGAAGTTCGGAGAAAATTAGCGAATCTGACTTAGAAGCAGAATTGCTGGCCGCGCTGGGCGAGATGTCTGTGCGGGATGCCGCGGACTACGTGGCGCAGGCAAATGGGATCGCCCGGCGGCCGGTCTACCAGCTTGCCCTAAAGCTCGCGAAGGAACGCGGCTGAGGGGGATAGGGGGCGTAGGGTCAGACTTGGTCCGGCAGACCTGGTTCGGCAGGCTGCGGGTGCGCATCGAGCTGCAGGTGCGCATCAAAGAGTGCAATGGGGTCGGGAAAGGAACAGCATGTCGATACATCCGTCGCAGATGGAATTCGATTTTTCCCGCTCGCCGCCCGTGCCCGCTATACTTCCCCCGCGCCGTGCGGAGGTGGACCGGCTCCGGCGGCGGTCGCGCGGCGAAATGAGCTACTTTGCCGGCCTCGCCGCCGAGGAAGGGATCGCCCGGGATTACGAGCGGCGCGGCTACCCGCTGCTGCGCCGTCGCTGGCGCGGGCGATCTGGAGAGATCGACCTGATCTTCCGGGACGGGGCTGGCTTTGTCTTCGTCGAGGTGAAGGCCAGCTGGAGCTTCGATCAGGCGCTGGAGCACCTGCGCTGCCGGCAGATCCGGCGGCTTCAGAAGAGCGCGGAGGAATTTGTCGGCACGCAGCCTCTGGGCGCACTCAGCGAGATGCGCTTTGACGTGGCGCTGATGGATCGCCACGGGCTGATCCGGGTGATCGAGAAGGCTTTCGGCCCATAGGCTTCACGGAGGGCCGGCCCTGCCATTGCGCCTCGCGCGCCGCTGCGCCATGTATGGCGAAAGCCATGCGCGGAGACCGACATGAAGATCGCCTTTCAGATGGACCCGATCGGGTCCGTGAATATCGACGCCGACAGCACATTCCGCCTTGCCGAGGAAGCACAGGCGCGGGGCCACGAGCTGTTTTACTACGGGCCCGATGACCTTGCCTACGAAGAGGGGCGGGTGACCGCGCGCGGCCATTGGATGACTGTGCAGCGGGTGGCAGAGCAGCCGGCGATACTGGGCCCGCGCACGGTCGTGGACCTGGCCGAGGTCGACGTCGTCTGGCTGCGGCAGGATCCGCCCTTCGACATGCATTATATCACCACGACCCATCTTCTCGACCGGATCGCGCCGGGCACGCTGGTGGTGAACGATCCTTTCTGGGTACGCAACTCGCCCGAAAAGCTGCTGGTGCTGAACTTCCCCGAGCTCACGCCACCGACGACCATCGCGCGCGATCTCGAGACGATCAAGGCGTTCAAGGCCAAGCATGGGGACGTGATTCTCAAGCCGCTCTACGGCAATGGTGGGGCGGGGGTGTTCCGTCTCGACCAGAACGACCGCAATCTCAGCTCGCTACACGAGCTCTTCACCAGCTTCTCCCGCGAGCCGCTGATCGTGCAGAAGTACCTTCCCGCGGTGAGCAAGGGCGACAAGCGGGTGATCCTCGTCGATGGCGAGCCGGTGGGGGCGATCAACCGTGTGCCGGCGGCGGGCGAGGTGCGTTCGAACATGCATGTCGGCGGCCGTCCGGAAAAGGTGGAACTGACCGCGCGCGACCGTGAGATCTGCGCCACCATCGGCCCGGTTCTGAAGGAGAAGGGGCAGGTTTTCGTTGGCATCGATGTGATCGGCGATTGGCTGACCGAGATCAACGTGACCTCGCCGACTGGCATCCAGGAGCTGGAGCGCTTCGACGGGATCAACGTGGCGGCCCGGATCTGGGAAGCGATCGAGGCCAAACTGGCCTGAACCCGGGCCGGGCGACGTGCGATGAGCTGGCAGCTGACCACGCTCAACGCCGGGCTGCGCCTACTGGCCAAGCCGCGGCTCGCCCGCACCCCCGGACCGGAGGACGCGGCGCGCGATCTTGACCATCACGCGCCGCTCTTCATGCGCCAGCCGATCCACCTGCTGCACCTGCGCCGGCCGGGCGGGCTGCATTGGATCAGCGCCGGGCGCTGCACGCCGCGGCAGGTGATCTTCTACCTGCATGGCGGCGGCTATGTCTCGGGCAGCCCCCGTACCCACCAGGGGGTGATGGCGCGGCTGTCGCTCCTGTCGGGGGTCGAGGTCTGCGCGCCCGACTACCCGCTGGCGCAGGAGGCGCCCTTTCCGGCGGCTTTCGATGCGGTGAGCGTCGCATGGGAACGGCTCCGCGGGCTCGGATACGCGCCGGAGCAGGTGGTGCTCGCCGGCGATTCCGCGGGCGGCGGCTTGGCGCTGTCGCTGCTGGCGCAGCTTTGCGCCCGTGACGAGGCGCCGGCGGGGGCGCTGGTTTTCTCGCCCTGGACCGATCTTGCCATGCGCGGCGAGAGTCTGCGCCGCAACGCCGGCGCCGATCCCTTCCTGCCGGTGGAACGCATCCTCGAGCTGGTTGAGATCGTGGCGGGCCGCGGGCGCCGCGATGACCCACGCCTCTCACCGCTCTACGCCGACTTCCCGGGCTGCCCGCCGGTGCGCCTGTGCTGGGGAGAGAGCGAGATACTCTGCGACGACGGGCGGCGCATGGCAGCGCGCCTGCGGCAGGCTGGCGCACGGGTCGAGGTCGAGACGCACCCGCTGGCACCGCATGCCTGGCCGGTTTTCGACGGCTGGATCCCCGAGGCGCGGGCGACACTGCGCCGGTCCGCGCGCTTTGTTCAGGAGGTCCTGGGCGACACCAGCCGGTAACTCAGCGCCTCGGCCACCTGCGGGCGGCGCACCTCCTCTTCCCCGGCGAGGTCGGCGAGGGTGCGGGCCACCCGCAGCACCCGGTGATAGCCGCGCATCGACAGGCCGAAGCGCTCGGCGGCGCGCAGCAGCAGGGCGCGGCTCTCGGCATCCGGCGCGGCAATCTCGTCGAGCAGCCGCCCGTCGACATCGGCATTGGTGCGCAGGGCCGGGTGGTTCGCGTAACGCGCCGCCTGGCGCGCGCGCGCCGCGGCGACGCGGAGCGCGACCGAAGCGCTGTCCTCGCCTGAAGGCGGCAGTGACATGTCCTCGAGCGTGACGGGCGGCACTTCGAGGCGCAGGTCGAAACGGTCCATGAGCGGGCCGGAAATCCGCCCGAGGTAGTCCTCGGCGCAGGTGGGCGCGCGCGAGCAGGCGCGGGCGGGATCCCCGGCCATGCCGCACTAGCAGGGGTTCGCCGCGGCGACCAGCAGGAAACGGCAGGGGTAGGTGACATGGGCATTGGCGCGGCTGACGGTGATTTCGCCGCTTTCCAGCGGCTGGCGCAGGCTGTCGAGGACGTTGCGCGGAAACTCAGGCAGCTCGTCCATGAAGAGCACGCCGTTGTGCGCGAGGCTGATCTGTCCGGGTCGGGCGCCGCGCCCGCCGCCGGTGAGCGCCGCCATCGAGGCGGTGTGATGGGGTTGCTGGAAGGGGCGGGCCATCGACAGCTTCCCTTCGGCCAGCTCGCCGGCGAGCGAGCGGATCATCGCCGTCTCCAGCGCCTCGGAGGCAGCGAGCGGCGGCATGAGGCCGGGCAGGCGGCGGGCGAGCATCGACTTGCCGGTGCCGGGCGGGCCGGTGAAGAGCAGGTGGTGGCGCCCCGCGGCGGCGATCTCCAGCGCCCGCTTGGCGCGTTCCTGCCCGGTGACGTCGCAAAGGTCCGGCCCCTGCGTTCCAATGTCCGCAGGACCGGGCTGCGCAGGGTCGAGCGGCCCGGCGCCGGTGAAGTGGCGGATCGCCTCGGTGAGGGTGCGGGCGGCGAGGACGCGGCAGGAGGCGACCCAGGCGGCCTCGGG
>NZ_NTHN02000091.1 GCF_002300555.2 Alloyangia mangrovi | reverse complement strand
GCCGCCCGCGCTGGCCGGGATTGTGCACCGCCGCGCTGCGGGCCGGGCGCCGGGCGATCCAGCGCGCTTTCTCGTCGTCGGCCGGCTGTCGCCGGAAAAGGACGTCGACACAGTGCTCTGGGCCGCCGCCCGGCTGGCGCAGCGCGGTATGCCGTTCGAGCTCTCCATCGCCGGAGAGGGCGCCTGCCGCGCCGTACTTGAACAACGTACGCGGACGCTCGCGCTGCGCAACCATGTGCGCTTTCTCGGGGCACGTGCCGACGTGCCCGAGCTGCTGAGCCGCCACGACGTCTACGTCAGCGCCTCGCGCGCCGAGGGGCTGTCGATCGCCCTGCTGGAGGCAATGAGCCACGCCCTGCCGGTCATTGCCACCCCGGCGGGCAGCGCCTTTTCGGTCGTCGACGGCAGCGTCGGGCGCCGGGTCCAGCCCGGCGATCCCGAGGCACTGGCGCGCGCCATGACAGAGCTCGCCGCAGACCCGGTGCTGCGCGCCGAGCTCGGACGGGCCGCGCGGGCACGCGTGCTACGAAGTTACCGTGTGGAGGATTGGAGCGCCGCGCTGCGGCGGCTCTATCGCAAGACGCTCGAGGGCGATTTCTCCGCCGCGACCGACCTGGCGCCGTGCCAGGGGGAGGCTGTGACGAGACAGGATTGAAAAAGACCCGAAAAAAAGACCCGACAACATGGAGGAGAGGACACTATGCCGAACAGCAACAAGATCGAACGGAGCGTCAAGTCGGCGCTGCAGGGCTCGCCGCTCTACGCGCCGGCCAAGGTGGTCAAGGAGCACATGCGCCGGGCGCATTTCTCGATGGCCCAGGTCAGCGACAAGCTGGTGCGCCCGGCCCCGCACGAGGTTTTCCTGAGTCTCACCTCGAACTGCAATCTTCGTTGTGGGGCGTGCTGTTACGGACGAGACTTCATGCATGGAACGCAGCTCCCTTGGGAGATCGGCGCGCAGCTCATCGACGATTGCAAGGAACTCGGCATCGGCAACATCCGGCTCTATGGTGGCGAGCCCCTGCTGCACCGCGACCTCGACAAGTTCGTCGGCCGTATCCGCGACCGCGGTCTCAACATGTATGTCACCACAAACGGGCTTCTGCTCGACAAGAAGATCGACAAACTGGTCGATGCGGGGCTGCGCAAGGTCTCGGTCGGGCTCTATGGGCTGGGGCAGGACTACGACGACTACGTGCAGCGCCGCGGCTCCTTCGAGTTGGTCAAGACATCGCTCACCGAGACCCGCCGGCGGCACAGTGCCGACAAGCTGCCGATGAGCCTCGACTGGCTGCTCATGCGCGGCACCGGCAAGCTCGAGACGGTGCGCGACACGCTGCAGTTCGCCCGCGATCTCGACATGCAGATCTACATCAACCTGATCCACTACTCGCTGCCCTACTTCGTCAAGAAGGATGAGGCAGGGGACAACCAGCCCTTCTGGTTCGAGGAGGAGGACCGCCCGCTGCTCGACGAGATCAGCGGTCTGCTGCTCGAGGCCAAGAAGAAAGAGCCCGACCTCATCCGCAACACCGAGCGTGGCATCCGCTCGATCCCCGACTGGCTGATCCGCAAGGAGAAGATGCGGCTGCCCTGCACCAGTTACGACATGCTCTGGATCGGTCCCGACGGCACGGTGCAGCTCTGCTTCGTCACCTTCAAGATGGGCAACCTGCACAAGCAGCGGCTGACCGAGATGCTCTTCACCGAAAAGCACAAGCGCTTCTCACGCGACGCCTTCAACCTCAACTGCCCGAACTGCAACTGCGGTTACGACAAGCGGGTCAACCTGCACAGGCAATCGCGGGCGCTCTACACGCCGAGCTAGGGCAGGGCGTCTGCCCCCTCGAGCGTGCGCCGAGAGCAGCGTCGCACCAAAGAGGAGCAGGACCTGCCAACCGTCCGGACAAGGGCCGACGCCGGGCACGGCGGAGAGGCAGGCGGTCACCGTTGCCAAGGACCGCCGAACGTCCGCACCGCGGCAGCCTGACGCTTGAGAGTGGCGCGCTGGTGACTGCCTTGCTGCCAGTGGCAGCAAGGAGCGGGCCTCGCAGATCGAAGAACTGTTCGGGCTCTTGCTGTTCGGCAAGCAAGCGCAGGTTTGCGCTTCCCAGGATCTGGGGCACATGCGGGTGCTGCGCGACCGGCCGCGGGAGACCGCGGCCGGTTCATGCCGGGGAAGCTGAGAGCCTGCCTGCCCGGCCTCAGCTCAAGGCCGAAGGCCACCGCTCTCCTCAGGGCCGCACGTAAGCGTAGCCCTCCTCCTGCAGCTCGATCAGCCGCACCACGCCCGAGGGCACCACCTGCGCCTCCTCGAGCAGCACCACTTTCTCGCCGGTCTTCTTCTCCATTCCGGCGATCGTGTTGCCGCAGGCGGAGAAGGTGATCGGCAGTTCGAGCGCCATGGTCGAGATCCGGTCCTTCACCGGGCTCTTTCCCTCGACCAGCATGTGCAGCCCGGGGCCGTAGGCGACCATCTCGATCACCACCTCGTCTCCGGCTTCCGTGTAATAGGCCGCGACGTTCTGGGCGTTGTTCAGCGCCATGTTCAGAACCTGCGGGTCGTTCTGGTCCACGTGGATCGCCACGTGGTGGGTCTTGCCTTCTGCCATCGCCATAAGCGGCGCCGCCGCGAGCAACGCGGTGAGCGCGGTTCTCCTGATCATCATCTGTCTCCTCCCTTAGACAACGTAATCATATATGTGAATGAAAGAATAAAATAGGGTTTTGATGCGGATGCGCATCCGGGGCATCCGAGCGGCTTTCGAGCCGCGTGTATCGCATTGTCGGGAAAGCGACCTCTGCGCCCGCCGATCAGGGATCGCCGCGCGTTCGCCGGGGCGCACGGGGACCGCCTCGGCTCACTTGCTCGTGGAGACTTCGGCCGTGTGCTTGTGCTGCGCCATCTCCAGCACCGGGGCGAGCCAGCCCACCTCGTCCATGCGACCGCTGAAGAACTCCGCCCCGGCCTCGGTGTGGTGGCCGTAGTCGGGGAAATACTTCTTCAGCGTGGCGCTTGCGGAAAAGCAGGTCTGTTCACTCTCGGAGCAGACGTAGTCCATCCGGTCGAGCACGATGAGGCCTGGATAGCTGGCCTTGAGGCGGTCTATCTCGGCATTGGCCTCGATCACCCGCGGCTCGGTCGCGCCGCTCTTGTAGAGCTGGTAATACTCCCGGTCCGAGCGCGCGACGATGGTGGCGGGATCGGTGATGCCCTCGGCGAGCGCGCTGTGCACGTTCTTGTCGAAGACCGTCCACTTGCCGCCGAGATACCTCGGGAACTCGAAGATGTTCTTCACCACGATCACCCGCTTTCCGTCATCGAGCATGTGTTTCACCAGCCCGCCCAGCACCTGCATATCATCGCGGGAGTCCTTGAACCGGCTGACGACCATGACCGCATCGGCCTCGACGTAGCTGCGCGCGGCGAAGAACTTGCTACCCGGCCCAAGCTCGCCGATCTGCGCGGTGTAGCGGCCCGGCAGGATCCATTGCATGGCCTCCTCGCTGAAGAGCAGCATGTTGAAGACGTCCTTGGAATGCGAGTTGCCGACGAGCAGGAGCTTCAGCTTGCCGGTGTCGGCGCCGAACCAGTCGCGCTCCTGATGGCCCGCGTCGCAATTGCCGAGGCAGGCGAGCTTGTGGGCATAGCCGCTGAAGGGCATCGCGCTCGCCTCTAGCAGCGCCATGTTGTCGTTCTCGTAGTCGAGCAGGCTGATCTGCGCGTTCAGCACGTTGAACTGGCCGCTGCGGTAGTCGAGCTCATCGTACTTGTGGATGAAGAGCCCCAGCGCCGCAAAGGCAGCAAGGCCGGTGGCGCTGGTGCCGAAGAGCCGGAGGCGGCCGTACTGGCCCTTGCGTACCGGGGTCTCTACGTAGGTCCAGCTCAGCCAGGCGAGCATGAGGGTCAGCACGATCAGCCCGGCCATGATGTACCACGCCGGTTCCTCCAGAGAATTGTGCCGCGCAAAGGCCATCAGCGGCTGGTGCCAGAGGTAGGCGCTGTAGGAAATCAGCCCGATGCCGACCATGCCGCGGGTGCTGAGCAGGCGCTGCACCCATGTGCCGCCGGTGGCAAAGAGGATGATCAGCGCGGCGCCGACCGTCGGCACGAGGGTGATCAGGCTGGGCGTGGGCGTCTCGGCATCAAAGCCGAAGACCGCCGCAGCGACCAGCGCCAGCCCGAGCGCCGAGAGGGCGTTGCGCAGACCGGCGGCCAGCGGTGGAGGGTCCGCGCGCAGCGCGAAGGCGCAAAAGGCGCCGAGGCCGAGCTCCCAGGCGCGGGAAGGCAGCAGGAAGAAGGCCGACATCGGGTCGGTGCGCACCTGCCATTGCGCCAACCCGAGGCTGAACACGAAGATGGCCACGATCACATGGAGCACTCTCTTCTGCCCGCCGCGCCAGAGCAGCATCAGCAGCAGCGGGAAGAGGATGTAGAACTGCTCCTCGACCGCGAGGCTCCAGGTGTGGAGCATCGGTTTCAGCTCGGCGGCGGTGTCGAAGTAGTCCGCCTCCATCCAGAACAAGATGTTCGAAGAGAAGGTCGCGACCCCGAGCAGGCTGCGGACGAACTCGACGAAGTCGCGCCCCTGCAGGACCATCCAGCCCAGCCCGAGCGCGGTGACGCTGACGAGGCATAGTGCGGGGAGAATGCGCTTGGCGCGGCGCTCGTAAAAGCGGAGCAGGCTGAACTCGCCCCGGCCCAGCTCGTCGACGATGATGGTGGTGATCAGGTAGCCGCTGATCACGAAGAAGATGTCGACCCCGATAAAGCCGCCGCCGAACAGCTTCGATCCGGCATGGAAGAGGATGACGGGGAGGACCGCGACCGTGCGCAGGCCGTCGATTTCGGCGCGGTACTTCATCCGATGTGATCCGATCGTCGTCAGTCAAAAATGGAGAAGTCGTGAAATATTGATCGGCAAAATTTTGAAAAGCCGAAGGAAATCTGGCAAATCGCCGAGCTGTTGACGTAGGTCAATGCAGAGTTAATGCGCGCAACCAAGGCGAAAACCTAGGTGCAGAGATGCAATCCCGGGTTTAGGCTGACCTTCTCGGCCAAGAATGGCTTATGAGGTGACTAAAGTTGCGGCGTTCTCGCTATGGTTGCGGAATGCATCGGCGCTACTTCTCTTGTCGATGGCTGCGTCGCGGTTGCGCAGCGCCGGTTGTCCCCTCCCAGAAGGCGTCGGCGCGCTTTTCGAAGGTGGCGGCCTCGCGCGCATCGCTTTGGTAGAAGTCTCCGCGCCGGATGCCGGGCGCGTAGACCTGCTCCACCCAGCCGCGCGGGTCGTCATGCGGGAAGAGGTAGCCGACGTGACCCAGCTTCTCGGCACCCTTGTAATGCGCATCGCGCAGGTGCAGCGGCACCGGGGCGGGCGGCTGGCTCGTAACATGGCCGAGCGCCGCCCCGATGCCCCGCGTCACCGAGCCCGACTTCGGCGCGCGGGCCACGTGCAGCGCGGCATGGGCAAGGATGATCTGGCTTTCCGGATAGCCGATCTTCTCGACCGCCTGCGAGGCGGCGACGGCGGTCTGCAGCGCGGTATTGTCGGCAAGGCCGACGTCCTCGGAGGCATGTATCATGATGCGGCGGGCGATGTAGCGCGGGTCCTCTCCGGCGTGGATCAGCCGGGCAAGCCAGTAGAGCGTCGCATCCGGGTCCGAGCCTCGCATCGATTTCACGAAGGCCGAGACCACGTCGTAGTGCTGGTCCCCCGAGCGGTCGTGGTTGATCGCCGCCGAGGCATAGGCCTCTTCCAGCATCGCCTCGGTGATGGTGACCGAGCCGCCCTCCTGCCCGACGCCATGGCCGATGGCGAGGCTTTCCAGCGTGGTGAGGGCGCGACGCGCGTCGCCGCCCGAGCGGCCGGCGATCAGCCGGACCTGTTCCGGTGCCATTGTCACCTCGATGCCCTGCGAGGCCAGATGGTCGATACCGCGGTGCACCACCCGTTCCATGTCCTCGATGGTCATCGGCTCGAGCTTCAGGATGGTCGAGCGCGAGACCAGCGCGGGCGGCAGCGCGTGGTAGGGGTTGCCGGTGGTGGCACCGACGAAATCGGCGGTGCCTTCCTCGCAGATCGACAAGAGGTCGTCGGCCTGCGTGGCCGAAAAGCGGTGCACCTCGTCGACGAAGATCAGCAGCGGGCGAATGCGTGCCTCGTCGGCGATCTTGCGCAGTTCCTTGACGCCGTCGCGGGTGGCGTGCAGCGGGCGGAACTCCTTGCCCAGCATGTTGCCGACGGCGCGGGCAATGGTGGTCTTGCCGATGCCCGGCGGGCCGTAGAGGATGATGCTCCCCAGCGCTTTGGCAGCGATACGGCGCCGCAGGATCGAGCCGGGCGCGGTGATCGCCTGCTGCCCGATCACGTCGTCCAGCGTCTCGGGTCGGAGCGCGGCGGCGAGGGGCACGTGGCCCTTGAGGGGTGCTGCATCAAAGAGATCGCTCATGAGGGGGCCTGTGGTTTGGGCGTTGCCCAATGCGCTAGCAGATCGCGTCGGGGCGGGCAAATCCCAGACGGCAAAGGCGCTGATCGGTACATCAATCTTTCTTCTACCGGCTGGTCACGGCCGCAGGGCCTGCTAGACATTTCCGCAACTTGACCGCCTGCCACGGGTGCAGCGGCAGGACCACAGGAAGGACCCAGAATGAGCGATTTCACCTTCACCCCGCAGCCCCAACCCTCGGTTGCAGTCGCCGGCAGCGAGGCTCGCTTCCCGCTGCGCCGGATCTTCTGCGTCGGGCGCAACTACGCGGAGCATGCGCGCGAGATGGGGCACGATCCGGACCGCGAGTTGCCGTTCTTCTTCGACAAGCCGATCGACACGATTGCGGAAGAGGGTGACGCGATCCCCTATCCGCCCGCAACCGCCGATCTGCACCACGAGGGCGAGCTGGTGGTGGCGCTCGGCAAGGGCGGCGTGGACATCCCCGAGGAGGAGGCGCTGGACTGCGTCTGGGGCTATGCCGCCGGGATCGACCTGACCCGCCGCGACGTGCAGGCCGAGGCCAAGAAGAAGGGGCGGCCCTGGACCATGGCCAAGGGCTTCGACTTCTCGGCGGTCTGCGGGCCGGTGCACCCGGTGACCGAGGTGGGCCATCTCGACAAGGGCACGCTGCGGCTGAGCGTGAACGGCGAGGAGCGGCAGAATGGCGATCTTGCGCAGATGATCTGGTCGGTGCCCGAGGTGATCGCCTACCTGTCGGGGCTGGTCGAGCTGAAGGCGGGGGATCTGATCTACACCGGCACGCCCGCCGGGGTCAGCGCGCTGGAACGCGGCGATACCTGCGTGGTCGAGATCGACGGGCTTGCGCCGCTCACCATCAGTATTGCCTGAACCGGACATGCAAAGGCGCGGCCTGGGCCGCGCCTTTTTTTTCCTATCGGGTCAGGGGTTTCGGCGTCACTCTTCCCAGTCGCCGGAAAACCCTTTGGGGATCATCAGGATATCGCGATCCACCGTGTTGATGTCGGTGCGCCCGCAGAGCGCCATCGACACGTCGAGCTCCTTGTGGATCACCTCGAGCGCCCGGGTCACCCCGGCCTCGCCCATGGCGCCGAGCCCGTAGATGTAGGCGCGGCCGATCCAGCAGCCCTTGGCGCCCATGGCGACGGCCTTGAGCACGTCCTGGCCCGAGCGCACACCGCTGTCGAGATGCACCTCGATCTTGTCGCCCACCGCGTCCATGATCGGCGCAAGCGCGCGGATCGAGCTGAGCGCGCCGTCGAGCTGTCGCCCGCCGTGGTTCGACACCACGATGGCGTCGGCCCCGACGTTGCAGGCCTCCAAAGCGTCGCGCGGGTCGATGATGCCCTTGATGATCAGCGGGCCGTCCCACATCTTGCGGAACTCGCGGATGCGGTCCCAGTCGAGCGCCTGGTCGAAGCTCTGTGCGGTCCAGGTGGTCAGCGACGAGGGATCCGTCACGCCCTTGGCGTGGCCGACGATATTGCCGAAGAACCGCCGCTTGGTCTGCAGCATCTCGAGCCCCCACGGCACCTTTGTGGCCATGTTGGCGATCGACGTCGGGGTCAGCTTGGGCGGGGCGGAAAGCCCGTTCTTCAGGTCCTTGTGGCGCTGCCCGAGCATCTGCAGATCGACCGTGATCACCGCCGCCGAGCACTTGGCGTCCTTGGCCCGGTCGAAGAGCCGCTTCATGTAGTCGTCGTCCTTGAGCGTGTAGACCTGCATCCAGAACGGCTTGGAGGTGTTCGACGCCACGTCCTCGATCGAGCAGATCGACATGGTGGAAAGGCAATAGGGCACGCCGAACTTCTCGGCCGCTTTCGCCGCCTTGATCTCGCCGTCGGCGTTCTGCATCCCGGTCATGCCGACCGGCGCGAGCGCCACGGGCATCGCCACGTCCTGGCCGATCATCTGCGTCGCGGTGCTGCGCCCGGTCATGTCGATGGCGACGCGCTGGCGCAGGTAGAGCTTGTCGAAATCCGAGCTGTTCTCGCGGAAGGTCTGCTCGGTCCAGCTGCCCGACTCGCAATAGTCGTAGAACATCTTGGGCACCCGGCGCTTGTAGATGCGCCTGAGGTCTTCGATCTCGGTGATCACGGGCATGGGCCGGGGTTCCTCCTTGGACTGGTCAGGTTTCCTTACCGCTTCCGGGAAATTTGCGCAATGACGTGTGCTTGTAACTCCCCTTGCAAGACCGTTTAGTGCGCGCGAGCAGTTCGGAGGCACGATGCAGGACATTCTCTGGGGCGTCGGCGGCGGCATGATCGCCGCGATCGCAACCACCGCGGGAGCAATCCCGGCGCTGATCGGGCGCAAGATGACGCAGGCCACGTCGGATATGATGCTCGGCTTTGCGGCCGGGGTGATGCTTTCTGCCTCCTATTTCTCGCTGATCATCCCGGGCATCGAGGTGGCGCAGGAGCAGACCGGCTCGGTCTGGATCGCCGCCGCCATCGCCGCCTTCGGCATCGCCTTCGGCTCGGGCTTCGTGGCCTGGCTCAACCACGCCATTCCGCACGAGCACTTCAAGACCGGCCCCGAGGGCGGGGCGGACCAGGCGACCTTCGCCCGGATCTGGCTTTTCGTGCTGGCGATCTCGATCCACAACTTCCCCGAGGGGCTGTCGATCGGCGTCGCCTACGGGGTCGATCGCACCAACGGGCTGTCGGTGATGACCGGCATCTCGCTGCAGGACATGCCGGAGGGGCTCGCGGTGGCTGTCGCGCTGGTCGGGCTGGGCTATTCGCGCGGCCGGGCGCTCTTCTACACGGCGTTGACCGGGATGGTCGAGCCGGTGGGGGCGCTGCTGGGGGTCGTCGCCGTCTCCGTCAGCGCGGTCCTTCTGCCCTGGGGGCTGACCTTTGCGGCGGGCGCGATGCTCTACATCATCAGCCACGAGATCGTCCCCGAGACCCACCGCAACGGCCACCAGAAGCGCGCGACCACGGGGCTCATCTTCGGGCTGATCCTGATGATGTTCCTCGACGTGACGCTGGGCTGACCGGCCTGGCGCTCGCTCTTCCGTGACAGGGTGCTCTGTGCCACTGGACCTTGCGGGCGCACGGGCATAGGGTCCGCGCAACTTTCGCAGGAGACACGACAATGGCAACGGGCAAGAACATCCGCACCTATTTCCAGGGCACCTGGCACGACGGCGACGTGATGATCATGCGCGGCGCCGACCATGCGGCATGGCTCGGCAGCTCGGTCTTCGACGGCGCCCGCTACGTCAATGGCATCGCCCCCGATCTCTACGCCCACTGCGCGCGGATCAACCGCTCGGCCACGGCGCTGATGCTCACGCCCTTCGTCTCGACCGAGGAGATGGTGCAGATCGTCTGGGAAGGGCTCGCCGCCTATCCCAAAGAGGCAGCCATCTACATCCGCCCGATGTACTGGGCGACCCAGGGCGATGCGACCGCCATCGTGCCGGGTGACGAAGGCACCGCCTTTGCCATCTCGCTCGAGGAAATCCCCATGGCGCCCGAGGGCGCGGCGACCCACCTCGGCCGCACCAGGTTCCGCCGCCCGGTTCTGGAGAGCTCGGTCTGCAACGCCAAAGCCGGCTGCCTTTATCCCAACAATGCCCGGATGCTGCGCGACGTGCAGTCGCGCGGCTTCGGCAATGCGCTGGTGGCCGACGCGCTCGGCAATGTCGCCGAGAGCGCCACGGCCAATGTGTTCATGGTCAAGGACGGCGTTGTCTTCACGCCCATCGCCAACGGCACCTTCCTGTCGGGCATCACTCGTGCGCGTCACATCAAGAACATGCGCGCCGATGGCATGGAAGTGCATGAGGCGGTGCTGTCCTTCGAGGATTTCGAGGGCGCCGACGAGGTCTTCCTGTCCGGCAACCTGCAGAAGGTGACGCCGGTCTCGGGCTTCGAGGACACCAGCTACCAGATCGGTCCCGTGGCGCGCCGCGTGCGCGAGCTCTACTGGGACTGGGCGCTGACCGAAGGCTGAGCCTTGCGCCGCGAGCCGCCGTTGCATGGCTCACGCCCCGATCGACCCGCAGCGCCCGGTCGCTGGCCGGGCCGAGCGGCGTTTT
>NZ_NTHN02000090.1 GCF_002300555.2 Alloyangia mangrovi | reverse complement strand
CGGGCGCCGCGGGGGCCGGGCTTTGCGCCGGGCTTGCCGCCCGCCTTGAAGCCGCCGCGCGGGGCCGAGCCATACTCGGCCTCATCCTGCACGATGCCGCGGCCTTTCGGCTTGCCGGGCGACTTGGCAAAGGGCTTGCCCTCAGGCTTGCCGTAGGCCTTGCCTTCGGACTTGGCGTAGGGCTTGCCTTCGGATTTACCGTACGGCTTGCCCTCGGACTTGGCGTACGGTTTGCCCTCGGGCTTGCCGCCGGTGCGGGCTGCGGGTTTTGTGCCGCGTGCGCCGCCCTCGAAATCACCCTTCGGTCCGGCCTTGAACCCGGCTTTCGGTCCGGCTTTCGGACCTGTCTTGGGGCCAGCCTTCGGACCCGTGCTGGCACGGGACTTGGGACCGGAGGGTTTGGCGGGGCGCGACGGGGGTTTGCTCATGCCTGTTGCCATACTGCATCGGCGTGGCCGGGGGAAGCCGACTCGCCAAGCGCCCCGCTTCGCGCTAAGTCCGCGGGATGAAATTTCGCTCTCACATGGATCAGGCGCTGGCCGAGGCGCGCGCCGCCGCCGCCCGCGGCGAGGTGCCGGTGGGCGCCGTCATCGTCTCGCCCGCGGGCGAGGTGCTGGCGTCGGCTGGCAACCGCACGCGCGAGCTGAGCGATCCCACCGCCCACGCCGAGGTCCTCGCCCTGCGCGCCGCCTGCGCCGCGCTCGGCTCGGAACGGCTGCCGGATCATGATCTCTACGTGACGCTGGAGCCCTGTCCGATGTGCGCCGCGGCGATCTCCTTCGCCCGCATCCGGCGGCTCTACTACGGTGCCTCGGACCCCAAGTCCGGCGGCGTGGCGCAGGGTGCGCGGGTCTACGCTCACCCGCAGTGCCACCATGTGCCCGAGGTCTACGACGGGCTCGCCGCGCCCGAGGCCGAGGGGCTGCTCAAGGGTTTCTTTGCCGCGCGCAGGGAAGTGTGAGATGGGAGACGTGACATGGCCCGCGTGATCCTTCTCAACAAGCCGTTCAACGTGCTTTCGCAATTCACCGACAAGGGCACCGAGGGCAGCGCGCGAGAGACGCTGTCGAGCTACGTGAAGGTGCCGGGCGTCTACCCTGCCGGGCGGCTCGACCGCGACAGCGAGGGACTGCTCATCCTCACCGATGACGGCAAGCTGCAGGCGCGTATCTCGAATCCGAAGTTCAAGCAGCCCAAGACTTACCTCGTGCAGGTCGAGGGCTCGCCGACCGAGGCGCAGCTCGCGCAACTGCGCAAGGGCGTCGAGCTCAAGGACGGTATGACCCGCCCGGCAGAGGCGCGGCTGATCCCCGAACCCGAGCTCTGGCCGCGCAATCCGCCGGTGCGCTTCCGCAAGTCGGTGCCCGATGCCTGGATTGAGCTGAAGATCACCGAGGGGCGCAACCGGCAGGTGCGGCGGATGACGGCCCATGTGGGGCTTCCCTGCCTGCGGCTGGTCCGCTGGGCGGTGGGGGCGTGGACGCTCGACGGCATCCCGCCGGGCGAATGGCGCGACATCTGAGGGGCTGGCGCGTCGCCCGCGGCGCGCTACTCTCGCCTTCATGTGCGGACGTTTCGCGGTCACCCTTCCAGACGATGCCATGGCCAAGATCTTCGAGGCCATGCCCGGCAACGACTTGCCGCATGTCCCGAACTACAACGTTTGCCCGACCAATGACGTGCATGTGATCCGCTCCGAGGACGGCACGCGGCTGCTGGTCTCGATGCGCTGGGGGTTCATTCCGCAATGGTACAAGGCGCCGAATGATGGCCCGCTGCTGATCAACGCCCGGGCGGAAACCATCGCCGAGAAGCCGGCCTTCCGCGACGCCTGCCGCGAGCGCCGCTGCCTGGTCCCGGCAAGCGGTTTCTACGAATGGACCAAGACCGAGGAGGGCAAGCGCCTGCCCTGGTACATCGGGCCGGCCCGGGGCGAGGTGCTGGCCATGGCCGGTATCTGGCAGGACTGGGAACGCGAGGGGCAGGGGTTTCGCACCTGCGCCATCGTCACGACGGGCGCCAATGCCGAGATGTCGCAGGTGCATCACCGCATGCCGGTGATCCTGCAGCAGAAGGACTGGGGGCTTTGGTTGGGCGAGGAGGGGCACGGCGCGGCCACCTTGATGAAGGCCGCGCCCGAGGGATCGCTCCGGCTGCACAGGGTCGACCCGAGGGTCAATTCCAGCCGGGCCGAAGGGCCCGAGCTGATCGAGCCGATCTGACCCGGATCAGGAGTTGTTCTCGAGTTCCAGCGGCGCGGGGTTCACGTAGTCGATGTAGCCGGCGGCGGAGCTTTCCGCATCATAGGTGTTGCCGAAGGAGCTCTGCATCCCGTCGGTCACTTCCAGCGCAAAGCTTTCGCCCGGCTGGAGCACGCCGGAATCCCAGCTCGCATCTGTGGCGGTGGCCGACATGGGCACGGTGGAATCATTCACGAAATTGATCACGTCGCCGATCGAGACGTAGATCTCGTCAGGGAAGTACCCCAGCCCCATCAGCAGCACTTCCTGCTCGGCAGCGGCCAGCGGCGCGGCTGCGCCCGCCAGAAAAATCAAAGACATTCCAAATTTGCGCAACATGTCAGGGTCCTCGCGCGGCATGAAAAACCGGGGCGCTTTTCGCCCCCTGGCGCACAGCCGTAGCGTCGGACTGGGGCGAAATTGGGCCACATGAGGGCAAAAAGCGTGGCGTCCCGGCGGGCTCAGGCTTCGTTGGCGTGACGCAGTTCGACCTGCACCACGTCGGTGCGGCCGCTGGCGAAGGTGGCGGCGCAGGCGTCGAGGTAGAACTGCCAGCTGCGCAGGAAGGTCTCTCCGTAGCCGAGGCTCTCGATCCGCTTGCGCTGGCGCAGCAGCCCGCTTTTCCAGACCCGGCAGGTCCGCGCGTAGTCCTGGCCAAAGGCGAAGCTCTCGCGCAGCACCAGCCCGGCCTTTTGTGCCTCGCGCGCGAGGACCGCGTTGCAGGGCAGCATGCCGCCCGGGAAGGTGTGCTGGCGGATGAAATCGGTGCGCTTGCGGTAGAGCGAGAACTCGGCGTCCTGCACGGTGATCGCCTGCAGCACGGCGCGGCCACCCTCGGCCAGTCGGTCCTTGATGGTCGCGAAATAGACCGGCCAGTAGCGCTCGCCCACCGCCTCGATCATCTCGATCGACACGATGTTGGCGAAGCGCCCCTGCGTGGCGCGGTAGTCCTGCAGGCGGATCTCGGCGCGCCCGTCGAGGCGGGCGTCCGCATAGCCTTTCTGGCTGGGCGAGAGGGTGATGCCGGTGACCCGTCGCCCCTGCTCGGCGGCGCGCTCGGCGAAGCCGCCCCAACCGCAGCCGATCTCCAGCACCGAGGGGGCGTCGTTCAGCCGCGACAGGATGCGGTCGTACTTGCGGTCCTGCGCGCGGGGCAGGGCCTCGTCGCTTTCGCCCTCCGCGAAGAGCGCCGAGGAATAGGTCATGCCCGGGTCGAGCCAGAGCTGGTAGAACTCGTTGCCCACGTCGTAATGCGCGCGGATGTTCTTGGACGAGCCCTTCAGGCTATTGGCGCGCAGCACCCGGTCGATCAGCCGGAACCGTAGCCGGGCCAGAGGGCCGGGGGTCACGTAGTGCTCGACCGCATCGAGGTTGTCGAGCGCCAGCCGGATCAGCCGCTCGGGGTTCGAGCTGTGCCAGAGGCCGGCCACGTAGGTCTCGCCCAGTGCCACCTCGCCGCGAGTCGCCAGCGCGGGCAGCAAGGCCCAGTCGTGGATCTGCATGTCCGCCTCGGGGCCGCTGCCGCCGAAGCGGTGGCGGGTGCCTTCGGGGGTGATCAGGGTGAGCTGGCCTGTCTCGATCCGCTCCAGCGTCGACAGGAAGCGGCGTTTCATCAAGGCGGTGACGGGCAGGATCATCGGCTGACCTCGTTTTCGGGCGGCGGGGGAAGCGGACGGTAGCCTGCCCCCTTCAGTTTCAGACGGAGCGCATTCCAATAGATGAGCACAATCACGCGAATCGTGCCACCCGGGCGCTTGAGTGCCGCGCCAAGCAGGCGACTCGGCGTGGCAGTGGCGAAATCGCCGTGCATCGTGGCGATCAGCCCTTCCGCGCCGTCGATCTGGTGGATCGCGATGGCGGTGGCTGCGGGGCTGATGGCAAAGCGGAAGAGGTACTTGCCGCTCACATCCTGGAAGGGCGAGACATGGAAGACCTTGGTCGCGGTAAGCTCGTCTCCGGCGCGGATCGGGGCAAAACCGGCGTGATGGCAAAGGTAGCTGTGGCGCTGGCCGAAGGTGTTGTTCACCTCGGCGATCACGGCAAGCAGATCGTCGCCGCGCAGCGCCAGCCAGAAGGACACCGGACAGAACCAGTAGCCCAGGAAGCGCGGCTGGGTCATCAGCGCTACGGTGGTGCCCTCGAGGCCCGCGCTCGCAAACACCCGGCGTGCCCAGTCTGCGCCTTGGCCAGCACCGCGCGCGCCGCCGTGGTCAATGTCATGCAGGGCAAAGAGGTTGAAGCGGTTGCGCGAGAAGAAGGCGCGGGGCCGCACCCGCTCGGGATCGAGCAGCAGGTAATCGACTGTATAGACAAAGGCATGGCGGATGCTGCCGCGCCGCGCATGGGTGACCCGGGCGGGCAGGTGCAGAAGCTCGCCGCCTTCGAGCCTGGCCGCGAGGCTGGCGCTCATGCGGCCACCGTGGCCGGCAGCATCTGCCGGGCAATGCGCACGGCGCTGGCGAAGCCGTCCTCGTGAAATCCGTTGCGGAGCCAGGCGCCGGCGTACCAGCTGCGATTCTGCCCCTGCAGCGCGGCGATCTTGCCCTGCGCGTCGAGCGCGCTTAGGTCGAACACGGGGTGGCGAAAGGTGTTCTGGTCGTAAATCAACTCCTCCGGGATCTCGCGCTGCGGGTTGAGCGTGACGAACATCGGGTCGCTGTCGGGAATACCCTGCAGGCGGTTCATCCAGTAGGTGACGCCTACCGGCAGGTCCTCGGGCGCGCCGGGCTCGGTGCGGAACACCCAGGAGCTCCAGCAGCGGCGGCGGTTCGGCATCAGCCGGGCATCGCGGTGCAGCACTGCGTGATTGTCCTGGAACTTCACCGCCCCGAGGGCACGGCGTTCGGCGGCGCTGGGCGCGGCGAGCAGCGACAGGGCGACATCGGCATGGCAGGCAAAGACCACCTGATCGTAGGTTTCGGGCGCTTCACCCCTGGTCATCACCTGCACGTGGCGATCGTCGCGGGACACCTGCTGCACCGGGGTGCCGGGACGCAACGACACCTGCCGGGCTTCAAGCGCGGCGGCAAGCCGCGAGACGTAGCTCGCGCTGCCGCCGGAGACGGTCCACCACTGGTGCTGGCCACCTGCTGAGAGCAGCGCGTGGTTGCGCAGGAAACGCATCAGCGCCTGCGCCGGGAAATCGCCGATCTGTGCCGAGGGTGTGGACCAGATCGCGCCGCAGATAGGGTAGAGGTAGCGATCGCGGAAGGCGCTGCCGAGTCCCATGACCTCGAGCAGCTCGCCGATCGAGGCATTCGGGCGCGCCTCGGCCACCGCCTCGGCCTGCTGGTTGAACCGCAGGATATCGCGGATCATCGCATAGAAACCGGGCCGCGCGAGGTTGCTGCGCTGACCGAAGAGCGCGTTGCCCGAGCGCAGCGCGTATTCCAGCCGTCCGCCATCGAGCGAGACGCCGAAGCTCATGTCGCTGCGCTGCACCGGCACGTCGAGGTCACGAAAGAGCGTGGTCAGATGCGGGTAGTTGGCATAGTTGAAGACGATGAAGCCGGTGTCCACGGGCTGGTCGCCATAGCGCCCGGCGACGACGGTGCGGGCGTGGCCGCCGAGCCGGGGCGCGGCCTCGTAGAGCGTAACGCGGCAGCGCCGCGAGAGGAGCCATGCGGTAGCGAGCCCCGAGATACCGCCGCCGATCACCGCGACGCGCTGGGGAACTCCGAAAGACAGGTCTAGGGCCACGCAAACCTCCGACGCGAAAAACTGGACATGTGATCGATACGCGTTTGGTCCCGAAGTGGATCACCAAGGCATTGCGGCGAGGAAGATTTTTTCGCGCGCAGCGGGGATTGCACCAAGGTGCCCGGGATCAGGGCGGGGTAGCCGGGCAATCGCCCATCCATCCCGGTAAAAAGAAATCTCCGCGCAGGTGATCCCTTTCGCCTTGGCCGCCGTAACCCCTACATGTCTCTTGATGGTCGCCTCACCACGCCCGACGCGTTTGATGCCTTCCAGCCGGAAGGCTCGGGATCTGTTAACGTGGTGCTGCGCCGCAGGAGCAAGGAGAGCCGCGTGACGCCTGCCGAGAGATCCGAACAGACGCAATGGCTGCTCGCCGTGCGCGACCAGAGGGATCGCGAGGCTTTTGGCCGACTGTTCGATTTCTTCGCGCCGCGGCTCAAGGCGATGCTGATCCGTGGCGGGCTGCGCGACGGCAGCGCCGAGGACGTGGTGCAGGACGTGATGATCTCGGTCTGGAACAAGGCGTCGCAATTCGATCCGCACCGGGCCGAGGCCTCGGCGTGGATCTACCGCATCGCGCGCAACCGCCAGATCGACCTCTACCGCCGCAAACCGCTCCCCGAGCCTGAGCTTTTGCAGGAGCCCGAGAGCTCCGAACCCGACGCGCCGCAGATCCTCGCGATGGAGCAGGAGGCAGCGCAACTGCGCGAGGCGCTGCAGAAGCTGCGGCCCGAGCAGATCGAGGCCCTGCGCCACGCCTATATGGACGAGCTGCCCCACAGCGAGATCAGCCGGATTACCGGCCTGCCGCTGGGTACGATAAAATCCCGTATCCGCCTCGGGCTCGACCGCCTGCGGCGTGACCTGACCGACTTGAGACCCCAATGAGCAAGATCACCCACCATATCCCCGAGGAGATGCTCTGCGCCTATGCCGCCGGCACGCTGCCGCAGCCCTTTGCGGTTGTGATCGCGGCGCATGTCTCGCTTTGCGATGCCTGCCGCGCCGCGGTCGAGACCGAGGCGGCGCTGGGCGGCGCCCTGCTGTCCGGCATGGTCCCCGCGACCGTGTCGGAGGATGCGAAGGAGCGCCTCTTCGCCGCGCTCGACAGCGCGCCGCTGCCGCCGCCGCAACAGCGCGGCTCCGGCATCTTTCCCGCTCCTGTCATGGAGGCGCTGAACGGCCAGCCGCCGCGCTGGAAGATGCTTGGCGGCGGCATCCGCCAGCAGATCCTCAGCGCCAATGCTGAAGGCTCGCTGCGCCTGCTTTACATCCCCCGCGGCCGGGCCGTGCCCGAGCACACCCACGGCGGGCTCGAGCTGACGCTGGTGCTGCAGGGCAGCTTCTCGGACTGCGAGGGCTGGTTCGGGACCGGCGATGTCGAAGTGGCCTCGGATGACGTCGATCACCAGCCGGTGGCAGGCGACGAGGGGCCCTGCATCTGCCTCGCCGCCACCGACGCGCCGCTGCGCTTCCGCGCGATGATCCCGCGCCTGCTGCAACCGCTGTTCCGCATCTGACCATGAACTACGAAGGCAAACGCATCTGGCTGATCGGTGCCAGCTCGGGCATCGGCGCGGCGCTGGCGAAGGAGCTGGCGGGGCAGGGGGCACATCTGGTGCTCTCCGCCCGCAACGAAGATGCGCTGCAGGCGCTCGCTGCCGAGTGCGGCGGGGCCGAGGTGGTGCCGCTCGATCTGGCGCGGCCGGAGACCCTGAACGCTGCCGCCGAACGCATCGCCGCGGGTGGCAAGCTCGACGCGCTCATCTGCACCGCCGCGCTTTACGATCCGGCGCGGGTGGTGGACCTCGACCCCGGGAAGACCGCCGCGCTTGTGCAGGTGAACGTGACCGGCACGCTTCTGGTGGCGCAATGCGCGCCAAAGGTACTGCGCGAGGGCGGGCAGCTCGTGCTCTTCGGCTCCGTCGCGGGCTACGTCGGCCTGCCGAAAGGGCAGGCCTATTCCGCGACCAAGGCGGCGATCATCAACCTCGCCGAGACACTGCGGGTCGAACTGGCGCCAGGGGTCGACGTGCGGCTGGTCTGCCCCGGCTTCGTGCGCACGCGGCTGACCGACATGAACGATTTCACCATGCCCGCGATCATCGAGCCCGAAGAGGCGGCGCGCGAGATTGCCCGAGGCTTGGCCGGGCGCAGCTTCGAAATCCATTTCCCCAAGCGCTTCACCTACGCGCTGAAGCTGCTGCGCCTTCTGCCCTATCCGGTCGCGCTGCGCCTCACGGCGCGGCTTGCGGGCTGAGCTCCTCCCTCCCGGACCTGTCGCGGGGGAGGGGGGCTCACGCCGGCGCCGGGGTCAGGAGGGTTTCGGGAAGACCGCCAGCACCGCCACAACCCCGGCCCAGGCCGAGACGCCGGTCAGCACCGCGCCCCAGAGGCAGTCGGCGATCACCTGCTCCAGGCTCCAGTCGGCCAGCGTGGCGAAATTGGTCATCTCGTAGGTGCCGTAGCACATCAGCCCAAGCAGCGCGCCCATCCACAGCGCCTGCAGCGCCGCGCCCTCGCGCAGGGCGGGCAGCGAGACGAAGAGCAGCACCCCCACCACGTATGCAAGATAGAAGCCCGCGGCCGGTCCGAGCCGCAGTGGCTCGGCCAGCAGGTGCCCCACGTGACGCTCGAAGACCGGGCGGATGAGGAACCGCAGGCCGAGCATGTCGAGCCCCAGGAAGACGGCGGCGGTGACGATGTAGAGGAGGAGGGTCTGCATGGGGCGTCCTTTGGTACCTTACCCCGGGGATACGTTTCCCGCGCGCGGGCGGATCACCGGAAAAACCCGGCGGCATCCTGCAAAAGCCGCGCAGGGGCGGTTGACCGGGCCGACAGGTTGCAATATCTCTCCCGCCACTACGCGGGCGTTGTGTAGTGGTAAGACCTTAGCCTTCCAAGCTAATGACGCGGGTTCGATTCCCGCCGCCCGCTCCAAACTCCCCCGACATCGTTGCCCGATACCGTCGTTTGCAGAGCCCTGCGCCCCGGCAGCCGCAATGCGCGCGCCTCCGTGACAAGCCGCGCCTTGACGCAGGGCGCCGAGGCCCGCAATACCGTTCTGAAGACAAAGGAGCGGGAATGGCCCACGGAAACCCGGCTGCCATCGTGCAGGACGATCGCGAGAAATCCCGGAAACTCGGCTCACTGGGCGCCCTCTGGCCCTTCATGAAGCCCTATCGCGGATTGATGATCGCGGCGGTCCTCGCGCTGATCGCCACCGCCACCGTCTCGCTGACCCTGCCGCTGGCGGTGCGCCGCGTGGTCGACAACTTCGGCACGCAGGACGGGGCGCTGCTCGATCGCTATTTCATGGCGGCGCTTGGCATCGCCGCGCTGCTGGCGCTCGGCACCGCCGCCCGCTACGCGCTGGTCACCCGGCTCGGCGAGCGCGTGGTGGCTGATATCCGCAAGGCCGTCTTCGACCGGGTCATCGGCCTTTCGCCCGCCTTCTACGAAAACACCATGACCGGCGAGGTGCTCAGCCGCATCACCACCGACACCACGCTGATCCTGTCGGTGATCGGCTCTTCGGTTTCGATCGCGCTGCGCAACCTGCTGCTCTTCGTCGGCGGGCTGACGCTGATGCTCTTTACCTCGGCCAAGCTCACCGGAATGGTGCTGCTGATCGTGCCGGTGGTGATCGTGCCGATCCTCACGCTGGGCCGCCGCCTGCGCAAGCTGAGCCGCGAGAACCAGGACTGGATCGCCGTCTCCTCGGGCAATGCCGCCGAGGCGCTCTCGGCGGTGCAGACGGTGCAGAGCTACACCCACGAGGCGATCAGCCGCGAGGCTTTTGCCGAGGTCACCGAGAAGAGCTTCGATGCCGCCCGCCGCCGGGTGAAGACCCGGGCGCTGATGACGGCGATCGTGATCTTCCTTGTCTTCACCGGCATCGTCGGCGTGCTCTGGGCCGGGGCGGTGGACGTGCGCGCGGGACAGATGAGCGCCGGGGCGCTGGTGCAATTCGTCATCTACTCGGTGATGGTGGCCGGGGCCGTGGCGGCGCTGTCGGAGATCTTCGGCGAGTTGCAGCGCGCTGCCGGGGCCACCGAGCGGCTGGTCGAGCTCTTGCAGGCCGAGGACACGGTGACTGACCCCGTGCAGCCGCTGCCGGTGCCCAGAACCGTGCGCGGCGAGATCACCTTCGACAAGGTTGACTTTACCTATCCCGCCCGGCCCGGCGTCAAGGCGCTCGACGGCATCGACCTGCACATCCAGCCCGGCGAGACGGTGGCCCTCGTCGGCCCCTCCGGCGCGGGCAAGACCACCATCGTGCAGCTCATCCAGCGCTTCTATGACCCCGACGCGGGCCGCGTGCTGCTGGATGGCGTGCCGCTCGACCGGATGAGCCGCAAGGGCTTCCGCCAGCATATCGCGCTGGTGCCGCAGGACCCGGTGATCTTTGCTGCCTCGGCGCGCGACAACATCCGCTTCGGGCGCCCCGGGGCCAGTGATGCCGAGGTCGAAGAAGCCGCCCGCGCCGCCGCCGCGCATGACTTCCTGAGCGCGCTGCCCGAGGGCTATGACACCTATCTCGGCGAGCGCGGCGTGATGCTCTCGGGCGGGCAGAAGCAGCGCGTTGCCATCGCCCGCGCGATCCTGCGCGATGCGCCGGTGCTGCTGCTCGACGAGGCGACCTCGGCGCTCGATGCCGAGAGCGAGCGCGCGGTGCAGCAGGCGGTAGACACGCTGGCCGAGGGGCGCACGACGATCATCGTTGCGCATAGGCTCGCGACGGTGAAGAAGGCCGACCGCATTGTCGTGATGGATCACGGGCGCATCGTCGCGCAGGGGGGGGCACGACGCGCTTGTGGCCGAGGGCGGACTCTACGCCCGGCTGGCGCGGCTGCAGTTCACCGATGGGGTCGCGGCGGAATAGCGATCCAGGGCCGTTCCGGTGCATCCGGGCTTTGCCCTGACCGTGCGGCATGCTATGGGCGCAGCCCTTGCGGGAGGCGGTGACGCCTCTCTCACCTAAAACTGGTATCGCCGCATGTGGTGCGACGGTACCGCGCTTGGAGGAGCGGCGCGGACATGCAATTCGTGACACTGGAAGATCGCGCCGCGATCGAGGCGGAGAAACCCTGGTCCAACCGGGATGTGCCCGACAATCTGCATGCCTGCCTGGCGCAGACCGCCGCGCGCTTTGGTGAGCGCCCCGCGCTGAGTTTCCAGCTTCTCTCCGGGGCAAAGGATCCGGCCGAGACGCTCAGCTGGTCGCAGCTCGAGGCCCGTGTGAGCCAGGCGGCCAACCTCTTCCGCAGCCTCGGCATCGAGGAGGGTGACGTGGTCGCCATGGTGCTGCCCAACTGCACCGAGGCGCTGCTGACCTTCCTCGGCGGGGCGATTGCCGGGACCGTGGCGCCGATCAACCCGCTGCTCGAGCCCGAGCAGATCGCAGCGCTGCTGCGCGAGACCGGCGCGCGGGTGGTGGTCACGCTGAAATCCTTCCCCAAGACCGATATCGCCCAGAAACTGGCCGAGGCCTGCCGCCACGCGCCGGGAGTGGTGACCGTGCTCGAGGTGGATCTCAACCGCTACCTCACGCCGCCGAAGCGCTGGCTGGTGCCGCTGCTGCGCCCGAAACTGCCGCGCACCCATCACGCCGACATCAAGTGCTTCAACGCCGAGCTTGGCCGACAGCCGACGGGGCTGACCTTTGCGCCATCGTCGAGCGACAGGGTCGCCGCCTTTTTCCACACCGGCGGCACCACCGGCATGCCCAAGGTCGCGCAGCACAGGATTTCGGGGATGCTCTACAACGGCTGGCTCGGCTCGCGGCTGCTGTTCCGCGAGACCGACAACGTCATGTGCCCGCTGCCGCTGTTCCATGTCTTCGCCACCGAGGTGGTGATCATGTCGGCCATTGCCTCGGGCGCGCATGTGATCCTGCCGACCCCGGCGGGGTATCGCGGCGAGGGGGTCTTCGACAATTTCTGGAAGCTCTGCGAGCGCTGGAAGGTCACCTTCATGATCACCGTGCCCACCGCCGTCTCGGCGCTCATGCAGCGCAAAGTGGATGCGGACATTTCGACAATGCGCTATGCCTTTTCCGGCTCCGCGCCGATGCCCGTCGAGCTGTTCCGCCGCTTCGAGGAGGTCGCGGGCCTGTCGATCTGCGAGGGTTACGGTCTGACCGAGGCGACCTGCCTCGTGTCGGTCAACCCGCCGGACGGGGTCAAGAAGATCGGCTCGGTCGGCTTCCCGCTGCCCTATTCCGAGGTGAAGATCGTGCGGCAGACGGCCTCCGGCCCGCGGGAGTGCCCGACCGACGAGATCGGCGAGATCTGCGTGTCGAACCCTGGCGTGACCCCCGGCGGCACCTACACCGACGCCGACCGCAACCGCGATCTCTACCATGAGGGGCGCTTCCTGCGGACGGGGGATCTGGGCCGGATCGACGCGGATGGCTACCTCTGGATCACCGGCCGCGCCAAGGACGTGATCATCCGCGGCGGGCACAACATCGACCCCGCCGAGATCGAGGACGCGCTGCTCACCCACCCTTCGGTCGCTGTGGCGGCGGCGATCGGCCAGCCCGACGCCCATGCGGGCGAGTTGCCCTGCGCCTATGTCGAACTAGTGGCGGGGGCGATGATCACCGAGGAGGAACTGCTGAAGCACGCGCAGGTGCATATCCACGAGCGCGCCGCCTGGCCGAAGCACCTCGAGATCCTGCCCGAGCTTCCGAAGACCGGCATCGGCAAGGTGTTCAAGCCCGACCTTCGCAAGCGGGCGATCACCCGTGTCTACGATGCCGCGCTGGAAGGGCAGGGGCTGGGCGCGCGGGTTGCCGAAGTCTGTGACGACAAGCGCCGTGGGCTGGTGGCGAAACTCTCGCGCAGCGGCGACGAGGAGGCTGACGTCGTGCAATGCCTCGGGGCCTTCACCCGGCCTTGGGAATGGGACGAAAAGGGCTGAGGGCGCGGCACAAGCCGCGGGCTCAGCAGTCGCTCTTGACGCAGAAGATCTCGTAGAGCAGGCCGATCACCCTCGCGGTATCCTCGGTGGCGAGGCTGTAGTAGATCGTCTTGCCATCGCGGCGGGTGTTCACCAGACCTTCTTCGCGCAGGCGCGCCAGCATCTGGCTCACCGCCGCCTGGCGCATGCCGAGCAGACCCTCAAGCTCACCCACGGACTTTTCGCCCGAGCCGAGGTGGCACAGGATCATCAGCCGCCCTTCGTGGGCCAGCGTCTTGAGGAAGCCCGCGGCGTTACGCGCGTTCTCGGCCATTTCCTCGGGCGGGGGTGTGAGCGTTTCTTCCGTCACCAGTCGATGCCTCTGCAAGATCTCAGTCGCAATATAGAGCGGGTACCGCGGAATGCGAGGTCACCGCGGCGTCGGAGCGTGGCTCGGGACGGTCTTATACGTCTTGATGGCTGACCTGCTGGTAGCGCAAACCCGTCGCCGCTGGCAAGGGTTCGCTACGCCGCAGCGCCTTGTTTTTCAGGCGTCTCGCCGCCGTACCTAGGGCTTTGCCGAAATCGCGAGCGCCGCGCCGGTGGCCAGAAGCAGCTGCGGCAGGGTCAGCGACTCGACGTGGCGTCGCGCCGTGGCAGCCCCCTCGATCGAGGCCAGCGATGCGCAAAGGCTCGCGGCGTGCACAGCCAGCGCGGCTTGTGGCGCGCTGCCCGGCGCGCGCGCCGCGAG
>NZ_NTHN02000008.1 GCF_002300555.2 Alloyangia mangrovi | reverse complement strand
CTCGCGGCAGCTCGCCGCATCCGGGCTCAGGGCGCCATTGCGTGCCCCTTCGCGATCTTCCTCGGGCTGCGTCATCCGCTCCACCTCTTGCAGGCGCGGCCGAGGCGGCGCGCGCCGCCCCGAGCCGGCGCAGGGCCTCGTCCACCAGCGGGTCATCCCGCAGCGTCTCCATCCGCCGCACCTGGCGCAGCACCGTCGAGGCATGGCATCCCGCCGACCTCGCCAGCGCGCGGATCCCCTCGCCATCCTCGGTATGGGCAAGGTAGAGGCGTGCGATCTCGGGCACCCAGGCGGGAAGGCCGGGCGCCTTGGTGAAGTCCTTGGAAAAATCATGGTATCGGATCATTACAGAAGTCCCCTAGGTTGCACCCCGCCGACGCAGGGTTTGCGGAAGTGAACCTGAAAACTGCTCGCCTCAAAGTTATCTAAAAGTTAATGATTTTGGTTGCTTACTAGCTTTGTCTACAAATTATAAACATCGGTAAATGCCCCGCCCGCTGCCCCGCGGGCCGGGGCAACATCGCTGCCTCCCATGCCATTCTGCGGGCCTGTTCACCGACTGGGAGACGACCCGATGCAGGACTTGCAGAGCCTTCTCGGCGCGCTGCGCCGCCCGCGCCTTCTTGTGCGCGCCGCGCGCTACGGCGCCGCCGACTATCAGCGCGCGGCGCATCTCGCCCCGGTTGCTCCGGCGCGCCCTGCCCCGAGCGCCACGGCGCCGCGCTGCTGCGCCTGATGGAGATGGAAGACGGGCTTGACAGCAGCCGCCGCGCCCGCGCCGCGAGCTACTCGGCGGCGCGCCACGTGGAGGTGCTGGCGGCGATCATCGGCGAGGCCCGGCTGCGTGACGCCCTGCGGCAGACACCGGCCTGAGCCCCCGCGCCGTCAGAGAAAGGCGTCGGGCATGGCGGCCTTTCGGCGGGCCACGAAATCGCCCAGCGCCTCGCTCACGGCGGGGTCCATGGGCGGCTGCTCGTAGCTCTCCAGCAGCGCCTTCACCCGCGCGGTGGCGAGCTGCATCGTGTCACGCCCGCCCTCTTCGGCCCAGGTCTCGAAGGGCTTGTAGTCGAAGAGCTCCGAGCGCCAGAAGGCAGTCTTGAAGTTCTCCTGTGTGTGCGCGCAGCCAAGGTAGTGACCGCCCGGCCCGACCTCGCGGATCGCGTCCAGCGCCTGCGTCGTGGCGTCCACGGTCACGCCTTGGGCGAACTTGTGCAGGGCGCCGAGCTGGTCGGCATCCATCACGAATTTCTCGTAAGAGGCGACCAACCCGCCTTCGAGCCAGCCGCAGGCGTGCAGCATGAAGTTGACCCCCGCCTGCAGGCCCATGTTCAGCGAGTTCGCGCTCTCATAGGCCGCCTGCGCGTCGGGCAGCTTGGAGCCGCAGAAGGCGCCCGCCGAGCGATAGGGCAGCTTCAGCCTCCGCGCCAGTTGGCCGACGCCGTAGCTGATCTGAGAGGCCTCGGGCGTGCCGAAGGTGGGCGCGCCGGAATTCATGTCGATCGAGGTGACGAAGGCGCCGAAGATCACCGGCGCGCCCTTCCGCACCAACTGCGCATAGGCGATGCCCGCCATGCCCTCGGCCAGCACCTGCGTCAGCGTGCCCGCCACCGAGACCGGCGCCATCGCCCCGCCGACGATGAAGGGCGAGACGATGCAGGCCTGATTGTTCCGCGCGTAGACCTCGAGGGCGCCCATCATCGTGTCGTCGAAGGTCAGCGGCGAATTGATGTTGATCAGCGAGGTCATCACTGTGTTGCGCTGCACGAACTCCTCGCCGAAGAGGATGCCGCACATGTCGACGCTGTCCTGCGCCCGGCTCGGCTCGGTCACCGAGCCCATGAAGGGCTTGTCCGAGAGCGTCATATGCGCGTGCAGCATGTCGAGGTGGCGCTTGTTCACCGGCACATCGGTGGGCTCGCAGAGCGTCCCGCCCGAATGGTGCAGCCAGCGCGACATCTGCCCCAGTTTCACGAAATTGCGGAAATCTTCGATGGTGCCGTAGCGCCGCCCCTTCTCGGCATCATGCACGAAGGGCGGGCCGTAGACCGGAGCCAGCACCAGCGAGCGGCCGCCGATCTCGACCGAGCGCGCAGGGTTGCGGGCGTGCTGGGTGATCCGCGCGGGAGCATGGCCGCAGAGCTGCCGCGCCAGCCCGCGCGGGATGCGCACGCGCTCGCCCTCGATCTCGGCACCGGCCTCCTTCCAGAGCGCAAGCGCGCCCGGATTGTTGACGAAATTGACGCCGATCTCCGCCAGCACCGTCTCGGCACCGGCCTCGATCATCTCCAGCGCCTCTTCGGAGAGGATCTCGAAGTTGGGGATGTTGCGTTCGATGAAGCGGGCCGTCTCGATCCGGGCCGAGCCGCGCGCCGCCCGCCGGGCCGCCCCGCCGCCGCTGCGTGTCCGTTTCCGCGTTTCCGTCTCCGACATGGCGCCTCTCCCGTTCCTTCGCATGCCCGACAAGTAGTAGCCGAGCCTCCCGGGGACCAGCGACGAATTTGCGCCCCCTGACGGAAAAATGCGACATCCGCACCAGCCCACGACGGCCGAAAGGGCTTCTTAAGGTGTCTCTGCGCAGAATGTTTTACGGGGGTACCGCGCTTCGACCGGCCAGGCTACGGCCGGCAAGACGGGGGAGCAGATGAAAGACGTTCAACCTGAAGTCAGGGGTCGGCAGCTCGACGGGGCCGAGATCGGCGCGCTGGCACACCTCTATCGCGGCGAGGTCTATCGCTGCAGCGTCTGGCGCACCCGGCTAGACACCACCACCAACTGGGCCGTCGTCACGCTGGGGGTGGCGCTGTCGATCGCCTATGCCGCGCCCGATGCCTCGCCGCTGCCGCTGGTGCTCGTAGGCATCTCCAACCTCTTCTTCCTGACGCTCGAGGCGCGGCGCTACCGCTATTGCGACCTCTGGCGCCGCCGCTTCCGCAGCATGGAGGTGAATTTCTACGGACCGATCCTCTGCGGCAGCACCGGCCCGGACGCCTCCTGGGCGAAGGACCTGCGGGACGACTACACGCGACCCGAGTTCGGCATCTCCTACCTGCACGCGATGGGGCGGCGCATCCGGCGCAGCTACTTCTGGATCATGATCATCCAGCTGCTCGCCTTTCTCGGCAAGATCACCGTGCATCCCAGCCCGGTCGGGAGCTTTGAACAAGCCATGCAGCGCGCCTCCGTCGGGGTGATCCCCGGCGAGGCCATGGCCTTCGGCGGACTGATCTACGCCGGGATCCTTACCGTTCTCGCGCTCTGGTCGCTGCTTGTCGACAGGAGAACGCGGATCGAGAAGGGACTCTCCGCGCCCGATGCCGCCTACTGAGCCGCGTTAAGCAAAGAGTCAGCTCTTTGCGGCACGGTCGGAAAGGACGGCCCCGAGCCGCGGCAGCGGATTTTCGGGCCCGCGTCGCCGACCGTACGCCCAGACCCCGCCCAGCCACAAGAAGCCACATGAGGTTCCCATGACGCCGATCCCCACCCTTCTCGTGCTGACATCCTGCGCAGTGCTGATCCTGTCCTCCGCCGCCCGGGCCGAGAACAAGGTCACCTACCCGCCCGCGGGCCATGACACGACGGCCTCCCACGGCAGCGCCCCTGCGGAAGGGCATGATGCCGGCCATGATGCGGGCCCATCCGCCCAGACCGCCAGCGCGCATGGCGCCGAGCATGGCGCCGATCCCGGGGGCGACGTCGGCGCACTCTGCACCGGCTTCGGCCCGCAGACCCCACGCGACATCGGCGATCGCTATGGCCGGAACCCTGTCTCCTTCGGCCTTGCCCCGCCGCCGGAAGAGATGACCCTGTGCAACATCCACACCCACACCAACGCCGAGCATCTCGGGCCGGGCTTCTCCATCTACGCCGGCCCCGGCGAGCATGGCGGCTTCAAATGCGCGGGCTCGGCCAGTCTCAGCGCCGCCGAGCTCTCCCGCCCCAGCGGCGGCCCCGCGCGTTTCGAGGGGGTCGACCCCGGCGACACGATCGAGGTCCATTGGGTCTATTCCTCCTGCGACGTGGCCCCCGGCCCGGGTCTCGGCGCCTGCCTGTCGGCGTCCTGCTCTAACCCCGAGCTGCGGGTCGAATCCCAGGTCTTCCTGGTGGTGAATGATCACAATGCGCTCGACTTTCGCGACTTCATCTACCTCGGAACCATGCGCAATGGCCGCCACCAGCCCCGCGCCCTGCCCAGTGGCACCGGTGCGCCGGTGGTGTTCCGCGGCTCGACCACGGGCCCCAGCTACAGCCAGCAGCTCTGCTCGCCGCTGCAGGTCACCTGGTCGGTCCGTCCGCGCTGCGCCCGGCTCGACATCGCGACGCTCGACGCCTGGGCGGCCATGGGCAACGTCTTCGAGGAAACCCACAGCCACGGCGTGCGCCGGCTGGTCACCGCCCCGGCCCTGCTCAGCCAGATCGAATGAGCGCGTCCGCCGCGATCGCCCCGCGCCACGGCATTTCCGTCCAGCAGTCACCCAACCTCTTGCGCGCCGGGCGCGGCCCGCCTAAAGCAGCCGCATGACCCAGCATGATCGCCTCCTCATCATCGACTTCGGTAGCCAGGTGACGCAGCTCATCGCGCGGCGCCTGCGCGAGCTGAACGTCTACTGCGAAATCCACCCCTATCAGAACGTCACCGATGCGTTCCTGAAGGAGTTCGCCCCCAAGGCCATCGTCTTCTCCGGTGGCCCCGACAGCGTGACGCGCGAGGGCTCGCCTCGCCCGCCCAAATCCGCCTACGATCTCGGCGTGCCGATCCTCGGCATCTGCTACGGCCAGCAGGTCATGATGCATGACCTCGGCGGCAAGGTCGAAGCCGGCCAGAGCCACACCGCCGAATTCGGCCGCGCCTACGTGACGCCGAAGGAAGAGCGCCTCGACCTGCTGTCGGGCTGGTTCCTCGACGGCACCGGCCGCGAGCAGGTGTGGATGAGCCACGGCGACCACGTCTCGGAAATCGCCCCGGGCTTCGAGGTCTACGCCACCTCGCCCGGCGCGCCCTTCGCGATCACCGCCGACACCAGCCGCAAGTTCTACGCCGTGCAGTTCCACCCCGAGGTGCACCACACCCCGAACGGCAAGACGCTCTACGAGAACTTCATCCGCGAAGCCGGCTTCACGGGCGACTGGACGATGGATGCATACCGCGAGGAAGCGGTGCGCAAGATCCGCGAGCAGGTCGGCGACTCCAAGGTCATCTGCGCCCTGTCCGGCGGCGTCGACAGCTCTGTCACCGCGGCGCTGCTGCACGAGGCGATCGGCGAGCAGCTGACCTGCGTCTTCGTCGACCACGGCCTGCTGCGCCTCAACGAGGCCGACGAGGTTGTCGCGATGTTCCGCGACCACATGAACCTCTCGGTGATCCACGCGCAGGAGCAGGACCTGTTCCTCGGCGAGCTTGAGGGCGTTTCCGACCCCGAGACCAAGCGCAAGATCATCGGTAAGCTGTTCATCGACGTGTTCCAGAAATACGCCGACCAGATCGAGGATGCGACCTTCCTCGCGCAGGGCACGCTTTACCCCGACGTGATCGAGAGCGTCAGCTTCTCGGGTGGCCCCTCGGTCACCATCAAGTCGCACCACAACGTGGGCGGCCTGCCCGAGAAGATGGGTCTCAAGCTGGTCGAGCCTCTGCGCGAGCTCTTCAAGGACGAGGTACGTGCGCTGGGGCACGAACTTGGCCTGCCGGCCAGCTTCATCGGCCGCCACCCCTTCCCCGGCCCGGGTCTGGCGATCCGCTGCCCCGGCGAGATCACCCGCGAGAAGCTCGACATCCTGCGCAAGGCGGACGCGGTCTACATCGACCAGATCCGCAAGCACGGTCTCTACGACGAGATCTGGCAGGCCTTCGTGGCGATCCTGCCGGTGCGCACCGTGGGCGTGATGGGCGATGGCCGCACCTACGATTATGCCTGCGCCCTGCGCGCGGTGACCTCGGTCGACGGCATGACCGCGGATTATTACCCATTCACCCACGAGTTCCTCGGCGAGACCGCGACGCGGATCATCAACGAGGTGAAGGGCATCAACCGATGCACCTACGACATCACCTCGAAGCCCCCGGGCACGATCGAGTGGGAATGATCAGGCATTGATCATGGAGGCCGGGGAAACCCGGCCTCCTTTCGTTTCCGCGCCACGCATCGAGACCACACCCTGCCGCCAACCGCGGCGCGAGGGTCCGATTGCCTCTTGCCCCTGCCCGTGCCGCGCGCCAGTGTCCGCAGCGAGAGGACCCCCATGACGACCAGACTTTCCGCGCAGCCGCGCCCCGCCGCCTTCCCGAAGATCCAGCCGACCCGGAGCGCGACATGAGCGCCGTGCAGCTGACCGGCCGCATGACCGCGCCGCCCGAGCGGTGCCTCGAGGTGCGCGCCGCGATGGCAGAACATATCCGCCTGACCCGCGCCGAGCCCGGCTGTCTCTATTTCGAGCTGCGCGAGACCGAGGACGGGGTCTTCGAGGTCTCGGAACTTTTCCAGAGCCGCGACGCCTTCGACGCGCATCAACACCGCACCCGCGCCAGCGCCTGGTTCCGCATCACCGGCGATCTGCCACGCGATTACGACGTGGCAGACCTGTGAGCCCCCAGCCGCTGACCCCCCCCGGGCCTTGGCGCGGTGCCGAAGGCCGCGCTCTGGATGCTCGGGTCGATCTTTTCCTTCAGCGCCATGGCGGTGGCGGGGCGCTATGTCAGCAGCGGTCTCGACACATTCGAGATCATGCTCTACCGCTCGCTGCTCGGCGTGGCGATCATCAGCAGCATCGTGCAGCTGACCGGCAAGCGGAAGACCGTGGCCACGCGCCACATCGGCACGCATATCATTCGCAATATCAGCCACTTCACCGGGCAGAACCTGTGGTTCTACGCGATCACGGTGATCCCGCTTGCCCAGGTCTTCGCGCTGGAGTTCACCGGGCCGATCTGGGCCATGCTGCTGGCGCCGCTGGTGCTGGGCGAGCGGCTGACCTGGCCGCGCACGCTGGCGGCGCTGGTCGGCTTCCTTGGCATCCTGATCGTCACCCGCCCCTCGCCCGAGACCCTCTCTCCCGGGCTCGTTGCCGCGGCGGGCGCGGCCATCGGTTTTGCCGGCTCGGCGATCTTCACCCGCAAGCTCACCCGCACCGACAGCACCCTGTGCATCCTGTTCTGGCTGACCCTGACGCAGGCGATCATGGGGCTGGTCTGCGCCGGCTTCGACGGTGACATCGCCCTGCCCTCGGCCGAGGCCGTCCCGGGGGTGATCGTCATCGGCCTCGCCGGACTTTGCGCGCACTACTGCCTGACCACGGCGCTTGGCCTCGCACCCGCCTCGGTGGTCATGCCGATCGACTTCACCCGCCTGCCGGTCATTGCCATCGTCGGCATGCTGCTCTACGCCGAGCCGCTGGACCCTTGGGTCCTGCTTGGCGCGGCGATCATCTTTGCTGCCAATTACGCCAATATCCTGCGCGAAACCCGCGCCGCGCGCCGTGCGGTGGCGTAAGCGCGGTGTTTGACGCGGCGCGCGGGCGCAAGTACCTGTCGGGGCAGACGAACCAGGAGCCGTCCCATGCTGTATGAAACCGCCGCCGACTGGCAGGATGCCGCGCGCAAGCACGTCGTGCTTTTCGCCATGTCGGGGCTTGGCAAGACCCACGTGTCTTCGATGCTGCGGCAGTCGGGCGACTGGTTCCACTATTCGATCGATTACCGTATCGGCACGCGTTACATGGGCGAATACATCGCCGACAACGCCAAGGCCGAGGCGATGAAGAATCCATTCCTGCGCGAGCTTCTCCTGTCGGATTCGATCTACATCGGCTCGAACATCACCTTCGAAAACCTCACCCCGGTCTCCACCTACCTCGGCAAACCCGGCGATCCGGCAAAGGGCGGTCAGGCGATGAACAGCTACCGCATGCGGCAGGACCAGTTCCGCCGCGCCGAGGAACAGGCCCTGCTGGACACGGGCTATTTCATCGAACGCGCCCAGCAGCTCTACGGCTATCCGCATTTCGTCTGCGACACCGGCGGATCGATCTGCGAATGGGTGGACGCCCGGAACCCGCGTGATCCAATCCTGTCGGAGCTCTCGCGCCAGGCGCTGATGGTCTGGATCCGCGGCAGCGAGACGCATACCGAGGAATTGATCCGCCGGTTCGACCGCGCGCCAAAGCCCATGGCCTACCAGCCCGAGTTCCTCGAGGCCGCCTGGACGCGCTACCTCGACGAGATGGGCGTGTCCGAGACGGCCGTGGATCCCGACGCGTTTATCCGCTGGACTTACGCACAGGCGCTGGCGCACCGGCAGCCGCGCTACGAGGAAATGGCGCGCAACTGGGGCGTGACCGTCGACGCCTCGGACATGGCCACGGTGCGGGACGAGGCGGACTTCGTCGCGGTGGTGGCCGCGGCGATCAGCACCAAGGGCTGAGCAGCGCTCAGGCCGCGGCGCTTGCCCGCCCCGAAGGCGCCGCCCCCTCTTCGCCGACGCTGAAGCCGCGCATCAGGTCAGACAGACGGCCCGCGTCTCCGCGCAGCATATGGGCGGCGGCGGTGCTTTCCTCGACCATGGCGGCGTTCTGCTGGGTGACCCGGTCGAGGTTGCTGACACCGACGTTGATCTCGTTGAGGCCCTGCGCCTGTTCGGCGGCCACCCCGGCGATGTTGCTGACCAGCGTCGAGATCTGGCTCACCTGCGCGACCACCTCGCCCAGCGCCTCGCCCGAGCGTTCGACCAGTTCCACCCCGTCGCGCACCCGGTCCGCCGAGCCGCTGATCAACGTCTTGATCTGCTGCGCCGCGTCCGAACTGCGTTGCGCCAGCGCCCGCACCTCGGAGGCCACGACCGCAAAACCCTTGCCCGACGCCCCGGCGCGCGCTGCCTCAACCCCCGCGTTGAGCGCAAGAAGATTGGTCTGGAAAGCGATGTCGTCGATCACCCCGATGATCTCGTTGATCTGTTGCGAACTGCGTTCGATGCCGCCCATGGCCTCGATCGCCGAGCGCATGACCTCGCCGTTCTGATCCGCGAGCTTCGAAGCCGTCTGGACGCTGCTCTCGGCGTCGCGTGCCGCCTGTGCGGCCTCGCGCACCCGGGCCAGCATCTCGTCGAGAGCAGCCGCCGTCTGCTCCAGCGTGGCCGCCTGCGTCTCGGTGCGGCGGGAGAGATCATCGGAGGCGCGCGCGATCTCTTCGGCGCTGCTGTGGATGTTGAGCGCCCCCGAGTTCACCTCGGTCATCGTGGCGCGCAGGCTCTCGACCGCACGGTTGTAGTTGGCGCGCAACTCTTCGTATTCCCCGGGAAATGCCTCGATGATCGTGTGCCGCAGCGAGCCCCCGGCGAGGGCATCAAGCGCATCGCTCAAATGGCGCACCACCTGGTTCTGCGCCTCATGGGCGCGCCCGCGGGCCTCTTGCGCATCGCGACCCCGCGCCAGGGTCTTGGTGAGATCCGCCAGGTTGCGCCCCAACTCGCCAAATTCGTCGCGGCGCCGCTCGGCGCGAAGCGTGACATCGTAATCCCCCGCCGCCACCCGCGACATGCCCCTGCGCAGCGCGCTCAGCGGCGCGAGCACGATACGACGCAGAAGCACCAGGGACACGACGAGCATGAGACAGAGGCTTGCCGCGGCGCTCACCAGCATGATGTGCTTGTCGCGGAGGATCGAGGCGCGCATGGCGCTGTCGGTCCAGGCCATCGCCAGCGCGCCGAGCGGCGCACCCTCGCCCGGCAGCGCGACCGCTTCGGTCGCGACAAAATCCCCCAGCATGCCCTGGCGCCCGCCCTCCGCCAGGGCTTTCTGCGCCAATGCCAGAAGTGCCGCCTCGCGGTCGCCCAGATTGCCCGTGCGCGCGAGAACCTCGCCCTCCGCGCCCAGCACCAGGCCGCCCAGAAGATCCGTCCCGGCGCTTTGGGCCTTTTCCTTCAGGATTTGCGCCAGCCGTGCTTCGTCGCGAAACCGCACCGAGGGCAGCAGGCTGGCGGCGGTGGCTTCGACGGAATGCCGCGCCGTGCCGGCAATCCCTGTCTCGGTCGCCTTGTCGCTGAGCCGCCACACCTGCGCTGCGAGCACCGCGGCGACGACCAGGCTCGATAGCACCACGAGCCCCGCCACCTGCGCAAACACCGATCCCACGACACGCCGGATCCCTGTGGCGGGCTTGCCCGGGATCCAGACCGGGTCTGCTGGTTTGCCCGCGTCCGGTTTGCCCGCTGCCGGGTCGCGCGAGCTGCGCCCTGACCTGAACAGCCTAAGCGCCCGCACCTTCATTGCAGCCTCTCCGCGTCGAGCCCGACGGTCAGCGCGCCGATCACTGCGCCAGACTGCGGGTCTGCGATGCTCAGCGACAGCTGCTGCATGTAGACCTGGCTCGATTCGTCGAACTCCACATCGCCGATATGTACGGCGTCGGGGCCGCGCGCGTAGGTTTCGAGATACTTGGCCTCGTCGCCCTGCCAATAGTCCGAGGTCACGCTGGACACGGCGACGTTCAGTCCGCGCGCATCCATCACGAGGATCTCGCGGATCAGGCCGCCGGAACTGGCCACCTCTGCGCGCAGCGCGTCGGCCACCGGGTTGTCCCAGACCGGGGTTATCGTCGGGATCTCGGTGGCGCCGATCTCTGCCTGCCACATTGCGTCGAGTTCGTTGATCCTTGCGTCGTCATAGCGGCTTGTGACGTCGTTCTGCGCCTTGATCGCCGCAATCAGAGCGGCATCCTCGAGGAACGGCTGCACGTATTGCGCGATCACTGCCTGCAGCGGCGCGTCGATCTCGGCCGCGCGGGCGGCCGGCGCAAGAAAGAGCAGCGCGGAGAGCGCGAGCGCCATCCAATCGGGAACGACCGGGCAGCGACACAGGGCTGATGAGCGACGGATAGACATGGAACACCTCCGCAATAGGGTTTCAGCCCTCGTCTAGCGGCGATTTCCTCACACCGAGTTAAGACAGGCAGATTTTTGACGGTACACCCGCCGCCGCACCGCCCCCTTCGGCGCCGCCTCCCGGCTTGCAGCCGCCCCCGGGCCGGGTCAGAACGGGGTCAGTCTCAGCGGAGTTCGCAATGCCCTACCTCACTCTCGCCCTCGCCGTGCTTGCCGAGACCATCGGCACCGCCGCGCTGCAGGCCAGTCAGCAATTCACCCGGCCGCTGCCCTCGGCGATCGTGGTGGTCGCCTATGCCGCGGCCTTCTACCTATTGTCGATCGTGCTGCGCGCCATGCCGGTGGGGCTGGCCTATGCCATGTGGTCGGGGCTGGGCATCGTCCTCATCTCGGTGATCGGGCTGGTGGCCTTCGGGCAGAAGCTGGACCTCGCGGCAATCCTCGGAATGGGGCTGATTGTTGCCGGGATCCTCGTGATTCACCTGTTTTCCGGGGCCTCGCCGCATTAAGGGCTGGCATTTTCCCCCTTCCCCGGCTAACCCGCGCGCAAACCTCCCTTCAAAGGCATTCCTATGGACCTGCGCAATATCGCGATCATCGCACACGTTGACCATGGCAAGACCACCCTGGTGGACGAGCTGCTCAAACAGTCCGGCGCGTTCCGCGAGAACCAAGCCGTGGCCGAGCGCGCCATGGACAGCAACGATCTCGAGCGCGAGCGCGGCATCACCATCTTTGCCAAGCCGACCTCGGTCGAGTGGAAGAACACCCGCATCAACATCGTCGACACCCCCGGCCACGCCGACTTCGGCGGCGAGGTCGAGCGCATCCTGAGCATGGTCGATGGCGTGGTGCTGCTGGTGGACGCGGCCGAGGGCCCGATGCCCCAGACCAAGTTCGTCACCTCGAAGGCGCTGCGCCTCGGCCTGCGCCCGATCGTGGTGCTGAACAAGGTCGACAAGCCCGACGCCGAGCCCGACCGCGCGCTCGATCAGTGCTTTGATCTCTTCGCCTCGCTCGGCGCGGACGAGGACCAGCTCGACTTCCCGCACATGTACGCCTCGGGCCGCAACGGCTGGGCCGATGCCGAACTCGACGGGCCGCGCAAGAACCTCGACGCGCTGTTCCGCCTGATCGTCGACCACGTTCCCGCGCCCAAGCAGATCAAGCACCAGGACGAAGACTTCCGCATGCTGGCCACCACGCTCGGCTCCGACCCCTTTGTCGGCCGCCTGCTGACCGGCCGTATCGAGTCCGGCCGCGTCAAGGTCGGCCAGACCGTGCAGGCGATCAGCCGCATCGGCCAGAAGATCGAGCAGTTCCGCGTCACCCGCGTGCAGGCCTTCCGCGGCCTTGCCCAGGCGGACATCGAGGAAGGCCTCGCAGGCGACATCGTCTCGCTCGCCGGGATGACCAAGGCGACCGTGGCCGACACGATCTGCGCACTGGCCGTGGACGAGCCGCTCGACGCCCAGCCGATCGATCCGCCGACCATCACCGTGACCTTCGGCATCAACGACAGCCCGCTCGCCGGCCGCGACGGCAAGAAGGTGCAGTCGCGCGTCATCCGCGAGCGCCTGATGAAGGAAGCCGAGGGCAACGTCGCGATCAAGATCGCCGACACCCCCGGTGGCGAGGCCTTCGAGGTCTCGGGCCGCGGCGAACTGCAGATGGGCGTGCTCATTGAGAACATGCGCCGCGAGGGCTTCGAGCTGTCGATCTCGCGTCCGCAGGTGATCATGAAGGACGACAATGGCACCCGCATGGAGCCGGTCGAGGAAGTCACCATCGACGTGGATGACGAATACACCGGCGCGGTGATCGAGAAGATCACCGGCCCGCGCAAGGGCGAGCTGGTCGAGATGAAGCCCGCCGGCGCCGGCAAGACCCGCATCGTGGCCCACGTGCCCTCGCGCGGCCTGATCGGCTACCATGGCGAGTTCCTCACCGACACCCGCGGCACCGGCGTTCTGAACCGCACCTTCCACGGCTGGACCGCGCACAAGGGCGCCATCGAAGGCCGCCGCGCCGGCGTGCTGATCTCGATGGAGAACGGCGAGGCCGTGGCCTATGCGCTGTGGAACCTCGAGGACCGCGGCAAGATGTTCCTCGGGGCGCAGGCACCGGTCTACACCGGCATGATCATCGGCGAGCACAGCCGCGACAACGACCTCGAGGTGAACCCGCTGAAGGGCAAGAAGCTGACCAACGTGCGGGCCTCGGGCACCGACGAGGCCGTGCGCCTGACCACCCCGATCACCTTCACGCTGGAAGAGGCGATCGCCTACATCAACGACGACGAGCTGGTGGAAGTGACCCCGAACGCGATCCGCCTGCGCAAGCGCTACCTCGACCCGCACGAGCGCAAGCGCCAGTCGCGCAGCCAGTAAGCCGGAAGACGCGGGGGCTCTGCCCCCGCACACGGGATCAAGCGGGGGCTCTGCCCCCGCACCCCCGGGATATTTCGGCCTAGAAGAAACACAAACGCGGTCCCTATGACGGGGACCGCGTTTTCCTTTGCCGGTGCAGGCCGTCGACTACTCAGCCGAAGGGGCCGCGGAAGATGAAAAAGGCGCCGAGGGCGATGAAACCGAAGCCGACCGCGTGGTTGAGCGTCAGCGGCTCCTTCAGCCAGAGGGCCGAGAAGCCGGCGAAGACGATCAGCGTGATGACTTCCTGCAGGGTCTTCAGTTCCGCGGCGGAATAGACGCGGTGGCCAAGCCGATTTGCGGGCACCGCGAGCCAGTATTCCACCAGCGCGATGCCCCAGCTGATGAAGACCACGGCCCAGAGCGGCGCGCCGGGAAAGCGCAGGTGCCCGTACCAGGCCATGGTCATGAAGAAGTTCGAGGCCACCAGCAAGAGCACCGGCAGCAGGTGCGCGAGGCTCAATCGCAGGCGCTCACTCGCTGGTTTCGACGATCAGCAGTTCGCGCTCGGAGGCACCGCGGGCGTGGCTGAGCGCCTCCTGGTACTCTGGCGAGTGGTAGCAGGCCTCGGCCGCCTCGACCGAGGGAAATTTCGCCACCACATTGCGCGGGCGCTCCTTGCCCTCGAGCTGCACGTAGCGGCCGCCGCGGGCGATGAAGGCGCCACCGTGCTTGGCGATCGCGGGACCGGCGAGCTTGGCGTATCGGCCATAGGCCTCCTCGTCGGTGACGGTGACATGGGCGATCCAGAGAGCGGGCATCAGAGTCCTTCCACGATGACAAGGTCGCGCGTCGAGGCGCGCAGGGCGATGGGCAGGATGCGCTGGTATTCGGGCGAATTGTACCAGCGTTCAGCAGCGACGCGGCTGGGGAATTCCACCACCACGTGCCGGCCCGGCCCCTCGCCTTCGACGAAGGCCTGCGGGCCGCCCTTCACAAGGAAACGCCCGCCGAATTTCTCGGCGAGCGCAACGGTTTGGCCAGCATACTTGGCGTATTCCTCGGGGTCGGTGACCTCGATGCGGGCGATCATGTAAGCGGTCATAAGCTCCTCCCTAAGCTTTTGATCAGCCTAGCAGAACTGCCTCGGCCGCCGCAATGGCCGCCTCGGCCTGGCTGGCGTCCTTGGCTCCGCCCTGGGCGAGGTCCGGACGACCTCCACCGCCCTTGCCGCCGAGCGCCGCGACCGCCGCCTTGACCACGTCCACCGCCGAGATGGTCGCCTTGAGGTCCTCGGTGACGCCGGCGGCCACGGCCACCTTGTCGCCGGTGTCGGCGATCAGCAGCACCACGCCGGAGCCGAGCCGCGACTTGTGCTCGTCGATCAGCGGCGGCAGGTCCTTGCCCTGGACGCCCGACAGCATCTGGCCGACGAACTTCATGCCGTTCACCTCGCGGGCCTCGGCTCCGCCGCCCTGCCCGGCACCGCCGGCCATGGCGAGATCGCGGCGCAGCTGGGCGACCTCGTTCTCGAGCTTGCGGCGCTCGTCGAGCAGCGCGGAGACACGGGTCACCGCTTCGTCACCCGAGACCTTCAGCAGCCCCTCGATACCCGAGAGCGCCTTGTCGCGGCCGCGCAGCGCGGCCATGGCGGCCTCGCCGGTCAACGCCTCGATGCGGCGCACGCCGGCCGAGGAGGCCGATTCCGAGGTCAGGGCGAACATGCCGATGTCACCGGTCTGGGCGACATGGGTGCCGCCGCAGAGTTCGAGCGAATAGGTCTGCCCGTCCGCGCCCTTGCCCGAGCCGGCGAGCGTGCCCATGGAGACAACGCGGACCTCGTCGCCGTATTTCTCGCCGAAGAGCGCCTGGGCGCCGAGCCCGCGGGCATCATCCGGGGTCATGATCCGGGTGCTCACCGCCGAGTTCTGGCGGATGAAGGCGTTCACCTCGGTTTCGACCTGCGCGATCTCCTCGGCGGTCAGCGCCTTGGTGTGCGAGAAGTCGAAGCGCAGGCGCTCCGGCGCATTGAGCGAGCCACGCTGCGCGACGTGATCGCCGAGCGCCCGACGCAGCGCCTCGTGCAGCAGGTGGGTCGCCGAGTGGTTGGCGCGGATCTTGCCGCGGCGGGTGTGGTCGACCTCGACCCCGACCGCGTCGCCGCGGTTGAAGCTGCCCGATTTCACCGTGACCATGTGGCCGGTGAGCTTGCCGCCCGCCAGCTTCTGCGCGTCGGTGACCTCGGCCTGGTCGTCCTCATCCTCGAGCCGGCGCAGCCAGCCCTTGTCGCCGACCTGGCCGCCGCTCTCGCCGTAGAAGGGAGTCTGGTTCAGCACGACCCAGCCGCTTTCGCCGCTCGCCAGCTTGTCGACCACCGCACCGTCCTTGACCAGCGCGAGGATCTGACCCTCGGCGGTCTCGGTGTCATAGCCGAGGAAGTCCGTGGCGCCCTTCTCTTCGGCGATGTCGTACCAGATCGTCAGATCCGCCGCCTCGCCCGAGCCGGACCATGCCGCGCGAGCCTTGGCTTTCTGCTCGGCCATCGACTTGTCGAAGCCCTCGGTGTCGACCTCGCGGCCGCGCTCGCGCAAGGCGTCCTGCGTGAGATCCAGCGGGAAGCCATAGGTGTCGTAGAGCTTGAAGGCCGCCTCGCCGGGCAGCTTGGCGCCCTCGCCGAGGCCGACCAGCTCGTCGTCGAGCAGCTTGAGGCCGCGGTCGAGGGTCTGCTTGAAGCGGGTCTCTTCCAGCTTCAGCGTCTCTTCGATCAGGGCCTGCGCGCGGTGCAGCTCGGGATAGGCCGCACCCATCTGGCGCACCAGCGCCGGGACGAGCCGGTACATGACCGGATCCTTGGCGCCCAGCATGTGCGCGTGGCGCATGGCGCGGCGCATGATGCGGCGCAGCACGTAGCCGCGACCGTCGTTGGAGGGCATCACGCCGTCGGCGATCAGGAAGGAGGTCGAGCGCAGGTGATCGGCGATCACCCGGTGGTGGGTCTTGCCCGGACCGTCCGGATCGCTGCTGGTGGCGTCGGCCGAGGCCTCGATCAGCGCGCGCATCAGGTCGGTGCCGTAGTTGTCATTGGTGCCCTGAAGCAGCGCCGCGACCCGCTCGATGCCCATGCCGGTGTCGATCGACTGCATGTCGAGCGCGCGCATCGAGCCATCTTCGAACTGCTCGTTCTGCATGAAGACGACGTTCCAGATCTCGATGAAACGGTCACCGTCCTCCTCGGGCGAGCCCGGAGGGCCACCCCAGAACTTCTCGCCGTGGTCGAAGAAGATCTCGGTGCAGGGGCCGCAGGGGCCGGTCGGCCCCATCTGCCAGAAGTTGTCCGAGGTGGCGATGCGGATGATCCGGCTTTCCGGCACGCCGATCTTCTTCCACAGCTCATAGGCCTCGTCATCGGTGTGATAGACGGTGGTGTAGAGGCGCTCGGGCGAAATATCGAAATGCTTGGTCACCAGATCCCAGGCAAAGGGGATCGCTTCGGCCTTGAAGTAGTCGCCGAAGGAGAAGTTGCCGAGCATCTCGAAGAAGGTGTGGTGCCGCGCGGTGTAGCCCACGTTGTCGAGGTCGTTGTGCTTGCCGCCGGCGCGCACGCATTTCTGTGCGGTCGTGGCGCGCTTGTAATCACGGTTCTCGACGCCGGTGAAGCAGTTCTTGAACTGCACCATCCCTGAGTTGGTGAACATCAGCGTGGGGTCGTTGCGGGGAACAAGCGGGCTCGAGGGCACGATCTCGTGGCCCTGCTTGGCGAAGTAGTTCAGAAACGTCGAGCGAATGTCGTTCAGCGTGGGCATGGGTGTTCTCTTGCGCCTCGTCTGCGGGTTCCGGACGGGTGTATATCCCCATCCGGTCCCTGTCCATAAGCCGCCCGCGAAAAGCGTGGTCGGCGCGAGGGGCGTCTTCCAACCCGGGGTCGGGGCGACACCGTCGGGCCCGGGCTTGCCTACGCGCGCAGCCGCCGCCGCGCCGGCAGCGCCTCGTCGGCCACCAGCCAGAGCCCCGAGCCGATCACCAGCGCGGCGCCGAACATGGGGCCGACACCGGGCAGCTCTCCGAAGCCGAAAAAGCCGATGCCGACCATCCAGACGAACTGCAGGTTCATCAGCGGCGTCGCGACATAGGCCGGGAGCAGCCGCAGCGCCTCGACCGAGACATAGCGCGCGCCGAAGAGGAAGAGCGCGTAGCCCGCCACCCAGAGCCAGTCAGCAAGCGGCATCGGCTGCCAGACGAGGGGCAGCGCCGCGCCCATGACCAGCGCCAGCGCGAGGTTGGGCCAGAAGACCTGCGCCAGCGGCTTGCGCTCGCGCCGCGCGATGGCGCGGGAGGCGACCATCGAGGCGGTGCCCGACACAGCGGCCAGCAGCGCCCAGAGGTGCCCCGCGCCCAGCCAGCCCGGCCCTCGGGCACCAGCACGAGGATGCCCGCGGCGCCGACCCCCAGCGCCAGCCACGAGGCGGGACGGACCGGCTCGCCAAGCGCCGCGCCGGAAAGCGCGGCGGCGATGAGCGGCATGAGCCCGATGAAGAGGAAGACATCGGCAAAGGGCAGCAGGCGGAACGCCTGGAAAAAGCCGGTGGCGGCAAGCACGGTCAGCAGCGCGCGCAGCGCCATGATGCGGCGGCTCCGCAGGCTCAGCGCCTCGCGCAGCGGCCCCTGCCGCCGTGCCGCGCAGAGCGCGAAGACCAGCACCATGGCCGAAGACAGGGCGAAGAACTGCGGGGCCGCGTAGCCTCCGGCGATCAGCTTGGTGATCCCGTCCGCCGCGGCGATGAGCGCGGTGTAGACCGCGACCAGCGCTGCGCCGGTGAGCGCCGCCCTCATGCCCGGCCCGCCCGGGCGAACCCCTCGAAGAATGCGTCAAAATGAGCCGTCTCGCGGGCCATGACGTCGAGCAGTTCGAGCACCATGGGCGGCAGTGCTCCCTCCATGCGGCGGCGCATCACCACCCAATCGGCGCTGCGCCCGCCCTTCATGGCAAAGAGCGCCCGCGACAGTTCGCGCAGCGGCGCGAGCCGCTGTGCCGCCCGGTCGAAGCGCATGCGCCCCGGCACCAGCGGCTTGCGGAAGGGCTCGTCGCCCGACAGGGCCAGCTGCCAATTGCAGACGAGGAAATCGTGGTAGCCGTCCTGCAGCGGGCCCTGCGGGTCCGCCTCTACATGGAAGAGCTGCGTCTCGCGGCTTAGCCAGCTTGTCCAGAGCGCCGGCGGCAGCTCGCCGGCGTAGCGCAGCGCGATGCAGACCTCGGCCAGCAGGTCGGAGTTCTGCTCGAGAAAGGCGAGGTGGCCGGCGAACTGCAGGCTGGTCAGCGCCTCGGGGGCCAGGCGCGGATCACGGCGGCCGTATTCGCTGAGGTAGAAGACGATATGGGTAAGCTCGTAGGCCGCCTTCTTGTTCGGCAGCGCAAAGGTGCCCGGCCGGGCGCAGAAATCGCGCAGCCGGTCCTCGAGGCCGGGATCGGCCGGACCGGAAACCGCTCGCCGCGCCAGCAGCCGCCGCGCCTCCATGCGCTGCAGGTCCGACAGCTCGGTCCCGGGCGCGCCGGACGCCGCGATGCTCCGCGCCATACGCGCGCCGGTCTCTCCGGGCATCCCGAGGTCCTCGAGGTCGAGCACCATCGACAGCAGGAAGCGGTAGTATTGCGGGAAGAAGGCCAGCCGCGCCTCGGCGCTGGTGTAGAACTCGGCATGCGGCAGCAGCGCCTGCGGGCCGATCCCGGCCCATCTCGCCGCGCCGGTACAGTCGAGGATGTTCAAAAGCTCGGCGTTCTCCTTGAGCCAGAACACATCCTCCTCGCTGCGGCGATGCAGCGCGAAACAGGCGATCAGCGCCGCGATGCGCCTGTCCGGGTCGGCGACGCGGGGCGAAGGGCGAAGGGCGACGACATTGGACATGCGGAGAGCCTTTCTGCGCGCGGGAGCAAGAACAGGACACAGGCGGTGACAGGCGGGCACCGGAGCGGCGCCCGCCCGTGCGCGAGGGCTCAGGCGCCCGAGGTGAAGAGCGCCGTGGCGTCGCCTGCGCCGATCTCGGAGCGCAGTGGCGCTGCCCCTGAGGTGAAGAGGCCGACCGCCTCGCCCGAGGCAGTCACCGGCCCGGCGCCCGAGGTGAAGAGCGCCGCCCCCTCGCCCGAGGCAATCTCGGCCCCCGCGGGCGCCGCCCCCGAGGTGAACATCTCGACTCCGCCGCCGAGCAGCGTTTCGGCCCCGGCGGGTGCGGCGCCCGAGGTGAACATGGCGCAGCCCTCGCCGCCGAACAGATCGGCGTCGATGCGGTCCCGGGCTTCTGCAGTCACGATTTCCTTGAGTTGAGCAGTCATGGAAGATCTCCCTGGTTGGATTGACACGAGAAACGTGCTTCAGGGTTTCTTGCGATGCTTGCTTCAGGCAATATGGTTTCTTGTTAAGGTGTATTAATACAGAAGTTCTTCACAGAAACAATGACTTACAATTTCGTCACCCCGCGCGACAATCTCGTTTCCCCACAGAAAGTTTTTTTTCTGGGGATAGTTTCCCTAGCGTCACCCAAATTCGAAAATTGCCTCCGAATCGCGGCCTTTTGCGGCCGAATCGCCACCGAATCCGGACAGCCGGCCTTGTCCCTCCGCCGGCTTTGCGCGATAGCTGGCGCAACTTCGGAGGGCTCCAGATGAAGATTGCCACCTTCAACATCAACGGCATCAAGGCGCGCGCCGGCGCGCTGACGGACTGGCTCGACGAGGCCCAGCCCGATGTCGCGTTGCTGCAGGAAATCAAGTCGGTCGACGAGGCCTTCCCGCGCGAACTCTTCGAAGAGCGCGGCTACAACGTCGAGACCCACGGCATGAAGAGCTTCAACGGCGTGGCGATCCTGTCGAAGCACCCGCTCGAGGACGTCAGCCGCGGCCTGCCCGGCGACGACAGCGACGAGCAGGCGCGCTGGATCGAGGCGACGGTCGTGGGCGAGAAGGAAGCCGTGCGCCTCTGCGGGCTCTACCTGCCGAACGGCAACCCGGTGGAGTTCGACGCGGAGGGCCAGCCGATCCGCGACGGCAAATACGGCTACAAGCTCGATTGGATGGACCGGCTGCACGCCCGCGCGCAGCAACTGCTGGCCGACGAGACCCCCGCCCTGATGGCGGGCGACTACAACATCATTCCGCAGGCCGAGGACGCCGCCAAGCCGCAGGCCTGGGAGAAGGACGCGCTTTACCTGCAGCAGAGCCGCGATGCCTTCCGCCGCATTCTCAACCTCGGCTTCACCGAGGCGTTCCGCGCCCGGGTGCAGGGACCGGGGCATTATTCCTTCTGGGACTACCAGGCGGGCGCCTGGCAGCGAAACAACGGCATCCGCATCGACCACGTGCTGATGACCCCCGCCTGCGCCGACCTGATGACCGATTGCGGCATCGACCGCGACATCCGCGGCCGCGACAAGCCGTCGGACCACGTGCCGGTCTGGGTCGAGCTGGATCTCTGAGCCCCCGCCCCGCAGCTCGCCCCCGAAGCCTGCCAAGCAAATGGCCCGCGCTTGCACCTGCGCGGCGCCCGTCTTACATCTGAGTAGAACAGTCTGACAGCGGAGTCCGCCCACATGGCAATAGAAGCGACGGAGATCGAACAGCTCATCCGCGCCGCCTTCCCCGAGGCCAAGATCACCATCACCGACCTCGCCGGAGACGGCAATCACTACGCCGCCGAGGTCATCGACGAAAGCTTCCGCGGCCAGAACCGTGTCCAGCAGCAGCGCGCCGTCTACGCCGCGCTGAAGGGCAAGATGGACGGCAACCATGGCGAGCTGCACGCGCTGGCGCTCACCACCAAGGCCCCCGAGTAAGACACACATAGCAAGACCAGACATCCACGCCGCGCCCTCTGCCGGGCGGCGCGCGCAGACAGGAGACAGAGATGACGACCGACGCAACCACCCGTATCGAAGAAACGGTGAAGGCGAACGACGTGGTGCTCTTCATGAAGGGCACCAAGACCATGCCGCAATGTGGCTTCTCGAGCCGCGTCGCAGGCGTGCTCAACTACATGGGCGTCGACTACCTCGACGTGAACGTGCTGGCCGATGACGCCATCCGCCAGGGCATCAAGGACTACTCGGACTGGCCGACGATTCCGCAGCTCTACATCAAGGGCGAATTCGTCGGCGGCTGCGACATCGTCACCGAGATGACCCTCTCGGGCGAGCTCGACGCCCTGTTCGAGACCAGCGGCGTGACCTACGACAAGGACGCCGCCGAGAAGATCCGCGAAGCCAACGCCTGATCATTCCGGATCTGACCGCGTGACCCAGATCACCCTCCGCACGGCGGCGAGTCCTCGGGATTTCGCCGCCGTGCGCGCACTCTGCCTCGCCTACCGCGAGGATCTGCGCGCCCATCACCCCGCCGCCCCGGCGCTGGTGGACCTCTTTTATCCCGACCCCGCTTACACCGAGCTTCTGAACGCCCTGCCCGGCAAGCATGACGCCGTGCTGCTGGCGGAGCTTCAGGGCGTGCCCGTCGGCTGCGCCATGTCGCAGCGGTTGCCCGATGGCAGTGCCGAGATCAAGCGGGTCTTCGTCGCCCCGGAGGCGCGCGGCCAGGGGCTCGCGGCGCTGCTGGTGGAAGACCTGGCAAGCCGCGCCCGTGCCGCCGGCGTGCCGCTGCTGCGGCTCGACACGATGAAGACGCTGGGCGCCGCCTGCCACCTCTATGCCAAGCTGGGATTCGCCGAGCGCGGGCCCTACCAGCCCATCCCGGAGGTGGCGCTGCCGCACCTGCGCTTCTTCGAACGGAAAGCCTGAGACCGGATCACCCCGGCTGGGTGACAACGAGCGCGCCGGTCTCGGTCGCCACCACCGTGTGTTCGTATTGTACCACCGGCGCGCAGGGCTCGCTATAGAGCGTCCAGCCATCCTCGCCCTCGCTGGCCCAGAGCCCGCCCATCGACAGGAAGGGCTCGACCGTGAGCACCAGTCCCTTGGTGATCCGCCGCCGCTCGCCACGCGAGGGCCATGTGGGGATTTCCTCGGGGTATTCATGCAGCGAGTGGCCGACGCCGTGACTGGCAAGGTTGCGGATCAGCGTATAACCCTTCTCACTGGCAAAGCGCCCGATGGCATTGCCGATCCCCGCGAGTGGCCGGTCCGCGCCGACCTGCGAGATGCCGATCTGCATCGCCTTCCGGCCGTCCTTGCAGAGCCGGTCGAGCGGCGATTTCACCGGCTCGACCCGGAACGTCGCGCCGGTGTCGGCGAAGATGCCGTTCTTCGAGGCCGATACGTCGATGTTCACCAGATCGCCGCGCTGGATCACCCTCGGACCGGGGATGCCATGGGCGATTTCCTCGTTGATGCTGATGCAGGTGGCACCCGGGAAATTGTAGCTGGTCTCGGGTGCGGATTCGGCCCCCTCGCGTTCGAGCATCCCGCGGCCGATCTCGTCGAGCTCGAGCGTCGTCATCCCCGGCTCGATCGCCTTCGCCATTCCCTGCAGGGTGTTGGCGACGATCCGGCCGATGTCCTTCAGCCCCTCGAGGTCGTCCATGTCGTTGATCGTCATCCGGGGCTCTCAGCTTTGTCGCGGTACGGGAGCCCAGACTAGCGGCGCGCGGCGGCAATGTCCTCCGCCATGAGCGGGCAGCCCGGTTGCACCCGCTGCAAGCCGCAAGGCAAAAGGGCGCGCCATCGGCACGCCCTGCGCTTGCGATCAGCGAAAGGTGTCAGCTGCCGGCGTTGGGATCCTCGTAGACCCCCTGCTCCTTCAGCGCGTCGATCACCTCTTTCGGCATGTAGGTCTCGTCGTGCTTGGCGAGAATTTCGGTCGCCCGGAACACGCCGTCGACATAGCGCCCGGTGCCGACCATGCCCTGGTTCTCATCGAAGAGATCGGGCAGCACACCCTCGAAGACCACCGGCACCGAGGCGCCACCGTCGGTTACCGAGAAGCTGATCTCATGGCCCTGCCCGCGCACCAGCGAGCCTTCCTCGACCAGCCCGCCGATGCGGAAGGTCTCGTTCGGCGACGGCGGGGCCTCGACCACCTGGCTCGGCGAGCGGAAGAAGTTGATCCCGTCACGCATGGCGTAGCCGATCAGCGCGGTCGAGACGACCAGCGCCACCGCGGCCAGCGCCACGACCTGGATGCGCCGCTGCTTCTTCAGCGATTTGAGACCCATCGTCTTCTCCCCGACATGCATGCCGTTCTCCCTATATGGCACCTTAGGGCGCCGAGAGAACCGCTCCAAATCAAATTGCGTCACCGCGCCGCGCCCCGCCCGCGCTCCCGCCCCTTTCTTCTAGGCGGAAATATCCCGGGGGTGCGGGGGCAGCGCCCCCGCTCGGACCTGCGCATGAGGGCGGTGCGCCCGCGTTGTTCCTTCGCAGAGTCCTAGGCCGCCTCGAAGCTGAGCGGCCGCTTGAGGAACTGCGTCGCATGGACCGAGACCTTGCGCGCATCGCCGGTGGTCAGGAAGCGGCTCTCGGTCCCCGTCCCCAGCATGTCGGGGTGGCGCTTGAGGTAGTCATCGAGCGAGGAGGCCACGAGGTTCGCCTGCGAGTAGACCGTGACATCGGCGCCAAGCGCCTCCTGGAAGACCTCCAGCATCAGCGGGTAATGCGTGCAGCCGAGGATCGCCGCCTGCGGGTGCGGCATCTTGCGCTTGAGCGCGTCCACATGGCTGCGCACCAGCGCCTCGGCGAGGATCATGTCGCCCTCCTCGATGGCATCGACCAGCCCGCCGCAGGCCTGCGCCTCGACGTCGACGCCGATGGCGCGGAAAGCCAGCTCGCGCTGGAAGGCGCGGCTGCGCACTGTGGCGGGGGTGGCAAAGAGCGCGACATGCTGCACCGCGACCTCGCGCGGCGGCGAGTTGTCACCCCATTGCCGTTCGGTCAGCGCCTCGATCAGCGGCACGAAGACCCCGAGCACGCGCTTGCCCTTGGGCAGCCCGTTCTCCTGCATGCGGCGCAGCGCCGCCGCCGAGGCCGTGTTGCAGGCGAGGATCACCAGATCGCATCCCGCGTCCCAGAGGTTGGCGACGGCCCTGGTGGTCAGATCGTAGATGTCATCCGCGTCGCGCACGCCGTAGGGCGCGTGCTTGCTGTCGGCGTAATAGACGAAGGGCACCTCGGGCAGCCGCTTCGCCACCGCGTCGAGAACCGTGAGCCCGCCAAGCCCGGAATCGAACACACCAACCGCCATTCTCTGCCCTCCTTGCCGGGACGCACGCCCGGCCTGCACCGTGCCGGGCACCTGCCCGACCTGCCTCATGTCACCCCGCCGACTCACGTGGCGGAAGCCCCGGGGTCCGGTCTTACGGCGCTTTCGCGAGGAGATCCATTGCGCCCTACGGCGAAGGTGCGCAAGCTCCGCCGCCGCCCGAGCGCGGGAGACGGGGCGCTGCCCCCGCACCCCCGGGATATTTTGCCCAGAAGAAAGGGCGGCGGGGCCGCCGCGCCTATTCGGCGGCCCGGGCCATGGGGCTGCCGCCGGCGCGGATGGCCGCGAGGAGCTCCTCGCGGCGCTTGGCGGCGGCGCGTTCGGCCTTCTCCTTCACCGGGCCATAGCCGCGGATCTGCAGCGGAAGCTCGGCCAGCGCGATGGTGGCGTCGAGGGTTTCGGGCGTCACCTTGGGCAGCAGCTCGGCCATGTCGCGCTCGTACTGCGCGATGAGCGCGCGTTCCATCTTCCGCTCCGCCGTGCGGCCGAAGGGGTCGAGCGCGGTGCCGCGCAGCCATTTCAGCCTGGCCAGCAAGCCGAAGGCCTTCAGCATGCCCTCGCCGTAGGTCTTCTTCTGCGGTCGCCCGTCGGAGCCTTCCTTGGAGAGCATCGGCGGGGCGAGATGGAAGCTCATCGCGAAGCCGGGCTCGAAGGTCTCTTCGGCCTTTTTGCGGGTTTCGAGATGCATGCGGGCCACCTCGTACTCGTCCTTGTAGGCGAGCAGCTTGTGATAGCCCCTGGCCACCGCCTCGCGCAGGCGCTTGTCGGTTATGCCGTCCAGCAGGGCACGGTATTTCTTCGCCAGCCGCTTGTTCTGGTAGACCGCGAGGTGGTCGGCGCGGAAGGTGATCTTCTCTTCCAGAGACTTCGGCTTCGGGGTCACCCTGGGGGTGATCAGCGCCGCCGCCTCGGCGGGGTGGAGCACCGCCCAGCGGCCGATCTCGAAGGCCCGCAGGTTGCGCTCGACCGCCGCGCCGTTGAGGCGGATCGCCTCCTCGATGGCGTCATGCGGCAGCGGCAGCAGCCCCTGCTGCCAGGCGGCGCCGAGGATCATCATGTTCGAGAAGATCGAGTCGCCCATGGTGATGCGCGCCAGCTCGGTTGCATCGAAGATCGCCAGCCGGTCCTGCATCCGCGCCGCGAGCGCCACGCGCAGCTGGTCGAAAGGCAGCTGGAACTCGGTGTTGCGGGTGAACTCGCCGGTGATGATTTCGTGCCCGTTGACCACGGCGCCGGTGCGACCGCGCTTTGTGAGGCCGAGGGTCTTGGCCCCGGCGCTGACCACCAGATCGCCGCCGATCAGCGCATCGGCCTCGCCCGTCGCCACGCGCACCGCCGAGATGTCCTCGGGGCGCATGGCCAGCCGCAGGTGGATGTGCACCGCGCCGCCCTTCTGGGCGAGGCCCGCCATCTCCATCATGCCCGCGCCCATGCCGGCGATCTGCGCCGCCTGCGCCAGCACTGCGCCGACCGTGACAACCCCGGTGCCGCCGACGCCGGTGATCACCACGTTGTGCGTCTTGTCGATCTGCGGCAGCTGCGGCTGCGGCAGGTGCGGCAGGTCGAGATCGGTAGTTTCGCCCTTGCGCATCTTCGCGCCCTCGAGGGTGACGAAGGAGGGGCAGAACCCCTTGAGGCAGGAATAGTCCTTGTTGCAGCTCGACTGGTCGATGGCGCGCTTGCGGCCAAGCTCGGTCTCGGCGGGGACGATCGAGACGCAGTTCGACTGCACACCGCAATCGCCGCAGCCCTCGCAGACATCGGTGTTGATGAACACCCGCTTGTCGGGGTCCGGGAAGGTGCCCTTCTTGCGACGGCGGCGCTTCTCGGCCGCACAGGTCTGGATATAAAGGATGACCGAGACGCCACCGATCTTCTCGAAGCGCTTCTGCACCGCATTCATTTCCGAACGCTCGAACTTTTCGATGCCGCCGGGGAAGAGGTCGAAGTTCACCTCCTCTTTCTCGTCGTAGACCACGGCAAGGTGCTCGACGCCCATGGCCTTGAGCTCGCGCGCGATGCGGTCGGCCGTCAGCCCGCCCTCGTTGGGCTGGCCGCCGGTCATGGCGACGGCGTCATTGTAGAGGATCTTGTAGGTGATGTTGGTGCCCGCGGCGAGCGCGGCGCGGATCGCCAGCGAGCCGGAGTGGTTGTAGGTGCCGTCGCCGAGGTTCTGGAAGACGTGGCTGCGCTTGGAGAAGGGCGCCTCGCCGACCCAGTTGACCCCCTCGCCGCCCATGTGGGTGAAGCCGGTGGTGCTGCGGTCCATCCATTGCACCATGTAGTGGCAGCCGATCCCGGCATAGGCGCGCGAGCCCTCGGGCACCTTGGTCGAGGTGTTGTGCGGGCAGCCCGAGCAGAAATAGGGCAGCCGCGCGGCGAGATCGGGGGCATTGTCCGCCTTGCGCGCCTCGTCGAGCGCTGTCAGCCCGGCCTTGATGCCCTCGGTGCCGCGGCCCTCCTCGACGAAGATCTCGCCGAGCTTCTGCGCGATCCACACCGGATCGAGCGCGCCGCGGGTGGGGAACAGTTCTTCGCGGTGCATGCCGCCTGCCCCGCCCTTGTACCAGCCGTAGACCCGGCGGCCCCGACGGTCGTCGAAGATCGCCTCCTTGACCTGCACCTCGATCAGCTTGCGCTTTTCCTCGACGATGACGATCAGCTCGAGCCCCTCGGCCCAGTCGTGGAAGCCCTTCATGTCCAGCGGGAAGGTCTGGCCCACCTTGTAGGTGGTGATCCCCAGACGCTCGGCCTCCGCCTCGTCGATGTTCAGCAGCGACATGGCGTGCTGCAGGTCGAGCCAGTTCTTGCCCGCCGCGACAAGGCCGATCTTGGCCCCGGGCTTGCCCCAGACGCGCTTGTCCATCCTGTTGGCATGCGAGAAGGCCTCGGCGGCGAAGCGCTTGAAGTCGATCATCCGCGCTTCCTGCGCGTGCGGGGTGTCGCCGAGGCGGATGTTGAGCCCGCCCTCGGGCATCAGGAACTCCGGCATCACCAAAGACATGCGGTCCGGGCGGCCATCGACGACGGCGGTGGCCTCGACCGTGTCCTTCATGGTCTTGAGGCCGACCCATAGGCCCGAGAAGCGCGACAGCGCAAAACCGTAGATGCCGAAATCCAGCACTTCCTGCACGCCTGCGGGCGAAACCACGGGCATGTAGGCATCCACCAGCGCCCATTCGGACTGGTGCAGCACCGTCGAGCTTTCGCCGGTGTGGTCGTCGCCCATGGCCATGAGCACGCCGCCGTGCTTCGAGGTGCCCGCCATATTGGCGTGCCGCATCACGTCGCCCGAGCGGTCGACGCCGGGGCCCTTGCCGTACCAGAGCCCGAAGACCCCATCGTACTTGCCCTCGCCGCGCAACTCTGCCTGTTGCGCGCCCCAGAGCGCCGTGGCAGCGAGATCCTCGTTCAGCCCTTCCTGGAAGAGGATGTCATTCTCGGTCAGCAGCTTTCCGGCGCGCTTCATCTGGATGTCGACGGCGCCCAGCGGAGAGCCGCGATAGCCCGTCACGTAACCCGCCGTATGCAACCCGGCGGCACGATCGCGCTCTTTTTGCATCAGCATCAGGCGAACCAGCGCCTGTGTCCCATTCAAAAGGACGGAATTCTTGTTTAAATCAAACCTGTCCTGCAGGGAAATTGCTTGCTTGCTCATGCGCGCCTCCCATCGCTCATAGTGCTTGCAGCCATGCACCATGATAGGTCACACATGCTGACCCGGATAGGGAAATTTTCGTGATTTTCCCACACTCGGCTAAGATGTGTTCCCGTTAATCGTTCCTGTCGTATACAGGGCGCCAAAGTTGAATAAGATGCCGCCATGGATTGGGATAAGCTCAGGATCTTTCACGCTGTCGCGGATGCGGGCAGTCTGACTCATGCGGGAGATGCGCTGCATCTGTCGCAATCCGCCGTGTCACGGCAAATCCGGGCGCTCGAAGAGGCGCTGGATACCACTCTTTTCCACCGTCATGCCCGGGGACTGATTCTCACCGAGCAGGGGGAGCTGCTGTTCGACGCGACCGCCGCCATGGTGAAGCGCATCGACAGCGCCACCGCGCGCATCCGCGACAGCGAGGAAGAGGTCTTCGGCGAACTCAAGGTCACCACGACCCATGGCTTCGGCGTGCTCTGGCTCGCGCCGCGGCTGACCAAGCTCTACGAGAAGTTCCCCGATCTGAAGATCGACCTGATGCTCGAGGAGCGGGTGCTTGACCTGCCGATGCGCGAGGCCGACGTGGCGATCCGCATGAAGGAGCCCAGCCAGGCGGACCTGATCCGCAAGCGGCTGATGTCGATCCGCATGCGGATGTACGCCTCGCCCGCCTATCTCGAGGCGAACGGCCTGCCCGAGTCGCTCGAGGATCTCTCCTCGCACCGGCTGATCTGCCAGAATCCCAACTCGGCGCAGGTGCTCTCGGGCAAGGCGCTGGTGCAGAAGCTGCTCACCTATGACATCCGCACAGGTCTCACGGTGAACAACTACTTCGGGGTGCTGCAGGCGGTGATCGCCAATCTCGGCATCGGCGTGCTGCCCGACTACATCATCGAGGATTTCCCGCATGTGGTGCGGGTGCTGCCCGACGTCGAGAGCAACGAGGTGCCGGTGTTCCTCGCCTACCCCGAAGAATTGCGCCATTCCAAGCGGGTAACTGCTTTCCGCGACTTCGTGCAGGACGAGATCTTCGCGCACCGGCGGCAGCTCAAGGCAATGGGCGCCGACTGACGGCGCCCAAAAAACAGGCGCCATGCAAACAGCGCATGGCAGCAATGTCCGATTGAGACCGTTTCTTCCCTTGATCGACTCAAGACTGATCACATATTCAGCACACGAAGCTTGAAGCGCCCTCGTGCGCGTCATCTTCAACCTCCCTGTTGGACTTCGGCCGAGCTTTGTGCTCGGCCTTTTTTTTTGCCGACGCGCCAGAGCTTGCTTGGGCAGGACGGTGGCCTGCACTAACCTTCCCCCAAGGCAGGGAGGATGACATGGCAGCAGACGAGATTTCCCCGGACAACGCGGCGCAACAGACCTTCTGGACCGAGGGCCCCGGCCTCAACTGGGTCACCCTGCGCGAGGAACTCGACACGCTGCACGCCGATCTCTCCGAACTGGTGCTGGCGGCCGCCGCCCCGCGGCCCGGAGAGAGGGTCATCGATCTGGGCTGCGGTGCCGGTGCAACGACGCTGGCGCTGGCCGAGGCGGTCGGCCCCGACGGCCATGTCACCGGGCTCGACGTCTCCAGCACGTTGCTCGAGGTGGCGCGCACCCGGGCTGCAGGGCTCGAGGGGCTCCGCCCCGAGTTCATCCATACCGATGTTCAGGTCTGGGAGCCGGAGCAGCCCGCCGACCTGTGCATGTCGCGCATGGGGGTGATGTTCTTTGCCGACCCCGTGGCCGCTTTCGCCAATATCCTGCGGTTTCTCCGCCCCGGAGGCAGGCTCGCCTTCATCTGCTGGCGTGCGCGCGAGGAAAACCCGTGGTTTGACCTGCCGATGAAGGTCGCGGTCGATCATCTCGGCCCGGCCGCCCCCGGAGATCCCGATGCCCCCGGCCCCATGGCATTCCGCGACCCCGAACGGGTGCGAGGCATTCTCGCCAGCGCGGGGTTTGCCGACATCGCCATGGAAACCGTCGCCGCCGAGCTGCGTCTGCCGCGGGGTATGAAGGCCGCCGATCTGGCCACCCGGGTCGGCCCCGCGGTGCGGCACATGCGCGACATGGGCGCCACCGAGGCGCAGGCGCAGGCCATTCAGGATGGCATCCACACCGCCTTCGCGCCTTTTGAGGCATCCGAAGGGGCCAAAGTGCCCGCAAGAATGAACCTTGTGACCGCCCGCAGGCCCTGACCCCTCTTCCCCCTTTGCCGCCCTTGCCTTAAAGAGCCCCCAACCACGCTAAGGGGAGTCAGGATGCAGGAACCGTCCATCACCGAAGAGCTCATCGCCGCCCACGGGATCAAGCCCGACGAATACGAGCGGATCCTGCAGATCATCGGCCGCGAGCCGACGTTCACCGAGCTGGGGATCTTCTCGGCGATGTGGAACGAGCACTGCTCCTACAAGAGCTCGAAGATCCACCTGCGCAAGCTGCCGACCAAGGGTCCGCAGGTCATCTGCGGCCCGGGCGAGAACGCCGGCGTCGTCGATATTGGCGACGGCCAGGCGGTCATCTTCAAGATGGAAAGCCACAACCACCCCTCCTACATCGAGCCTTACCAGGGCGCGGCGACGGGCGTGGGCGGCATCCTGCGTGACGTCTTCACCATGGGCGCCCGCCCGATTGCGGCGATGAACGCGCTGTCGTTCGGCGAAAAGGACCACCCCAAGACCCGCCAACTCGTGCATGGCGTCGTCGAGGGCGTCGGCGGCTACGGCAACTGCTTCGGCGTGCCGACGGTCGGCGGCGAGGTACGCTTCCATCCCGCCTACAACGGTAACTGCCTGGTCAACGCCTTCGCGGCGGGCCTCGCGGACACCGACAGCATCTTCTACTCCGCCGCCTCGGGCGTCGGCCGCCCGGTGGTCTACCTCGGTGCCAAGACCGGCCGTGACGGCGTCGGCGGCGCGACCATGGCCTCGGCGGAATTCGACGAGACCATCGAAGAGAAGCGCCCCACCGTTCAGGTCGGCGATCCCTTCACCGAGAAGCGTCTGATGGAGGCCTGCCTCGAGTTGATGCAGACCGGTGCGGTGATCTCGATCCAGGACATGGGCGCTGCGGGCCTGACCTGCTCGGCCGTGGAAATGGGCGACAAGGGCAACCTCGGCGTGCGCCTCGACCTCGAGAAGGTGCCGGTGCGCGAAAAGAACATGACCGCCTACGAGATGATGCTCTCGGAGAGCCAGGAGCGCATGCTCATGGTGCTCGACCCGGCCAAGGAAGCCGAGGCGAAGGCCGTCTTCGACAAGTGGGACCTCGACTTCGCCATCGTCGGCGAGACCATCGCCGAGGACCGCTTCCTCATCGTGCTGAACGGCGAGGTGAAGGCCGACCTGCCGCTCAAGGCGCTGTCGGGCACCGCGCCCGAGTATGACCGCCCCTGGGTCGCCACCCCCGCCGCCGCGCCGCTGGCCGACGTCCCGGGCGTCGATCCGATCGACGGGCTGAAGGCGCTGCTCTCCTCGCCGAACTACTGCTCGCGCGAGTGGGTCTACGAGCAGTACGACAGCCAGGTCATGGCCGACACCGTGCGCATCCCCGGCTTCGGCGCCGGTGTAATCCGCGTGCATGGCACCGACAAGAAGCTGGCCTTCACTTCGGACGTGACGCCGCGCTACGTGCGCGCCAACCCGGTCGAGGGCGGCAAGCAGGCGGTGGCGGAAGCCTATCGCAACCTCGTCTCGGTCGGTGCCCGCCCGCTGGCGACCACCGACAACATGAACTTCGGCAACCCTGAGAAGCCCGAGATCATGGGCCAGTTCGTCGGCGCCATCGACGGCATCGGCGCGGCCTGCCTCGCGCTCGACACGCCGATCGTCTCGGGCAACGTCTCGCTCTACAACGAGACCGACGGCGAGCCGATCCTGCCGACGCCGACCATCGGCGCCGTGGGGCTGATCGCGGCCGGCGAAGAGCCGATCCTCGGCTATGCCCGCGACGGACACATTGCGCTGCTCGTCGGCGAGACCAAGGGCCACCTCGGCCAGTCCGCCCTGCTCGCAGAGGTGTTCAACCGCGAGGAAGGCGACGCCCCGGCGGTCGACCTCGACGCCGAGCGCCGCAACGGCGAGTTCATCCTCGCCAACCGCGACCTCATCCGCAGCTGCTGCGACCTCTCGGACGGTGGCCTCGCCATGGCCGCCTTCGAGATGGCCGAGGCCTCGGGCGTCGGCGTGCACATCGACGCGGCGGACACCCCCACGCTCTTCGGCGAGGACCAGGCCCGTTACCTGATCGCCTGCAACTTCGACGCCGCCGAGGCGCTGATGAGCGCGGCCTCCGCGGCGGGCGTCACCCTCGCCACCGTCGGCAAATTCACCGGCGACACAGTCCGCTTCGGTGGCAGCGAGGCCCCGCTCACGGAGCTGGCCGCAGCCTACCGCGGCAGCTTCGGCGCCTACTTCGGCTGATTCGAAGCGGCGCGCCTCCCGCGCGCCGGGCTCCAGACCAAGGCCACGAGAGGCGGCTTTCCGCCCATATAAACGCCGCGTTCCATCCCGGACGCGGCGTTTTACCTGCCCCAGCGTCAAGCTGACACAAATTGTCACCAATTTGAGGACGTCCCTGCTTGCCTGCCGTGTGCAACGCCCTAAATTAACGGTAATTCACCCGTTAAGAGCGCGCGACAAAAACCCATGCAACCTAGAGGGGTGTCTCGCGCGATCGACCGCCGACACAGGCGATTCAAAGCCCGAGCAGAAAAAGACCATGAACAATTGGGACGACCTCCGGTTCCTCGTCGCACTTTCCAAGACCGGCACGATGACCGCAGCGGCGAAGCTGCTGGGCACCAACACTGCGACGGTCTCGCGCCGGATCGAACGGCTCTCCGACACGCTTGGGGTGCCCGCCTTCGTCAAGACGGCCGACGGATGGCGCCCTTCAGAGGCGGTGCGCGAGCTGATCAACGTGGCGCAGAACTTTGACGGGCAGCTCAAGTCGACGCTGAACAACCAGGGCGCGGGGCTGGATGTTGAATCCGTGTCCCTGAGCCTTGGTGCGTCGCCGATCATCGCTTCACTGGTGCTGTTTCCCGGGCTCGGACCGCAGGCCGACCTGCTGACCAACGTGCAGCTGACGGTGACCGAACGGCGCGAGCGCGAAGGGCTGGGCGAGAACGATCTCGTGGTGCAGTTCGGACGCCCGGACCAGGGCCGCATCGTCGCCCGCAAGGCTGGCGAGATGAGCTTCCGCCCCTATCGCTTCCGCGACAGCGATGCCGATGGCGGCTGGGTCGGCCTGAACACCAGCACCAGCCGGTCGCGCATCCTGAGGCAGGCCTATGAAGTCTTTGCCAAGGAGCCGAAGATCACCGTCGACAATTTCATCGCCCTGCATCGGCTCATGCAGATCACGCGAATGTCGGGCCCTCTACCCGATCTTTTGGCATGCCAGACACCGGACCTCGTGCCCGCCGCACCCGAGACAGCCCCCGAGACGCTGGAATGTTGGCTCTTCTATCATGAAAGCCGTCGGACGGATTCGGGCATGCGCCGCGCCGTGGACTGGATTATTCAATGTTTCGAGGCATCTGGCAGCATATCCGCGACTTCTGTCGCGGCTGACTAACAATGTTTACGCAAAGTTAGACTTGAAAATTTCCAGCTTGGTTTTGTGCTGGCCAAGTGTAACAGTGGCGACATGTTTCCAACCGGACCATTTGATTCCGGATTAACGAGCAGGACGATGGTGAGCTTTTTCCCCACTTTTCAATGCGCGCTGCGAATTCTGTTTGCCCTGTTGCTGGGTCATACGGTCGCGCTGGAAATCTTCACCGATGATCCGGTTCTCACGGGCGCCCTCGATGTGCGCATGCCGGGGCCGCTGGCCGCGCTGATCTGCGCCGTGCTCGCGTCGATCAGCATCTGGCTGATCCTCGGCGTCGCGACCCGCACCGTCGCCCTTTCCGGCTTCGCCATCTACCTCTGCCACGAGCTCCTTCTGCCCGATTTCACGGTCTTCGACCTCGAGACCGCGCAGCGGGTGATTGTCGTCGCGCTTCTGGCGTTGCCACTGGTCATCTTCGGCGGGGGCCGCTTCAGCGTGATCTCCCCGCACTTCCCCGAAACAGTTTAAGTCCGGTCCACCACTCACGCACCCGGATAACAGAAGCGGCCCCTCGGGGCCGCTTCATTTGTTCAGCGCGGGTGGCTCAGAGATCGTAGAGAGCGCCGAACTTGGCCTCGAGATACTCGAGCAGTGGCGCTTCCGAGGGGGCAACGCCGCAGGCGCGTTCGATCACCTCGCGCGGGGCATAGAGCCCGCCATGGCGCTGCACGGCCTCGCGCAGCCAGCCGGTGGCGGCGGTAAGGTCGCCCTCGGCCATCTGCGCGTCGAGATCGGGCACCGCCTGCCGCAGCGCCTTGTGCAGGCAGCCGGCATAGACATTGCCGAGACTGTAGGTCGGGAAATAGCCGAAGAGCCCCGCCGACCAGTGCACGTCCTGCAGCACCCCGTCCGAGGGCTTGTCGACGGCAAAGCCGAAGTCCGCCGCGAAGCGCTCGTTCCAGGCCGCCTCGAGGTCATCGACCGTCAGATCGCCCGAGATCAGCGCCCGCTCGAGATCGAAGCGCAGCAGGACGTGAAGGTTGTACTGCACCTCATCGGACTCGGTACGGATGTAATTGTTCTGCACCGAGTTGACGCTTGCGTAGAATTCCTCGGCGCTCAGCCCCAGGTCGCCGAACTGCGCCTGCATTTGCCCATGCAGCCAGCCGGTGAAGGCGCGCGAGCGGCCGAGCTGGTTCTCGTAGATGCGGCTCTGGCTCTCGTGCACGCCCATCGACACGCCTTCGCCCAGCGGGGTGAAGCGGTAGCCGGGCGCGATGGCCTGCTCGTAGGCAGCATGTCCGGTCTCGTGGATGGTGGAGTAGACGCAGTTGAACGGGTCGAGCGGGTTGGTCCGCGTGGTGATCCGCACGTCGTCGCCGCTGCCCGAGCTGAACGGGTGCACCGCCTTGTCGACCCGGCCGCGCGCCATGTCGTAGCCGAAGACCTCGGCCAGCTTGCGCGCCAGCTCCATCTGCTTCGCATCGTCGAAGGTGCCCGAAAGCGGCTTCGGCGCTGGCCGCTCGAGGATCGCCTGCCGCAGGTCCACGAGGCGCGGGCGCAGCGCGCCGAACATCTCGGAAAGCTGCTGCGCCGTGGCGCCGGGCTCGTAGTCGTCGAGCAGCGCGTCGTAGACGTCGCCGCCACCCGCAAGCGCGGCGCCCTCCTCGCGCTTCAGCGCAACCACGTCCTTCAGCACCGGCGCGAAGGCGGCGAAATTGTCGTCGGCGCGGGCCTCGGCCCAGACCCGGTGTGCCCGGCTGGTCAGCCGCGCCAGATCCGCCGCCAGCTTGCCCGGCACGCGGCCCGCGCGGGTGAAGCTGCGCTGGATGTGCCGAAGCTGCGCCTGCCCGACCTCGTCAAGCGTGGCGGCGTCGATCGCCGCCAGCCACTCGCCGACGCGCGGATCGGTGCGCCGCGCGTGCAGCACGCCTTCCAGCGCCGCCATCTCCTCGGAGCGCTGGTCCGCCGCACCATGCGGCATGGTGGTTTCCTGGTCCCAGCCAAGCCGGCCCGCCACCTGCGCCAGCGCGCCGGTCTCGCGCTGGAACGCCATCAGATCATCATATGCACTCATCTCAGCGGGCCTCGCGGATCGACTGGGTTTTCGGGAACTGCGCGCCGAAACGGGCGCGCAGGATCAGCACCCAGAGCACCACGGCCCCGAGCTGGTGGGTGATGGCGATATGCCAGGGTGCGACGTAGAGCACCGTTGTGATGCCCAGCACCACCTGCACGCAGAGCATCGCCATGACCGCGTTGAAGCGGAAGCGGGTGTCGGCGTTCGCGGACTTGCGGCCGCGCAGCCAGACCACCACACCGAAGACGAAGAGCAGGTAGCCCACCATCCGGTGCATGAACTGCACGAGCCCCGGGTCCTCGAAGAAGTTGCGCCAGAGCGGCACCAGGTCGAAGGGCTGCGGCGGGAAGAAGCCGCCCGCCATCAGCGGCCAGTCGGTGAACGACCGGCCCGCGTCGATGCCCGCCACCAGCGCGCCCAGCAGGATCTGCACGAAGGCAAGGTGCAGCAGGCCGGTGGACATCGAGAAGAGCTTCGGCTCGCGCAGGCGCCGCGCCTGCATCAGGTCGCGCTCCTGCCGGCCCAGCAGGAAGATGTCCCAGGCGATGAAGCCGAGGATGATGAAGGCAAGGCCAAGGTGCGTCGCCAGCCGGTAGGAGGCCACGGCCACCATGTCGCCGACGAGGCCCGAGGACACCATCCACCAGCCCACGGCCCCCTGCAGCCCGCCAAGCGCGCCCAGAAGCAGCAGCCGCCCAGTCCAGCCGCTCGGGATCTGCCGCGCCACGAGGAAGACGAGGAAGCCGAGGGCCCAGACGAGACCGATCACCCGGCCCAACTGCCGGTGGCCCCATTCCCACCAGTAGATGCCCTTGAACTCCGACAGGGTCATGCCCTTGTTGAGCAGCTCGTACTGCGGGATCTGCTGGTAGAGGGTGAATTCCTCCTGCCATTCGGCCTCGCTCAGCGGCGGGATTGCGCCGTGCAGCGGCTTCCACTCGGTGATCGACAGGCCGCTGTCGGTGAGCCGGGTCAGCCCGCCAACGCAGATCATCGCCACGACCAGCGCGAAAAGCAGCATCAGCCAGACCCGGATCGCGCCGCGGGCTCCGCCACGCCCCTTGTCGATCATGCCGCCCGTTGGGGCGGCCTTCGGGGTCTCCGCCCCAACCTCCTCGAAGAGCTTGCGGTTTCCGGCCATGGTCTTCTCCTACATCCGTCGCGGCGACGATAGGGGCGCTCCCGGCCCCCTTCAAGCCGCCATCACCCAAGCAAGGCGCGGCTCAGCCGCGCTCTTTCCAGCGCACCATCTGGCGCATCACCCCGTGCAGGGTCTTCACGTCCTCGCGGGTCAGCGGCATGCGGCTCCAGAGGTTGCGCAGGGTGAGTTTCATGCTCTCCGCCTTGTGCTCCGGGAAGAAGAACCCCGCCTCGGTCAGCCGCTCTTCGTAGTGCTCGGCCAGCTTCTCGACCTCGATGCCACTGGCCCATTCGGCCCCTGCCATCTCGACCCGCAGCGCCTCGATCTCCGAGGAGGCCCGCTGCCATTCATAGGCGCAGAGCAGCACGCATTGCGCGAGGTTGAGCGAGGGGAACTCGGGGTTCACCGGCACGTTGATCAGCGCATTGGCCAGCGCCACGTCCGAGTTCTCGAGCCCGGCGCGCTCCGGCCCGAACATCACAGCGACCTTGCCGCCCTGCGCGATGCGCTCGGCGGCTTCCTTCATCGCCTGCTCGGGCGAGTAGACGGGCTTGGTCAGCCCGCGCATTCGCGCCGTGGTGGCGAAGACCAGGTCGCAATCCTCGACCGCCTGCGCGGTGGTCTCGACCAGCTGCGCCTCGTCGAGCAGCCGCCCGGCGCCCGAGGCCATGGCCGTGGCCGAGGGGTTCGGCCAGCCGTCCCGCGGGCTCACCAGACGCATCCGGTCCAGCCCGAAATTCCACATGGCCCGCGACGCGGCCCCGATATTCTCGCCCATCTGCGGCCGCACCAGCACGAATGCGGGCTGCCTCGTCTCGCTCGGCATGACAAACTCCGTAAATTCGGCTCCCGCATAGTCCCGCGCGGGCAGAAGAGCAAGAAAGCGACACCTCGGTGCCCGGATTTCTCGCAGCCGCCAGCAATCCTTGCCGCCCGCGCCCGTGGCTGCCAAGAGGGGCGCAGCCTGAAAAGCGGAGCCCGCATGACCCTCAGAGACGCCAGACCCGAAGACGCCTCCGCCCTCGCCGCCCTGTCGATCGAGGTCTGGCTCGGCACCTACATCCGCCGCGGCGTGACCGCCGAATTCGCCGACTACGCGCTGGACACCTTTACCAAGGCGAACTTCGAGCGCTGGCTGGCACTTCCCGCCGAACGCTTCATCGTCAGCCAGAACGAAGAAGGCATCGACGGCTTCCTCAGGCTCACGCAGGGCGCGCCCGGTCCGATCCCCGGCTGCTCTGACACCGAGATCACCACGCTCTACGTCCAGCCCCGCCACAAGGGCCACGGCATCGGGCGCGACCTGCTGCAGGCGGGCCTCGGCGCGGCGCTGGCCCTCGATGCGCCCTCGGTCTGGCTGGCAACCAATACCGAGAACACGCCCGCCATCGCCTTTTACCAGGCGCAGGGCTTCGAGCGGATCGGCCGGACCTATTTCCGTCTCGGCGAAGAGGCCTATCCCAACGAGGTCTTCCGCTTCGCCTTCCCCCGGCACTGAGCGCCTCCGCTTCTTCTAGGTAAAAATATCCCCGCCGGAGGCCTCCGAAGGATATGCTGCGCGCATCCCCCGCAAGGAGCGCCGCGCATGAGCTACGACGAAGGCCTCGCCGAGACCCTCCGCGACGACATCGGCCCGCTCCCCGGGCTGACAGAAAAGCGCATGTTCGGCGCGCTGTGCTTCCTGCTCGACGGCAACATGATCTGCGGCGTGCGGGCCGAGGGCGGGCTCTACCGCGTCGGCAAGGAGGCGCAGGAGGCCGCGACCGCGCTCGAGGACGTCGGCCCCGCGATCATGGGCGGGCGGCGCATGGGCGGCTACGTAGAGGCCGCGCCCGAGGCCATGGCCGATGACACCACCCGCGCCCGGCTGACCGCGCTGGCGCTGGAGTTTGTCCGCAGCCTGCCGCCGAAATGACGCTGCCCCCTTCCTTGTGCCCTAAAGCCGCGATATAGGAGCGCAATTCGCAAGTCAGGAGCCGCGCCATGGCCGAAGCAGACCAGCCTCAGCTCTATCTCGTCACCCCGCCGGAGTTCGATCTCTCGAGCTTCCCGGACAAGCTCTCCTCGGTGCTCGACACCGCAGAGATCGCCTGCATGCGTCTCTCGCTCGCCACCCGCGACGAGGACCGGCTGCTGCGCGCCGCAGACGCGGTGCGCGAGGTGGCACATCGCTATGACATCGCGCTGGTGATCGACACTCACGTGGTGCTCGCGCAGCGCCTGGGACTCGACGGGGTCCACCTCACCGACGGCTCGCGCTCGGTGCGCGCCGCGCGCAAGGACCTCGGCCCCGACGCCATCGTCGGCGCCTTCTGCGGCAGCTTCCGACATGACGGCATGGTCGCCGGCGAGGCGGGGGCGGACTATGTCGCGTTCGGCCCGCTCAGCGGCGAGGTGATCGGCGATGGCGTTCTGGCCGACTTCGAACTCTTCGAATGGTGGTCGCAGCTCATCGAGGTGCCGGTGGTGGCAGAGGGAGGGCTCACCCCTGAACTGGTGGCGCAACTCGCCCCGGTGACCGACTTCCTCAGCATCGGCGAGGAGATCTGGAACACCGAGGATCCGGCCGCGGCGCTGAAGTCCCTGATTTCCGCGATACGCTGATATTTCAGCGCGTTACGTAAGACTTCTCACACATTACCTTCGGACGGATGCGCGGTTCTGAGCCGCGCCTCCGCCGCCCGCGCCAACGCCTTGCGATTGGCGAAGTCGGCGACCCGCAGAGGGTCGTGATAGACCACCTCCAGATGCCCCTGACGGCGCGCGCCCAGCACCTGCAGCAGATGCGGCCCCAGGGCCATGTCACCCCACCAGCCGTAGAAAGCCGGATCGGCGCCCGGCGGCGGATGATAGATCACCGTGACTGGCTGAACCTGCAGGTCAGGCTTCAACGCATCTGAAAGGAACGCCTCAAAAAGCGTTGTTTTAAAAGGCAGAACGCGTCGCCCGTCGGTCGATGTCCCCTCCGGGAAAAAGAGCAGCCTGTCGCCCTCCAGAAGCCGCCCTTCGATCACCTTGGGCTGCGCCTTCGCTTCGCGCCGGTCGCGCTTGATGAAGACCGTGCCGGTGAGTTTCGCCAGAAGGCCGATCCCCGGCCAGCCCGCCACCTCGGCCTTCGACACGAACAGCACGTTGCGCCGCGCGTTGAGCGCGAAGATGTCCAGCCACGACGAATGGTTGGCGACATAGGCACCCCGCCCGGTCATCCGTGCCCCCCGCGCCGCGTGACGCATCCCGAGGATGACGAAGACCAGACGGCAGACCACCTGCGTCACGACCGGCGACCAGACACGCTGCCCGCCCCGGATCACCCGCTCGGCCAGCAGCACCGCCAGCTTCACAACGATGCCCCCCAAGAGCAGCAGCACGATCAGCAGCCCGCGCAGCGCCGCCCGCAGGTAGTCCGCCCAGCCGAGCGCGATCTCCGGCGGCTCGGCCCCGCGCCAAGTCGGACCTGTCGGACCCGCTTCACCCGACGGATCGCTCACCCGCGCCCCCGCCGGACCCGCGCCGCTGCCTGCTCGTTGAGCCTTTGCGTGTCCATCACCAGGCAGACGTCGGTGGTGTTGAAGGCGTGGTCAACGAAGGCGCCCTCGCCCACAGTGCCGCCGAGCCGCAGATAGCCCTTGATCAGCGCCGGGGTCTCGACCATGGCGCGGCGGCGGTCGATCTCCTCCTCAGGGAGCAGGTCCATCGGCTGGAACGCCCGGCTGCGCACGCGCACGTCCTCGGGCGCCAGATGTCGCGCGTGCAGCAGCGACAGCGGATGCGCCAGGCGTTGCACATCGGTGCCATGGAAGGAGGCGGTGCCGAAGAGGATCTCGATCCCATGCTCGGCCACGTAATCGGACAGCGCCTGCCACATCAGCATGACCCCCGGCCCGCCGCGATAGTCGCGATGCAGGCAGGATCGGCCCAACTCCAGCAGGCGCCGCCCGCTCGCGCGCAGCGGCGCGAGGTCATATTCATCCTCGGAATAGAACTGTCCCGCCGCTTCTGCCTGGTCGTCGCGCAGCAGCCGGTAGACCCCGACCACCGCGCCCTGCTTGCGGGCATCGGTCAGCAGAAGGTGATCGAAGTAGGGATCGAACCGGTCGCGCTCGAGCCGGTTCTCGTGATCCACCAAGTCCCCGCCACCGCCCAGTTCAGCGACAAAAACCTCGTAGCGCAGGCGCTGCGCCGCCGTGATCTCATCCACCGTGCGCGCCAGCCGCACCGTCAAGTTCCTGTCGTCCAGCGCCATGGCCGTCCTCTGCTTGTTGGCGCGGTTCTAATGCGGAAGGGCGCAGAGGAAAACAGCTTTTGCACGGCCTGGCATGCGCGGTGGCCGTTCGCCGGGACTTCTGCAAGGTTGGTTAACCATTCGTAAACGACTGCGCCCTAAGCCTATGTGTCGAATACCGGCAGGAGGGTCACACGTTCGCCGTCGAGCACGACCTTGCCCTGCTCCCGAAAGTTGACAGTCACGCGGCCGCCGATATTGGATTGCACCTGCCCGATCCCCCAATCCGGTCTGTCGGGATGCTGCACCAGCATGCCCGGCTCCAGTAATGCGTTGAGATCGTTCATATCCATCCCCTTTCCACGAGGCCCTGATGCAACAGCATAACGCCAAACTCGCGACGCTGGTAGCCTCGCGCCTCTGCCATGACCTGGTCAGCCCGGTCGGCGCCATCGCCAACGGGCTCGAACTCCTGGCGCTCTCGGGCACGCAGCTCGACACGCCGGAACTGACCTTGGTGGACGACAGCTGTCGCGCCGCCCGCGCAAGGCTCAGCCTGTTCCGGGTGGCGTTCGGCCATGCCGAGGGCGAGCAGATGATCGGCCCGCCGGAAGCCGCGCGCCTGCTGCGCGACTACTGCGAGGGCGGGCGGCTCAGCTGCGACTGGCGCCGCCAGAGCGCCGCGCCGCGCCCCGAGGTTCAGCTCGCGCTGCTGGCGGTGCTCTGCTGCGAAAGCGCCCTGCCGCTGGGCGGGCGCATCGAGGTCGAGGAGCTGAACCAGGGCTGGAGGATCACCGGCACCGGCAAGCGCATCGCCCATGATGCGGCGCTTTGGAGCCTGCTCGGCCACCCCGGCAAGCTGCCCGCGCTCACCGGCGCGCAGGTTCATTTCCCGATCTTCGCCGCCCTGGCCGAGGAGCGCGGCCGCAACATCGAGGTTACCGCGGGCGAGGCCGCGGTCACCATCGAGATCAACTGAGCCTCAGCCGCGCACCGCGCCTTCGGAGCGCACCACGTACTTGAAGCTGGTCAGCTGCTCGGCGCCCACCGGGCCGCGGGCGTGCATCTTGCCGGTGGCAATGCCGATCTCGGCCCCCATGCCGAATTCGCCGCCGTCGGCGAACTGGGTCGAGGAGTTGACCATGACGATGGCGCTGTCGACGCGCTTTATGAACTTCTCCACCGCCGCCTCGTCCTGCGACAGGATGCAGTCGGTGTGCTGCGAGCCGTAGCGGCGAATGTGAGCGATGGCGTCGTCCTCGTCGGCGACCACCTTGGCTGCGATGATCTTGTCGAGATACTCGCGTCCCCAGTCGACCTCGGTGGCCGGGGTCACGCCTTCGACCTGCTGCACGCCTGCGTCGCCGCGCACCTCGACCCCGGCGTCGAGCAGCGCGCGGATCACGCCCTGGCCGATGGTGTCCATCGCCTCGCGATGGATCAGCAGGCATTCGGCGGCGCCGCAGATGCCGGTGCGCCGGGTCTTGGCGTTGAGCACCACCTTGAGCGCGGTCACCGGATCGGCGGCGCGGTCGATGTAGATGTGCACGATACCCTCGAGATGGGCAAAGACCGGCACCCGCGCCTCGCGCTGCACGAGGCCCACAAGCCCCTTGCCGCCGCGCGGCACGATGACATCGACATAGTCGGTCATGGTCAGCAGCTCCTGCACCGCGGCGCGGTCGCGCGTCGGAACCAGTTGGATCGCGTCCTCGGGCAGGCCCGCCTTGCGCAGGCCGTCAACGAGGCAGGCGTGGATCGCCGAGGAGCTGTGGAAGCTCTCGGAGCCGCCGCGTAGGATCACCGCGTTGCCCGACTTGAGGCAGAGCGCGCCCGCGTCAGCGGTGACGTTCGGGCGGGATTCGTAGATCACCCCGATGACGCCGAGCGGCGTGCGCACGCGCTTGATCTGCAGCCCGCTGGGACGGTCCCACTCGGTGATCACCTCGCCCACGGGATCGCGCTGCGCGGCAATGGCGCGCAGCCCGTCGACGACGCCCTGCAGGCGCTCCTCGGTGAGCAGCAGCCGGTCCATCATCGCTTCGGACAGACCCTTGTCGCGACCGAACTGCATGTCCTTTTCATTGGCGGCAAGGATCTCCGCGCGGCGGGCCCAGACGGCATCCGCCGCGGCCTCCAGCGCCTCGGTCTTGCGCTCTGGCGGGGTAAAGGCGAGCTCCGCGGCGGCGGCCTTGGCGCGTTTGCCGAGGTCGATCATGGTCGCGTGGATGTCTGTCAGGTCTTTCATCGCTCTTTACCCTAGGTTTGGGGTTTGGAGCCTCCTTATAGCGCCGTGACCTTGGGGGATACAGAGCCGATTGCGCGCCACCTCGCTGCCTGTCGCGGATGGCTGGCGCCGCGCCGTGCGTATTTGGAAAGAGAAGAAGCGGCTGGCTGTCCACACCCTTCTTCTCTTTGCAAATACGCAGTCTGCCCGTCCCGCCTGCGCGGTGCCGGGCAGGCGCGCTCAGAGCGCCATGTCGTCGCGGTGGATCAGAACCGCCCGGCCCGGGTAGCCGAGCACCTGCTCGATCTCCGAGCTGTGGTGGCCGATGATCGCCTGCGCCTCCTCGGCGGTGTAGCGGGTCAGCCCCTGCCCCAGCGCGCGCCCCTCGGCGTCGCGGATCGTCACCGGATCGCCGCGGCCAAAGGCACCCTCGGCCCGGGTCACGCCGACCGGCAGCAGCGAGCGGCCCTGCGCCAGCGCGGCGGCGGCGCCGGCGTCGACGGTCAGCACGCCGCAGGGCTTCATCGCGAGGATCCAGCCCTTGCGCGCCGCATGCGGGTCCATCTGCGGGGTGAACCAGGTGGCGTTGGCACCGTCTTCCAGCGCGCTGAGCGGATGCAGCACCGAGCCCTCGGTGATCGCCATGGCGCAGCCGGCGCCGGTGGCGGTCTTGGCCGCCATGAGCTTGGTCTTCATCCCGCCCTTCGACAGGCCCGAGCCGGCGTCGCCGGCCATGGCCTCGATCTCGGGGGTGATCTGGTGGATCACGTCGTAGCGCCGCGCCTTGGGATCCTGCGCCGGATTGGCGGTGTAGAACCCGTCGACGTCCGAGAGCAGGATCAGCTGGTCGGCGCCCACGGTGACGGCGACCTGCGCCGCCAGCCGGTCGTTGTCGCCGTATCGGATCTCGTCGGTGGCAACGGTGTCATTCTCGTTGACGATGGGCACCGCGCCGAAGCCGATCAACGTCTCCATCGTCGCGCGGGAGTTGAGGTAGCGGCGGCGCGAAGCGGAATCCTCGAGCGTCACCAGAACCTGCGCGGTGGTGATCCCATGCGGGGCCAGCGCCTCTTCCCAGGCGCGCGCAAGGCGGATCTGCCCGACGGCAGCGGCGGCCTGGCTCTGCTCGAGCGGCAGCGCCACCGGGGGCAGCTTCAGAATGCCGCGCCCGAGCGCGATCGAGCCCGAGGAGACCAGCACCACGTCGGCGCCGCGCGCCTTCACACGGGCGACGTCGGCGGCCATGGACTTCAGCCAGTCCTGGCGCAGCGCGCCGGTCTCTTTGTCGACCAGGAGGGCCGATCCGATCTTTACGACGAGGCGACGGGCCTCGCTCAGGGTCGCCATGTGGTGTCTTCCTCGGGCGCCTCGCGCAGGCGGTTCTCGTCGATATAGCCGCGCAGCGCGCGCAGCACCTCGGTCACGCCCTCGCCCGCCGCGCCGGACATGAGCATCACCTTGCCGCCGGTCGTGGCCTCGAGCTCTTCTTTCAGGAAGGCCCGCTCCTCGTCGTCCAGCGCGTCGATCTTGTTGAGCACGGTGACCCGGGGCTTGTCGGCGAGGCCCTCGCCGTAGGCCTCGATCTCGGTGATGATCGTCTGCCAATCCTCGAGCAGCGTGCCCGAGGTGCCGTCGACGAGGTGCAGCAGCACGGCGCAGCGCTCGACGTGGCCAAGGAAGAGATCGCCCAGGCCGCGGCCTTCGTGCGCGCCCTCGATCAGGCCCGGGATGTCCGCGACGACGAATTCCTTGCCGTCCACGCCGACGACGCCGAGGTTCGGGTGCAGCGTGGTGAACGGGTAATCGGCGATCTTTGGCCGCGCGTTCGACGTCGCCGCGAGGAAGGTCGACTTGCCTGCGTTGGGCAGGCCCAGCAGCCCGACATCGGCGATGAGCTTCAGCCGCAGCCAGATGGTGCGCTCGACACCCGGCTGGCCGGGGTTGGCACGGCGCGGCGCCTGGTTGGTCGAGGTCTTGAAGTGCAGGTTGCCCCAGCCGCCGTTGCCCCCCTTGGCGAGCATCACGCGCTGGCCGAGTTCGGTGAGATCGGCGATCACCGTCTCCTCGTCCTCGTCGAGGATCTCGGTGCCCACGGGCACGCGCAGCACGATGTCATCGCCGTCGGCGCCGGTGCGCTGGCGGCCCATGCCCGGCACGCCGTTCCCGGCGAAGAAATGCTGCTGGTAGCGGAAGTCGATGAGCGTGTTGAGCCCGTCCACCGCCTCGGCCCAGACGTCACCGCCACGACCACCGTCGCCACCGTCGGGCCCGCCGTATTCGATGAACTTCTCGCGGCGGAAGGAGGTGCAGCCTTTGCCGCCCTGGCCGGATCGGATGTAGACCTTGCAAAGATCGAGGAATTTCATGGTCGGGCTTTCCGGCTGGGTGACGTCGCGGCGCGAATTCGACAGGGTTGCGGCGCGGTTTAGCGCGACTCGGCGCGCGGCTCAAGTTGCTGGCGGGGCGTCATGGGGGCGCTGCCCCCGCCGCGCTGCGCGCGACTCCCCCGGGATATTTCTGCCCAGAAGAAACGGAGAGCTGCTCCGCGCTTCCGGTCCGGGCGCCCGAAATCGGAGGCCCCAAAAGCAGAAACGCCGCGCGGCCCGGAGGCTGCGAGGCGTCTGCGTTCCGAAGAAAGTGGCGCGGTTGACGGGGCTCGAACCCGCGACCCCCGGCGTGACAGGCCGGTACTCTAACCAACTGAGCTACAACCGCTCGCTACCGTCTGGACTGTGTCCCGAACGTGGGGCGCTTTTAGGCGGGGGGCCGGACCCCGTCAAGCGCTTTCCTAGGGGCAGTTGCGGATTTTTCTGCAGAGCCAGAAAAAACCTGCCGCGCCAGCCGTACGCGTGCGGCAGCGGGCCAGGGTTACTGCGGATTATGCCGCCATGTCAGATGGTTACGCTTGGTCACCCCGGACGTCGCAACGCCTATTGCGCCGCGGCCTCGCGCGCCATGCGTTCCAGCTCCGCCGAAATGAGGATGATCCGCGACACCTGCCCCCGCCCGTCGCTGCGCGCCATTTCATAAGCGCAATGTTCGAGCAGCGCCGCCGAGAGGCGCAGCAGTTCCGAGACCGCACGACTGCCCTGCATACCATGCGCCCTGGCGATCACGTCTTCGAACGCGGCATATTCGGCCGCGGGTTCCTTTATCGAATGAAGCATTCCCATGTCCCCTTCCCCGTTCCTTGTCGAGATGCGCCCCTTGCTGGCCTGTCCCGGCCTTCGGCAGGCGCCTCGACAGCGGTCCGGCGCCCCCACAACACCGGTCCATCCCCCTTCACCCCGGACACCCCCGTCCGGCGCGCAGTCTCTTCGGGGCGCTGCCAGCGCTGCACCCCTCGGTCGCTTTGCGTCGTCGCCTCCTCCCTGTTGAGGCTTGGACTCCTGTCTGGCGTGCCTGCGGGACGTCAGTCCCTGGCAGGCGCATTCTTTGGATGCGTGACGCCGAATAGCATCAAGATAGCACATCCTCCGCCCACAAAAAGTCATTTTTTATACCTTTGGATATGCTGCGGCGGGACCGACACGGGCGCCCAGCCCCAGCGCGCACCCTTTACCCCGGCGCGCGCTTTTCCTATATCTTCGCTCAGGAACCCCGAGGAAGGACCCGCCATGACCGACGCACCGCTTGAAGGCGCCCCGCTGATCGCGCCCTCCAGCACCGATCACCCGCTGTACGATTCGGTCGTCGAAGCGTGCCGCACCGTGTTCGACCCGGAAATCCCGGTGAACATCTACGACCTCGGCCTGATCTACACGATCGAGATCGCCGCCGAGAACGAGGTGAAGGTGATCATGACGCTAACCGCGCCGGGCTGCCCGGTGGCGGGTGAGATGCCGGGTTGGGTGCAGGATGCCGTGGCCTCGGTGCCAGGGGTCAAGGACGTGGATGTCGACATGGTCTTCGATCCGCCCTGGGGCATGGACATGATGTCCGACGAGGCCCGGCTGGAGCTGGGCTTCATGTAAGCCACCGCCACTGCGGAACAGACACGCAGAGCGCGCCCCCGTGGCGCGCTTTTTCTTTGGGCCTCTGCCATTTTTCCTTGGGCCTCCCGCATTGGCGGCACGCTCCGCACCTGAGGGCGCGGAACCATTGGCGCGCGGCTGCCGTTAGGCTGCGATGACCCTGCTCGCCCGCCTCCTCCCGCTTGCGCTGCTGACGCTGCTTCTGGCCCTGCCTGCGCCGGGCCGCGCGCAGCAGGGCGATCTCGATCGCTGGTACGAGGTCGAGATGGTCAACCCCGGTCTCGGCGCCGCCCCCCCAGAACATCGACAGGTCCACCCCGCGCGCCGCGCTCGAAAGCTTCCTCTTCCGCGCCGACGACGAGGACTGGGAGGGTGCGGCGCATCTTCTCGACCTCTCCCCCATCGAGCCCGGCGATCAGGCCGAGCTTGGGCCAGAGCGCGCCCGGCAGTTCGCCACGCTCATGGATCGCAAGATCATGATCGATTGGTACGACCTGCGCGACCGGCCCGATGGCGTCGATGCCCGGACCCCTGATGCCCCCATGGCGGGCGAGCCGCGCCGCTCGCTGCTGCTGTGGTACGTCAAGCTCGGCGACCGCCCGGTGCCGATCCGCATCAACCGCGTGAAACCTGCCACCGGAGACCCGGTCTGGCTGGTCTCGCGCCAGACGGTGCAGGCGCTGCCCGCGCTGGCCGAGGCCTTCGGCCCCACCGAGCTGGAAAAGGCGCTCCCTGCGCCGCTGCGCGAGCGCGCCTTCTGGGGCCTGCGCTGGTGGGAGGTCATCGCACTGCCACTTGTGCTGACCGTCACCGCGATCATCGGATTTCTGGTCAACAGGCTCATGTCGCGCGGTCTGAACCGCACGTTGCGCGATGCGCCCTACTCCACGCTCGTGGCGCTGCGCGGCCCGACGACGCTGGCCGTGGTCACCCTGACCATGTCGCTGCTTACCCGGCACGTGCTGGTCTTCTCGGGGCGAATCGACACGATTCTCTCGCCGCTCCTCATCCTCGGATTCGTCTCGACGGTGCTCTGGCTGGTGATCAACGTGGCCGACGTGATTCTCAACCGGCTGGTGAAATTCGACGGCGACGAACTGGCCGAGATGGGCGAGGGCCAGGAGCAGCGCCGCAACATCGCGACCCGCGTCTCCGCCGCCCGCCGCGCGGTGATCGTTCTGGTGGCGCTGGTCGGCGCGGGCATCGTGATCTCCGAGGCCAGCGTCATGCGCTCGCTCGGCATTTCGCTTCTCGCCTCGGCGGGCACCGCGACAATCATCCTCGCTTACGCCGGGCGCAACGTGCTGACCAACATCATGGCCTCGATGCAGATCGCGCTGAACCAATCGGCGCGCATCGGCGACAAGGTGCTTTTCAAGGGCCACCTTTGCTCGGTCGAGCGCATCCATTTCACCTACGTGCAGCTGCGCGTCTGGACCGGGCAGCGGCTGGTGGTGCCGGTGGTCGATTTTGTCGCCGAGCCCTTCGAGAACTGGACCATGCAGGAGCATTTCCTGATCCGCGAAGTCGTCCTGCGGCTGTCCCATGCCGCCAATGTCGATGCGCTGCGCAAGCGCTACGAGGAGATTCTCGACAACATGGAGGGTCTCGCCGATCGCCCCGAATCGCGCGGCGTCTACGTTTCCGGCCACGATGTCTTCGGTCAGGAGGTGCTCTTCCTGATTCCCTGCCCCGATCCGAACATCGCCTGGTCGCTCGAATGCGAGGCCCGCGAACGGCTGCTGGCGGCGGCGCAGGAGCTCGACAGCTCGGCAGAGCCGATCTTCCCCGATGCAAGACCTGCCGAGGCGGCCTGAGCCCGGGCCGCCGCCTCAGGGCATCAGCGCATCGTTGATGCAGGCGGTGAGCACGTGGTCGCGCCAGCGCCCGTTGATCTTCAGGTAGTCGCGCGCCCGCCCCTCGACCTCGAAGCCGAGCCGCGCCAGCAGGGCCGCGCTGCGGGTGTTCTCGGGCAGGTGATTGGCCATGATCCTGTGCAGGCCCGCCTCGTTGAAGAGCCAGGGGATCACCGCCTCCAGAACCTCCTGCATCAGCCCCGCGCCCTCTTGCGCGGCATCGATCGAATAGCCCAGCAGGCAAGCCGGGAACGGCCCTCGCGCGACACCGGTGCAATTGACCACCGCAAGCACCTCGTCCGCCCCACGCAGCCGCGCGACGAAGCGATAAGCGCGCCCTTCCTGCGCTTCGGCAACCTGGGCCTGCACCCGGGCCTGCCACTCTGCCGCATCGTGATATCCCGCCGGTCGCCGTGGCTCCCAGGGCTCCAGATGCGCCGCGTTGCGCAGATAGTAAGACCGCAGCGGGCCCGCGTCCGCCTCGCCGATCGGGGCGATCCGCGTACGCGCCGTCTCGATCATGTTCATGCGCGATCCCTCGCCTGCTGTACGTCGGGATGGTTCCCGGGGTGGTGTTCCGGGTTGGTCTTCCGGGCTTGGGCCATGCGGCCGGGCCCGCCCAGCTGTCAAGCCCCGCGGCCCCTTGTTTCCCCGGCCCTCGGGCCTTAAATTCCTGACAAAGCTCATAGGAGACGCGGATGTTCGGCATTCCCGGAAAACAGGCGGTCACCATCACCCCGGCCGCGGTGACGCAGGTGCGCAAGCTCATGGAACGCGACGGGCGTGCGGGCCTGCGCATCGGCGTCAAGAAGGGTGGCTGCGCCGGCATGGAATACACCATGGACTTCGTCGATGTGGCGGAGTCGAACGACGAGGTTGTCGAACAGGACGGCGCACGCGTGCTGATCGCGCCCATGGCGCAGATGTTCCTTTTCGGCACCGAGATCGACTACCAGAGTTCGCTGCTGGAATCGGGGTTCAAGTTCAACAACCCCAATGTCGCCGACGCCTGCGGCTGCGGCGAGTCGATCAAGTTCAAGGACATCGAGGAACTTGAGGCCGAGCGCCGCGGCTCGGAATGAGCCCGGCCCCCGCTTCCCCTGCGGCGCCTCCTGCCCTATCTCCTTGATTGCGCAACCAAGCTTGACGCTGCGGGCTGCGCCGCGATGATACGCGCGAACTTCAACGAGAGGAGCGACGATGCGCAGGAAACTTGCCGCCGGCAACTGGAAGATGAACGGGCTGGCCGCCGCCCTGGATGAACTCAAGGCCATGGCGGATGCCGACGGCGGCGAGACCGAGGTGCTGATCTGCCCGCCCGCCACGCTGGTCGCGCAGGCCGCTGCGCGCGCCGGCGACATCGCCATCGGCGGGCAGGACTGCCACGCCAAAGCCTCGGGCGCCCACACCGGCGACATCTCGGCGGAGATGCTCAGGGACGCGGGCGCAAGCTACGTGATCCTCGGCCACTCCGAGCGCCGCACCGATCATGGCGAGACCGACGAGGACGTGCGCAACAAGACCCGCGCCGCCTGGGACACCGGGCTGACCGCCGTGGTCTGCGTCGGCGAGAGCCTCGCCGAGCGCGAGGCCTCCAATACGCTCGACATCATCGCCGGGCAGCTCGCGGGCTCGATCCCCGATGGCGCGACCGGCCACAGCCTCGTCGTCGCCTACGAGCCGATCTGGGCCATCGGCACCGGCAAGGTGCCCACCACCGACCAGATCGGCGAGGTGCATGATTTCATGCGCGCCAAGCTCGAGAAGCGCTTCGGCGAAGGCGTCGGCCGCTCGGTCCGCCTGCTCTACGGCGGTTCGGTGAAACCCGGCAACGCGGGCGAGATCTTCGCGGTCTCCAACGTCGACGGCGCGTTGGTGGGGGGGCGCGAGCCTCAAGGCGGCGGATTTCGTGCCCATCATCGAGGCGCTCGGCCAGGCCTGACCGCCGGCGAAATGCGTATTTGGAAAAAGAAGAAGCCGGGGGCCCTGCGCAGTCCCCGGCTTCTTCTCTTTTAAAATACGCCCGCCGGAGGCGGTCCTGCCCCCGCACCACGCGCGGCGCCCGATGACGGGCGCCGCGCTTTTTTCGTGCCTGTGCCGGAAGGGCTCAGTTGGTGATGATCTCCGGCCCCATGAAGGTGGTCGGCAGCCAGGTCGACAGCCAGGGGATGTAGGTCACCATGATCAGGAAGACGAAGAGCACGGCAAGGAACGGCAGCGCCGCCCTCACCACGCGCATCATCGACATGCCCGCGACGCCCGAGGTGACGAAGAGGTTGAGACCCACCGGCGGGGTGATCATGCCGATCTCCATGTTGACCACCATGATGATGCCGAGGTGGATCGGGTCGATGCCGAGCTCGATGGCGATCGGGAAGACCAGCGGCGCGACGATCACGATGAGGCCAGAGGGCTCCATGAACTGGCCGCCGATCAGCAGGATCACGTTGACGATCACCAGGAACATGATCGGTCCGAAGCCAGCGTCCAGCATCATCCCGGCAATGCGCTGGGGGATCTGCTCGTCGGTCAGCACGTGCTTGAGGATCAGCGCGTTGGCGATGATGAACATCAGCGTGACCGTCAGCTTGCCGGCCTCGAAGAGCGTGTCGCGGGTGTCGCGGTGGAAGAAGGCGGTGACCAGCGCGATGGGCTTGCGGAACAACGGCAGGTTCGGCGCGCCGTCCTTGCCGGCGAGCGGGCCCATGTCGCGGTAGACGAAGTTGGCGATGAGGAAGGCGTAGACCGCAGCCACCGCAGCCGCCTCGGTCGGGGTGAAGATGCCGCCGTAGATGCCGCCCAGGATGATCACGATGAGGAACAGCCCCCACATCGCGTCGCGCCCCGAGCGGACCACCTCGCCCCAGCCGTGCCATTCGCCCTTGGGCAGGCCGCGCACGCGGGCGATCGCGTAGATGGTGATCATCAGCATGGTGCCCGCGAGCAGGCCCGGGATGACCCCGGCGAGGAACATCCGTCCGACCGAGACGTCAGTGGCCGAGGCGTAGACCACCATCACGATCGACGGCGGGATGAGGATGCCCAGCGTACCGGCGTTGGCGATGACCCCCGCCGCGAAGTCCTTGGAGTAGCCCACCTGGCGCATCCCGGCGATGACGATCGAGCCGATCGCCACCACGGTCGCGGGCGACGAGCCCGAGAGCGCGGCGAAGAGCATGCAGGCGAAGACACCGGCGATGGCCAGACCGCCGTGGAAGTGCCCCACGAGCGAGATCGAGAAGCGGATGATCCGCCGCGCCACGCCGCCCGTCGACATGAAGGAGGAGGCGAGGATGAAGAAGGGAATGGCGAGCAGCGTGTAATGCCCTGCCATGGCCTGGAACATCGACTGCGCCACCGAGGCCAGCGAGGTGTCCGACAGCGCCAGCAGGAAGATGATCGACGACAGGCCCAGCGAAACCGCGATCGGCAGACCGATGAGCATCAGACCGATGATGCAGACGAAAAGGAGAAAGACTTCCATCGGACTCAGTCCTCGCGGTTCAGGTGGGCGACGTCATCGACGGCGTCTTCGGCTTCGTGGCTGACGATCAGGCTGTCCGACTTGCCGGTCCAGATGCGGACCCCGGCCTGGATGAAGCGGAAGAGCAGCAGCGCCATGCCGAAAGGCAGGATGAAATAGGGGATGAAGCGAGGCAGCTTCTCGTAGTGCTCGCCCTCGTTGATCCAGGGCTCGATGAAGCGCAGCCAGTCAGGCATCGGGATGTCGACGACCTCGTACCAGGAGCGGTAGGAGGTGCGCTTCATCTCCTCGAAGCCGGTGGGCAGCCAGCGCCCGGTGGTCTGCGGCAGGTTGGCGAAGTTGGCCCAGTAGTCCCAGGCTCCCTTCATCAGCAGGAAGGCGTAGAAGATGCAGAGCGCGGCGGCGATCAGCGCCAGCACCCGGCGTGCGGTGGAGGGCAGCAGGCTGGTGACCGCGTCGACCCCGAGATGCGCGGTGACCTTCACCGCGTAGCTCACCCCGAAGAGCACCAGCCAGGCAAAGAGGAAGGTCACCGCCTCGAGGCCCCAGACCACACCGGTGTTGAACCCGTAGCGCAGGACGACGTTGACGAAGGTGAGAATCGTCATCAGCCCGAGGATCACGGCGATGGCCGTTTCCTCGAGCTCGTTGACGAAGCGGCCGAGTGCAGAGCCGCCGTGCATGGTATTGGACATCTAGTCCCCCGCTATGCCGGATGGGTTGCCCCAAGATGAGTGTTCGGGTGTGAAAAGGCCCGGCCCCGCGCTGCGCAGGACCGGGCCGAAGGCATCCGCGCCGGATCAGAACTGCGCGTTGAATTCCTGCGCGGCGGCGATGTTGTCAGCGCCGACGTCACCCTCGAAGCGCTCCCATACCGGCTTCATCGCATCGACCCAGGCCTGGCGCTGCTCGGGGGTGAGCTCGCGGATGACGCCACCGGCGTCGAGCACGGCCTGACGGTTGTCGGCATCGACCTCGGCGATCGCGGCATTGCGCGTCGCGGTGACCTCATCGAGGATCTGGCCCATCTGGGTACGCACATCCTCGGGCAGGCTTTCCCACCAGTCGACCGAGGTCACGACCATGTAGTCGAGCACGCCGTGGTTGGTCTCGGTGGTGCCGTCCTGAACCTCGAAGAACTTCTGGCCGTAGATGTTCGACCAGGTGTTCTCCTGACCGTCGACGACGCCGGTCTGCAGCGCGCCGTAGACTTCCGAGAAGGCCATCGGCTGCGGCGAGGCGCCGAGCTGTTCGATGTTCGCCTTCAGCACCTCGGAGGGCTGCACGCGGAACTTGAGGCCCTTCGCGTCTTCCGGCGTGATCAGCGGCTTGTTGGCCGAGAACTGGGTCAGGCCATTGTGCCAGAAGCCAAGGCCGAGCAGGCCGCGCCGAACCATGGATTCCTTCATCGCCTGGCCGGTGTCGCTGTTCTGGAACGCATCCACGGCCTCGATGTTCACGAACATGAACGGCAGGTCGAAGATGCGGAACACCTTGGTGAACTGCTCGAACTTCGACAGCGAGGGCGCGGCCATCTGCACGTCGCCGTTCAGCATCGCCTCGAGCACCTGGTCATCGTTGTAGAGCGTCGAGTTCGGGAAGACCTCGACGCAGGCCTTGCCGTCCATCTCCTCGTTCACGCGGTCGGCGAAAAGCTGCGCCGCGATGCCCTTGGGGTGCTTGTCGGTGTTGGTGACGTGGCTGAACTTCACCACGATCTCGCCCTCGTCGCATGCGGCGGTTGCGGCCTGGGTGCCGGACACGAGTGCGGTAACCGCGGCAGCGGTCATCAGGAACTTTTTCATGAAATCCTCCCGGAACTTCCGTTTGTCGAAGCACCGACCGCGACCTCCTACCGTCACGATCGATCTGGGCACGAAGAAATACCCCGGTGAATTTTCGCGCAACGTTTTTGAGAGATTTCCGTGAATTTTGGGTTTTTTGTTTATTTTTAGGTATTTAAGAATGATCCCCCACAGATACAGAGCGCTATGAGGATGGCCCTGTGTGAAATCCCGCACGCCGATCCTCCAAGACTGTGCGAGAATCCGCACAGTTTTCTCCCAGCCCGAAAATGCGGCAGCGCCCGGAATCGCTGCTCAGCGATAGTCCTCCGCGCGAATGCCGTATTTCGCCAGCTTGTCGTAGAAGGTCTTCCGCGGCAGCTTCAGCGCTTGCGCGGCGGCGCTGGCCTGCCCGCCGGTGCGCTTCAGCGCCTCGACAAGCAGCGAGCGTTCGACCTGCGCCAAGCGCTCGGTCAGCCCGAGGCCCTCGCCCATGTCCTCGCTCTCGCCGAGCCCCAGCGCGAAGCGCATCGCCGCCGACATCAGCGAGCGGGTGTTGCCCGGCCAGTCCCGCGCGATGAGCCCCGAGATCACCTCCTCGGTGATCTCCGGCGGCTCGAGCCCGGCCTGCTCGGCGGCCTGCGCGACGTAGTGCCGGAACAGCACAGGGATGTCCTCGGGCCGCTCGCCGAGCGCCGGAATGTGGATCTGCATGACCTCGAGCCGGTAGAAGAGCTCGGCGGAGAACGCGCCGCTCTCCACTTCCCTGGCAAGATCGCGCACCGTGCCAGCGATCAGTCGGGAGCCGCCTTCCTCCAGTAGGTCGACAAGCGCCAATTGGCTGTCCTTCGGCAGCTGGCAGATCTCGTCAAGGAACACCGTGCCCGCCGCGCAGCCGCGCCAGAACTCGCCGAGCGCGACCCGATCGAGCCCCGCCGCCGAGCGCTTCTCGAACGGGCCCTTGGACCGGTTCGAACAGAGGTGCACCACCTCGGCGACCTTCGAGAGTCCCGACCCCGGCGCCCCGGTGATCAACACGTCGGTCCCGGCCCGCGCCGCCACCCGGCAGCGCGCGCGCAGCCCGTCGGCCTTGCGCGAGATGCCGAAGAGCATCCGCGCGGCGGCGTCCCCGGTCTCCAGCTCGGCCTTCAGGCGGCGGTTCTCCAGCACCAGCGCGCGGGTACGCAGCGCGCGCTCGACCACCGCAGTCAGATCCCCCCGGCGCGCAGGGTTTCTCGAGAAAGTCGAAGGCCCCCGCCGCCATTGCCCGCACCGCCATCGGGATATCGCCCTCGCCGGTCAGCAGGATCACCGGCAGCTCGGGGTCCTTGCGGTGCGCGTAGTCCAGCAGGTGGAAGCCATCGCGGCCCGGCATGCGGATGTCCGAGACGATCACCCCTTCGAAGGCGGGCTCGATCAACTCCTTGCACTCGACGAAGCTGCCCGCGGTCACCGTGTCGAGATCGGCCAGCTCCAGCGTCTGGCCAAGTGCCTCGCGCACCGCCGCATCGTCGTCCACCAGTAGCACCCGCCGGGTCATGCGCGTCTCTCCATCTGCGTGATCTCCAGCTCTGCCTGCCGCAGGTCGAGCGTGAACTGCGCGCCGCCGCCCGGTAGGTTCTCGCCGCGCAGCTTGCCGCCAAAGCCTTCGACGATCCCGTAGGAGATCGACAGGCCAAGCCCCATGCCCTCTTCCGGGCCGACCTCCTTGGTCGAGTAAAACGGATCGAAGATGCGGTCGGGCTCGCGGATGCCAGAGCCGGTGTCGCGGATCGTCAGCCGCACCACGCCCGCGGCATCGTCATGGCTCATCCGGAGGGTCAGGTGGCGGACCTCCAACCCCTCCATGGCGTCGAGCGCATTGGAAATGAGATTCACCACCACCTGGCTCAACCGCACCTCGCCGCCCATGACGATGGCGGGCCGGTCCGGGCGCTGCCAGTCGACGCTGGCGCCGGTCTTTTCGATCCGCCGCTGCATCAGTTCGAGCGCCTGCTCGACCACCGCTGCCAGCCCGACGCGATGCGCCGGCCCCGGCTCGGCCTTGGCGAAGGCCCGCAGGTTCTTGATGATCCGCCCCATGCGCCCGGCCATGTCGCTGATCCGCCCGAGGTTCTCCGCCGCCCGCTCTGGCTTGCCGCGCTCGAGGAAGGCGGCACCGTTCTCGGCGAAGGAGCGGATCGCCATCAGCGGCTGGTTCAGCTCGTGGCTGATCCCCGCGCTCATCTTGCCAAGCGCCGTCAGCTTCGAGGCCTGCACCAGCTCGGCCTGCGCGCGCTTCAGCGCGGCCTCGGCCTCCTGCCGCTCGACCACTTCACGGCGCAGCGCGAGGTTGGCCTCCTCGAGATCGCGGGTGCGCGCGGTGACGCGCTCTTCAAGCTCGAGGTTGATCGCCGCCAGTGCCCGCCGGCGCTCGAGCGCGAACCACAGCAACGCCACGAAGAAGAGCACCCCCGCCGCCACCGCCTGCGCCTGCAAGAGCGCGTAGCGCCGGGCCGGGCGCACGTCGATCATCAGCACGGCGGTCATGCCGATCACCGGCAGGTCGACGACGCGGCGCAGCGCGCGCGCCGGAATATAGGGAGACCAGTTCTGCGACAGGATCGTATAGGCGCCGAGCTGCACGGTCTCGGTGTCGCGCCGCTGCCCCGAGGGCGAGACCATGGCCCCGTCGCCCTCACGTCGCCAGCCGAGCAGCTCGGTGCGGTTGGTGACGAAGACCGTGCCGCTCTCGTCGAGAAAGAAGACCGCGGGCAGCGAGCCGCGCCAGTCGCGCTCCAGAACCGCCGCATCGACAATCACCACCAGCGCGCCGCGCACCTCGCCCGAGGGGGCGAAGTTCGGCGCGGCGAAGAAGAAGGCACGGTCCACGTCGCCCGGCCCCTCGCCATGGGCGACGCCGAGCGCCCCGGTCAGGGCGCGGCGAAAATAGGCACTGCGGGCGACGTCCTCGGGGACCATGTCGCCGGAGCTGGCCAGCACCTCGCCTGAACCGGCGACATAGAAAGCGCTCACCGCGCCGGTCCGGTCGGCGGCGCTGAGCAGCATCTCGTCCGCCGGGGCGCGCGGCCCGCCGTCGAGCAGCGCCTCCAGCGCCGGGTGACGTGTGGTGAGCACCGCAAACTCGCGAAACCGCTGCAACTGGCTGACGAGGCGGTCCGAGGCAAGGTCGAGGTCGCTCTGCCCACGCGCGGCGAGCGGCCCCAGCGCCTGCAGGTAGCCGTAGTGCCACACGCTGCCCGACAGCGCGGCCACGAAGGCGAGCGTCAGCGCCAGCCAGAGGGCGCGGCTCCGGGTCAGCAGGTCCCAGCTCATGATCTCTCATAGCAAGACCGCTCTTGCCAAGAAAGCGCGTGCGTGGCCTAGGGTTGCCGCATGACCGAAGTGAGACCCATGCAACGCTTTTCCAAATCCCCGACCGACCCCGCCTTCGTGCAGGATCCCTACCCTTTCTATGACGAGATGCGCGCCGCGGGCGACCTCGCCTTCTGGGAGGATTACGCCCTGCCCTGCGCCGTGTCGCAGCGCGCCGTCTCGGCACTGCTCAAGGACCGCCGCTTCGGCCGCGAGGTGCCGCCCGAGATGGCCCCCGAGATCCCCGCGCATCAGGCGCCCTTCTACGCGGTCGAGGCGCATTCCATGCTCGAGCTCGAGCCGCCCCGGCACACCCGGCTACGCGGCCTTGTCCTGCGCGCCTTCACCTCGCGCCGCATCGCCGCGCTGGGGTCGGAGATCGCCGCGCTGGCGCAGCGGCTGATCGACGAGATGCCTGCGACCGGCGAGATCGACCTGCTGACCGCCTTCTGCCAGCCAATCCCGGTGATCGTCATCGCCCGGCTGCTCGGCGTGCCCGAGGAGATGGCGCCGCAACTCCTGCGCTGGTCTGCGGACATGGTGGGCATGTACCAGGCGCGCCGTGACATGGCGATGGAGATCGCGGCGGCGACGGCGGCCACCGAGTTCTCGGACTTCCTGCGCGGCTACGTGGAAACGCGCCGCAAGAGCCCCGGGGATGACCTTCTGTCGCATCTCATCGCGGCCGAGGAAGGCGGCGAGAAGCTCTCGACCGATGAGCTGATCACCACCTGCATCCTGCTGCTCAACGCCGGGCACGAGGCCACGGTGCACACCATGGGCAACGGCATCAAGACGCTGCTGGAACAGGGCGTGACCATCACCGAGGAGAATGCCGCGCCGGTGGTCGAGGAAGTGCTACGCTACGACCCGCCGCTGCACATGTTCACCCGCTTTGCCTACGAGGAGGTCGAGGCCTATGGCCATACCTTCCAGCGTGGAGATCAGGTGGCGCTCATGCTGGGCGCGGCGAACCGCGACCCCGCGGTCTGGGCCGAGCCCGCAAGCTTTGACCCGGCACGGCCGGTGGTGACCAACACCAGCTTTGGCGGCGGCATGCATTTCTGCGTAGGCGCCCCGCTGGCCCGGCTCGAACTGGTCACGGCGCTGCCGATCCTCTTCGAGCGCCTTGCCGGGATGCAATTGGCCTGCACCCCGAAATACGCGGACCTCTACCACTTCCACGGCCTCGAGGCGCTGAAAATCACGCGCTGATCCGCCAGGCTCAGCAACCGCAAACGAAAAGGCGCGCCGTTTTCGCGGCGCGCCTTTGTTCCCTCAGCAAGAAGCCTTACGACAGGCGGCTGATCACCACCGTCACCTCGGGCTTCTTGCCGATCTCATTGACCGACGAGTTGCGCACGATGCGGCGCATGCCTTCCTCGAGCTTGTCGTCGTCGCCGAGGGTCTTCTCTCCGGCGCGGCCGAGGAACTGGCTCAGGTCCTCTTCCAGTATATCCACCAGCGGCGCATTCGAGCGGCCGATCTCCGGCAGGCCCATCAACTCGCACCAGGGCTCGCCGAGCGGCTCGTCTTCCTCGTCGAGGATCACCGTCACAACGACGTGGCCATTGAGCGCCATGCGGATACGGTCGCGCACGATGCCGTCGAGCGCGCCGATCTGCACCGAACCATCGAGATAGGTGCGGCCGGTCTCGACATAGCCCGCCACCGTCGGTGCGTTGCCCGAGAGGTCCACCATGGTCCCGTTGATCGCCAGTACACCGGCGCGGCCGCGGCCCTCGGCCAGCTTCATGTGCTCGCGCAGGTGGCGGTGCTCGCCGTGCATCGGCACCACGATCTGCGGGTTCACGATGTCCTGCATCCGCTCGAGGTCGGGGCGGTTCGCGTGGCCCGAGACGTGGTACTTGCCGCCGTCGTCATCGACGATGTCCACGCCCTTCTCCGAGAGCGAGTTCATGATGTGGATGACGCCCTTCTCGTTGCCCGGAATGGTTTTCGAGGAGAAGAGGAACAGGTCGCCCTCCTTCAGCTCGATGCCATTGTACTTGCCGCGCGCCAGCTGCGCCGAGGCCGCCCGGCGCTCGCCCTGCGAGCCGGTGACGATCAGCATGACGTTCTCGCGCGGGATCTGCGTGGCATCCTCGGGCGAGATCACCTTGGGGAAGGATGTGACAACCCCGGTCTCGATCGCCGCTTCGATCATCCGGCGCATGGCGCGGCCCAGAAGGCAGATCGAGCGCCCGGCCCGCTCACCGGCCTCGGCCAGCGTCTTCACCCGCGCAACGTTCGAGGCGAAGGTGGTCGCGACGACCATCTGCGGCGCGCTGGCCACCAGCGTCTCGATCTCCGGCCCCACGGTCACCTCGCTGCGCCCGGGGTGCTGCGAGAAAACGTTGGTCGAGTCGCAGATCAGCGCCTTCACGCCCCCTTTCGACACTTCCGCCCAGAGCTCGGGATCGAAGGCCTCACCGACCACCGGGTTCGCGTCGAGCTTGAAGTCGCCAGTGTGGATGAGCCGTCCGCCGGGGGTGTCGATGACCAGCCCCGAGCTTTCCGGGATCGAGTGCGAGATCGGCAGGAAGCCAACGGTGAACGGGCCAGCCTTCACGGTTTCCGGCCAGCGCGACACGGTGGTCACGGTCTCGGGCGAATGGCCGTATTCCGCGAGCTTGCCGCGCGCGAGGTTGGCGGTGAAGGCGCGCGCATAGATCGGCACGCCAAGGTCCTCGAAGCAATGGCCGATGGCGCCGACGTGGTCCTCGTGGGCGTGGGTGATGAACACCGCCTCGAGCCGCTCGCGGTTTTCCTTCAGCCAGCTGATGTCGGCAAAGATGATGTCGACGCCGGGCGTCGTGTCCATGTCGGGGAAGGCAACGCCGATGTCGACGAGGATCAGACGTTCCTCGCCCGGCTTGCCGTAACCGTAGACATAGGCGTTCATGCCGATCTCGCCGGCACCCCCGAGGGGAAGATAGATGATGCGTTCACTGCTCATGTGCTTTGGCTCCTGCCAAGATTGTATGCGTGGATGACGGTGAGACCATGCATGGTCAAATCCTCCCGCCAGTCGTCGAAGAGGTCTTCGGATTGCTGGAAGAGCGGTGCCAGCCCACCGGTTGAGATGACGCGCATCGGCCGGTCACGTTCGGCCTTGATGCGCGCGCAGATTTCACGGACGAGGCCGACATAGCCCCAGAAAACGCCTGACTGCATGCAGGCGACGGTGTTTGTTCCGACCACGCGCTGTGGTTTGGTGATGTCCACATGCGGCAGCGCGGCGGCAGCCTGGTGCAGCGCCTCGAGGCTGAGGTTGACGCCCGGTGCGATCACCCCGCCCTCGTAGGCGCCGTCCTGTGCCACCACGTCGAAGGTTGTCGCGGTGCCGAAATCGACGACGATGAGATCGCCGCCATAAAGATCATAGCCCGCCACCGTGTTTACGAGGCGGTCAGGCCCCACGTTGGTGCCGAGGTCCACCCGCACGTCCACGGGAAGCGCGCATTCGGGCTTGCCTACCACCATGGCTCGGGTGTTGAAATAGCGATCCGCCAGCACGCGCAGGTTGAACACCACGCGCGGCACGGTCGAGGAGACGATCACGTCGGTGATCTCGGCCTCGATCTTCTGAAAGGCCATGAGCGTCGAGAGCCAGACGTAATACTGGTCGGCGGTGCGCTGGTGCTCGGTCGAGGTGCGCCAGGTCGCAAGGAAGCGCTCCCCGTCCCAGATCGAGAACACGGTATTGGTGTTGCCGCAGTCGATGGCCAGAAGCATGGGCCGCTCCCTCAGAAAAACACGTCTGCCGCGGCAATCGCCTGCCGCGCGCTGGCTGTCCTTAGGACAAGATTGCCAGCATCGTCCACCGTTTCGAACGTGCCGGTAAATTCGTGGCGTCCGGTGCGCGCGGTGATCACCGAACCGAGCCGCGCCGCGCGCGAGAGCCAGGCCTCGCGGATGCCCGCAAAGCCGAGCGTCCTGAACCGTGCCTCTTCTTGTGCATAGGCGGCGGCGAGCAAGGTCAGGAACTCTTCGGGCGTCACCCGCACCCCGGTCTCGGACATCAGCGAGACCGGGCGAAGGGCGCCGGGCTCGACCTCGCCCACGTCGGGTGCCCCGGCAAGGTTCACGCCCATGCCGATCGCCAGCCAATCGCGCCCGCAATGACGGCCGAGGCTTTCCAGCAGGATGCCGGCCACCTTGCCGCCGTTGACCAGCACGTCGTTGGGCCATTTGAGCGCCAGCATGTCGGCCCGGCCGGTCACCGCGACAAAGGCCTCGTGCAGCGCCAGCGAGGCGACGAAGCTGCGCAATGCGACGACCTGCGGCGGCTCGGAGACCGGCAGCACCAGCGTCCCGGCGAAATTCCCCGCGGGCATGGTCCAGGGCCGCCCGCGGCGGCCCCTCCCGGCCACCTGGTTCAGCCCGAGGATCCACTCGGGGCCGGTCAGACCGGAGACGATCCGCGCCGCCTCGGCATTGGTGCTGTCCACTTCCGCCAGCACGCGCCGGCCATAGCCGTCAGGCCACATGCGCCTGCCCTTTCGTCCATTTCACTTCGCGCCCGCAACGGGCCGCTGCGGCATAGGCGAAAACAAAGTGACGCGCCAGAGGCGCGCCACTCGATGTTTCCGTGCTGGCTGGGCGCTCAGTTGACAAGCGTCGCTGCCGCAGCCGCTGCCGGGCCCTCGATCCCGAAGAGGTTCACCACCCCCGCGACCATGATGAAGGCCGAGACCACCAGGAAGCCCCAGAGGATCGGCGAGCCGCCCGCATCCAGCGCATCCTCGCGATCTTCGCCGAAGTACATGTAGAAGACGATCCGCAGATAGTAGAAGGCACCGATGGCAGAGGCGACGGCCGAGGCCACCACCAGCCAGACCATGTCCTGCGCGATGGCCGCCTGCCAGACGCCCAGCTTGGCGAAGAAGCCAAGCAGCGGCGGCACCCCGGCGAGGCTGAACAGCAGCACCAGCATGGCCAGCGCCCGGCCCGGCTCGCGCTTGGAGTACATGCCGAGCGCGCGGATGTCGGTGACCGGCTGGCCGTCCTTGCTCATCGACATGATGAAGGCGAAGGTGCCGACGTTCATCGTCACGTAGATGACCATGTAGATCAGCATCGCCTGCACGCCCGCCTCGGTGCCGGCGGCAAGGCCGATCAGCGCGTAGCCCATATGGGCGATCGAGGAATAGGCCATCAGGCGCTTGATGTTGGTCTGGCCGATGGCGGCGATCGAGCCGAGGAACATCGACAGCACCGCGATCAGCGCGACCACCTGGCTCCAGTCGGCGACGGCACCGCCGAAGGCGTCATGCATCACACGCGCGAAGAGCGCCATGGCGGCAACCTTCGGCGCGGTGGCGAAGAAGGCGGTGACCGGGGTCGGCGCGCCCTGGTAGACGTCGGGCGTCCACATGTGGAACGGCACTGCCGAGACCTTGAACGAGAAGCCCGAGATCATCAGCACGAGGCCGATCAGCAGGCCGATCGACAGGTGCCCCTCGGAGGCGGCGTTGATGATGCCCGAGAACAGCGTCGTGCCGGCGAAACCGTAGGTCAGCGAGGCACCGTAGAGCAGCATGCCCGACGACAGCGCGCCCAGCACGAAGTACTTCAGTCCCGCCTCGGTCGACATCTCGCTGTCGCGGCGCAGCGAGGCGACCACGTAGAGCGCGAGCGACATCAGCTCGAGCCCCATGTAGAGCGTCATCAGGTCGCCGGACGAGACCATGACCATCATGCCGACGGTCGAGAGGGCCACGAGCACCGGGTACTCGAAGCGCAGCATCTTGGTCTTCTGCATGAAGCCGAGGCCCATCACCAGCACGCAGGCCGCGGCGATCAGGATGACCACCTTGGCAAAGCGCGAGAAGGCGTCATCGATGAACATGCCGTGGAAGGCCGGGTTGGTGCCGGAGCCGGCGGTGCCGATCCACAGTGCGAGGATCGCCATCACCGCGGCGGTGAGCCAGACCAGCGCCGGGGCGAGCTTGTCCTTGCCGGTATAGACCGCGCCGATCAGCGCCAGCATGGCGTAGACCGCCAGCAGGATCTCCGGAAGGATGGTGTTCAGATCAGCCGAGATCATGCCTCGCCCCCTCAGTGGTTCGCTTCGGCCACGGAGGTGCCGCCGAGATCGGCGCCGCCACGGCCGTATCATAGTGGTTGACCAGCGCCTCGACCGACGGGCCGATGATGTCCAGCGCGGCGGAGGGATAGACCCCCAGCCACAGGGTCATCACGACCAGCGGCGCGAAGGTCCAGCGCTCGCGGGTGTTCATGTCCTGGATGGTCTTCAGGCTCTCCTTGATGAGATCTCCGAAGACCACGCGGCGATAGAGCCAGAGCGCATAGGCCGCCGAGAGGATCACGCCGGTCGCGGCCACCGCGGCGACCCAGGTGTTGACCTGGAAGATGCCCATCATGGTGAGGAATTCACCGATGAAGCCCGAGGTGCCCGGCAGGCCGACGTTGGCCATCGTGAAGAACATGAAGATCAGCGCATAGGCCGGCATGCGGTTCACGAGGCCGCCGTAGGCGTCGATCTTGCGGGTGTGCATCCGGTCGTAGATCACGCCCACGCAGAGGAAGAGCGCGCCCGAGACGAAGCCGTGGCTGATCATCTGGAAGATCGCGCCATCGACGCCCTGCTGGTTGGCCGAGAAGATGCCCAGCGTCACGTAGCCCATGTGGGCGACGGACGAATAGGCGATGAGCTTCTTCATGTCCTCCTGCACCAGCGCGACGAGCGAGGTGTAGACGATGGCGATGGCCGACATCCAGAAGACCAGCGGCGCCAGAACTTCCGAGCCCACGGGGAACATCGGCAAGCTGAAGCGCAGGAAACCGTAGCCGCCCATCTTCAGCAGGATCGCCGCCAGCACCACAGAGCCCGCCGTGGGCGCCTGAACGTGGGCGTCGGGCAGCCAGGTATGCACCGGCCACATCGGCATCTTCACCGCGAAGGAGGCGAAGAAGGCCAGCCAGAGCATGGTCTGCAGCCCGCCGACGACGTGGATGCCAAGCACCGAGAAGCCCGCGGTCGAGAACTCATGCGTCAGCAGCGAGGGGATATCGAGCGTGCCGGCATCGGCATACATCGCGACGATCGCCACCAGCATCAGCACCGAGCCGAAGAAGGTGTAGAGGAAGAACTTGAACGAGGCGTAGATACGCTCCTTGCCGCCCCAGATGCCGATGATCAGGAACATCGGAATGAGGCCCGCCTCGAAGAAGAGGTAGAAGAGCACCAGGTCCAGCGCCATGAACACGCCGAGCATCAGCGTCTCCAGCAGCAGGAAGGCGATCATGTACTCCTTGACCCGGGACTTCACGCCCCAGGAGGCGAGGATGGTCAGCGGCATCATGAAGGTGGTGAGCATGACGAAGAGCACCGAGATGCCGTCGACGCCCATCTTGTACTTGAGCCCCATGATCCAGGTGCCCTCTTCGACCATCTGGAAGCCGGTGTTGGCCGGGTCGAACTGGAACAGGATGAAAAGCGAGATCACGAAGGTCGCCGTGGTCGCGATCATCGCGAGCCACTTGGCGTTCCGGTCCGCAGCAGCGTCCCCTCCGCGCAGGAAGAGCGCGAGGATCAGCGCCGCCAGCGCGGGCAGGAAGGTGACGATGGAAAGAAGGTTGGCCATTAGTGCGCCCCTCCGAGGATCGACATCCAGGTGACAAGAACGGCGATGCCGATCACCATGGCGAAGGCGTAGGTGAAGATGTAGCCGGACTGGGCGCGGCCCGCGAGCTTGGTGAAGAAGGGGATGATCCCCATCGCCACGCCGTTGATCGAGCCGTCGATGACCTTGCCGTCACCGCGCTTCCAGAAGAAGCGCCCGATCGCCTTGGCCGGCTGCACGAAGATGAAGTCGTAGATCTCGTCGAAATACCACTTGTTCAGCAGGAAGAGGTACAGCGGACGCTGGTTCTCCGCGAGCCGCTTCGGCAGCGCCGGGTTCACGATGTAGAACAGATAGGCGACCCCGAAGCCGATCAGCATGGCGAAGAAGGGCGAGACCTTGACCCAGACCGGCGCGTGGTGCGCCTCGTCCATGACGTGGTTGTCCGGGCCCATGAAGATCGCGCCCTGGGGCGCCATGCCGGTCGCGACATGCGTCGCTGCCTCGGCGTGCCCTTCCTCGGCCGCGGCTTCGGTCGCTTCGGTGCCATGCTCCTCGGTCGCGACGGCGGTGTCTTCCCCGTGCTCCTCGGTGGCAGCCGCGTGCTCTTCGCGCCCGGCTTCACCGTGGCTCTCTGCCGAGGCTTCCGCGTGATGCGCGGGGATGCCGAAGAAACGGTTCACCTTGTCATGGTCGCCGAAGAACGGGCCGTAGAAGACCATCCCGGCAAAGACCGCGCCCACGGCGAGGACCGCCAGAGGAATGGTCATCACCTTGGGGCTTTCATGCGCGTGCTCATGCGTGTGCTTGTCGCCGCGCGGACGGCCATAGAAGGTCAGGAAGATCAGCCGCCACGAGTAGAACGAGGTGAAGAGCGCCGCGATGACCAGCATCCAGAAGGCGTAGCCGCCCGCGGTGCCTGCCCATGCGCTCTCGATGATCGCGTCCTTCGACAGGTAGCCGGCAAAACCGATGTGGGTGAGCGGAATGCCGACGCCGGTGATCGCCAGCGTGCCGATCATCATCGCCCAGAAGGTATAGGGGATCTTGCCGCGCAACCCGCCGTAGTTCCGCATGTCCTGCTCGTGGTGCATCGCGTGGATCACCGAGCCGGCGCCGAGGAACAGCATCGCCTTGAAAAAGGCGTGTGTCAGCAGGTGGAACATCGCCGCCGAGTAGACGCCGACGCCCGCCGCCACGAACATGTAGCCCAGCTGCGAACAGGTCGAATAGGCGATGACGCGCTTGATGTCGTTCTGAACGAGGCCGACCGTCGCCGCGAAGAAGGCGGTGGTGGCGCCGAGGAAGGTGATGAAGGCCGTTGCCTCGGGCGCGTATTCCATCAGCGGCGACATGCGGCAGACGAGGAAGACGCCGGCGGTGACCATGGTCGCGGCGTGGATCAGCGCCGACACCGGGGTCGGGCCTTCCATCGCGTCGGGCAGCCAGGTGTGCAGCAAGAGCTGCGCCGATTTGCCCATGGCGCCGACAAAGAGCAGGAAGGCCAGCAAGTTCGCCGCGTTCCAGTCGGTCCAGAGGAAGGTGAGCTGCGTCTCCGCCAGCTGCGGTGCCGCGGCGAAGATGTCGTCGAAGCGCACCGAGTCGGTCAGGAAGAACAGGCCGAGGATGCCGAGCAGGAAGCCGAAGTCGCCGACCCGGTTGACGATGAACGCCTTCATCGCCGCCGCGCCCGCCGAGGGTTTCTTGTAGTAGAAACCGATCAGCAGGTAGGACGCGACGCCCACGCCTTCCCAGCCGAAGAACATCTGCACCAGGTTGTCCGAGGTCACCAGCGCGAGCATCGCGAAGGTGAAGAACGACAGGTAGGCAAAGAAGCGCGGCTTGTAGCTTTCGCCGTGCTTGAATTGCGGATCATGCGCCATGTAGCCGAAGCTGTAGAGGTGCACGAGCGCCGAGACCGTGGTGACCACGATCAGCATGATCGCCGTAAGCCGGTCCGAGCGGATCGCCCATTCGGTGCTCAGCGAGCCGGACTCGATGAAGCGGAACAGCGGAATGGTTTCCGCATCGCCGAGCGTGAGGAACACGATCCACGACAGCAGACAGGCCAGGAACAGCAGGCCGGTGGTCACCCACATGGCCCCTTTCTCGCCGATGAAGCGCCAGCCGAACCCGGCCAGCACCGCGCCCAGCAGCGGGGCGAAGAGAATAATCGTCTCCATGGGCGATCAGCCTTTCATCACGTTGACGTCTTCCACGGCAATCGAGCCGCGGTTGCGGAAGAAGCAGACCAGGATCGCCAGGCCGATCGCCGCCTCGGCGGCGGCCACGGTCAGCACGAAGAGCGTGAAGACCTGCCCCGCCAGGTCGCCCAGGAAGGACGAGAAGGCGACGAAGTTGATGTTCACCGAAAGCAGGATGAGCTCGATCGACATCAACAGGATGATCACGTTCTTCCGGTTCAGGAAAATCCCGAAAATCCCGATGACGAACAGCACGGCCGCCACCGTCAGGTAATGTTCAAGTCCGATCATGCATCCCTCCGGGTCTCTGCCCCGATTCTTCTAGTCCCTCGCGGCCCTTTGACGGGTGGGTCCGCGTCATATCCCGTTGCCCGCCGCGCCCGCCCCTCCCGGGCGGCGCGGCGGGGCGTAACTCAGAGCCCCTGCCCGGGCTTCACGTCCTTCAGCTCCATCGCCGTGGCCGGGTCGCGCCACATCTGCGCCAGCACGTTCTGGCGTTTGACGTTGGTGCGGTGGCGCAGCGTGAGCACGATCGCCCCGATCATCGCGACCAGCAGGATCAGCCCCGCCAGCTGGAACAGCAGGAAGTAGCGGTCGTAGAGCAGGACGCCGAGCGCAACGGTGTTCTGCATGTCCTCGGGCGCGGGTGTCGGGGCCGAAAGCTGGCTCGAGGCCAGCTCCGAGGCCTGCCAGCCACCGAAGGCCATGCCGAGCTGCATCAGGATGACGATGCCGATCAGCAGCGCCAGCGGCATGTATTTCGCCATCCCAGCGCGCAGCTCGGCGAAGTCGACGTCAAGCATCATCACGACGAAGAGGAAGAGCACCGCCACGGCGCCGACGTAGACGATGACCAGCAGCATCGCCACGAATTCCGCGCCGAGCAGGACGAAAAGCCCCGCCGAGCTGAGGAAGGCGAGGATCAGCCAGAGCACCGAGTGCACCGGGTTCCGGGCAATCACCGTGAAAAGCCCGCCCACGATGGCGCAGAGCGAAAAGAGGTAGAAGGCGAACACGGTCATTTTGCGTCATCCTTGTTGTCTTCCATCACCTCGCGCGCAAGCTCCATGGCGCGGGTCATGGCGGGTATGCCGGCGAACATCGACATATGGGCGATGGTCTCGGCGATCTCGTCTTTCGTGGCGCCGGCCTCCATGAGGTGGCGCACGGTCATGCGCACCGGCGTGTCCGCCTGTGCGCCCTGCATGGTCAGCCCGGCCAGCGTCAGCAGCAGCCGGGTCTTCGCATCGAGCCCGTCCTTCGACATGCCCTTGCCGAACCAGAACTCCATGATGTCCTTGGGCATGGTCGGCCAGAGTTTCTCGAACTCCTTCGGTGCAAAGCTCTCCAGCGCGGGGTTGAAGGCCTTTGCCATCTCCTGCGCCTGGGTCATCATCAGCTCGAAGGGGGTCTTGTCGAAGGGCACCTTGGGATCGGTCATGACCGCGCTCCTGTCTGCGCACACCCTGCCCGGCCCCGCGCGTGGGCGCGGAGGGCTTGGCGGAGGGTACTGGCGGCGGTGGCGGTCATGGCGTCCTTTGATGCGTCAGGTCTTGAGGGTCTCAGCGGTAGGGGGCGTCCAGTTCCAGGTTGCGGGCAATCTCCGCCTCCCAGCGATCGCCGTTCGCCAGCAGCTTTTCCTTGTCGTAGAAAAGCTCTTCGCGGGTCTCGGTCGAGAACTCGAAGTTCGGCCCCTCGACGATCGCGTCCACCGGGCAGGCTTCCTGGCAGAAGCCGCAGTAGATGCATTTCGTCATGTCGATGTCGTAGCGCGTGGTCCGGCGGCTGCCGTCATCGCGCGGCTCGGCGTCGATGGTGATGGCCTGCGCCGGGCAGATCGCCTCGCAGAGCTTGCAGGCGATGCAGCGCTCTTCCCCGTTCGGGTAGCGGCGCAGCGCGTGCTCGCCGCGGAAGCGCGGCGACAGCGGGCCCTTCTCGTGCGGGTAGTTCAGCGTGGACTTGGGCGCGAAGAAGTACTTCAGGCCCAGCTGGAACCCCTTGATGAAGTCCGCCAGCAGGAAATACTTGGCTGCCCGGCCGTAATCGATCGATGCCATGGTTGCTTAACCTCCCGTGGTCCAGCGGGCGAATACGCCCCAGAACCATCCGAATTTCGCCGCGAAGGACACGAAAACCACCCAGAACAGGCTGAACGGAAGGAAGACCTTCCAGCCAAGGCGCATCAGCTGGTCGTAGCGGTAGCGCGGGGTGATCGCCTTCACCATCGCGAAGATGAAGAAGAAGAACGCCATCTTCGCGACCAACCACAGCACGCCGTCGGGCAGGCCGGGGATCGGCGACAGCCAGCCGCCGAAGAACAGCAGCGAGGTCAGCGCGCACATCAGGAAGATCGCGATGTATTCACCTGCCATGAACAGCAGGAAGGGCGTCGAGGAATATTCCACCTGGTAGCCGGCCACCAGTTCGGATTCCGCTTCCGGAAGGTCGAAAGGCGGGCGGTTGGTCTCGGCCAGCGCCGAGATGAAGAACAGGAAGACCATCGGGAAGTGCGGCAGCCAGTACCAGTTGAACAGGCCGAAGCTGCCGTCCTGGGCGCGCACGATGTCGCCGAAGTTCATCGAGCCGGTGGAGATGATGACGCCGATGATGATCAGGCCGATCGACACCTCGTAGGAGATCATCTGCGCGGCCGAACGGAGCGAGCCCAGGAACGGGTACTTCGAGTTCGACGCCCAGCCCCCCCATGATCACGCCGTAGACCTCGAGCGAGCTGATCGCCATCACGTAGAGGATCGCCACGTTGATATCCGCCAGCACCCAGCCATCGTTGAACGGGATCGCCGCCCAGGCGATCATCGCGCAGACGAAGGAAATCAGCGGCGCCATGAGGAAGACGCTCTTGTCAGAGCCCGCCGGGATCACCACTTCCTTGAGGATGTATTTCAGAGCGTCCGCCACCGACTGGAGAATGCCGAACACCCCCACGACGTTGGGGCCGCGCCGCATCTGGACGGCGGCCCAGATCTTGCGGTCGCCATAGACCAGGAACAACAGCGAGATCATCACGAAGGCCACGACCGCAAGGGTTTGCGCGAGCACAAGGATGAAGATGCCGAAGGGGGTTGCGAAGAAGTCTGCCATCAAGTGTCCCTCACACCATCGGTATTCCGTTCTCGGCGCAGGCTGACGCGACGACTTCCGCGTCGATCGTCTTGAGCCCGCGGGGCAGCGCCGCCGAGATGGTGTAAACAGCATCTCCGCGCCAGAGGCCACCCTCTTCCGATACATTCGTCCGCAGATGTCGCGCAAATCCGTAGCCCCGGATCAGCGCATATTGCGCCGCGGCGCAATCTGCGTAGCTCTCTACGTCCTCCGAGCCACGCGCACCGCGCATGGCCACGAGGAAATTCACCAGATCGCCGTCCAGCAGGCGCGTTTCGATCCCCTCGTAGGTCGGCACGAACGGCGCCCGCTCCTGCGAGTGTTGTTCGCAGGCACAGAGCGCGGCCAGTGCCGCCATGGAAAGGGATATCCGCGCGCGCATGGATCACTCGGCGGCCATGGGCGCTTCGCGGCGCGCCTTCGCGTTTGCCGAAAGCTCGGCCATCAGCACCGAGGCGCGGGCGATCGGGTTGGTCAGCCAGAAGTCCTTGACCGCGTTGCGGAACGACGCATCGCCCAGCTTGTCGGTCTCCAGCGCCACCCACTCGTTCTCCGGCACCATGTCGATCTGCGCGAGGTGCGGCACCGCGGCGACCAGCGCCTGGCGGAGCTGCGCAAGGCTGTCCCACGGCAAGGTCTTGCCGACCTCGGCCGAAAGCGCCCGCAGGATCGCCCAGTTCTCCTTCGCCTCGCCCGGCGCGAAACCGGCACGGAAGGCGAGCTGCGGCCGTCCCTCGGTGTTGACGAAGAGGCCGTTTTCCTCGGTGTAGGCAGCGCCCGGCAGGACCACGTCGGCGCGATGCGCGCCCCGATCGCCGTGCGAGCCCTGGTAGATCACGAAGGCACCGGCCTCGATCTCGATCTCGTCGGCGCCAAGGTTGAAGATCACGTCCGCGTCCTTGGTGGCCGCTTCCAGACCGCCCTCGGTCACCGCACCCACGTCGAGCGCGCCGACGCGCGACGCGGCGGTGTGCAGCACCAGGACCTTGCCCGAAAGCGCCTGCGCCGCGGCCAGAACGGCCAGGCCGTCGGCCTCGCGCAGAGCGCCCTGCCCCACGATCACGATGGCGTCCTCGCCGATCTTCGCATCGGTGAGCGCCGCGCGATCAGCGCCGAGGTGCGTCACGTCATATGTCAGGTCGGCAGCCTCGCCGATCAGCTTGACCTCGGCGCCGGCGATCCAGGCCTTGCGGATACGCGCGTTCAGCACCGGCGCCTCGTCGCGCGGATTGGTCCCGATGAGCACGATCTCCTTGGCGGTGTCGATGTCTTCGATCGCCACGTTGCCCACGTAGCCCGAGCGGTTCCCGACCGGCAGGCGCGCGCCGTCGGTGCGGCATTCGACCGACCCGCCGAGTCCTTCGACCAATTGCTTGAGCGAGAAGGCTGCCTCGACCGGGGCGAGATCGCCGACGAGGCCAGCCACCTTCTTTGCGCCTTTCAGCGCCGAGGCCGCGGCGGCGAGCGCCTCGGGCCAGGTGGCGGGCTTCAGCTTGCCGTCCTTGCGGATGTAGGGCCGGTCGAGACGCTGGCGGCGCAGACCGTCCCAGACGAACCGGCTCTTGTCCGACAGCCATTCCTCGTTCACGCCGTCATGGTTCCGCGGCAGGAAGCGCATGACTTCGCGGCCCTTGGTATCCACGCGGATGTTCGAGCCGAGCGCATCCATCACGTCGATGGATTCGGTCTTGGTCAGCTCCCACGGGCGGGCGGTGAAGGCATAGGGTTTCGACACCAGCGCGCCGACCGGGCAGAGGTCGATGATATTGCCCTGCAGGTTCGAGTCCAGCGTCTGGTTGAGGTACGAGGTGATCTCGGCATCCTCGCCGCGGCCGGTCTGGCCCATCTGGGTGATGCCCGCCACCTCGGTGGTGAAGCGCACGCAGCGGGTGCAGGAGATGCAGCGGGTCATGTGGGTTTCGACCAGCGGGCCAAGGTCGAGATCCTCGGTGGCGCGCTTCGGCTCGCGGAACCGCGAGAAATCGACCCCATAGGCCATCGCCTGGTCCTGCAGGTCGCATTCGCCGCCCTGATCGCAGATCGGGCAGTCGAGCGGGTGGTTGATGAGCAGGAATTCCATCACCCCCTCGCGGGCCTTCTTGACCATCGGCGAGTTGGTCTTGACCACCGGCGGCTGGCCTTCCGGCCCGGGCCGCAGGTCGCGCACCTGCATGGCACAGGAGGCCGCGGGTTTGGGCGGGCCGCCGACCACCTCGACGAGGCACATGCGGCAGTTGCCGGCGATGGACAGGCGCTCGTGGTAGCAGAAGCGCGGCACCTCGATGCCGGCTTCCTCACAGGCCTGGATCAGGGTCATCGACCCGTCCACCTCGAGCTCGGTGCCGTCGATGATGATCTTACGAAGGTTGGTCATTGGCATCTTCCCATGACTGGTGACACACGCGACGCTCCCGCCGCCTGCGGCAGGGCGCTGGGGGATATGCACGTCGCGTGTCGCATCATTTCTCCCTCAGGAGCACGCCAATGGCGCTGCCCCTTGCAATTTCCTCGCGGCCGACGCGGCAGAGTCCCGCGGTGTCGTCCGCAGCGACGCCGCGCGAGGCCAGATAGGCCTCGCCGTCGGCACGCATCTTCTTCTTCTCGGCCTTCGAGGTGACGTAATCCTCGATTTCCGCGTTGCTGTAGCCAAGCGCGCGGGCGCGCTTCTTCAGCGTGTTGAGGGTGCCCATGGCCGTCAGCATGCGGGCGCCGATGTTGTCACAGCGATTGCGGATCTCGTCGGCGATGCCGACCGCCATCAGACCGTCGTGAATCTCGCGGACCTCGCCGAGCGGCGGCTTGGCCAGCGCGGCGGAAGGCACCGCGAGTGCTCCCAGCGTGGCGGCGAGGACGGCGGTTCTGAGCTTGCTCATATCACCTCTCCATTGGCGCAGCACGGAGGCCGCCGAAAGGCGGACTCCCTTGCCAAGGGATGTGGGGGCGGTCACGGCAGCTATGCAATAACCACCGGGAAAACCCGCCGATATGAGCGTGCTCCCACTCATTCCACGCAGCGCCCCCGCAGCACGAGGTCGGAGCCCGAGAGCATGGGCTGCCGGCGCACGGCCTCGGGCGCCACCGCCCAGGCGATGTCCGAGGTGCCGAGGTAGTGGATGCAATACTTCGTACCTTCGTAGATCCCGGCATCGGCCGCCGCGTAAGGCGCGCGGGCGGCATTGCTGATCGTGACGACGAAGTTCGCCCGATCGTCGCCCACCGGCTTAGCGCCGCCGCGGAACTGCAGGCCGCCGAATTCGGGATCATCCTTGCTCGCGCCGCATGCGGCCAGCAGCACGGCCATCGCCAAAAGACTGCCGGTCCGGATGAGCGATCCGCTGTGTCGTCCCATGGTCATCCCCTCTTCAGCGTCAGGCCCAGATCGGACCCCGCCTCGATTTCTTGCGCGCCGACGCGGCACAGGCTCTGCGGCCGGCCGCGCTCGACGCCCTTGCGGGCCAGCGTCTCGTCGATCTCGACGGACAGCGCACCGAAATCCTGCGCCTGGAAGGCCGCCTCGAGGTCGGCCCGGTCGACGCCCTGTTCCGCCAACTCCTCGGTCGCGCGGTGCGCCGCCCCGCCCCAGCGCGACGGGGCAAGGTAGATGCCCTCGTCGTGGCAGGCGTCGGCAATGCGCTCGGCCATCGAGATGGTCACCACGCGCTGCTCCCAGCGGTTGGCGACGGAGCCGCCGCCGAGGCCCAACGAGGGCCCGCCCGAAGGCGTGGCCGCACAGCCCGCGACCACAAGCGCCGCCATCACACAAAACCCACCGCGTACAATCGTCACCCGCATCAGATCACTCGGCCGCCATGGCGCCCATGCGCCCGGTGCGCTTGGCCTTGATGCGGTCCTCGATCTCTTCACGGAAGTGACGGATCAGGCCCTGGATCGGCCAGGCCGCCGCGTCGCCGAGTGCGCAGATGGTGTGACCCTCGACCTGCTTGGTGACGTTGAGCAGCATGTCGATCTCCTCGACCTCCGCATCGCCGCTCACCAGGCGGTCCATCACCCGCATCATCCAGCCGGTGCCTTCGCGGCACGGCGTGCACTGGCCGCAGCTCTCGTGCTTGAAGAATTTCGACAGGCGCCAGACGGCTTTGATGACGTCGGTGCTCTGGTCCATGACGATCATGCAGCCGGTGCCGAAGGACGACTGGTTCTGACGCATCCAGTCGAAGTCCATGATGGCGTCTTCGAGCTTGTCCTTGGGCAGGATCGGGCAGGAGGCGCCGCCAGGGATGATCGCCTTGAGATTGTCCCAGCCGCCACGGATGCCACCACCGTGCTTCTCGATCAGCTCGCGCACCGGCAGCGACATCTGCTCTTCGAAAACGCAGGGCGTGTTGACGTGGCCGGTCAGGGCAAAGAGCTTGGTGCCGGCGTTGTTCTGCCGCCCGAAGGACGAGAACCAGGTCGCGCCGCGGCGCAGGATGGTCGGGCAGACGGCGATGGATTCGACGTTGTTCACCGTGGTCGGGCAGCCGTAGAGGCCCGAGCCCGCCGGGAACGGCGGCTTCATCCGCGGCATGCCCTTCTTGCCCTCGAGGCTTTCGAGCAGCGCGGTTTCCTCGCCGCAGATGTAGGCGCCGGCGCCGTGATGCAGGTAGAGATCGAAATCCCAGCCCGAGCCGGCGGCGTTCCTGCCGAGCAGGCCCGCGTCGTAGCACTCGTCGATCGCCGCCTGCAGCGCCTCGCGCTCGCGGATGTATTCACCGCGGATGTAGATGTAGGAGGCATGCGCGCCCATGGCGAAGGAGGCGATCAGCGCGCCCTCGATCAGCGTGTGCGGATCGTGGCGCATGATCTCGCGGTCCTTGCAGGTCGCGGGCTCGGATTCGTCGGCGTTGATCACCAGGTAGGCCGGGCGACCGTCGCTCTCTTTCGGCATGAAGGACCACTTGAGGCCGGTCGGGAAGCCAGCCCCGCCGCGGCCGCGCAGGCCCGAGGCCTTCATCTCGTCGATGATCCAGTCGCGGCCCTTGGCGATGATGCCGGCCGTGCCGTCCCAGTGGCCACGCTTCTTCGCCCCGGCGAGGGAGCGGTCATGCATGCCGTAGAGATTGGTAAAGATCCGATCTTCGTCCTTCAGCATCGCTCAGTCCTTGTCTTTCCGGCGTGACCGCCAGAGCCCGTAAATCATCCAGATCGCCGTCCCGAACCCGGCCAGAGCGGCAAGGTCGAAGAAGGCCCTCGTGCGCTGGGTCCAGCCCAGCATCTCGCCCGCGACCGTCGCGGCGATCCAGGCCAGCCCGGTTCCGGCGATGACGAGCGCGGTAATGCGCCCCTGCCGGTTGTGCTGTTCCTGTCCGCTCATCTTCGGTCCGGTTCCTTCATCCCGCACCGCCGGACAGGCCCGGCGGCACCTTCATTCCTGCGGCGGGTCAGTAGACCTCGCCATCCTCGACGCGCTTGGAGAACTCGGTCTCCCCGCCCGCGGCGAGTGTCCTGGCCTGCCCGATCCAGTCATCGCGCGAGACCCGGCCGCGGAACCCCTTCAGGTTCTCATCCATCCAAGCGACCTCCGCCGAGCTCCAGCCCGCGATCTGGTCGAAATGGTAGATGCCCAGCTCGTGCAGCAGCGACTCGAGCTTGGGCCCCACGCCCTTGATTTCCTTCAGGTTGTCCGCGTCACCCGAGCGCGGCTGTGCCAGCGCCACGGGCTGCGAACCGCCCTGCTTCACCTCTGCCACCGCTGCCGGAGCCGCGGCGGGAGCCTTCTCCTTTGCCTCTGCCGTTGCCGCCGCCGGGGCGGGCTTCGGCGCCTCCTCGACCTTGGCCGCGGCAGCCGGGGCTGCCATCAGCGGCGCCGGCGCGGCCGGGGCGTGCTCGGGAACCGCCGGCACCTCGCCCTCGACCGAGGGCGTCAGCCGCGAGATCGGCGAGCGCTCGCCAAGTCTCGGAACCGGGGCGCAGGAGAGCCAGATGAAGAGAGAGCCGAGCAGGCCGGTCGCGAGGAGACCCAGCAGCAGCGCCGCCACGATCCCCTTGTGCCCACCCAGCGCGAAGAGCGCGACGACGAGGCCGATCACGGCCGCTGCTATCCAGCACTTGCGTGTGCATCCGTCCTGCATCGTCACGTCTGTCATCTCTCTCTCCCTGGTTATGTCATTGGATCAATCTTCGTCGTAGACCTCGCCCTTTTCCACGCGGGACGAGAACTCGGTCTCGCCCCCTTCGGCCAGGGTCTTGGCCTGGGCAACCCACGCATCCCGCGACGCGCGTCCCTTGAATCCTTCGAGGTTGGCATCGACCCAGGCCAGCTCTTCCTCGGTCCACGAGGCGATCTGCGCGAAATGGAAGAAGCCGAGGCTGTGCAGCAGCTCCTCGAGCTTGGGGCCAACGCCCTTGATCATCTTGAGATTGTCCGCACCGCCCTCGAGCGGGGCCGCGAGCGTCTCGGGCTTGCGCCCTTCGGTTGCGGGTTCGGACTTCACCTCGGCCGCCGGGGTCACCGGGGCCTCACGCTTGTCGATGCCGGTCTCATCCACCGGGGCGCCCTCGGAGAGCTTGGGGGCATGGGTGTCGGGCGTTGCGTCGCCCTTCTCGTCCGACCGATCGCGCCAGGGCGCGCGCAGCGGCACCTCTGTGCCGTCGATGCGCTTGATGGTGTCGCCAATCTCGGTCGCCAGCGCGACGGAGGCGTTGAGCTTCTCGCCCTCACCCGCACCCTCGGTCAGCACCACCGGACCGCCCAGCGGCTCGGAACCGAAGCGGCCGTTCTGCGGGCCGGGCGTGGGCACGTTCCCCGCCGCCATGGCGTCGAGGATCTCGGCCAGCTTCTCGCCGGTCAGGTCCTCGTAGTAATCCTTGCCGATCTGCGCCATGGGCGCGTTCGAGCAGGCCCCGAGGCACTCGACCTCTTCCCAAGAGAACTTGCCGTCGGCGGAAACTTCATGCGGCTTGGCGGCGATCTTGGCCTTGCAGACCTCCATCAGTTCGCCCGCGCCGCAGATCATGCAGGACGTGGTGCCGCAGATCTGCACGTGCGCCACCGCGCCGACCGGCTGCAGCTGGAACATGAAGTAGAAGGTCGCCACCTCGAGCGCGCGGATGTGGGCCATGCCCAGCATGTCGGCGACATATTCGATGGCGGGCCGGCTCAGCCAGCCCTCCTGCTCCTGCGCCCGCCACAGCAGCGGGATGATGGCGCTGGCCTGACGGCCCTCGGGGTACTTGCTGATCTGCGCTTCGGCCCAGTCCATGTTGGCGGGCGTGAAAGCGAAGCTCTCGGGCTGTTCGTGATGAAGACGGCGCAGCATGGGCAAACGGACCTTCGGTTCATGTCATTGGCCGGGGGCGAGGCGCCACCGCGGCGTTGGGACGGGGCCGGTGCCCCGCCGCTCTTTAATCTGTCAGCCCGCCGCTGTCTCGGCGGTTTCTGCGTCAGCCATGGGCTCGGCGGTCATCTCAGACGCAGGTGCGCAGCTGCCGGTGACCAGGCGCACGCCGCCGGTTTCGGTGGGCACCGCCTCTTCGGTCTTGACCTTGTAGGCCGCGATCTCCTGCACCTGCGTGCGGCTCAAACCGCTCTGCAGCTCGACGGGCTGGTAATCGCCCTCGGAGACCAGCTCGCAGCCGATCGAGGCTACGGCGCTGTCCCAGGCCATCAGGTCCTGCTCGTCGGTGCCCTTCGGGGGCATGGCGCAGGCGGCCAGAAGGCCAAGCGCGGAAAGCGCGGCGGAAATACGGATCATCGGTCTACCTCTCCGAACACGATGTCGAGCGAGCCGAGGATCGCGGCGACGTCGGCCAGCTGGTGGCCCCTGCACAGATAGTCCATCGCCTGCAAGTGCAGGAAGCCCGGCGCGCGCAGCTTGGCGCGGTAGGGCTTGTTGCTGCCATCGGCAACCAGATAGACGCCGAACTCACCCTTGGGTGCCTCGACCGAGGCGTAGACCTCGCCCGCGGGCACGTGGAAGCCCTCGGTGTAGAGTTTGAAGTGATGGATGAGCGCCTCCATCGAGGTCTTCATCTCGGAGCGCTTCGGCGGGGTGATCTTGCCGCGCGCCAGCACGTCGCCCTGGTTCTCGGGCAGCTTCAGCTTCTCGCAGGCCTGGACCATGATCTTCACGCTCTCGCGCATCTCGGCCATGCGGACGAGGTAGCGGTCGTAGCAATCGCCATTCTTGCCGACGGGGATCTTGAAGTCGAACTCGTCGTAGCACTCGTAGGGCTGCGCGCGGCGCAGGTCCCACGCAAGGCCGGAGCCGCGCACCATGACGCCCGAGAAGCCGTGCTCCTGGATGTCCGCCTCAGTGACCACGCCGATGTCGGCGTTGCGCTGCTTGAAGATGCGGTTCTCGGTCAGCAGGTCGTCGATGTCCTGCAGGCGTGCAGGGAACTGTTCGCACCATTCGGCGATGTCGTCGATCAGCTCGGGCGGCAGGTCCTGGTGCACGCCGCCGGGCCGGAAGTAGGCCGCGTGCAGACGCGCGCCGCAGGCCCGCTCGTAGAAGACCATCAGCTTCTCGCGTTCCTCGAAGCCCCAGAGCGGCGGCGTCAGCGCGCCCACGTCCATGGCCTGCGTGGTCACGTTCAGCAGGTGGTTCAGGATACGGCCGATCTCGCAGTAGAGCACGCGGATCAGCTGGGCGCGGCGCGGCACCTCGACCTTGCACAGACGCTCGATCGCAAGCACCCAGGCGTGCTCCTGATTCATCGTGCCGACGTAGTCGAGCCGGTCGAAATACGGCAGGTTCTGCAGGTAGGTGCGGCTTTCCATCAGCTTCTCGGTGCCGCGGTGCAGCAGGCCGATGTGCGGATCGCAGCGCTCGACGATCTCGCCGTCAAGCTCGAGCACCAGGCGCAGCACGCCGTGCGCCGCCGGGTGCTGCGGGCCAAAGTTGATGTTGAAGTTGCGGATCTTCTGCTCGCCCGACAGGGCGTCTTCGAAACCTTTGGAGCCGTCCATCACTTCGCCCCCTCCTCGGCCTTTTCATCGCCGGGCAGCACGTATTGCGCGCCTTCCCAGGGAGACATGAAATCGAACTGCCGGTATTCCTGCACCAGCTTCACCGGCTCGTAGACGACGCGCTTCAGCTCTTCGTCGTAGCGCACCTCGACATAGCCCGTGGTCGGGAAGTCCTTGCGCAGCGGGTGGCCGCGGAAGCCGTAGTCGGTGAGGATGCGGCGCAGGTCCGGGTGCCCCGAGAAGAGGATGCCGAACATGTCGAACACCTCGCGCTCGAGCCAGTTGGCCGAAGGGTGCAGCGCGGTGATCGACGGCACGATCTCGTCCTCGCGCACCGAGACGCGCAGGCGGATGCGGTGGTTCTGGTACATCGACAGGAAGTGGTAGACCACGTCGAAGCGCTTGGGCCGGTTCGGGTAGTCGACCGCGGTGATGTCCACCAGCGTCGAGAAGCGGCAGGTCGGGTCGGCGCGGAGAAACTCCACCAGCCCGGCAATGTTCGCCGGGGCCACGTCCACGTTCAGCTCGCCATGGGTGACGTCCCAGGCGATCACGCAATCGGGGCGCTTGACCTCGATGTGGGCGCCCAGCTCGTTCAGTGCTTGCGTCATTGCTCCCCCTCCCGCGCTCAGCGCACGATCGTGCCGGTGCGGCGGATTTTCTTCTGCAGGGCCATGAGCCCGTAGAGCAGCGCCTCGGCCGTCGGCGGGCAGCCCGGGACATAGACGTCCACCGGGACCACCCGGTCGCAGCCGCGCACCACCGAATAACTGTAGTGATAGTAGCCGCCGCCATTGGCGCAGGACCCCATCGAGATCACGTAGCGCGGCTCGGGCATCTGGTCGTAGACCTTGCGCAGCGCCGGGGCCATCTTGTTGGTCAGCGTGCCGGCGACGATCATCAGGTCCGACTGGCGCGGGCTGGCGCGCGGCGCGGTGCCGAAACGCTCGAGGTCATAGCGCGGCATCGAGGTCTGCATCATCTCGACCGCGCAGCAGGCCAGACCGAAGGTCATCCAGTGCAGAGAGCCGGTGCGCGCCCAGTTGATCACGTCGTCGACGGAGGTCAGCAGGAAGCCCTTGTCCTGCAGCTCGCGGTTCAGCGCCTGTGTCGCGACCTCGCGGTCGCCCCCGGCGGTGTTGAGCCCGGTCATCACTCCCATTCGAGAGCCCCTTTCTTCCATTCGTAGGCAAAGCCCGCGGTCAGCACCGCGAGGAAGGCCATCATCGACCAGAAGCCAACCATGCTCACATCCTTGAACGCGGTGGCCCAGGGGAAGAGGAAGGCGATCTCGAGATCGAAGATGATGAAGAGGATCGAGACCAGGTAGAACCGGACGTCGAACTTCATCCGCGCGTCGTCGAACGCGTTGAACCCGCATTCGTATGCCGACACTTTTTCGGGGTCGGGCCTGCGCACTGCCAGCACGACGGCCGCCAGGATGAGCACGATACCGAGGCCGACGGCGACGGCGAGAAACACGAGGATGGGAAGATATTCCCGCAGCATCTCGTCCACGATGTGGCTCCTTTGCGAGGCGCACCGCTAAGCGGCGCGGAGACCATGGCTTTGTTGCCTTGCTGTGAGTGACTTATCGCCGAGTGAGAGCCGGGTCAACAACCGCCCAAGATATTCACGAATGATGAAAATGCCTTCACATCAAAGAGATACCACGCATTCCGCAGGGTAATCACTGATGTTTCGGCATTTTTTTCCGTCGACCGTTGCATACATTCTCCGCGCAGAGGCAGACTCACCCGCCCCGCGCTGCCAAAGAAAGCGTCATGATCACAGGAACGAGAGCGGCTCCGCGGCGGCGCGGGTCCGCCACGGGCGCAAACCGTGCGGGCCGAGCCCCGCGCGGGGCCCCCGCGGCCTCATGCGTCTCACTCCGGCTTCGGCGCGGCCCAGGGCGCCGGGCGCTTGTCGAAGAAGGCAGCGATGCCCTCCTGCGCCTCGGCGGTCTCCCAGCGCGCCGCCAGCGCGTCGATCGCCATGTCCACCTGCTCGGCCGTGACCTGCCCCGCCAGCGCGGTCAGCAGCGCCTTGCTCTCGCGCACCGCGCCGGGGGCACAGCCGAGATAGGGGGCGATTTCCGCCTCCACCGCGGCGTCCAGCGCTTCGGGCGTGACGACGCGGTTCAGCAGGTCGAGCGCCCGCGCCTCTTCCGCGCCGAAGATGCGCGCACTCATGAAGACCGCCCGCGCCTTGGTCCCGCCCATGCGGGCGATCACATAGGGGCCGATGTTAGCGGGCAGCAGGCCAAGCCGCGTCTCGGTGAAGCCGAATTTCGCGCCCTCGACGCCGACCACCACGTCGCAGACCGAGATCAGCCCCATGCCGCCGCCGAAGGCATTGCCCTGAACCTTGCCGATCAGCGGCTGCGGCAGTGCGGCCAGCGCGCCGAGCGCCTCGGCGATGCGCCGCGACTCGCGGCGGCGGGTCTCGGCCTCCATCTCGAACTGCGCGCGCATCCACGCAAGATCCCCCCCCGGCGCAGAAGCTCGCCCCCTCGGCCGAGAGCACCACCACGCGCACGGCCTCCTCCGCCGCCAGCGCCCCGGCCGCCGCCACCAGCTCGGTCATCATCTGCGCCGAGAGCGCGTTGTGCTTCTCGGGCCGGTTCAGCACCAGCTCCGCAACGCCGCGCGCGTCGATGCGTGTCTCGATCAATGCCATCTCAAATCTCCCTTGCCGCCGCGCGGCTCATCCCGTGCGCATCTTGCGCGCCATCGCGGCCGCCTCGTCCAGCACCGCGCGGCCGCCGGTCTCGTATCCGAGCGCCGCCAGCCGGTCCGCCACCGCTTCGGTCGCCACGTTGCCCGCCGCCCCCGGCGCATAGGGACAGCCGCCAAGCCCGCCGACCGCCGCGTCGAAGACCCGCAGCCCCATCGCCAGCGCCGCCTCGACATTGTCGAGCGCGCGCCCGCCGGTGTCGTGGAAATGCCCCGCCAGCTGCGCCGCCGGCACCATCCCGGTCACCGCCTGCAGCATCGCCGTCACCGCCTCGGGGGTCGCCCGGCCGATCGTGTCACCCAGCGAGATCTCGTAGCAGCCCATCTCATGCAGCGCGCGCGCCACCTTTGCCACCTGCTCCGGCGCCACCATCCCGTCATAGGGGCATTCCACCACGCAGGAGACATAGCCCCGCACAGGCAATCCCGCCGCCCGCGCCGCCTCGGCCACCGGCGCGAAGCGCTCGAGGCTCTCGGCGATGGAGGCATTGATATTGGCGCGGCTGAAGCCTTCCGAGGCCGAGCCGAAGATCGCCACCTCGTCCACCTTCGCCGCCAGCGCCGCCTCGAGCCCCTTCATGTTCGGCGTGAGCGCCGCGTAGGACACGCCCGGCGCGCGCCGGATCCCCGCCATGACCTCCGCCGAGGTCGCCATCTGCGGCACCCACTTGGGGCTGACGAAGCTGGCGCATTCAATGCGCCGGAACCCGGCCCGGCTGAGACAGTCGACCAGCGCGATCTTCTCCGCCGCCGGAATGAGCCGCGCCTCGTTCTGCAGGCCATCCCGCGGCCCCACCTCGAAGATCTCGACAAACTCTCCCATCGTCCCGCCTCTCTCCGGCCCTTCTTCTCTTTCCAAATACGCCCGTCCCGCCATCTGCCGCAGGCACGCCGCCGCTCAGGCGCCCGGCATCTCCCACGCCGGATAGAAATCCCGCGTGTAAAGCCGCGCTCCCTCCTCCGGCAGACAGCGCCGGAAGGCGTCGCGCGCGGTGATCCGGCCGTACCAGCCCTCGAGCCGCGTCAGCCCTTCGGTGCTGCGGAAGTGGCGCCCGATGTAGACCGCCTGCCCGACCGCGATGTCCACCGCCGAGAACCCCTCCAACAAATGATCGCCGCTCTGCACCAGCCGCGCCTCGATCGCCTCGAAGCATTTGCCGAGCCGCGCCGCCTCGAGCTGCATGATCACCGGCGAGCGCATGGCATCCTCGCGCAGCATCAGGTGCTGCTGGGTGAGCGCGGCGCCATGGTGGCTCATGGTCTCGGCGAAATGCAGCCAGACAAGGTAATCGCGGCGCTCGGCCTCGCCGCGCATCCGCCCCAGCCCCTTCTCGGGATAGAGCTCGCAGAGGTATTCGACGATGGCGCCGGACTCGAACATGGTCTCGCCGCCGATCTCCAGCGCCGGCACCCGCCCGGCGGGCGAGCGCGCCAGATACTCCTCGCGCCGCAGCGACTTCCCCATGCGCTCGGTAATCAGCTCATAGGGCAGCCCGAGCTCCTCCAGCAGCCAAAGCACTCGCATCGAGCGCGACTGCGGCACGTGGTGGAGGCGGATCATGCCTCTTCCTCCTCCAGCCGGATCAGCGCCGCCCCGGCCTCGACCTGCGCACCCGCCTCGACCAGCACTTCGGCGACGATGCCGTCGCGCGCGGCGCGCAGCGTGTGCTCCATCTTCATCGCCTCGAGCAGCGCCAGCCGGTCGCCGGCGGCGACCTGCGCCCCTGGCTCGGCAAAGACCGCGACCACCTTGCCCGGCATCGGCGCCTCGACGAGGTTGCCGCCCGCGCCCGCCTCGGCCGCACGGTCCAGCGGCTCGACGAGATCGAAGCGCAGCCCGTAATGAGCAAAGACCGTGACGTGGCCATCCTCGCGGAAATGCCCGGCGGCGGGCCTTCCGTCGAAGCTCCAGCGCCCCTGCGAGCGGGCGGCGAGCACCGTCGCGCCGGGCACGTCGATCTCGACCAGATCCGCGCCGCGCACCCGCAGCACGCAGGGCAGTTCCTCCTCGCCCCGGCGCAGCAACACAGAACGGGCCAGCGGCGCCCAGAGGGTAAAGCCCACCTCCCAGCCCGCGGCAGCGTCGAGCCCGGCCAGCACCAGCGCCGCCTCGGCCACCACCTGCGGCGCCAGCTCGGGCACCGAGACCAGCGCACCCAGATCGCGCCCGATCAGCCCGGTGTCGACCTCGCCCGCGGCAAAGCCCGCGTGCTCTGCAAGCGCGCCGAGGAAGGCAAGGTTGGTCACCGTGCCCGCCACCCGCGTGTGACGCAGCCCCTGCGCCAGCCGGCGCAGCGCCACGGCGCGGGTCGGCCCGTGTACGATCAGCTTGGCGATCATCGGATCGTAATGCGGCGAGATCGCGTCGCCCGAGCGCACGCCGCTGTCGGCCCGCACGTCCGCCGGGAAGTCGAGATGCGCCAGCCGCCCGGTCGCCGGCAGGAAGCCCGCGGGCACGTCCTCGGCGTAGAGCCGCGCCTCGAAGGCATGTCCGGCAATCGAAAGCTCCTCCTGCGCCAGCGGCAGGGGCTCGCCCCCCGCCACGCGCAGCTGCCATTCGACGAGGTCGACGCCGGTGATCAGCTCGGTCACCGGGTGTTCCACCTGCAGGCGGGTGTTCATCTCCATGAACCAGAAGCCGTCCGGCCGCAGCCCCCGCGAGCCGTCGACGATGAACTCCACCGTGCCCGCGCCCTTGTAGCCGATCGCCTCGGCGGCGCGCACGGCGGCCGCGCCCATGGCGGCGCGCATCTCCTCGCCCATGCCCGGTGCCGGGGCCTCCTCGATCACCTTCTGGTGGCGGCGCTGCAGCGAGCAGTCGCGCTCGAAAAGATGGACGGCCTTCTCGCCGTCGCCGAAGACCTGCACCTCGATGTGGCGCGGCGCGGTGATGTATTTCTCGATCAGCACTGCCTCGTTGCCGAAGGCGCCCCGCGCCTCAGCCCTGGCGCCCTCGAGCGCCGCCGGGAAGTCCGCCGCCGCCTCGACCAGCCGCATCCCCTTGCCGCCGCCGCCCGCCACGGCCTTGATCAGCACCGGGTAGCCGATCGCCCCGGCCTCCCTCGCCAGCCGCGCCGGGTCCTGGTCCTCGCCGAGATAGCCCGGCACCACCGGCACGCCCGCCGCGTCCATCAGCCGCTTGGCCGCATCCTTTAGGCCCATGGCACGGATCGCCGTGGCCGAGGGACCGACGAAGATCAGCCCCGCCGCCTCCACCGCCTCGACGAACTCCGGGTTCTCCGACAGGAAACCGTAGCCCGGGTGGATCGCCCCCGCGCCGGTCGCCAGCGCCGCCTCGATGATGCGCTCGCCGCGCAGGTAGCTCTCGGAGGGCGCCGCGCCGCCGATGCAGACGGCAAGGTCGGCCTCGGCCACGTGCCGCGCGCCGGCGTCGGCCTCGGAATAGACCGCCACGGTCCGCAGCCCCAGCGCCCTTGCGCTGCGCATCACCCGGCAGGCGATCTCGCCCCGGTTGGCCACCAGCAGAGTGTCAAACATCGCCGCCTCCGTTTCCGTATCCCGTCTTCGTCATTCTTCTAGGCCCAAATATCCCGGGGGAGTCGCCGCAGGCGACGGGGGCAGAGCCCCCTACTACCCTTGTTGCGGGCCTGTGGCCCGCGGGGGCAGCGCCCCCTCTCTTCCGACACCCGCGCATCACATCCGGAACACGCCGAAGCGTGTCTCCTCGATCGGCGCGTTCAGCGCCGCGCTCAGCGAGAGCGCCAGAACGGCGCGCGACTTGCGCGGGTCGACGCAGCCGTCGTCCCAGAGCCGGGCCGCGGCGTAGAGCGGGTGCGACTGCTCCTCGAACATGTCGATGGTCGGCTGCTTGAAGGCGGCCTCCTCCGCCTCCGACCAGCTGCCGCCGCCGCGCTCGATTGCGTCACGCTTGACCGTGGCCAGCACCCCCGCCGCCTGCGCCCCGCCCATCACCGAGATACGGCTGTTGGGCCAGCTCCAAAGGAACCGCGGCTGATACGCCCGCCCCGCCATGCCGTAGTTGCCCGCCCCGAAGGAGCCGCCGACCAGCATGGTAATCTTCGGCACGTTGGTGGTCGCCACCGCGGTCACCATCTTGGCGCCGTGCCGGGCGATGCCCTCGTTCTCGTACTTCCGGCCGACCATGAAGCCGGTGATGTTCTGCAGGAAGACCAGCGGGATTCCGCGCTGCGAGCAGAGCTCGACGAAATGCGCCCCCTTCTGCGCCGCCTCGGAAAACAGCACGCCGTTGTTGGCAATGATCCCCACCGGGCAGCCCTCGACATGGGCAAAGCCGGTCACCAGCGTCTCGCCATAGCGCGGCTTGAACTCGTCGAAGCGCGAGCCGTCGACCAGCCGGGCGATGACCTCGCGGATGTCATAGGGGGTGCGCAGATCGGCGGGCACCACCCCGAGGATCTCCTCGGGGTCGTAGGCCGGGGCCTCGGGCGAGCGCCACTCCACCCCCGCTGGTTTCACCCGGTTGAGCCCGCCGACAGCACGCCGTGCGAGCGCCAGCGCATGGGCATCGTCCTCGGCCAGATAGTCCGCCACGCCCGAGAGCCTTGTGTGCACGTCGCCGCCGCCGAGATCCTCGGCGCTGACCACCTCGCCGGTCGCCGCCTTCACCAGCGGCGGGCCGGCGAGGAAGATCGTGCCCTGCTCCTTCACGATGATGGTCACGTCGGACATGGCCGGCACATAGGCGCCGCCCGCGGTGCACGATCCCATGACCACGGCGATCTGCGGGATGTTCTTGGCGCTCATCCGCGCCTGGTTGTAGAAGATGCGCCCGAAGTGGTCGCGGTCGGGGAAGACCTCGTCCTGGTTCGGCAGGTTCGCACCGCCGCTGTCGACGAGGTAGACGCAGGGCAGATGGTTCTCCTCGGCGATCTCCTGCGCGCGCAGGTGCTTCTTGACGGTCATCGGGTAGTAGGTGCCGCCCTTCACCGTGGCGTCATTGCAGACCACCATCACCTCGCGGCCCATGACCCGACCAATACCGGCGATCACCCCGGCGCAGGGGGCGTCGCCGCCGTACATGCCATGCGCCGCCGTGGCGCCGATCTCGAGGAAGGGCGTGCCCGGGTCGAGCAGGTTGGCGACGCGCTCGCGGGGCAGCATCTTGCCGCGCGAGACGTGGCGCTCGCGGGCCCTCTGACCGCCGCCAGCCGCCGCCTGCGCCGCGGCCTGATCGATGAGCCGCAGCGCCTCGAGATGGCCCGCGCGGTTGGCCTTGAACGTCTCGGAGAACGGGATGGCCTGGGATTGCAGTTTCATGTGTCCTCCTGAACTCTTGCGCGCTCTGCCTCATCCTGGGCCTCATGCTCGGCCTCAGCCGTGGCGCGGGCCTTCAGCTCCTTGCGGATCACCTTGCCGGTGACCGTCATGGGCAGCGCCTCAAGAAAAGATATTTCTCTTGGGCAGGAATAGGTTGCCAACCTATCTTTCACCCAGGACTTCAAGGTCTCTGCATCCGCCTCGATGCCGTCTTTCAGCACAATATATGCCTTGACGATCTCGGTGCGCAGCGGGTCGGGCTTGCCGACCACGCCGACCGTCAGAACCGCCGGATGGGTGATCAGGCAGTCCTCGATCTCGGCCGGGCCGATGCGGTAGCCGGCGGAGGAGATCACGTCGTCCTCGCGCCCGAGGAAGCGCAGGTAATCGCCCTCCCAGGTGCCGCGGTCGCCGGTCAGCAGCCAGTCGCCGCGGAACTTCTCCGCCGTCGCCTGCGGGTTCTGCCAATATTCCAGCATCATCGAGCCCGAGCCCCGGCGGATCGCAACGTCGCCCTCGCCCTCGGTGGGCTGGCCTTCGAGGTCGATTATCGCGATCTCGTGCCCCGGCACCGGCTTGCCGATGCAGCCCGGGCGCGGATCGAAGAGCGTGCCCGCCGAGCTCGCCACCATGTTGCATTCGGTCTGGCCGTAGAACTCGTTGATGGTCAGCCCGAAGGCCTCGCGCCCCCAGGCCAGCATCTCGGCCCCGAGCGGCTCGCCGCCGCTGGCAACCGAGCGCAGGTTTGGGATACGGGCATCCGCCGCCTTCAGCATGCGCAGGGCCGTTGGCGGGAAAAATACATTTTTCACAGAGTGTTCCGCGCAGATCTTCGCGCACTTCGTGACGTCGAACTTGGCCATGCGCGCGGCCACCACGGGCACGCCGAGCGCCAGCGCGGGCATGGCGACGTCGAAGAGACCGCCGATCCACGCCCAATCCGCCGGGGTCCAGAGCACGTCGCCCGGCTGTCCGAGCCGGTCGTGGCTCATCTCGACGCCCGGCAGGTGGCCCATGAGCACCCGGTGCCCGTGCAGCGCGCCCTTGGGCTTGCCGGTGGTGCCGCTGGTGTAGATGAGGATCGCCGGATCCTCGGGGCCGGTCTCGGCCACGGGGCTGACCGAGGGCTCCACAGGCAGACCGGTGATCACCTCCAGCTCGAACGGCGCCAGCATCCCGGCCCCCTCCTTGTCGGTCACCACCGCCCGTGCCCCGCTGTCGCCGAGCCGCGAGCGCAGCGCATCCTCGCGGAAGAGCTTGAACAGCGGTACGGAAATGGCCCCCATCCGCCAGGCGGCGATATGGGCGGCGGCGCAGAGCGGCGATTGCGAGAGCAGTACGCCAACCCGGTCGCCGCGCGCCACGCCGCGCGCCTCGAGCGCGGCCTGCACCAGCCGCGACAGCAGGGCCAGCGCGCCATAGGTCACCGGACCGCGGCCGTGGTCGAGGATCGCCACCCGCTCCGGCTCAAGCGCCGCCCAGTCGTCGCAGACCTGCAAGGCCATGTTGAGCCGAGGCGGGACGCGCCAGTCGAAGCGCGCCCGCATTTCGTCGTATGTGCCCTCGGGCAACAATGGGTTCATGTCTGCGGCCCCCTCCTGACCCGCGCGTGAAGGATGCGCCCCAGCCGGTCCATCTCGTAGACATGCGCCAGATCCTCCCGCGCGCAGGTCACCACGATCCAGACCGGCGCCTCCGCGGGGCGCCCCGTGCAATCGCGTCTCTCGGCCCCCTCGGGGCCGGTCTCGACGTAGAGCGTGGCGGCGGCGGCGATCGCCTCGGTTTCCGTCAGCTCTGCCGCCTGCAGCCCGGCCCGGTAGGCCACCAGTGCCACCAGCGCGAGAAGCGCCAGCACAGGGGCATACCAGAGCGGCCGGGACATCACCTTCAGCTCATCGCGTTCATCAGCTCGCGACCCACCAGCATGCGGCGGATCTCCGAGGTGCCGGCGCCGATCTCCATCAACTTGGCGTCGCGGAAGAGCCGCGCCACCGGCGCATCGGCAAGGAAGCCCGCCCCACCCATCGCCTGCACCGCCTGATGCGCCTGCACCATCGCCTGCTCGGACGCATAAAGGCAGCAGGCGGCGGCATCCTGACGGGTGACGTCACCGCGGTCACAGGCCTTGGCGACCTCGTAGACATAAGCGCGGGCCGAGTTCATCGCCGTGTACATGTCGGCGATCTTGCCCTGCATGAGCTGGAACGAGCCGATCGGCTGGCCGAACTGCTTGCGCTCGGCCATGTAGGGCATGATCTCGTCAAGGCAGGCGGCCATGATGCCGGTGCCGATGCCGGCGAGCACGACGCGCTCGTAATCCAGCCCCGACATCAGCACGCGCACGCCCTTGCCCTCTTCGCCGAGGATGTTCTCGAAGGGCACTTCCACATCCTCGAAGATCAGCTCGGCGGTGTTCGAACCGCGCATCCCGAGCTTGTCGAAATGCGGCGAGGTCGAGAAGCCGGTCATGCTCTTCTCGATGAGGAAGGCGGTGATCCCCTTCGACCCGGCCTCGGGGTCGGTCTTGGCATAGACCACCAGCGTGTCGGCGTCGGGCCCGTTGGTGATCCAGTACTTGTTGCCGTTGAGGATGAAACGGTCGTTCTTCTTCTCGGCGCGCAGCTTCATGCTGACCACGTCAGACCCCGCATTCGGCTCGGACATGGCAAGCGCGCCGACATGCGCGCCCGAGATCAGCCCGGGCAGGTATTTCGCCTTTTGCTCGGGCGAGCCGTTGAGCTTGATCTGGTTGACGCAGAGGTTCGAATGCGCGCCGTAGGAGAGCGAGACCGAGGCCGAGGCGCGGGCGATCTCCTCGACCGCCACCACATGTGCCAGGTAGCCCATGCCGGAACCGCCGAACTCCTCGGGCACGGTGATGCCCAAGAGGCCCAGCTCGCCCATCTCGCGCCACAGCTCGTTCGGGAACGCATTGTCCCGGTCGACCTGCGCCGCCATCGGCTTGACCCGCTCCTGCGCCCAGCGATGCACCATCTCGCGCAGCGCGTTGACGTCTTCTCCAAGGTCAAAGGTCATGACCGCGTTGAACATAAGCTCGCCCCTCCCCGGCGGTTATTGAACGCTTGTTCATATCTAATCCCGCCGCCCGCCAGCCGTCAACAGCAAAGGCGCGTCACCCTGCCGTGATCCCGAGGAACGGGCCCGCGGCGGGCGCGTTGAACCGGTGACACTCAGGTAAGGAGAGACGACATGCCCAAGGATCACATGACCGACCTCAAGAATGATTTCTGGAAGCAACTGAAGGACGTGCGCGCCGGACTGCTGGCGGCGGATGGTGAACGCCCGGTGCCGATGGCACCGCATGCGGACAAGGATGAGAACGCGATCTGGTTCATCACCGCCAAGGGCTCTGCCGCCGACCGCGCGGCCAAGAGCAGCGGCGAGGTGAGCTTCCACATCGCCGACACCAAGGCCCATCTCTATGCCAACATCTTCGGCACGGCGGAAATCTCGAGCGACGAGAAGAAGCTCGACGAGATCTGGAGCGTGGTTGCCAGCGCCTGGTTCAAGGACGGGCGCGACGATACGTCGGTCCAACTGATCAAGATGACCCCCACGGAGGGTGAAGTCTGGGTCAGCAACGGCGGCGCCAGCTTTCTCTATGAAATCGCAAAGGCGCAGATGACGGATGACACGCCCGATGTTGGCGAGCATGGTCGGGTTGCGTTCTGACCCTGCCGCCAAACTGACCTAACCGGAGACCTGTCATGAAAACCACCCTCCTCGCCCTGCTCTGCCTGTTGCCCTCGATGACCCTTGCGGAGCAGGTGGGCGAGGTGGGCGTGGACTGGGTCGGCAATGACATCGAGATCGACGCCATTGCCGACCCCAAGGTACAGGGCGTCACCTGCCACATCGCCTATTTCGACCGCGGCCTGCTGGATCGGCTGTCCAAGGGAAACTGGTTCGAGGATCCCTCGAATGCCTCGATCTCCTGCCGCCAGACCGGGCCGATCGTGATCGGCGACATCGACCGCGACAAGGATGGCGAGGATGTGTTCCGCACCTCGCGTTCGATCATCCTCAAGTCGCTGCGGGTGAAACGCATCTACGACGAAAAGAACCAGACACTGATCTATCTCGCCCATGCGGCGGAACTGACCGAGGGGTCGGCCAAGGTGTCGCTCTCGACGGTGCCGCTTTTCGGCACGGATGCGAAATGGTCGGGCGAGTGACCGCTCAGGCGACCCGCGTCGCGTCGTAGCCGTAGATCCAGTCGAACTGGCCAAGCATGCGCTCTGGCGCGAGCCGGCCAAGCATCCCCATGCCCAGATGCGCGACGCCGCGCACCAGCGGGTTCTTGAGGTGGTATTTCCAGGCATTGCCGGTCGCTGCCGCCACGATCTTGTCGCAGCGGTCCCGGCGCAGCGCCTGGTAGCGCGCCAGCGCGGCCTCGCGATCTTGCATCGACGACAGGCAGGTGGCGAGCACGAAGGCATCCTCCAGCGCCATGTTCGCGCCCTGCGCCATGAACGGCAGCGTCGGATGCGCGGCATCGCCCAGGATCGCCACGCCCTCGCCGTACCAGCGCCGCGCCACCGGATGACGGAAGAGCCCCCAGAGCCCGGGCCTGTCCACTGCGGCCAGAAGCTGCGGCACGTCACCGACGAAGCCGGAGAAGGCAGCGCGCAGGTTGGCGGGATCGTCGAAGTGCGACCAACCTTCCTCGGTCCATCCGCGACGTTCTTCGGCGGCAACGAGATTGACCATCTTGCCGCCGCGCAGCGGGTAGCTGACGAGGTGCCGCCCCGGCCCCATGTGCACCCGCGCCTCGGGCGGGTGGCCGGTGAGGTTGGGCACCACCGCGCGCCAGGCAACTTGCCCGGTGAAGAAGGGCGCCGTCACGCCGTTGAGCGCGCTGCGCAGCACCGAATGCAGCCCGTCGCCGCCGATCACCAGGTCGGCGGAGCAGGAATCGCCATTCGCCATCTCCAGCCGCACCGGTCCGCCCGGATGCACCGCCGAGACCTTCTGCAGCAGCCGCACCTGCACCCCCGCCTCGCGCGCCGCTTGCGACAGCAGCCCGATGAGGTCGGCGCGATGGACGAAGTGATACCCGGAGTCCGCAGGCAGTCCCCCGAGATCGAGCCGCAGCACTTCGGAGCCACGGCGGTGATCGCGCAACGACACCGCCTGCGCCCGGCAGGCCCGGGCGCGCAGCCCCTCGGCCAGACCCAGCGCCTCGATCACCCGAAGCCCGTTGGGGCTGATCTGCAGGCCCGCGCCGACCTCGGAGATCGCCTCGGCCTGCTCGAGCACGCGCACCTCGAAGCCACGCTGGCGCAGCGCCAGCGCCGCTGCGAACCCGCCGATGCCCCCTCCGATAATCGTGACTGACCTGCCCGGCACCCTGCCGCTCCCGCTAAAGGCGAAAAAAAGAAAACGCCGGAGCCAATGGCCCCGGCGCCCTGTCTTGTCAAGCCTTTGCACCCCGACCACGGGCCGGGACACCGCGGGCTCAGTCGTCGCGATGCACCTTCTCGCGGCGCTCGTGGCGCTCCTGCGCCTCGAGGCTCATGGTGGCGATCGGACGCGCATCCAGCCGCTTGAGGCTGATCGGCTCACCAGTCACTTCGCAATATCCGTATTCGCCTTCCTCGAGCCGGCGCAGCGCCGAGTCGATCTTGGCAACCAGCTTGCGCTGACGGTCACGGGTGCGCAGTTCAAGCGCGCGGTCGGTCTCTTCGCTGGCACGGTCGGTCACGTCGGGAATGTTCCGGGTGGCTTCCTGCAGCGCCTCGATCGTATCGCGGCTCTCGGCGAGGATGTCGTTTTTCCATGCGAGCAGTTTGCGGCGGAAATATTCCGTCTGACGCTCGTTCATGAAAGGTTCGTCTTCGGCCGGACGGTAATCGTCGGGCAGAAAAGTCTCGGGCTTCATTTCTGCTCCCTCTTCAAAACCGGTGTCCGGCGAGGAAATCCTGACCGGTACCGGCACCCCTTGCGAGGCTGCTGTTATCCTACCCACCCCCCCCATGTCACTACACAATGGGATAGGTTGCGGACGAATCTTCGGCAGCTGCCTGTTTTGTAACCACGGTGTGACAGCCCCCTTCCGAAGCACCTTGAAAGCCCGCTTGAAGCGAGGTTTGCAGGCCTCTATCCCTCTGGGGAGAGCAGCGGAGGAATGCCACATGACGACCCCGAGGACCGAGCTGAGCTTCCAGGGCACCGAGGCCTATGTGGCCACCGAGGATCTGACAATGGCGGTCAATGCCGCGATCACCCTCGAGCGCCCGCTGCTGGTCAAGGGCGAGCCCGGCACCGGAAAGACCGAGCTGGCGCGGCAGGTTTCTCAGGCGCTTGGCCTGCCGATGATCGAATGGTCGATCAAGTCCACCACCCGTGCCCAGCAAGGGCTTTACGAGTATGACGCCGTGAGCCGGCTGCGCGACAGCCAGCTCGGCGAGGAGCGCGTTCATGACGTCGGCAACTACATCCGCAAGGGCAAGCTCTGGCAGGCCTTCGATGCGCCGGGCAAGGTGGTGCTGCTGATCGACGAGATCGACAAGGCCGACATCGAGTTCCCGAACGACCTGCTGCAGGAACTCGACCGCATGGAGTTCCACGTCTACGAAACCGGCGAAACCATCCACGCCCGCCAGCGCCCGATCGTGATCATCACCTCGAACAACGAAAAGGAGCTGCCCGACGCCTTCCTGCGCCGCTGCTTCTTCCATTACATCCGCTTCCCCGACGAGGAGACCCTGCGCCGCATCGTCGAGGTGCACCACCCCGGCATCAAACCCGCCCTGCTGACCGAGGCGCTGACCCAGTTCTACGAGCTGCGCGAGCAGCCGGGGCTGAAGAAGAAGCCCTCGACCTCCGAGGTGCTCGACTGGCTCAAGCTGCTGCTGGCCGAGGACCTCGATGCCGCCGACCTGCGCAAGAGCGGGGCCGATGCGCTGCCCAGGCTGCACGGCGCGCTGCTGAAGAACGAACAGGACGTCCACCTCTTCGAGCGGCTCGCCTTCATGGCCCGGCGGCAGCGCTGAGTCCCTACCGCGGCGGAAGATTCCTGCGATTGAGCCGCCTCAAACGTCACGATTCCGTGTCCCCGGCGCCTCAGAATAGGCTGAAACCGTCGATTTTGCGGTCCAAACCCCCGACAGATTGACCTTTCCCGCCTGTTTCCGGTACAAGCCCGCATCATGGCTGCCAGAAGGCGGCTCTTTCGGGCCATCCGGGCCCTTCCTCAGACGCGCGGGCCACGTTTCAGAGTCCGCATTGCATCGGACCTACATGACCAAGTTTACCGACCTGAACCTGAACCCCAAGGTGCTGAAAGCCATCGAAGAGGCGGGCTACGAGACGCCCACCCCGATCCAGGCAGGCGCCATCCCCCCCCGCGCTCGAGGGCCGCGACGTGCTGGGCATCGCCCAGACCGGCACCGGCAAGACCGCGTCCTTCACGCTGCCGATGATCACCCTGCTGGCGCGCGGCCGCGCCCGGGCACGGATGCCGCGCAGCCTGGTGCTCTGCCCGACCCGCGAACTCGCGGCGCAGGTCGCCGAGAACTTCGACGTCTACACAAAGCACCTGAAGCTGACCAAGGCGTTGCTGATCGGCGGCGTCTCGTTCAAGGAGCAGGAGCAGCTCATCGACAAGGGCGTCGACGTGCTGATCGCCACCCCGGGCCGCCTGCTCGACCATTTCGAGCGCGGCAAGCTGCTGCTCACCGGCGTGCAGATCATGGTCGTCGACGAGGCCGACCGCATGCTCGACATGGGCTTCATCCCCGACATCGAGCGGATCTTCTCGCTGACCCCGTTCACCCGGCAGACGCTCTTCTTCTCGGCCACCATGGCCCCGGAGATCGAGCGCATCACCAACACCTTCCTGTCGGCCCCCGAGCGGGTCGAGGTCGCCCGCCAGGCCACCGCCTCGGAGACGATCGAGCAGGGCGCGGTGTTCTTCAAGGCGTCCCGCAAGGATCGCGAAGCCTCCGAGAAGCGCGCCGTGCTGCGCGCGCTGATCGACAAGGAAGGCGACGCCTGCACCAATGCGATCATCTTCTGCAACCGCAAGGTCGACGTCGACATCGTCGCCAAGTCGCTGAAGAAATACGGCTACAACGCCGCCCCGCTGCACGGTGATCTCGACCAATCGCAGCGCATGCGCACGCTGGACGGTTTCCGCGACGGCTCGGTCCGCCTGCTGATCGCCTCCGACGTGGCGGCGCGCGGGCTCGATGTCCCCTCGGTCAGCCATGTGTTCAACTTCGACGTGCCGAGCCACGCCGAGGATTACGTGCACCGCATCGGCCGCACCGGGCGCGCCGGGCGCCAGGGCAAGGCCTTCACCATCGTGGTGCCGAAGGACGAGAAGAACTTCGAGGCCGTCGAGGCGCTGATCCAGAAGGACATCCCGCGCATCGACTCGCCGGTTCGCGGCACCCCGGTCTCCGACGCACCGGTCCCGCAGGACGAGGAAAAGCCCGCCAAGCGCAGCCGTTCGCGCTCGCGCCGCACCGAGCGCAGCGAGGCCGCGCCCAAGGTGGATGCCGCGCCCAAAACCGAGCCCGTCTCCGAGGCGCCCGCACCCGCACCCGTGCCTGAGGTGGCCGAGCGGCAGGAGCGCGCCCCGCGCAACGCGGAAAAGCCCCGCGGCCGTGGTCGCAAGGGCGAGCGCGAGAGCACCGTGGTGGGCATGGGTGATCACATGCCCGAGTTCATCGCCCTCAGCTTCGAGCAGCGCCGCGCCAGCTGAGGCGGCCACATCCCCATAAGAAAAGAGCCGCCCCTCGGGGCGGCTCTTTTCGTCCAGGCTGTTCGTCCGGGCCGGTGCGCATGCCGGAGGGCATCGATGCGGCCCAGTCCGGCCTGCCTCCGGCGGGGATATTTGGACCTAGAAGAAAGACAGGCATCCCGCAATTTCTTCTAGGGTCAAATATCCCGGGGAGCGCGAGGGGCAGCGCCCCTCGCCTCATCAGGTGCCGCGCCTCCGGCGCGAGGGGCAGCGCCCCTCGCTTCCTTCGCACCATTAGGCCAGCTTGGCGTCCATGGTGATCTCTGCGTTGAGCAGCTTGGAGATCGGGCAACCGGCCTTGGCCTTGTTCGCCGCCTCGAGGAAGGTCTCCTCGCTGGCGCCCGGGATCACGGCGGTCAGCTTGAGGTGGCTCTTGGTGACCGCGAAGCCGCCGTCGACCTGCTCCAGCGTGACCGTGGCGACGGTGGAGATGTCCTCGGCCTTGAGGTCGTAATCCCCGAGGATGTTGCTCAGCGCCATCGAGAAGCAGCTGGCGTGGGCCGCGGCGATCAGCTCCTCGGGGTTGGTTCCCGCCTCGTCGCCGAAGCGCTTGTTGAAACCGTAGTTCTGCTTGTCCAGCACGCCGGACTCGGTCGAGACGGTGCCCGTCCCGTCCTTCAGCCCGCCCTGCCAGTTCGCGGATCCGCTCTTGTTGATCATGTCTTGGGTCTCCTCTTTCTGCCCCCACGGGGCTCTGGTCGCGAACCTAGCACAGCGCGGCGCAAGGTCACGTCTGTCGGAAAAACTTCATGCGCCGGCGCCGGGTGGCCGGTCGGAATGGCCGAGGTCGCGCTCGGGGTCGATCACATCGCGCAGGCGCTGCTTGATGACCTTGGGCTCGGGAAAACCGCCGTCGCGCTTGCGCTCCCAGAGCAGCACGCCGTCCACCGAGATCTCGTAGGCCCCGCCGTAGCCGGGCACCAGCGTCACCCCGCCAAGCTCCTGTCCGAAGGTCTGCAGCAACTCCTGCGCCATCCAGCCGGCGCGCAGGAGCCAGTTGCAGCCGGTGCAATAGGTGATCGAGACCTGCGGTTTGGGAGCATCGGTCATGGTGCGGCCTCCTCAGAGCGGCAGCGCGTTGGTGTTCTTCAGCTCTTCCATCGAGAGCAGCGCGGTCACGTTGTAGACCTTCACCTCGGAAATCAGCGCCTGGTAGAAAACGTCATAGGCCCGGGCGTTCTTCACCCGCACCTTGAGGATGTAGTCGATCTCGCCGGCGAGGCGATGCGCCTCCATCACCTCGGGCCGCTCGCGCAGCGCCTTCAGGAACTTGCGCTGCCAGTCGGCCTCGTGCTCGGAGGTGCGGATCAGCACGAAGAAACAGGCCTCGAAGCCCAGCTTCTCGGGGTCGGGGATCACCACCTGCGGGCCGATGATCCCGGCCTCGCGCATCTTGCGGATGCGATTCCACACCGGGGTCTTCGAGGACCCCACGGCGCGGGCGATCTCGTCCAGCGAACGGCCCGCGTCCTCCTGCAGTTCCAGAAGGATTTTCCGGTCGGTCTCGTCGATCGCCATGGCTGTTCCGCCCTTTCGCCTGCATTGGAACGTCTGCACCATCCTTAACCACAGGACGGAACGTATGTCCTTATATTTCCGCCCCTCTGGCCGCAAGGGGGGACAAAATTCTATATTGAACGGCAACAAACCCCACCCGGAGTGTATCCCGATGCCGAAGCCCTTCACGCCCAAGGTCGTCACCGCCAATGCGCTGATCGAAGGCGACGTGATCTATCTCGCAGCCGATGACAGCTGGGTGCGCGATCTCGCCAAGGCCGAGGTGATCACCGACGAGGCGATCGCGCAGATGCGTCTTCTGGACGCGCAGGCCCGCGCTTCGGAGACGGTCGGCGTCTACCTCGCCGACGTCAAGCTGGGGACCAATGGCGCCGAGCCGACGCACTTCCGCGAGGATTTCCGCCGCACCGGCCCCTCGAACTATTTCCACGGCAAGCAGGCCGAAGCCGACGCCTGATCCGGCGCCCTTCCCCACGCAGCGACCAGGCCAGACGCAGGAGACCCAGATGTACCGCTACACCGAGTTCGACACCGCCTTCATCCAGGAACGCAACCGCCAGTTCCGGGCCCAGGTCGAGCGCCGCATCGCCGGCAACCTCACCGAGGACGAGTTCAAGCCGCTGCGCCTGATGAACGGTCTCTACCTGCAACTGCATGCCTACATGCTGCGTGTGGCGATCCCTTATGGCACCCTGTCGAGCGCGCAGATGCGCCAGCTCGCGCTGCTGGCCGAGAAGTGGGACAAGGGCTACGGCCATTTCACCACCCGCCAGAATATCCAGTACAACTGGCCGAAGCTGTCGGACGTGCCGGACATGCTCGACGCGCTGGCCGAGGTGAACCTGCACGCCATCCAGACGAGCGGAAACACCATCCGCAACGTGACCGCGGACCATTTCGCCGGCGCCGCCGCCGACGAGATCGCCGACCCGCGCCCGGTGGCCGAACTGCTGCGCCAGTGGTCCACCGACCACCCCGAGTTCCAGTTCCTGCCGCGCAAGTTCAAAATCGCCGTCACCGGCGCGCCGAACGACCGCGCGGTGATCAAGGCGCATGATATCGGCATCGAGATCGTCTCGAAGGACGGCCAGATCGGCTACCGGGTGCTCGTCGGTGGCGGCCTCGGCCGCACGCCGATGATCGGCAAGGTGCTGTCGGACTTCGTGCCGCAGGAAGACCTGCTGCCCTTCGTCGAGGCCACCGTGTCGGTCTGGAACCTGCTCGGTCGCCGCGACAACAAGTACAAGGCGCGCATCAAGATCACCGTGCACGAGCACGGAATCGAGGAAATCCAACGCCTCGTGGAAGCCCGCTTTGCCGAGACCAAGGCGGCTTTCAACGGTGCCGATCTTGACCTTTTCGAAGAGATCAAGCTCAGCTTCCAACCGCCGGCCTTCCGCAATGCGCCCGAGGACGACTTCACCGCCGCCTATGACGCCGATCCGGTGTTCCGTTCCTGGGCCGACACCAACCTCGCGCAGCACAAGGCGCCGGGCTACGCCATCGTGCAGGTCTCGCTGAAGGCACATGGCCAGACCCCGGGCGATGCCTCGGCCGAGCAGATGCGCGTGCTGGCGGACCTCGCCGAGCGCTTCGGCCACGACGAGCTGCGCATCTCGCACGAGCAGAACGTGATCCTGCCGCACGTCCACAAGTCGGACCTGCCGCAGCTGCACCAGATCCTCAAGGCGCACGGGCTCGCGACTGCCAACATCGGCAAGATCTCTGACATCATCGCCTGCCCCGGCATGGACTACTGCGCGCTGGCGACGGCCCGCTCGATCCCGATCGCCACGCAGATCGCCACCCGCTTCGACGAGCTGAAGACCGAGCACGAGATCGGCGACCTGAAGATCAAGATCTCTGGCTGCATCAACGCCTGCGGCCACCACCACGTGGGCCATATCGGCATCCTCGGGCTGGATCGCGGCGGCGTCGAGACCTACCAGATCACCCTCGGGGGCGACGCCACCGAGACCGCCGCGCTCGGCGAGCGCACCGGTCCGGGCTTCTCCTACGAGGAGATCGTGCCCGCCATCGAGCGGCTGGTGGACGCCTACCTCGACCAGCGCGAGAGCCCCGAGGAGACCTTCCTTCAAGCCTATCGCCGGCTCGGCATGGCGCCCTTCAAGGAAGCGCTCTACGAGACCGAGAAGAACGCCGAGGCAGCCTGAGGCGATGACCCTCCAACTCCCTCCCAACACGCCCGAGACAGGCGCGAAGGCTCTGCTGCCGGATGAGCTGGCAGAGCTGCGCGCGCGGGTCGACGCGCTGAACGCGCGCTACCGGCACCACGGAGCGACCGCGGTGCTGGAGGGGGCCCTGCGCGATCCCGAGGCGGGGCGCATCGCCATGGTCTCGTCCTTCGGGGCGGAATCGGTGGCGCTGCTGCATCTCGTGGCGGTGGTGGACCGGACGACGCCGGTGCTCTTCATCGACACGCGGCTGCTGTTTGCCGAGACGCTGGAGTATCAGCTCGAGGTCTCCGAGCGGCTGCGGCTGTCGGACGTGCGGGTGATCCGCACCGATGAGGCGCTGCTGCAGTCCCGCGACCCCTACGGCGCGCTGCGCTTCTCGGACAAGGACGCCTGCTGCGCCCTGCGCAAGACCTTCCCGCTCGAACAGGCGCTCGGCGGCTTCGACGGCTGGATCACCGGGCGCAAGCGCTATCAGTCGAAGACCCGCGCGGGCCTCGAGTTCTTCGAGCTCGAAGAGGAAACCGGGCGCATCAAGGTGAACCCCATGGCGCATTGGGCGCCCGAGGACATCGGCGCCTACATGGACGAGAACCGCCTGCCCCGGCACCCGCTGGTGGCGCAGGGCTACCCCTCCATCGGCTGCGCGCCCTGCACCAGCAAGGTCGCGCCCGGAGAGGACCCCCGCGCCGGACGCTGGCGCGGCGAAGACAAGGTTGAATGCGGCATCCATTTCGTGAATGGCCAGGCCGTGAGAGAAGGACAGAGCCAATGACCGTCATCGTGACCGACGAGGGCTTCGGCCCGGACAGCTGGGCAGATCAGGACACCCCCGTGCTGGACCTGCCCTCCGACACCGACCCCGCGACGCTGGAAGTGCCGCACAACGCCATCCACGTGCGCATTGCCTTCCCCAGCTTCGCCGATGGCCGCGGCTTCACGCTGGCGCGCCTGCTGCGCCTGCGCGGCTACACCGGCACGCTGCGCGCCGCCGGCCACGTGATCTCGGACCAATACGCCATGGCCCGGCGCTCGGGCTTCGACGAGATCGAGATCTCGGACGAGCTGGCCGCCCGCCAGCCCGAGGACGAGTGGAAATTCCGCGCGAACTGGCAAAAGCACGACTACCAGTCGCGGGTGCGCGGCTAAGACGCCTTTCCCCTGACCTGCATCGACGATATAGCCAAGGGACCGGCCCCGCGCCGGCGAGAGACATCATGACAGAGTTGAAACCCGTGAACGAAGCCACTGCAGCGAAAGCCGATGCGCCGAAGAAGATGGTGCTTCCCGACGCCCAGACCGTCACCTTCGTGAAGCACTGGACCGACCGGCTGTTCTCCTTCCGCGTCACCCGCCCCGCCAGCCTGCGCTTCCGCTCGGGCGAGTTCGTGATGATCGGCCTGATGGGCGATCCCGACCCCAAGACCGGCAAGCAAAAGCCGCTCCTGCGCGCCTATTCCATCGCCTCGCCCTCCTGGGACGAGGAGTTGGAGTTCTACTCGATCAAGGTGCAGGACGGCCCGCTCACCTCGAAGCTCCAGCACATCAAGGTCGGCGACGAGGTCATCCTCCGCCCCAAGCCCGTCGGCACGCTGGTGCATGACGCGCTGCTGCCCGGCAAGCGCATCTGGTTCTTCGCCACCGGCACCGGCTTCGCGCCCTTCGCCTCGCTGCTGCGCGAGCCGCAGACCTACGAGGATTACGACGAGATCATCATCACCCACACCTGCCGCGAGGCGGGCGAGCTGACCTATGGCGCCGAGCTGATCGAGAGCCTGAAGACAGACGAACTGCTCAACGAGGTGATCGGCGAGGGCTTCTGGAAGAAGATCAAGTACTACCCGACGACCACCCGCGAGGAGAGCCCCAAGATGGGCCGCATCACCGACCTGATGCGCTCGGGCGAAGCCTTTGCCGATCTCGGCGTCGCGCCCCTGAACCCCGAGACCGACCGCGCGATGATCTGCGGCAACCTTGCCTTCAACCTCGAGCTGAAGCAGATGTTCGAGGATTACGGCCTCGAAGAAGGCGCCAACTCGGACCCCAAGCACTACGTGGTGGAAAAGGCCTTCCTCGACTGAGAACGTGTTACCCTGAAGTATTGGAAAGCCCCGGCACTGCCGGGGCTTTTTTTGCATTGCGGACGTACCCTGCGCCGCGTGTGAAGCGGTCAACTGCGCGCCGGGCGCGCGCGGCGCTGCCGCTCGGCCGAAGGGTCAAGCGCCACCAGCAAGAGCGCGGCGAAAAAGATCAAAAGGCAGAGCGCCGTGTAGATTGACATTGCCTCGACGAAGGGCAGCGCCAGCGGCGAGCCACGGTGGAAATTGTGCACGAAGAGCACCGCGACGATCCCCGAGAGCCCGGCCATGGCCGAGAGCACCGGGACCTCGGCCCGGCAGAGCCGCGCGCTGCACAGGCCCGCAAGCCCGAGCGCCGCGACGATCAGGCCGGCAATCGTGCCCGGCGACATGCGGTCCGACGGCGCGCGCGTCTCGGCCAGCACGTCCAGCCCGCCGCCGCCAAGCTGAATGACGATGGAGTTGGTCAGCGCCACCCCTGCCGCAATAGCCGCACAGGCCAGCACCGCGCCGCGCAAGGGCTGGCGCTGCAGGTGGATCAGGAGCCCCGAAAACAGCAGGCCGAAGGTGATCGCCGTGCTCGGCACCATGGCCGCGCGGTTCGGAGCGCCGCGCACCAGCACTTCGACCCCCAAAAGCCACCCCGCCAGAACGGCCCCCACGAGGAGAAGGGCAGAGAGCGAAAGGACCAAGGGCAGCCAGCGGTGCGGCATGTCAGTTCTACGGATCGCCATTGTGATCTGTCTCGGAGCGTGGAACTTGTTTGCGGGAAGTACGGCACAATAGGGTGCATGGATCATCCCGTGCCAGACAGAAATCCAGCACGGGCAGAAAAATTCTGTGTCAGCCGATCGGCAGCCCTAGCGCTGCTCAGAGGCCGAGCCGATCGCGCGCCTCTTCCAGCACCGCGGCGAGCTGGTCCGGCGCGTCCTTCACCGAGGCCAGCGCCGACTTCGTCGCCTCCTTGGCGGCAAAGCCAAGGTCGGACTGCTCGATATAGGCCACGGCCTTGTCATAGTCGAAACCCTCGACCGTGAAGAGCTCGTGCAGTTGCTCGTCGTCATCCGGGCCACCTCGGCGCCGGTTTCGGAGGCGCTGTGCATCGCATCCCCTGCCGTGGCGCCGGCATTGTCCATCGCGCCCTCGGCCGAAGCCATCGCATCCTTGGCGGTCTCGCCCACCGCGTCCGCCGCGCCCTTCACGGTGTCCGCCGCCTTGCCCGCCGCATCGGAAATCGCCGCCATCGCGTCATCGGCGGCCTCGCCCGCCTTGTCCATGGCCTCGCGCCCGGCGGCAGCCGCATCATCGGCCGCCTGCTCGAGCGTCCGCCCGGCGCTCTCGGCCGCGGCATCCGCCTCGGCACCCGCCTTGTCCATGCTGTCATCGACAGTCCCGGTCACCGCCTGGTCGCTCTCGACGGGGACGCCCTCGTCGCCGCCGCGCATACCGAATACCAGGAAGCCGAGCAGCACGATGGCCCCGACGATCAGAATCGCTTGTCTCATCTCATATGTCTCCAGTCTCGCGTGAGTGTCGCGTCGGTGTGAGATAGGCATTCACATTGCCACGATCACCCGCGGCCCGGTGCATCGGCGGCGCCTCGCGCCCCAGATGAGCGGGTTGAGGCCCGACTTGCCGCGGTTTCGGCCAATTGCCGCTTGAAACACCCGCCCCGCAGCACTACTTTGCGCGCCTACGAGACACGGCAACAAAGGACGAAAACCATAGCTCGCAGACCTCACAACGCGCCCCCGACGCGCGACACCGGCCCCCGCGTCAACGATCGCATCCGGGCTCCTGAAATCCGCCTGATCGGCGCCGAAGGTGAAAACCTCGGTGTGCAGACTCCTGCTCGCGCAATGGAGATGGCAGAGGAAGCGGGGCTCGATCTGGTCGAGATCTCGCCCAACGCCAAGCCGCCCGTCTGCAAGATCATGGACTTCGGCAAGTTCAAGTACGAACAGCAGAAGCGTGAGAGCGAAGCGCGCAAGAAGCAGAAGACCATTGAGGTCAAGGAAGTCAAATTCCGCCCCGGCACCGACACGCACGACTATGACGTCAAGATGCGCAACGTGCTGAAGTTCCTCGAAGGCGGCGACAAGGTGAAGATCACCCTGCGGTTCCGCGGCCGCGAGATGGCGCACCAGAACCTTGGCCGTGAACTGCTCGAGCGCGTGGCGGAAGACGTCAAGGAAGTGGGCAAGGTCGAGAACATGCCCAAGATGGAAGGCCGCCAGATGGTCATGATGATCGGTCCGGCTGCAAAGTAACCACCGATCCGCGATCCGGAAACGGGTCCGACGAGGGAAACCCGCCGCGCTGCCGCCGGCGGGTTTTGCTTTTTTTGCGGGGTGGTTCGCGCGCTGCCCCCGCCCGCCTGCGGCGGACTCCCCCGGGATATTTCTGCCTAGAAGAAAGACCGGGCGCGGCGCGCTCAGCCCTCGCGCGGGCGCGGGCGGGAGGGGGGCTCTTTCAGCAGACCGCCAACGCCCATGGCGGCGATCTGCCCGGGGGTGACCCGCTGGCCGCAGATCAGCCGCTCGAGCACCCAGTCCGCGCCGTTGATCGCCGGCGAGCGGGCGCAGCCCGGCAGGCCGATCACCGGGCGCCCCTGCAGCTCTCCGAAGAACAGCAGGTTGCCGGGATCGACCGGCATGCCGAAATGGCTGACCTCGCCGCCCGCCGCGCGCAGCGCCCCGGGGGCGACGTCATGCAGGTCGGAGGTGGCCGAGCCGGTGAGGATCAGGAGGATGTCGCCCGGCGCCTCGCGGAGCGCCTGCGCCAGAGACTCGGTCCGGTGCGGGACCAGCACCCGAGGACCGAGCTCGGTGCCGAATCGCTCGAGCCGCGCGCGGGTGGCGCGGCGGCCCTTGTCGCCGGGATCGCCGCCGACCTCGGTCTCGATCAGCGTGGCGGTCCTCGCCACCGGCCCGTGCAGGCGCAGCGCCCCGCCCCGGGCCGCGGCGCAGGCGGCCTCGAGCGCGACCTCCGGAACAGCGTAGGAAATGATCTTCACCGTCGCCACCATCGCCCGCGGTGCGCAGCGCTGCCAAGGGCGCAGGGTCGCCACGGTGATCATCGGGTGCACCGCGTTCACCGCGTCGATCCGCGCGGCATCGACCTCGAGCACGCCGGGGCCGAGCGCGTGCAGGTTGACCCGCCCGGTGGTCGCCGGCCCGATGCGGAGCTGCGCGCCAGCGGGATCGGGCAGCAGCGCCTCGGCCAGCCGCTGCGCCGCCGCGTCCTCGGGCACGTCGCCGGGCTCCAGCCGCGCGACGATCACCTCGGTGAGCCCCGCATTCCGCATCCTGCCGAGGTCGGCCCCGGTCAGCACATGGCCTTTCTTCAGCTTCGATCCGGGCAGCGCGACCGAATGGGCCAGCACCGCGCCCTCGGCCGCGGTCAGTGCCACCGGTCCGAATTTCATGCGCCGGTCCTCAGCACCCGGGTCATCTCGGCGAGGATCGACACGGCGATCTCGGCCGGGCCCGAGGCGCCGATGTCGAGGCCGATGGGGCCGTGGATCAGCGCGATCTCTGCTTCGGTGAAGCCAGCCTCGGTCAGCCGCGCCACACGCTTGGCGTGGGTGCGGGTGGAGCCGAGGGCGCCGATGTAGAAGACCTTGCTGCGCAGCGCCGCCTCGATCGCCGGATCATCGAGCTTGGGGTCATGCGTGAGCAGAACCAGCGCGGTGCGCGTGTCGAGGCCCAGCTTGGTAACAGCCTCGTCGGGCCAGTCGTCGAGGATCGTCTCGCCCGGAAAGCGCGCCTCGGAGCCGAAGGCGCCGCGCGGGTCGATGAGCACCGGATCGTAGCCGGCGATGCGCGCCATCGGCAACAGCGCCTGCGCGATATGCACCGCGCCGACGACCAGCAGCCGCAGCGGCGGGTTGTGGATGGCGACGAAGCTGCGGCTGTCCTCGACAAAGCCTGAGCGGTCCATGCGGAAGGCGGGCTCGTGCCCATCGTAGGCAAGCGCGCGCGTCTGGCTGTCGAGGTCGACCACATAGGCCACGGGCCTGCGCGCGGCGCGGGCCTCGCAGAGCTCGGCGAGCAGCGCCTCGGGCAGCGCCGAGCCAACCGGCTCGACCAGCACGCGGATGGTGCCGCCGCAGGCGAGGCCGACGGCGAAGGCATCGTCGTCCGAGACGCCGAATTCCAGCTCGCGGGACTTGCCCTCGTCGAGCGCCTCCAGCGCCTCGGTGATCACCGCCCCCTCGACGCAGCCGCCGGAGACCGAGCCCTCGATCTCGCCGCTGCCGGAGATGGCGAGCTGGGCGCCGGTGCGGCGCGGCGCCGAGCCCCAGGTCTGGATAACCGTGGCCAGCGCGGCCCTGCGGCCCTCTCGGTGCCAGGCGAGCGCGGTTTCGGGTATGGCGTCGAAGTCTCGGATGGTCGTTGCCTTCGGGTCTGTCGTGTGCTTGGTCATCACAAACGCTCCTCCGCGTCCGGTCTGGGTCGTTGTCTGCGCCGCTCAGCCCGCCCGCTGGTAGACCGCCGAGACCTCGGCGCGGATGATCCTCGAGATCAGCGCGCAGTCGTCGAGGCTGAAGGTCAGTGGCAGGCGCATGTCGAGGATGCCGGTCAGGATTCGGTCGGTGGCGGGCATGGGCTCGGACGGCGCGTAGCGCCAGCTGTCGTAACGCGAAGTGAAAGCGACGGGTTCCCGTCCGCCGAACCATTTCAGCTCGACGCCGCGCGCCGCGCAGCGCGCCAGTACCTCGCGGATCGCCTCGGGCGCCCAGTCGAGAAGCAACGCCTGGATCGAAGAGCCGACGAAGCGCTCGGGCGCGGGGCGCTCGATCAGCGTGAGCCCCGGTGTGCCGCGCAGACCCGCCTCAACGACGCGGTAGCGCTCGTTCCAGCGGTCGATCTGCGCCGGAAGGTCGCCAAGCTGCGGGCGCAGCAGGGCGGCGCGCAGGTTGTCCATCCGGCCCGAGACGTTTGGGGTGACGTATTTCACCCGTTCGAAGACCTCCGGCCCCGGTGCCGCGAGGTGCCGCTCGTAGAGCATGTAGCTGCCCGAGAGCATCACCGCGCGGGCGGCCAGCTCCTCGTCGTCGGTGACAAGAAAGCCGCCCTCGCCCGAGTTCATGTGCTTGTAGGTCTGCGTCGAGTAGCAGCCCATCGCCCCGTGCCGGCCCGAGGGCGTGCCGTTCCAGGTCGCCCCCATGGTATGGGCGCAATCCTCGATCACCCGCACCCCGGCGGCGTCGCAGAGGGTCATCAGCCGGTCCATGTCGCAGATGTGCCCTCGCATGTGGCTGAGCATCAGCACCCTGGCCTGCGGCAGCTTGGCGGCGAGATCGTCGAGATCGATCACCAGATCCTCGGTCACCCCGACGAAGACCGGCACCGCCCCCAGCGCGGCGATCGCCCCCGGCACCGGCGCGAGGGTGAAGGCGTTGGTCAGGACCTTGTCGCCGGGCTGCACCTCGAGCGCACGCAGGGCGCAGCCGAGCGCGTAGCCGCCCGAGGCCACCGCCACGCAGTAGCGCGCGCCCGTAAAGGCGGCGAACTCCTGTTCGAGCAGCGCGGTCTCGGCAATCTCTCCGGCGGCGGTGTTGTAGCGGTGCAACCGGCCATGGCGCAGCACCTCGAGCGCGGCGGCGATCCCGGCCTCGGGGATCGGCTCCTGCTGGGTGAAGCTGCCGGTGAAACGTTCGGCCGTGAGGGTTGCGGTCTTCGGGTGCTCGGTCATGCGGCATTGATGCGCCCGCGCTGCCGCGCGGTCAATGCGCAAGGGCACACACCGATCTGCGCGCGCCTGCCGGGCGCCTCAGCCGATGAGCCGCGCCACCGCCCCGGCGAGCTCGTCGAAATGGCTGATCATCGCCTCGGGGTCCAGCGCCGAGACGGCCTCGCCATCGGGGCCGAAGCCGACGAGGATGCAGGGCACGCCCGCCGCCCGCGCGGTATTCCGGTCGGTCGCCGTATCGCCGACCAGAAGGCTCTGCGCCACCTGTCCGCCCGCACGTTCTACCGCCGCCACATAGGGCGCGGGGTCGGGTTTTCGGACCGGCAGCGTGTCCGCCCCGATGAGCGCATCGAAATGGCCGCGCGCGCCCATACGCTGCATCAGCGTCTCGGCCAGCCCCTCGGGCTTGTTGGTGCAGATGCTGACCTTGTAGCCCGCGTCGCGCAGCCCTTGCACTGCGTCAAGCGCGCCGGGGTAGAAACGGGTGTAGCGGTCGATGGCTTCGCCGTAGACAGTCAGCAGCTCGGGATACCAGCGGGCGATGCGCTCCTCGCAGAAGGCACCGGCGCGGTCGAGCCCGGCGGTGAGCATCGCCCGCCCGCCCTTCACCGCGATGCCCGCGTCCGCCACCGGGTCGAGCCGCACCTCCAGCCCCATCCCCTCGAAGCAGGCATTGGCGGCGGCGATCAGGTCGCCGCTGGTGTCGGCAAGCGTGCCATCGAGATCGAAGACCACCGTACGCATTCTGCTTGTCCCTTCCGCCGCGCCCTGTCACAGGCTGAAATCCAACGTGACCCGGGGCACCTTGCCCCCCCTGCCCCAAGCGGATAAAACGGGCGCAGGCAGAAGACAAACAGGAAACCGCATGAGCCTCGCCCTGATCCTCCTTGCCGCAGGCAAGGGCACCCGCATGGAGTCCGATCTCCCCAAGGTCCTCCACCGCCTCGCCCAAGCCCCGCTGCTGTGGCATGCGCTGCGCGCCGGCCAGGCACTGGAGCCCGCGCGCTCGGTGGTCGTGGCCGGCCATGGCGCCGCCGAGGTCGAGGCCTCGGCGACCGACTTCGCCCCCGAGGCGCAGGTGGTCATCCAGGAAGAGCAGCTCGGCACCGCCCATGCGGTGGCGCAGGCCAAGCCCGCGCTCGATGGCTTCGAGGGTGACGCGCTGGTGCTCTACGGCGACACGCCCTTCATAACCGAGGCCACGCTCGAGGCGATGCGCGAGGCGCGCGCCAAGCACGACGTGGTGGTGCTGGGGTTCGAGGCCGCCGACCCGGGCCGCTACGGGCGGCTGGTGACGCAGGGCGACGCGCTGGAGCGGATCGTCGAATTCAAGGATGCCTCCGAGGCGCAGCGCGCCATCACGCTCTGCAACTCGGGCGTGGTGGCCGCCGATGCGGCGACGCTGATGGCGCTGGTCGATGCCGTGGGCAACGACAACGCCGCGGGCGAATACTACCTCACCGACATCGTCGAGATCGCCCGGTCGCGTGGCCTCTCGGCGGGTGTCGTGCGCTGCGACGAGGCCGAGACGCTGGGCATCAACTCCCGCGCCGAGCTGCGCGCCGCCGAGGCCGCCTTCCAGACCCGTAAGCGCGCAGAGCTGCTGGACGAGGGCGTGCTGATGACCGCTCCCGAGACGGTCTTCTTCGCTTGGGATACCTACATCGGCCGCGACGCAGAGATCGAGCCCAACGTGGTCTTCGGCCCCGGTGTCACCGTCGAGACCGGCGCGCGCATCCGCGCCTTCAGCCATCTCGAGGGCTGCCACGTCAGCCGCGGCGCCATCGTCGGCCCCTACGCCCGCCTGCGCCCCGGCGCCGAGCTGGCGGAGGAAGTCCACGTGGGCAACTTCGTCGAGGTGAAGAACGCCTATCTCGCCGAGGGCGTGAAGGCCAACCACCTCACCTATATCGGCGATGCCGACATCGGTGAGCGCACCAATATCGGCGCGGGCACGATCACCTGCAACTACGACGGTTTCTTCAAGCACCGCACCACCATCGGCAAGAATGCCTTCATCGGCTCGGACACCATGCTGGTCGCCCCGGTCACTGTCGGCGACGGCGCGATGACCGGCTCGGGCTCGGTGGTGACCGAGGATGTGCCCGCCGGCGCGCTGGCGCTGGGACGCACCAAGCAGGTGACCAAGCCCGGGTTCGCTACCAGGCTCCGGGACATGCTGAAGGCCAAGAAAGCGGCGCAGCAGACCGCCAAAGGAGAATAAGACCATGTGCGGAATCGTCGGCGTCCTGGGCAAGCACGAGGTTGCCCCCATGCTGGTCGAGGCGCTGAAACGCCTCGAGTACCGCGGCTACGACAGCGCGGGCATCGCCACGGTGAACGGCGGCAAACTCGACCGCCGCCGCGCGGTCGGCAAGCTGGTGAACCTGCAGGACCTGCTGGTGCACCAGCCGCTCGCCGGCAAGGCGGGCATCGGCCACACCCGCTGGGCCACCCATGGCGCGCCGACCGAGCGCAACGCGCACCCGCACCGCGCGGGCAAGGTCTCGGTCGTGCACAACGGCATCATCGAGAACTTCCGCGAGCTGCGCGCCGAGCTGGCCGAATGCGGCCTCGCCCCCGAGACCGAGACCGACACCGAGACCGTCGCCATGCTGGTCTCGCACTACCTCGAGAGCGGCCTGCCCCCGGTCGAGGCCGCCTCGAAGGCGCTGGGACGGCTGGAGGGCGCCTTCGCGCTGGCCTTCCTCTTCGACGGCGAGGAGGATCTCATCGTTGCCGCCCGCAAGGGCTCGCCGCTGGCCATCGGCCACGGCAGCGGCGAGATGTTCGTGGGCTCGGACGCGATTGCGCTCGCGCCGATGACCGACCGCATCACCTATCTCGAAGAGGGCGACTGGGCCGTGGTGACCCGCGCCGGGGCGGAGATCTTCGACGAGAGCGGCGCGCCGGTGCAACGCGAGGAAAAGCGCGTGCGGCTCGACCAGACCCAGGTCGACAAGGCCGGCTACAAGCACTTCATGGCCAAGGAAATCGCCCAGCAGCCGACCGTGCTGGCCGAGGCGCTCGGCGCCTACCTCAAGGGTGACGAGATTGTCCTGCCCTCCCCGGGCCTCGATTTCACCGAGGTCGACCGGCTGGTGCTGGTCGCCTGCGGCACCGCCTATTACGCCTGCCTGACCGCCAAGTACTGGTTCGAGAAACTGGCCCGCATCCCGGTCGAGGTCGATATCGCCTCGGAGTTCCGCTACCGCGAGCCTCCCGTCACCAAGGGCACCGTGGCGCTCTTCGTCAGCCAGTCGGGCGAGACCGCCGACACGCTGGCGGCGCTGCGCTACTGCGCCGGGCGCGCCGACCGGATCGCCTCGGTGGTCAATGTCGAGACCTCGACCATCGCCCGCGAGAGCGATCTGGCGCTGCCGATCCACGCCGGGGTCGAGGTCGGCGTCGCCTCGACCAAGGCCTTCACCTGCCAGCTCAACGTGCTCTTGCTGCTCGCCATCAAGGCGGCCGAGGCGCGCGGGCGCATGGCCGCGGCCGAGAAGTCCGAGCTGCTCGCGCAGCTTCGCGCCCTTCCCGGCCTCTTCAACGCGGCGCTCGACCGCGACGGCGCCATCGCCGAGGCCGCCCGCAAGATCTCCGAGGCCCGCGACGTGCTCTTCCTGGGGCGCGGCATGATGTATCCGCTGGCCCTCGAAGGCGCGCTGAAGCTGAAGGAAATCAGCTACATCCACGCCGAGGCCTATGCGAGCGGAGAGCTCAAGCACGGGCCGATCGCGCTGATCGACAAGTCGGTGCCGGTCATCGTCATGGCGCCGCGCGACGGGCTCTTCGACAAGACCGTGTCGAACATGCAGGAGGTCATGGCGCGCGGCGGCAAGGTCTGCCTGATCTCCGACGCGCGCGGCATCGAGGAGGCCGGGGACGGCATCTGGCAGAGCATTCCCCTGCCCGACGTGGACGAGCGGCTCGCGCCGCTGCTCTACGCGCTGCCCGCGCAGCTTCTGGCCTACCACGCCGCCATCGCCAAGGGCACCGACGTGGACCAGCCGCGCAACCTCGCGAAATCGGTGACGGTGGAATAAGCCGCAGGGCCGGCAGAGATGGGGGCGCTGCCCCCGTCCGCTGCGCGGACTCCCCCGGGATATTTCGACCTAGAAGAAAGCCCCGGGAGTCTGCGCGACTCCCGGGGCCTTCTTCTCTTTTCAAATACGCACATCCGGCGGCACAGCCGGGCGGGTCGCCGGGGTCAGGCGAAGAGCTCGTGCGCCAGCTCCAGCGCCTCGACCAACGTGTCGACCTCTGCCTCGGTGTTGTAGAGCCCGAAGGAGGCGCGGCAGGTCGCGGAGACGCCGAGGTGGTCCATCAATGGACCGGCGCAATGGTGGCCCGCGCGCACCGCGACGCCCTTCTTGTCGAGGATCGTCGAGATGTCATGCGCATGCGCCGCGCCGTCGAGCGTGAAGGAGAAGATCGCCGCCTTGCCGGGCGTGGTGCCCTGCACGTTGAGCCAGTTCAGCCCCTGCAGCTTCGAGGCGGCATATTCGGCGAGCTTGGCCTCATGCGCGGCGATGTTCTCCATGCCGAGGTCCATCATGTACTCGAGCGCCACGCCGAGGCCGATCTGCTGGACGATGCCGGGGGTGCCCGCCTCGAACTTCATCGGCGGCTCGGCATAGATGATGCCGTCCTTGTGGACCTCGCGGATCATGTCTCCGCCGCCGAGGAAGGGGCGCATCTCGGCCTGGCGCTCGCGGCGGATCCAGATCGCGCCGGAGCCGGAGGGGCCGTAGAGCTTGTGGCCGGTGATGGCGTAGAAATCGCAGCCGAGATCCTCGACGTTGACCGGCATGTGCACCGCACCCTGCGAGCCGTCGACGAGCACGGGCACGCCCTTTTCGCGCGCGCCTGCGGCAATGGTCTTGATGTCGACCACGGTGCCCAGCACGTTCGACACCTGCGTGACGGCGATCAGCTTGGTCTTCGGGGTTATCGCGTCGAGCACCGCCTGCGGGTCGAGCGCGCCGGTGGCGTCCACGTCGACCCATTTGATCACCACGCCCTGCCGCTCGCGCAGGAAGTGCCAGGGCACGATATTGGCGTGATGCTCCATGACCGACAGGATGATCTCGTCGCCGGCCTCCATGCGCGGCATAGCCCAGCCGTAGGCGACGAGGTTGATGCCCATGGTCGAGCCGTTGGTGAAGACCACCTCTTCCTCGTCCTTGGCGCCGAGGAAGCGCGCGATGGTGCTCCGCACGCCCTCGTATTTCTCGGTGGCGAGGTTCGACAGGTAGTGCAGCCCGCGGTGGACGTTGGAATATTCCTCGGCGTAGCCGCGGGTGACCGCGTCGATCACCACCTGCGGCTTCTGCGCCGAGGCGCCATTGTCGAGATAGACCAGCGGCTTGCCGTTCACCTCGCGGGAGAGGATCGGAAAGTCTTCGCGGATTTTTTGCACGTCATACATAGCTTGCCATCCCGTTCGGCATTGCCCCCAGGAGGGAGACAATCATCATCAGCGCCGCGAGCAGCGCCAGGGTCGCGAGTATCAGCACCAGCAGCGCCTTTAAAGGGCTGCCGAAGCCATGTGCCTCGTCGAGGAAGGCGACGAGGATCCAGAGCCCCACGAAGAGCGCCACCAGCACCAGCAGCACCGCCAGCCCGCCCGAGACCACGCCGATCACCGCCACCCCGAGCTGCGCCAGCGCGCGCAGGCCCTGCAGCCAAATCAGCAGTACGGCCACGTCCTCGAGACGCGCGGTTCCGCCGAAGCTGCGTCCGGCCCAGGTCAGCGTGACGATCGAGCCCGCCAGCATCACCGCCAGCAAGAGCCCCATCGGCACGGGCATCAGCCCACCCACGGAGCCGAGCTCGCCACCGAGCTGCATCAGCCCGACGAGCAGCGCGTTCAGCGCCACCACGAGGCCGAAGCCGGTCAGCAGCGCCTCGCGCGACAGGTGCAGGCCCAGCAGCATCCGCGCGACCTCGCGCGGGGCCGTCACCGTCTGCCAGGCCAGCGAAAGAAGGCCCGCCACAGTCATGCGGCGGGCCGTTCGGCCATCCGGTCACCGGGCCATTCCGCGACCCTGAGGCCGCTGATCCAGAACCAGAGGAAGACCGCGCACCACAGCAGCCCCACCAGCGAGAGCTGCACGCCCTCGCCGACAAAGCCCGCCACCAGCCCGTTGAGCAGCGCCAGCGGGCTCGCCGCCAGCAGCGACCAGAACAGCGCCAGCCGCGCGCCGTAGCCGGTGCCCCGACCGCGGAAGAGCCTCGCCACGAGGTGGCTCAGCGCCGCCAGCACGTAGAGCGCAAGCGGCAGGATCACCATGCAGGCCAGCAGCGAGGCACCCATGAGCGGGTTGAGCTCGGTGCCCTCGAGATAGGCCTGCCGCGCGAGCGCCGGCATCTGCGCGACGAAGAACATCGCGCAGGCTGCCATGGCGAGCATCAGCGCCCGGTCCTCGCGGGGGCCCTGCGACAGCAGGCGGCGCATCACGGCGCCCGGCCCCCGGTAGGTGGCGGCAATCTCGCGCGAGAGCGACATCAGCCGCGGCGACGGCCCAACCAGGCCGCGACCAGCTCGTTGATCTCGGTCTGGATGCTCTCGTCCTCAACCTCCTGCACCGCTTCCGCGATGAAGGCGATGGTCAGCAGGTCCTCGGCGGTGCCACGCGACACGCCGCGGGCACGCAGGTAGAAAAGACCGTCCTCGTCGATCGCGCCCGAGGTGGAGCCATGCGAGCAGGCCACGTCGTCGGCGTAGATCTCGAGCTCGGGCTTGGCGAGGAACTGGCTGTCCTCGTCCAGAAGGAGCGACTGGCTGATCTGGTAGCCGTCGGTCTTCTGCGCGCCGGGCTTGACGAGGATCTTGCCCTGGAACACGCCGGTCGCGCCGTTGCGCAGCACCTTCTTGAAGATCTGCCGGCTTTCGCAGTTCACCGCGTCATGGGTGATGAACACCGTGTCGTCGTGGTGGAAATCGCCGTCGCCCATGCAGGCGCCCGCGACATGCACCGCGGCGTCGTCGCCGGTCAGCTCGATCACCGCCTCGTTGCGGGTCAGCACGCCATTCACCGTGAGGGTGAAGGTCTTGAAGGTGCTCTCGGTGCCGAGGCGGCCGAAGATATGCGTCGCGGCGCGGCGCTCGTGGTCGCGGCCCTGGACGCGCACGTGGTGGAAGCCCGCGCCATCGGCGACATCGACCTCGATCACCTTGTTGAAGCGCGCGGCGGCGGGGCCGGATTCAAGCAACGTCACATCGCCGCCCTCTTCGACCTTCACCACGTGGTGCAGGATCGCGTCGGAGCTGTCGCTCTCGTGGCGATAGAGCAGGTGCACGGGCTTTTCGACCTTGCCGGTCACGCGGATCAGCAGGCCGTCGGTCGCGAAGGCGGTGTTGAGCGCGGCGAGCGGGCGCTCGACCGGCGTCTGGCCATTGGTTTCCAGCGTGCCGTAGAGGTCCTTGGCCCAATGGATGTCCGAAGCCTCGGCGAGACGCTCGATGGTCAGCCCCTCGAGGGCCAGCTCGTCGGACTCCTCGGCGCTGAACACGCCGTCGACGAAGACCACCTTGAGGCGGTCGCGCGCGCTGAAGACCGGCGCCTCGTCGCCCACCTCGAGCACGGCAGCGGAGGGCGCCTCGACGGCGGTCAGCGTGTCGGGACGGGTGTATTTCCAGTACTCGTCACGGCCGCCCGGCAGGCCCATGGCCTGCACGCGCGCCAGCGCCGCCTCGCGGGCCGGGCGCGACCAGCCGCCCTCGGGCAGGCTGAGCGCGGCCAGACGCGCGTCGGTCGCGGTCTGCTTGACTTGGGGAAGTGCCATTACGCCTCCTCCTCGATCAGGTCTGCGTAGCCGTTGTTCTCGACCTCGAGCGCCAGCTCGGGGCCACCGGTCTTGATGATGCGGCCGTTGGCCATGATGTGCACCACGTCGGGTTTGATGTGGTCGAGCAGGCGCTGGTAGTGGGTGATCACGAGGAACGAGCGGCCTTCGCCGCGCAGCGCGTTCACGCCGTCGGCGACCAGCTTCATGGCGTCGACGTCGAGGCCGGAGTCGGTCTCGTCGAGGATGCACATCTTCGGCTCGAGCATCGCCATCTGCAGGATCTCGTTGCGCTTCTTCTCACCGCCCGAGAAGCCGACGTTGACCGGGCGCTTGAGCATCTCCGCGTCGATCTTCAGCGATTTCGCCTTCTCGCGCACGACCTTGAGGAACTCGGTCGAGGACATCTCTTCCTCGCCGCGGGCCTTGCGCTGTGCGTTCACCGCGGTGCGTAGGAAGGTCATGTTGCCGACGCCGGGGATTTCCACCGGGTACTGGAACGCGAGGAAGAGGCCGGCCGCGGCGCGCTCTTCGGGCTCCATCTCGAGGATGTCCTGACCTTCGAGCGTGGCTTCGCCGCCGGTCACCTCGTAGCCGTCCTTGCCCGACAGGACATAAGACAGGGTCGACTTGCCCGAGCCGTTCGGCCCCATGATCGCATGCACCTTGCCCGCTTCGACGGTCAGGTCCACACCCTTGAGGATCTGCTTGTCCTCTTCTTCCAGCTTCACCTGAAGGTTCTTGATTTCCAGCATAGGTTTCCCTCCTTGGGGGTGCGGTCAGGGCCGCACGGTCAGTTTCATGATCCGCAGCAGATCCTTCACCGGGAAGGCCTGTGGGACGATCTCGAACCGGGCCATGCGCCCGGTCATTTGCGGTCGGCCGAGCCAGTGCTCGACCTTGTGATAGTGCGCCCGCGGTGCGTAGTCGTCGAAGAGCAGCACCAGCGGTTTCTCGGTCAGGAAGGCGGCGGCAAGCGCGCAGCCCTCGCGAAAGCGGCCATCCACCAGCACCACGTCCGGCTGGCGGAACTCGGACAGCTCCCAGACCTTCAGCGGGTACTCCGGGAAGCTGCGCCACTCGATCTCGTCGACCGGGTGGCCCCATTCCTTGGTCGGCCCGATGTCGGACCAGATAACGTCCACCTCGGTCCCCGCGGCAGGCGGGGTCTCGGCGAACCAGCGGCGCATCATCTGCGCCCAGTCCTTGTCCGACTCGACCGTGAAGACGGTCTTGCCGGGCATCTCTCCGGCCAGCACGGTCGAGCCGCCCGAGCCGTACTCGAGGATCACCGCCGCCCGCGCGTATTCGTCGCGCAGCAGCGCCGCCTCTGCCTCGGGCAGGGTCAGCTCGGGCCGGGCCAGCAGCCCGGTCATGGCGTGATCACCACCGCCGTGCCCGACACCGAGACCATGAGCATCGAATCGCCCACGACCTCGTAGTCGAGATCGACGCCGACCACCGCGTTCGCCCCGAGTGCGATGGCGCGCTCCTTGAGTTCGCGCATCGCCACGTCACGGGCATCCTGCAGCTTGGCCTCGTAGGCGCCGGAGCGCCCGCCGATGACATCGGTGACCCGCGCAAAGAGATCGCGCACCACGTTGGCCCCCATGATCGCCTCGCCCACGACCACGCCCTTGTAGGACGTGATGCGGTGGCCTTCGACGCTCGGGGTGGTGGTGATGATCATCTCGGCGCTCTCAGCTCTGCGCGAAGTAACGGATCGCGGTCAGGGTGACGAGCGCGAGCCCGCCGGCCGCGCAGGCGGTGAGCAGCACCGAGCCGGCCAGAAGCCCCTCGGAATTGCCCTTCCGCTTGCGCACGCCCAGACCGATCAAGGCACCCAGAAAGATGCCGATGGCCGCCCCGGCGGATTGAAGCACCAGCTGTTGCAGCATCCGGCGTCTCCCCTGCGGCGGGCCTTAGCCCACCGAGCCTTCGAGCGAGATGGCGACGAGCTGCTGGGCTTCCATGGCGAACTCCATGGGCAGCGCCTGCAGCACTTCCTTGCAGAAGCCGTTGACCACCAGGGCCACCGCCTCTTCCTCGTCCATGCCGCGCTGGCGGCAGTAGAAGAGCTGCTCGTCGTCCACCTTCGAGGTGGTCGCCTCGTGCTCGCAGCGCGAGGAGTTGTTCTTCACCTCGATGTAGGGAACCGTGTGGGCCCCGCACTTGTCGCCGATCAGCAGGCTGTCGCACTGGGTGTAGTTGCGCGAGTTCTTCGCCTTCGGGTGCATCGACACGAGGCCCCGGTAGGTGTTCTGCGCCACGCCCGCCGAGATGCCCTTCGAGACGATCCGGCTCTTGGTGTCCTTGCCAAGGTGGATCATCTTGGTGCCGGTGTCGGCCTGCTGGTGGTTGTTGGCGATGGCGATCGAGTAGAACTCGCCCTGGCTTTCATTGCCGCGCAGGATGCAGGACGGATACTTCCAGGTCACGGCCGAGCCGGTCTCGACCTGGGTCCACATCACCTTGGCGCGGTCACCACGGCAGTCGGCCCGCTTGGTGACGAAGTTGTAGATGCCGCCCTTGCCGTTCTCATCGCCGGGGAACCAGTTCTGGACGGTCGAGTATTTCACCTCGGCGTCTTCCTCGACGATGATCTCGACCACGGCCGCGTGCAGCTGCGCGGTGTCGCGCTTGGGCGCGGTGCAGCCCTCGAGGTAGGACACGTAGGAGCCCTTGTCCGCGATGATCAGCGTCCGCTCGAACTGGCCGGTGTTCTCGGCGTTGATGCGGAAATAGGTCGACAGCTCCATCGGGCAGCGCACGCCCGGCGGCACGTAGACGAAGGAGCCATCCGAGAAGACCGCCGAGTTCAGCGTGGCGTAGAAGTTGTCCGACACCGGAACGACCGAGCCGAGGTACTTCTTGACCAGTTCCGGATGCTTCTTGATCGCTTCGGAGATCGAGCAGAAGATCACCCCCGCCTTCTCGAGTTCCTTCTGGAAGGTGGTGCCCACGGAAACGGAGTCGAAGACCGCGTCGACGGCGACCTTGCGGCCCTCGGCAGGCGCGTCCTCGGCACCTTCGACGCCGGCAAGGATCATCTGCTCCTTGAGCGGGATGCCGAGCTTCTCATAGGTGGCGAGCAGCTTGGGATCGACCTCGTCCAGCGACTGCGGCTTGGTCTCGAAGCTTTTCGGACGGGCGTAATAATACTGCTTCTGGAAGTCGATCTTGGGGTAGTCGACCATCGCCCAGGTGGGCTCTTCCTTGGTCAGCCAGCGGCGGTAGGCCTCGAGGCGCCACTCGGTCATCCACTCGGGCTCTTCGTTCTTTTCCGAGATCAGACGCACGATGTCCTCGCTGAGGCCCATCGGCGCATATTCCATCTCGATGTCGGTATCCCAGCCGTACTTGTAGGTCGAGACGGCCTCGACCGCGTCCACGGTCTCCTGCTCGACACCTTCCTTCACGGTGATGTTGTCAAAAGCTGCCATCAGCCTTTATCTCCTGTCGTCCCGGGGCAAGCGCCGCGCGCCGCCCTGCGTTTCCGGTGACGCGCACGGCTCAGAGCCCCGGCGCGTATTTCTTCCGATACTGGCGTGCCCAAGCTTCGGCGAAGCGCAGCACGTCCTCTTCCCGTGTCGTCGGGCCCAGGCTCACGCGGATCGCGCAGCCGGCCACGTCGTCATCAAATCCCATTGCCCGCAGCACGCGGGAGGCGCGGACCTTGCCGCTGGAACAGGCCGACCCCGCTGAAATCGCGAAACCGGCGAGGTCCATCTGCATCACTTGCGTCTCGCCCTTCCAGCCCGGCAGCGCGAAGCAGGAGGTGTTCGGCAGGCGCGGCGCACCATTCCCGACAAAAATAGTCTCTGGAGCGGCAGCCGCAATAGCGTTTTCTAGAATTGTTCTAAGTTTTTCGATTCCTGTCCATACGTCATCGGCCAGATCGCGCGCGGCCGCCTCCGCCGCTGCGCCAAATCCCGCTATGCCGATCAGGTTCTCGGTGCCGGCGCGGCGGCCCATCTCCTGGCCTCCGCCCTTCATCTGCGGCGGCAGGTCGGTGCCACGCTTCATCACCAGCGCGCCGATTCCCTTGGGCCCGCCCAGCTTGTGCGCCGAGACGATGGCCATCTGCGCGCCGGACCAGTTGAAGGCGAAGGGCAGCTTGCCGAAGACCTGCGTGGCATCGACCACCGCAAGGCCCTGCGGCAATTCCTGCACCACCCCGGTTTCGGAGTTCGCCGCCTGCAGCGCGGTGACCGCCGGATCGTTGACGGTGACCCGCCCCTGCCCGTCCACCGCCAAATCGCAGGTCAGCCAGGCCGCCATGGCATCATGCTCGATGTCGGCGCCGCGCAGCCCCCGCCCGGCGCAGGCCAGCGCCGCAGCCTCGGTGGCGCCCGAGACGAAGACCACGTCGGCGCCGTCGGCGCCAAGCGCCGAGGCGACCTGCGCCCGCGCCTTTTCCATCAGCCCCTTGGCCGCGCGCCCCTCGGCGTGGACCGACGAGGGGTTCCCCACGAGGTGCATCGCCGCGATCATCGCGTCCTTCGCCTCGGAGCGCAGCGGCGCCGTGGCATTCCAGTCGAGATAGGCCCGCGTCACGCCGCCTCCTCTTTCATCTTGTTCAGGTTTCACGCCGCGCCGGGATCAGCTCTCATCCGAGAGAATGTCTTCGATCTCTTCCCGCTCCTCGTCGGAGACAGGCTCGTCGACGATGGCAAAGAGCGAGGGCACCGCCGGACAGGGCGCCAGCGCATTGCCGACCACATCCGAGAGCCGCGCCTGGTGCAGGTAGACGTAGACGTGTGCCGAGAGCGATTGCCACAGCCGGTTCGACAGCGATTGTGCCCGGCTGCCCGAGGCCCCGCCCGAGGCGCCGGCGCCCTTGTGCATCGCATCGACGGTCTCGTCGACCGCCGCCAGCACGTCGACCACGCGGATCTGGTCGGGCGTGCGCGCCAGGCGGTAGCCGCCGCCGGGCCCGCGCACCGAGGCGACGAGCCCCGCGCGCCGCAGCTTCACGAAGAGCTGCTCGAGATACGGCAGGGAAATGTCCTGGCGCCTGGAGATATCCCCCAGCGTCACCAGGTCGCCTTCGGGCTGAAGGGCGATGTCGACCAGCGCGACCATCGCGTAACGCCCCTTGGTGCTCAGCTTCACGCATGCCTCCCGGGCACCTTCGCGCCCAACCGATTGACCTTGACCGGGCAATTGCATATCTGCAATCAAGCCCTCTCCCGTGCCCACACGGGATTTAGAAACGTTCTAAAGTGCCGCAGAAATTTCGTCAACAATTTCGCGCACACCGATCAGGAGCACTTCCGCCCGATGCCCGAGGTCATTTTTCCCGGACCCGAAGGCCGCCTCGAAGGCCGCTATCATCCGCAAAAAGACAACGACGCCCCCATCGCCATCGTCCTGCACCCGCATCCGCAGTTCGGCGGGACGATGAACAACAAGGTCGTCTATAACCTTCACTACGCCTTCTACAACATGGGATTCACCGTGCTGCGGTTCAATTTCCGCGGCGTGGGGCGGAGCCAGGGCGAATACGACCAGGGCATCGGCGAGCTTTCGGATGCCGCCTCGGCACTCGACTACCTGCAGTCGATGAACAACAATTCCAAGCATTGCTGGGTCGCAGGCTTCTCCTTCGGCGCCTGGATCGGCATGCAGCTGCTGATGCGCCGCCCCGAGATCACCGGCTTTGTCTCGGTCTCGCCGCCGGCCAACATGTATGATTTCTCGTTCCTCGCGCCCTGCCCCTCCTCTGGGCTGATCATCAACGGCTCCAATGACCGCGTGGCCCCGCCCGCGGACACCACGACGCTGGTGAACAAGCTCAAGGAACAGAAGGGCATCACCATCACCCACGAGCAGGTCGAGGGTGCCGGGCACTTCTTCGAAGAGCCGCACATGGAAACGATGATCGACAGCGTCACCGGCTACGTGAAGCGGCGCCTGACCGAGACCACCCGCTGAAACAGCCTTAAGGCCGGCCCCGCGCCGGCCTTTGCATGTCCGCCGCCCGTTGCGGCCGACCGACCCAACGCCAAGACCACAGGACCGAGAGGAGCGCCCATGAACCTCACCCAGGAGCTGGCAGACAAGCTGGCCGAGGACACGTTCAAGGTGATGAAGCTCACCGGCGACGAGCGCTTCTTCATGGAAGTCGCGAAGGTCATCGGCGCTTCCTCCACAACGCTCGAAGAGGCTTATCTCACCTCGATCCGCGTCCGCCTCGCCGAGCGCCGGGCGCGGGCCTTCCTCGTCGAGCGGCTGAACGCCGCCAAGACCGGCGGAACCGGGGAGCCACAGGCATGAGCACCGAACGTCTCGACGCGCAAATGGCCTTCCTCATCGAGGCAGGGCGACTCTCGGCGGTGACCCGCGCCACCAAGACCTCGGACGGCGCACGCTTCGAAAACTCCGCCGAGCACAGCTGGCACCTGGCGCTCTTCGCGCTGGTGCTGGGCGAGCACGCCCCCGAGGGTGTGACCATCGAGCGCGTCATCAAGATGCTGCTGCTGCACGATCTCGTCGAGATCGACGCTGGCGACAACCCGTTCTTCGGCGAGGTCGACGAGACCGCCAAGGAGGCCGAGGAAGCCGCCGCCGCCGACCGGCTCTTCGGCCTGCTGCCCGCCGACCAGGGCGCCGCGCTGCGCGCGCTCTGGGACGAGTTCGAGGCCAACGAGACCCCCGACGCGCGCTTTGCCAAATCGGTGGACCGCTTCCAGCCGCCGAACATGAACCTCGTCACGCAGGGCGGCTCCTGGGTCGACTACAAGGTCACCTGGCCGGTCTTCGAGAAGAAGATGGCACCCAAGATCAAGAGCGGCGCACCAAAGCTCTGGGACTGGCTGGCACCGAAGGTCGAGGCCTTTCTCGCGCGCCTCTCGCACTGACTGCACGGCCGGGGGCGCTGCCCCCTCTTCGCCTGCGGCGAATTCACCCCCGGGATATTTCCGCCTAGAAGAACCGCGGACCGCTCCCATTCTTCTAGGTCCAAATATCCCGGGGGAGTCCGCGCAGCGGACGGGGGCAGAGCCCCCTCGACGCCCCCCCCGACAAACGCCGCCCCATGAAAAAGGGCGCCTCTCGCGGTGACGCATTCCCCGCGGTGGGACACTCTGCTTAGAGACTGACTCTGAAACGAATGGCCGCGATGAGAACCATCGCGGCCATTTCTTGTGGTGAGAGATGCACTTTTTGCAAGATGATGGGCTGTCGCTGGATAAGGTCAGGGCCGCGGTCATCTCCTCGTCGGGCAACAAGTCGGCTCAAATCCCCAAAAACTCGGAAATCGGCACGACTTGTGTCTCTCGGGTGTCGTCTTCGGGTAGGTTTATTGTTTGGGAGGCAGGAGCCTGCCACGACCGGTCCAGCTTGGCGCCCACCTTCGTGCCGGCATAAAGCCAAGGCCGATAGAGCAAGCGGTAGAGATCAGGCACATCTTCGCCTCCACCCTTCCGGAGCTTTCTGGTATCCATGCCGTGGCGCATTGCCGGCGTGCGCTTTTGTGGTGAGCGCCTGGCGCGGGGCGGAAGCTGGACATACTCGCCTGTCCCTGGGATGCGGAGGGCGCGTGGCATCAGCTTTCCTGCCTTCACGAAGTCGTCGATCTCTTCGTATGGTGGCGTATAAACCCTTGGCTCGAAGAAGTTGTAGTTGATCCGGAAGATGTTGATGATCGAGATCAGCATCGCAGGATTGAAGATTGCGCCCTGGACGTAGGAACCGCCGATCCGAGCGCCTCCGCTGCCTGCCCTGTCCGCCAGGCTAAGGCGCTCGCGGAGCGAGTTCATGAATGTGCTCGCCGGTTGCAGAGTCGCTTTGTAGACCCACGGCGCGAGCTCCCCACGAACATCGGCATCGAGCGGACCTGCGAATGGGATGTTCTTCAGCTCCCGACGCAAGTGACGCGGGAGGATGGGGAACCCGACGACCTTGTCGAGCTCTCCGCTCGCTTGTGTCGGCGCGGACACCCAGAGCTTCGGAAATACTGGGATCCGGTAGTTCGACCCGGGATACGGGCCGGTTCCACGCAGCGCAGGTGCCATATGGTCCGCGATATAAGCTTCTGTGACGGTGCGGGCATCAGTCTCCATGGAGAAGCGACCGGCATACATGCCTTCGTTGTGGAACTGACGACGGTCCTTCTTGTATGCTTTTACCTTCCCGAGCTTCTCGGGCTTCGTTGTCTTCTTCTTGAACTTCATCGCCAGCCAAACGAAGCGGTCCGCCCGGATCTCCTCTTCGAATACATGCGGAATCACATTCGGGAGTGTGGCTTCCAGCTCGGTCGTCAGGACAATCCGCCCCTTCGGTAGCATCTCACGCAGAAGGACGAAGTGCGCGGCCTTCGTATAGAAGTCGTCGGTGGTCATGCCCTTGAAAGAGCCGCGTTCGGCCTCGGTGTCCGCAGGGAATCCGAAACAGTCTTCGGCGATAACGCGGATGTCCTACTTCATTCCGTTCACGCGGACGGTGAGATCGTCCCTGGCGTTGGCATCGGCTTTCGACCTTTTCGGCATCCGGCGTCGGGCCCGCACACGGAAGGCCTCCAGTTCATTGACGCAGGCAGCGAAGAACTGTGGCTCATGTAGGCGCCCGGTCGGCCTCTGCCAGGAAAACTTTGGCGCAGTTTCGAACTTGCTGCCGGGATAGCTCTCCGAGAGGTTCTTCGGACCTCCCTGGCCGTCGGTGTAGGTCTGGTTGAAGAGGTCGAGGGGTTTGACGCGTGGGTCGAAATCGACATCCATTCGATATACATACCCGCTTTTCGCGTCGGCCGTGATGGCGCAGTTGAGCTGCGTGATACGCTGATCGGTGGCCGTCTCCCAGTTCACGGAGAGGACCATATCGTCGTGACTCAGGCAGTGCTCTACCTGCTGACCGCTACGTTCAATTTTTTTCCCGCCAACGGCGGAGCATCTCGCGCTCGTAGGCCAGAAACACTTCCTCCAACCAGGCGATGCGATCATAGATCCGCGAAAAGCCGATCGCCTTGCCGGTCGCAGCGGTGCCCAGCATGCGCTGTATGTCGGTGATCCCGGCACTGTTCAGCACCGCCCCGAGAATGCGCAGGTTGTCCGACGTCGTCTTTTGCCCCGCGTGCGGCAGCGAGATTGAGAACCGAGCACCCTTCTTGCCTTTGCAGGGTTTGTGCAAGACCCGGACGGCCTTCGGTGTGGCCTTCTTCTTCATGGCCTTGCCCTTGCTGTCGCGGATCCGCTGATGTGCCCCATTCAGCGAGAAATCCTCCGGCGCAGCAAGGAAGCGGGTGCCACAGGCACCACATGCGGGACCATCCAGGATGCCGTTGTGATTGCGGAGGCGGGCAACTTCCTCATCGAGATGCGCCGGCGATTTGATGGAGAAGGCGCTGTTGCAGACCTTTCCCTCGGAGGTATGTCCCTGACAACGCACTGTTCGCTGATCGGCCCATACATGAGGGGCGCGCTGATACTGGAAGGCGCAACTTACCCTTCGGTGTTTCTTGTCCGCACCGGAGAGCTTGTAGGCGCCCGGACCGTGCTTCGCCACGATATCAAGCTGCTCCAGCGTAAGGTCGGGGCGGGTCTCGTTCCAGGTTTTCCTGCGCGCTGCCGAGTCCGTCAGGGGCTGCCCGAAGTTGGAGCAATCCGGATTGGCGCAGGTGTTGAGATGATACTTGCCCGCGCCCGGATAGAGCTGGGACAGCTTGAAGTTGAAAGTCGCCAAACTTGCCATTCGGAACCTCGTCTTTCGCGGTTCCGCCTCGAGTCGTTTTCCCGACCAAAGAGCAGATTTTCCGCGGGGTTAGGAGTCTCACGATGCGGAATTCTCCGCTTGTTCTCCGGGGAGAACGGTCAAGCTTGCGGTACAAGAATATTGGCTCTATGTTCTGAAACAGAAGAAAAAAAGAGCCGAAAAGGCTCGAATAGCTTCTGGAGGGGATCTGCCAGATCTCTGCGAGACTTTTTTTCTCGCACTTCTTTGGCCAGGCAGACCTCAGTCGGCGTTAAAATCTTCAAGTAAAACAATAGCCTGCCGCGTTTCCGCGACAGGCTTGGTTGTGATTGTGTCCCACCGGGCGGAATGCGTCACTCTCGCGGGCGCCCTTTCGAGTTCTGGAGCCTGCGGCGATCTCAGAAGTGGATCGCGCGGCCGTAGGCGTCGAGCACGCTTTCGTGCATCATCTCCGACAGCGTCGGGTGGGGGAAGACGGTGTTCATCAGGTCCTCCTCGGTGGTCTCGAGCTGGCGACCGACCACGTAGCCCTGGATCAGCTCGGTGACTTCCGCGCCGACCATGTGGGCCCCGAGGAGCTCGCCGGTCTTCTCGTCGAAGATCGTCTTGACCATGCCTTCGGGCTCGCCGAGCGCGATCGCCTTGCCGTTGCCGATGAAGGGGAAGCGGCCGACCTTGATCTTGTAGCCGGCTTCCTTGGCCTTGGCCTCGGTCAGGCCAACCGAGGCAACCTGCGGGTGGCAGTAGGTGCAGCCGGCGATCGACGAGGGCTCGACTGCGTGCGGGTGGCCGCCGGCGATCAGCTCGGCCACCATGACGCCTTCATGCGACGCCTTGTGTGCCAGCCAGGGCGCGCCGGCGATGTCGCCGATGGCATAGACACCCTCGATGCCGGTGCGGCAGTGCTTGTCCACCACCACATGGGTGCGCTCGACCTTCACGCCGAGCGCCTCGAGGCCCAGCCCCTCGGTGTTGCCGACGATGCCGACCGCCGAGATCACCGTGTCGAACTCTTCCTTGGTGGTCTTGCCGTTCTGCTCGATATGCGCGGTGACCTTGCCCTTGGCGCGGTCGAGGTGCTTGACCATGGTCTTCTCGCGGATGGTCATGCCCTGCTTCTCGAACTGCTTCTTGGCGAATTTCGAGATCTCCTCATCCTCCACCGGCAGGATGCGATCCATCACCTCGACCACCGTCGTGTCGGCGCCGAGCGTGTTGTAGAAGCTGGCGAACTCGATGCCGATGGCACCCGAGCCGATGACCAGCAGCTTCTTCGGCATGCGGCTCGGCACCAGCGCGTGCTTGTAGGTCCAGACGCAATCGCCGTCGGCCTCGAGCCCGGGCAGCTCGCGGGCACGGGCGCCGGTGGCGATGACGATATTCTTCGCGGTCAGCTCCTCGGTGCCCTTGTCGGTCTTGACGGTGACCTTGCCCTTGGCGGGGATCGTCGCCTCGCCCATGAAGGCGGTGACCTTGTTCTTCTTCAGCAGGTGGGTGACGCCGGAGTTCAGCTGCTTGGCAACGCCGCGCGAACGCTTGACCACCGCATCGAGATCGTAGCCGATCTTCTCGGCGGTCAGCCCGTAGTCCTTGGCGCGCTGCATGAAGTGGTAGATCTCCGAGCTGCGCAGCAGCGCCTTGGTCGGAATGCAGCCCCAGTTGAGGCAGATGCCGCCCATGTGCTCGCGTTCCACCACGGCCACCTTCAGGCCGAGCTGCGCGCCGCGGATGGCGGCGACATAGCCCCCGGGTCCTGCACCGATGACGATCATGTCGAAGCTTTGCGAAGCCATGGCTCTCTCCCGCCGAGTCAAATTAGTTTGATATTAAACCATCCCCTACGGAGCTTCAACGCCACCCCGCAAAAGATCGCCTTCCGCCCGGTCATCTAGGGCATGACCGGACCCAGGGCAGGGTGGCGGGCCGGAAGCAAATGCGCAAGCCGCCGTGGACACCCCCGACGGCATCCATGCGAAGGGCCCGCGCGATACGATCGCGCGGGCCCTTCATGATCTTGTTGTAATGTGCTTAGGCCGCTTCGACCGCCTGCAGCCGGCGCAGCACTTCGCCGTAGCCGCCGCCCTGCAGGTAGCCGCTTTCCGGCGTGGTGGTCGCGCGCGCAAGCGCCTCGTTGCGGGTCGGGAAACGCCCGTACTCGCGGATCACCTCGCGGTGTGCCCGCGCGTGCAGCAGGTTGGAGGCGCCGGTCTCGGGCAGCCGCTCCTTCATCAGGCGGATGCAGCGCTCCTGGTCGCAGAGATTCTCGGAGTGCATCAGCGGCAGGTAGAAGAACTGCCGCGCGGGCTCGTCGATCTTCATGTCCCAACCGCGCCAGATCGCCTGCTTCGCCGCAGCCAGGGCGACCGCATCCGCGGAAAACGCCTTGGCGCTGCCGCGGAACATGTTGCGAGAGAACTGGTCGAGCAGGAGGATATAGGCCAGCGCGCCGCTGGGATAGGTGAGCCAGAGGCCGAACCGTCCTTCCATCGCGCCGTCCCAGGTTTCCTCGAACCGGGAGCGGATCTCGGCGTCTAGCGCCTCGTCCGCCTTGTACCATTGCTCGGGCCCGGTCTCGTCGAGCCAGAATGCCAGAATGTCTTCGGGGGCTTTCATCGTTCCATCCTTACGTGCCACGCCGTTGTCACTGAAAGGTTACATGCGCCCATGCCGCAAGGCGAAGTCACAATTTCTGTCAATTGCGACATTCCCTGCTTCCTTCGCGCAACGCTCAAGAAATGGGCAATCAGCGGGAGATCGGCGCGCCACCGGCTTCGAGACGCGCGGCCTCTTCGGCTTCCGCCTCGGCCGCCTCCTGCGCCTCGATGGCCACTTCCTGCGCCACCTCCACCGCGACGGGCGAGGACACCGGTCCGACGGCCGTGACACTGGCGGCATCGTCCGAGATCGGCGCCGGGCGCTGGGTCATGCGCCAGCCGGCATAGGCGGTGAGCCCAAGCATAAGCGCCGAGATCAGCACGAAGAAGCCGCCCGGCCCCATGGTCTCCATCGCGTAGCCGGAGATCAGCGGGCCGGCGATGGCGCCAAGCCCGTTGATGAACAGCAACCCGGCCGAGCCCGCCGCCATGCGATCGGTGCCGAGATAGTCGTTGGTGTGGGCGATCAGGATCGAATAAAGCGGGTTGGACGCGCCGCCGATCAGGAAGGCCGCGGCGAGAAGCACGGTGAAGTGCCCCGACAGCGAGACCGCCGCCGCCGCGGCAAGACCGCCGACCAGCGCCACGATCACCACCAGCACGCGTCGGTCCATCCGGTCCGACAGCCAGCCCAGCGGATACTGGGTGACCAGCGCACCGACGTAGAAGGTCGCGACGAAGGTCGAGATCTGCGCCAGCGTCATCCCCGCTTCCGAGCCGTAGACTGCCGCCATGCCGAACTGGGAGGCGAAGACCCCGCCGAGCAGGAACATCCCCACCATGCCGAGCGGCGAGACCGTGTAGAGTTCGCGCAGGCTCATCGGGCGGGTGGTGTCGAAGGCCGGGGTCGGCGTGATCGACAGCAGAATGGGGGCGAAGGCGATGGAGACCAGCACCGAGGGGATCACGAAAAGCAGGAAGCCCGAGGGATCTGGAACCAGCAGCAGCATCTGCGCACCGATGATGCCGACCATCTGCACGATCATGTAGGCCGAGAGCGCCTGGCCGCGGTTCTCGTTCGACGAGGCGTTGTTCAGCCAGCTCTCGGCGGTCACGTAGACGCCGCAGTAGCAAAAGCCGATGACCATGCGCTCGATGGTCCAGACGATGGGATGCGGGAAGGCCGGATAAAGGATCAGCACCGCCGAGATGAACGAGCCGAGCGCGGCGAAGACCCGCACGTGGCCGACCCGTCGGATCATCCCCGGGGTGACCCGCGACGCCAGCAGGAAGCCGGCGAAGTAGCCCGCCATCACCATGGACATGGAAAAGGCCGAGAAGCCGGCGCCACTGCCGCGCACGCCAAGCAGCGAGCCCTGCAAGCCGTTGCCGACCATCAGCAGCATGACCCCGAGCAGCAGCGCCCAGGAGTGTTTCAGAACCTCAGTCATAGGTCAGACCCTTTGTCCCAATCTGATCGCAAGGCGCGGCGTCGATTCTGCCTTCGTCCCTGCCCTGCCTGTCACGCGCCCCATGCGCAAGAGGCTTCGCGAATTGCCGCGATTTTGGGCATGTACCCTCCAGTGGCCGGAAGCACAGATGGACGCGTGCGCCGCGAAGAGAGCGAGAAAACGCACTTTCTTCCAACCGTGAGCAGATTTTCTTTAATCTATATTTTGCAATAATTTAACCCAAACTATTTCCAAAAACGCGCATCCAATATGCATAATTTGGATAAGCACAAAAAGATTGCCACAATATTGGCAAGATTCCGGCGAAAATCAAATTGGGGCGGGACGAGTTTCCCCGCCGGAGGAGGAACCAGTATAGGGGGCGCTCGCCATGACGACGCGCACGATAGGTATTGCCAGAACCGGCACGATTTCTCGACTTCCCTCGAAAAAACTCTTTGCGAAGGACTTCGTCGGCGACGAGGAAGGGTCGCTCACAGTCGAGGTCGCAATCTGGGCGCCCGCCATGATTTTCATGCTCGCGCTGATCCTGGACTTTGCATTCATGATGGTCCTGAACGCGAGCATGTGGAATGCCGCACGCGAAACCGCACGCGCCGTATCGCTGCACCGGGTGCTGCCCGACCAGGCCGACGATTACCTCAGGGACCGGCTGCTGTTCCGCAATGCGCCCTATCGCATCGCGGTCGAGACCAGCCGCGATGAGGTCGACGCGCGGGTTACCCTTGCCGGCCCCGAGGCCTCGCTGACCCCGGTCATGGGACGCTACCTGGTCGGGGACCTTAACGTCTCGGTCGCCATGCTGCGGGAGCCGAACTGATGGCCGCCCGGCACGCGCGGGCGCGCGCCGCCAGGCTGCTCGGGGAAGAGGATGGCGGCGGCACCGTCTACGCCCTCTTCCTGCTGGTTGTCGGGGTGCTTGCCGGCGGCGCCGCGGTGGACTCCGCGAATGCCTGGCGGGTGCGCGAGATCCTGCAGTCCACTGCGGAAGCGGCGGCGCTGAGTGCCGCGATCCGCGCCTCTGAACCGATCGCGCTCGACACGCCGCGCAGGGTTGCGGAACGGATCGCCGGAGACGGATTGCGCACCGCGAGGCTCGAGAATGCGTGGCACGACGGCAGCTTCGAAATCGGCCGGCGCGATCCCGAGAGCGGCGCCTTCATTCCCAACCAGACGCCGACCGACGCAGTGCGCGTCACGCTCAACCGCGATTTCGCGCACGGCAATCCCGAGCCGCTGCATTTCGTCGGCCTTTTCGGTTATGACCCTTGGAATATCCAGGGCCGGGCCGTCGCGCAGATCCGCACCCGCGGCGCGCTCGACTGCCCTGCCCCATTGCTGTCGCTGCAGGCGCGGGCCGATATCTCGGAGCTCGATCTCTTTGTCGGTATCTGCCTCATGGCCAATGCCGGCGTCGATTACGGCGATGTCCCGCTTTGGCGGACCGATGAAACCGACAAGCTGATCGGCAAGCTGATTGCCGAGGGGCTCAACCTGCCCCGTCTCGATCTCTTCGGCCTCGAGACGCTCAGCCGACACGACCTCGAGGACGTCGCGCGCACCGCCACGCAGAACATCCACATCCGCGATCTCGATGACATCCGGGTGATCAGCGACGGCAGTGTCTACATCGACTGCGATGCCGGCGAGGTGCTTCGGCTGGGCGACGGCTTCGTGGTGCAGAACGCGGCGATCTTCTCGGAGTGCCCGATCCGTTTCGAAGGCGAGGTCTCGCTGCGCGCCAGCCTCGTCGTGTCGAACCTGTTTTCGCTGGTGCGCGATCTCGACGAGCTGAGCGTGAGACCTGACAGTGTCCTCACCGGCTCGCCCGCCTGCGCGCCCGGCGACGGGGTCAAGGTGCTGCTCTTTGCCGATCTCGATGCGGTGGCGGGCATTCCCGCACTGGTCTCGACCGACTCGCCGCTGGGTCAGTACCTCGACCAGACGGTGGCGGACACCGGCGGGCTGCTGCACGACACGCTCGATTTCCTCGGGAGCGTGGTGAACCCGCTGGTGCAAGACATCTCCGAGATCACCACGGATCTGCAGCTCCTGCCGATATGCCTCAACGCGACCACCCTGCTGAACGGCGACACGGTGACACTGCGCTGAGGTCCTCCTTCACGGGATCAGAAGCGAGGCGTCGCCGTAGGAGAAGAACCTGTACCGTTCGGCCAGCGCATGGGCATAGACCCTGTCCATCCGCGCCTTGCCCATGAAGGCCGCGACCAGCATCATCAGCGTCGACTTCGGCAGGTGGAAGTTGGTCATCAGCGCGTCGGCGACGTGGAACTCGAAGCCGGGGTAGATGAAGATGTCGGTCACCCCGGTCCAGGGCGCGATCGCGCCGCTCTCGCGCGCCGCGGTCTCGATTAGCCGCAGCGCCGTGGTGCCGACGGGGATGACCCGACCGCCCGCGGCCTTGGTGGCGGCGATCTCGGCGGCGGCGGAGTCTGTCACCTCACCCCATTCGCCGTGCATCTTGTGGGTTGTCACGTCATCGACCTTCACCGGCAGGAAGGTGCCCGCGCCGACGTGCAACGTGACATGGGTGAATTCGATGCCCCTGTCCTTCAGCGCCGCCAGCAGCGGCGCATCGAAGTGCAGCGAGGCGGTGGGGGCGGCGACGGCGCCCGAAGTCCGCGCCCAGACGGTCTGGTAGTCTTCCTTGTCCTGCTCGTCGGCAGCGCGCTTGGCGGCGATGTAGGGCGGCAGCGGCATCGCCCCGGCCTCGGCCAGAGCGGCGTCGAAATCCTCCCCGGTCAGGTTGAAGCGGAAAAGGCCCTGCCCCTCCTCGCGCGCCTCCAGCGTCGCAGAGAGCCGTTCGGACAGAACCACCGTCTCGCCCTCGCGCAGCTTCTTCAGAGGCTTCACCAGCGCCGCCCAGAGCCCGCCCGCACGCGGCTCGAGCAGGGTGATCTCGATCCGCGCCTCGGTCTCGCCCTGCGCGCTCGATCGGTGCCGCAGCCCCGAGAGCCGGGCGGGGATCACCTTGGTGTCGTTCAGCACGAGCCGGTCGCCGGGGCGCAGCCAGTCGGTGAGGTCGCGCACGATGGCGTCGGTGATCGTCTCGCCCTCGGCCACCAGCAGCCGCGCCGAGGAGCGCGGATGCGCCGGGCGCGTGGCGATGAGGTCCTCGGGCAGAGGGAAGTCGAAATCGGAAAGCTGCATGGGTCTTGAGGTCTCTGGCGCTACTGACTCACCTGCGGGGGTGGGCGGCGGAAAATGTCACGGAACATGCCCGGAGTGAAGACCGAAAGCGGGTTCACGCTGACCGCCGGATCGGCCACCGGGCCGCGCAGGTTGAAATTGAAGCCGATCAGCCCTTCTCCCTTGCGCGAAAACAGCTGGCCGATGCCGTTGATCACGTAGATCGGCGAGAGCACCCCCTGCATGTCCATCATCCCGGTGGCGAGGTTGGCATAGCCGTCCATCGAGATGCCCATCGAGGGGCCGGTGGCGCTGGAGCGGGTGAGGATGATCTGCTGCGGCGTCATGCGGAAGCGCGCCTCGACCTCGGAAAAGAAGATCCCCGGCCCGTTGAGCTGGTCGATGATACCGACAACGCTGATCCCGTCGAGCAACTGCACCACGGCGGGGTTCTTCTGCATCCGGGTGCCTTCGATCTTCAGCGCGCCGTCGTATTCGCCGCTCTTGCCCTGCACCGGCACAAGGGTCAGATCGAAGGTGCCGTCCTCGATGTTCTGCATGACGCCCGCGCCCTTCAGCACGTCGCCGGCGTCGCGGGCGCGGATGCGGATCGCCGTGCCGCCGTTCTGAGGGACAACGTCGCCCTGGATCGGCGCGCGCCCGCCGACCGCGCCGGTGAACGTGCCATTGATGCCACGGGCCGTACTGAACTTGCCCTGGAAATTGCCGATCGCGATCTTGTCGGTGACCTGCAGGCGGTTCACCGCGACCTCGACCGGACCGCCACCCCCGCCACTGCCTCCGGCCGCGCCGAGCGGCGCGCCGCGCATGTCGAGCTGCGTTGCCGGTGATCC
>NZ_NTHN02000089.1 GCF_002300555.2 Alloyangia mangrovi | reverse complement strand
GCGTGCCGATCTCGGTGATCGCCTCGGCGCGGGCCTCGATCTCGTCGGCGATGGCTTCGAGAAAGCGGGCGCGGGTCTCGATGTCGCTGTAACCGTAGGTCCAGAACGCTTCTTCCGCCGCCCCGACCGCGGCGTTCACCAATGCCGGGGTGCCGACGCCATAGTCATGCGCCGCGCCATGCGCGGGCTCCGAGCGGAACGTCGTCTCTGCCGCGACCCATTCGCCCGCGATCAGATGCTTGCCATGCGGGACAAACCCGTTCTTGCTGCCGTCCATTTCCTAGACCTCCTCATGCCGCGCGCCCAGGATCGCCGCCCCGTCGCGCATGGTTTCCCGGACCCGATGCCGTGCGATTCGCGCGCCGGCGGCGCAATTCCCAACCGGCAAAAGGGTTGGGGGCTTCGCGCCTCGGGACTTGTCATGCACTAATATTTTAGTTTATCAGTATGGTCAACCGACCCGTAAATGCGCTTATCTGGGGCGCACCCCGGAAAGGATATGAGAGTCTGCATGAAAAGCCCCAGGATGACCCTCGCCTTCGACATGATGCGCCACGACAATTCGGCGGGCCGCCCCATGGCCTCGTCGCGGATCTATGACGATCTGCGGCAACGCATCCTGTCGCTCGATCTGCCGCCGGGCACCGCGCTCACACGGGCCGACCTTGCGCGTGAATACGAGGTCAGCCAGACGCCGCTGCGCGACGCAATGCAGCGGCTCGACCAGGATGGGCTGATCCGTATCTACCCGCAGTCGAAGACCCTGGTGACGCGCATCAATCTAGCGCAGATCCGCGAGGCGCTGTTCCTGCGTCAGGCGCTCGAGACCGAGGTCACCATCAAGCTCACGCAGGTCCCGTCGCCTGCGACCATGGCCCAGCTGCGCGAAATCATCGGCATGCAGCGCGAGGTCGCCCCCGACCACACCCAGCTGCGGCGATTTCAGGAACTCGACGAGTTTTTCCACTTCGTGATGTTCGAGGGCGCGGGGCACCCCAACCTGCATGGCCTGCTGCGCGCGCAGACCGGCGACATGGACCGGGTGCGACGCCTGCAGACCCACTCCGCGGAACGCCTCGCCACGATCATCGACGGCCACGAGCGCATCGTCGCCGCGGTCGAATCCGGTGACGTCGACCGGGCAATCAAGGAGATCCGCTTCCACACCCACAAGCCCGACGACTGGGCCGAGGAGTATCGCGTCCTGCACAAGGACTACTTTACCTGACCAACCGCCCCGCTGGGCACCTTCAGCACACAGCAAACAGAGCGCGGCCCAACCCGGACCGCGAAGGGAGAGATCATGTCCAACGCACTTGCCAGAACTAAGGGGCTGCACGTCGTCGCCCAGACCCCCTTCCTCGATGACGGGGCGGTTGACTATGCCAGCATCGACACGCTCTCGGCCTTCTACTACCGCCACGGCGCGCAGGGGCTAACGGTGCTGGGGGTGTCTGGTGAGGCGCAGAAACTCACCGTGGATGAGACCATAGCCGTCGCCGCGCGTTATGTCGCTGCCGCCGCCGGTCACCGGATCATCGCTGGCGTGTCGCACCCCAACCTTGCCACGCTGGTCGAGGTCACAGCGCAGGTGATGGCCGAGGGCGCGGATGCGGTGATGATCTGCCCGCCCGCCGGCATCCGCAGCGACGAGGACCTGCTGCGCTACTTCGATGCGGTCTACGCGCGCATCGGCGACGTGCCCACCGTGCTGCAGGATTTCCCCGCTGCCTCGGACGTGGTGATGTCGGTACCGGCCATCGACCGGCTGCTGACCCGCTTCCCGCAGATCGGCGTTATCAAGTCCGAGGATTTCCCCTCCCCCACCAAGATCAGCCGCATGCGCGCCGAGCTATCGCGCCCGGTCCGCATCCTCACCGGCAACAACGGCCAGTATCTCGTGCAGGAGATGGAGCGCGGCGCCGACGGGCCGATGGCCGGCTTCTCCTTTCCCGAGATGCTTTCGGGCGTCTACGAGCTGATGACCGAGGGCCGGCGCGCCGAGGCGCATGACCTCTTCAACCGCTACCTGCCGCTGCTCAAGCACGAGGCGCAGGGGCAATGGGGCATCGCGCTGCGCAAGGAGATGATGCGCCGGCGCGGCGCGCTGACCTCGAACGCGCTGCGCGGACCGGGCCCGAAGCTGACCGAGGCCGATCTCGCCGAGCTCGACTTCCTCACCAGCCGCATGGACCTGCCGCAGGCGTGACCGCCCGTCACGCAAAGGCGCGGCCCCGGTGGCCGCGCCTCTTGAATGGCTCGTCAGCGCTGCGGCGGCGTGAAGAACGGCACCGGCGCCATCAGCTGATTGACCTGCGAGATCAGGTAGCCCGCCTCGGCGCTCTTGCCGAGATAGGCTTGCCATTCGGGATCGGCGGCCAGCGCCGCACGGCGCGCGGCGCGATCGGCAGCATCGGCGTAGACCCAGATATGCACGTAGGAATTCACGTCGCCGGTCTCGACCGCCGCGTAGACCGCCGGCTCGCCGAGGTGCCGGCGCTGGACGTCGAAGCCGTGCTCTCCGTAGAGCGCGAGGTGCTTGCGGATCGTTCCGGGACGGCAGGTATAGGTTCGATGGTCGTAAAGCATGAGTTTTCTTTCATTACTTACAGGGTCTTGCCACGTTATCGCCAGCGCCTTCCGAAGCAGGCTTGCCAGCTTCACGGGTGTTCATATAGTAATGTATTAGTTGGTAGCGATGCAAGTTCGCCCGACGATTCCGGCCGGCTCTGACGCGAGTTCATGGCAGTGGCGCACGCGCGCAGCTGCACCGCGGCAGGGATCACGAGGCCGGGACCAACAGCCCAGAACGGCAAGGGTCCGTTCAAGTCTTGGAGGAGACACCTAATGAAACGCACTTTCATCGGCGCGGTTGCCGCCCTCACCACGGCCCTCGTGCCGCTTGCCGCATTGGCGGAATTCCCGGAGCGTGACGTGCGCATGGTGGTGCCGTGGGGGGCCGGCGGCGGCACCGATGGCATCGTGCGCAAGGTGACCACGCTTGCCGAAGAGTCGCTGGGCGGCACAATCTATGTCGAGAACATCGAAGGCGGCAACTCGGCCACCGGCGTCGGCCAGGTGATGGGCGCCAAGGGCGACGGCTATACGCTGGGCGCGCTGACCTACGACAGCGTCGTGACCGTGCCGTGGCAGGGCATGCTGCCGAGCTACAAGATGGACAAGCTCGACCTCGTCGCGCGGATCACCAGCGAAGCCGATGCGATCATCGTAGACGCCGATTCCGACTACCAGTCGCTCGATGACCTGCTGGCCGCGGCCAAGGCCGACCCGGGCAAGGTGCGCATCGGCGTGCAGAACCTCGGCGGGCGGGTCCACCTGACGCTGCTGCAGCTGCAAAAGCTCACCGACACCCAATTCAAGATCGTCTCCTACCCCGGTGGCGCGGCCCCGCAGAAAGAGGCGCTGCTGTCGGATGAGGTCGATGTAGTCATGACCTCGCTCGGCGATTTCGCCAACCTCATCGAGGATGGCACCGCCCGCGGCATCGTCGAATTCTCGGACGCCAAGAACCCGACCTACGACGTGCCCACCGCCGAGGAAGCCGGCGTCGAGCTTCTGAACGGCTCGTTCATCGTGATCGCCGCGCCCGCCGGCACCCCCGAGGACGTGGTCGCCAAGATCGAGGCCGCCTATGAGACCGCCTACAACTCGGACGAGTTCCAGGACTGGCTCGCGACGATCGGCGTGACCCCGAACTGGCTGGCCGGCGACGACCTCGACACCTGGGCCGACGAAACCGCGCAGGGTCTGTTCACCGAGATGGACGCGCTCGTCGAGGCCGGGGTACTCTCGAAGTAATCCCCCGCTCCCTGTCGTGAAAGGCGGCACCGGGCCTGCGTCCGGTGCCACCCCCAACCGGAGACCAAGATGGCCGACCGTGCGCCCCTTCTCAGGACAGGTGTCCTGCTGCCCTTCTTTTTCCTGATCGTCACCACCGTCTACCTTGCCGCGGCCTTCGACATCCACTCGCAGTTCGCGGGTGATGGCGAGATGAGCCCGCGCTCGGTGCCGATCCTCACCGCCATCCTGATGTACGCCGCGCTGGCCGTGGTCTTCGTGGCCGAGTTCCGCAAGCCCACCGCCGACGGCCCCGCACGCGAATTGCTGCGGCCGCTGCTGGTGATCGTCGCCACCGCGGGCTACATCGCGCTGTTCCGGCCGCTCGGCTACTGGCTGGCGACGCTGGCCTTCACCTCGGCGCTCTTTGCCATCTTCCACTTCCAGCTGCGCAAGCCGCATATGTTCGCGATCTACGCCATCGGCGTCACCGCCCTGTTCTACGGGCTCTTCGCGGGGATCTTCGGCGTGCGCCTGCCCACCCTCACCGGGGGTTTCTTCTGATGGATATCTTCATCGACGTGCTTGGCGGCATGTCCGCGCTGGCCGATCCCTACGTCATCGCCTTCATGGTCGGCGGCTTCCTGATCGGCACCTTCTTCGGTGCCATGCCGGGGCTGACCTCGGTGCTGGCCATCGCGCTCTTGCTGCCGATCACCTACACCATCGATGTGGTGCCGGCGCTGGTCATGTGCGCCTCGATCTTCATGGCGGGGATGTACTCCGGCTCGATCACCGCGACCACGATCAACATCCCTGGCGCGCCATCTTCGATGATGACCGCGGTCGAGGGCAACGTGCTGATGAAGAAGGGCTTCGGCGCCAATGCTCTGGGGCACGCGGCGCTCGGCTCGATGATCGGCGGCGCCATCGGCGCGGTGCTGCTCATGGCCTTCATGCCGATCGCCGCCGAGATCTCGCTACTGATCCGCACCCCGGGCAAGTTCTCGCTGGTGCTCTTCGCGCTGGTGGTCATCGTGATCGTCGACAAGGGCAATATCGCCAAGGGCTTCGTCGCCACCCTGCTTGGCGTAATGATCGCCACCGTCGGCATCGACGTGCTGCAGCCGATCCCGCGCTTCGACTTTGGCACTGAGACGCTGGTCGAGGGCATCGACATCATGCCGCTGGTCATCGGCGCCTTTGCGATCTCCGAAGTTCTGATGCAGTCGGAGAGCTGGAAAAACAGCCTGAGTTCGACGCTGGAAAAGGCCAAGGACCTCAAGATCCGCCGCCGCGACTTCCTGCCGCCGCGTTCGGAGATCCGCGAGATCGGCCTGCTGGCCTACCTGCGCTCCGCCTTCATCGGCTACGGCATCGGCATCCTGCCGGGCGCCGGTGGCTCGATGGCCGCCTTCGTCTCCTATGCGATGGCGCGCTCGTCGTCGAAGAAGCCGCAGGAATATGGAAACGGCTCGCGCGAAGGCATCGCTGCGGCAGAGGCCGCCAACAACTCGATGTGCGGCGGGGCCTTCGTGCCGATGCTGATGTTCGGCATCCCCGGCGATCCCACCACCGCGATCGTTCTAGGCGTTCTGGTGATCAACGGCCTCCAGCCAGGGCCGCGCCTGCTCGAGAACCAGGCCGAGCTGCTCGGGCCGATGCTCGGCTCGCTGTTCTTCTCGGCGCTGGTTCTCATCCCGCTGACCCTGTGGCTCTTCGGCCCGTGGTTCATCAAGATCGTGTCGATCCCCAAGGGCCTGCTCTACACCGGCATCGCGGTGGTGGCGCTCGTCGGCAGCTACGTGGCGACCTACTCGGTCTTCCAAATGTCGCTTGCGGTGATCTTCGGCGTGCTGGCGTATTTCATGCGCAAGCAGAACTACTCCACCGTGTCGATGTTGCTGGGATTCATCCTCGGCCCGGATCTCGAGGAATACCTGAGGCGCTCGCTGTCGCTGAGCGACGGCAACCCTATCGTCTTCCTGACCAATCTCGACAGCCTGTTCTTCCTTGCGCTGACCGCGCTGTTCGTCTGGGCGATCCTGATCCGCAAGCCGAAGAGGGGTTTGGCGGAAATGCGCAGCGACCTCTAAGCCACCTTAGATATTGAACAATGCCCCATTTCCCTGCCTGGAAGTGGGGCATTGTTCTGTCGTAAGTGAGGAGGACGTGCACCGTCTCTCCGCCGACAGCCAAAGCCGATCTGATGCCCACTGCTCGCCGCGTCGGCACGTCAGGGCTACAACCATGAAATCATGTCCTTGGCTGCCCTCGCCCACAGGATCATTCGGACCCCCATCCCACTCGGATAAGGTCGAATTATGCAATAAATTTGGGAGAACGAGATCTGGCAGATGACTCGTTCCCATCCCGAACAGACCACACGCTTCCACGCCCATGACACCCCCCCAGCTGCGCCCTGCGCTCTATCCGAGAGGAGGTCAGACTGGAGTCGCTTCGGGCGGAGCCTGGAGCTTCGGCGAGCTGGACGACGGGCCTCGGCGCCGAACGCCCGCACTTGCCGCGGCGGCAGCGGCAGCCGCAGCGACACAGAACAGCCCTCTGCGCGGCACACCATCGCCGTTCGGGGAACTGCAAATTGCAGTCCGTGGCGGCAACGTGCATGAGCTAATGGCCGCGCGCCATCCAATCCAAACACCGGAGTCACCCCATGCCCCAGGACCTGCCAGCAGCCACCGGCCCGATCGGCCTTGATCACTCGGGGCACTTCGTGGCCGATGCGGATGCGGCGCGCGCCGAGCTTGAGGCGCTTGGGTTCACGGTCACACCCTTCTCCGCGCAGGTGCAGCCGGACCCGGTGTCGGGTGCGCCGGCGCTGACCGGGACGGGAAACATCTGCGTGATGCTGCCCGAGGGCTATCTCGAGTTTCTCGTCCACACCGCCGACACGCCGCTCGGGCTGGAATTCCTCGCGGCGCTCGATCGCCGCGCCGGGCTGAATCTCGCGGCCTTCGCGGTGCCCGATGCCGCCGCGCACCATGCGCATCTGGACGCCCTTGGCGCCCCGATGCGACCGCTTGTGCATTTCAAGCGCGAGGTCGCCACGCAGAGCGGCCACGAGACCGCGGCCTTCACCGTTGCCCGGCTCGCCGCTGGCACCATGCCCGAGGGGCGGGTGCAGGTCCTGACCCATCACAATGCCCCGACGCTCTGGCAACCGCGCTGGACGCGCCATGCCAATGGCGCGGCCTCGCTCGAGGCGATCCTCGTCTCGGCTCCGGACCCGGAGGAGACCGCCGCCCGCTTCGTGCGCTGCCTCGGCCGGGCGGCGGAGCCCTTCGGGGCGGGCTTGCGCATCGCGCTCGACCGCGGCGCGCTCGACATCCTGCCTGAGGCCGCGGCGACGGCGCTTGTCGGCTCCGCGGTCGAGCCGGGGCGGTCGGTCTTCGTCGGCCTGCGGATTGCCATGCGCGACCCGGCGGCACTGGCAGACCGGCCCGGCGCGAGATGGGTGGACGGCGCGCTCACCCTGCCCTTCGGGCCTGCTCTTGGGGCCGGTGTCTGGATCTTCGATCCGGCCTGACGGCGCCACGTCACCGGCGCGGCGAAGCATGCCGCCGCCCGGCCCCGGCCCTGCCGCGCTTCAGGCCGTATAGAGCTGCGCAAAGGCGTTGCGGACGTTCTCGGTCACCGCCTCGAGACGCCGCTCGATGTGGCCACGCATCTCGGCCTGCGCCGCCTCGGGATCGCGTCGCTTCACCGCCTTCAGGATGCGCATGTGCGGCTCGGTGGTGACCACTTCCGGCCCGGTTCTTTCCGAGAGGGTCTTGAGGTCGATCAGCCGGATGTAGCGGATCCGGCCGTAGATGTTCTCGAGCATCCGGATCATCTCGGCATTGCCCGAGAGCGCGGCCAGCCGCAGGTGGAAGTCCTCGTCCAGTTGCACCAGTTCGACGGCGGACTTGCCGGGCTGGTACGCCGCCCCCGCGCCGAGCAGGTAGCGCTCGAGCGCCTCGACATCGGCGGGCTTTGCGCGCAGCGCCGCGAGGCGCGTCGCCTCGCATTCGATCGCCGCCCGCGCCTCGTAGAGGTCCATGATCTCGGCCGAGGTCAGCGAGCGGCAGAAGAACCCCTGCCCGCTGCGGAAGGTCAGGAACCCCTCGGCGACGAGCCGGTTCAGCGCCTCGCGCAGCGGAGTCCGGCTGGTTTCCAGCCGTTTGGCCAGCTCGGTCTCGTTCAATCTCGAATCGGGTTTGAACTCGTAGCTGGCGGCCATCTCCTTCAGCAGGGTATAGGCGCGTTCAACTGAGCCACTGTTTTTATTTATGTTTTCCAAGTGGTTATTCCTGGACCTTGAGCCTTGCCTTCATCTTAGCAGCCGCCACAAAAAAAAACAATTGATTTGCACTCCGATCTGCGCGCTAAGCTGTATACAGCACAGAACGCTGATATGAATGCTGAACCGGGAGAGTGTTTTGGGAGATGTGATGAACGGCGCGCAGGTCATCCTGAAGATGTTGGAACTGCATGGGGTGACGCATGTCTTCGGCCTGCCGGGCGAGACCACGATCGGCTGGTACAAGGAATGGCAGAGCAGCTCTGACATCGAATACGTGCTGACGCGCGACGAGCGCACCGCCTCCTACGCCGCCGAGGCCTATGCCAAGATCACCGGTCGGCCGGCGGTGCTCGAGGCGCCGAGCCCCGGCGTCACCCATTGCACGCCGGGCATCACCGAGGCCTTCCTGTCCTCGGTGCCGGTGATCTTCTTCAGCTCGGACATCCCGGTGAATCAGGACAAGAAGCACGGGCTGACCGGGGTCGACCAGACCGCGATGTACGAGAGCATCTGCAAGGAATCCTTCTACCTCACCAACGTGAAGGACATCCCCTTCCTGCTGCGCCGGGCCTTCCGTGTCGCCACCTCGGGCCGCCCGGCGCCGGTGCATATCCGCGTGCCGATCAACGTCTTCCACGACGAGGCCGAGATCGCCGACCTCTATGCCGACAGCGACTACAGCCGCTACCCGGCGCACCGCCCGGTCGCCGATCATGGCAAGATCCGCAAGGCGATCGACGCGCTGCTGGCGGCGAAGAAGCCGGCGATCGTCTGCGGTCAGGGCGCGCTCATCTCGCGCGCCGGCGAGGCGGTTCTGGCGCTGGCCGAGCTGCTGCAGATCCCCGTCGGCACCACCACCCCCGGCAAGGGCACCATCCCCGAGACCCATCCGCTGGCCCTGCGCGTGATCGGCGCGCGCGGCGGCATGGAATACTCGAACGCCTATGTGAAGGATGCCGACTGCATCTTCTTCGTCGGCTCCAACACCGACTCGAGCGGCACCAACCACTGGAAGCTCTACGGCGACCCGGCCGAGACGACCTTCCTGCAGCTCGACATAGCCGAGGCGCATGTGGGCAACAACTACCCGCTGAAAGTCGGCATGGTCGGCGACGCCCGTGCCACGCTCGATTACATGGCCGAGCTCATCCGGGCCGAGCACCCGGAACTCTCGCGCCCGACGCTCGATCTGACCGAGATGAAGCGCACCGCGCTCGACGCGGTGTTCAACTCCAACATCGAGATGCCCGAGGGCACGGTCTCGCCGGTCAAGCTGACGCAGGCGCTCGACAAGCTGCTGCCGCCGAACGCCATCGTCACCGCCGAGCCGGGGGTCGCGGCGATCTACCCCTCGGCGCTGCTGTCGGTGCGCGAGGCCGGGCGGCGCTACATCACCAACTACTCGATGGGCGCGCTCGGCTATTCGGTGCCCGCAGGAATCGGCGCGGCCTTTGCCAATGACGGGCCGGTGATCTCGTTCACCGGCGACGGCTCGCTGGCCTTCGTGCTCGGCGATTTCGAGACGATCAAGCGCAGCGGCAAGAACATCACCGTGATCCTGACCCGCAACGACAATTACGGCTGGATCCGCGGCGAGGCGATCCTGCTCGACGATGTCGACGCACCCTGGACCACCGACTTCGGCGCGGTGGACTACGTGAAGGTCGCCGAGGGCGTCGGCTTCCGGACCGCCCGCATCACCTCCGAGGACCAGATCGAGGCCACGCTGGCCGAGGCCATCGCCCATCAAGGCGCCAGCTTCATCGAGATGCGCGTGCCCTCGCAGGACAAGATCGTGCCCTTCGTTCCGCCGTGGATCGAGGCCGCGAAGGAAAAGAAGCTCCCCTACTTCTACTGATCCGGCACACAGCCCCAAAGCCACAAGACCGGACTGCCATTCCCCAACAGGAGACTCCCCATGAAACTACTGGATGTGACGAAGCTCATCGCCGCGGCCGCGACCCTGACGGCCGCGCTGCATGGCCCTGCCCAGGCGGCCGAGTACCCGAGCAAGGACATCATGCACATCATGCCCTGGAGCGCCGGCGGCGGCACCGACACCGTGATGCGCAGCTTCCTCAGCTTCGCCGAGGAGCCGCTCGGCGTCGGCGTCAACACCCAGAACATCACCGGCGCGCAGAGCGGCGTCGGCACGCTGCGCCTGATGAAGTCGCGCCCCGACGGCTACACCATCGGCTCGCTCACCTGGGACAGCGTGATCACCGTGCCCTACAACGAGCTGGTGCCGGGCTACGACACCGAGCAGCTTGCCTATCTCGGCGCGGTCACCGTGCACCCGACGGCGATCATCGTGCGCGCCGACGCGCCCTTCACCACGCTCGACGAATTCGTCGCGGCGGCAAAGGCGGCCCCCGGAACGCTGAAGATCTCCAACGTCGGCCTCGGCGGCGTCTGGCACCTGCCGGTGCTTGATTTCGCCAAGCAGGCCGAGATCGACGTGCAGCACATCCCCTACCCCAAGGGCTCGGGTCCGCAGGTAGAGGGGCTTCTGTCGGGCGAGACCGACGCCGCCTCGACCAGCATCTCGGCCGCCTATGCCGCGATCCAGTCCGGTCAGGCCCGTGTTCTGGCGGTGATGGCGGATGAGCGTTCGGAAGAGTTCGCGGATGTTCCGACCTTCAAGGAAAGTGGCTATGACGTGGTCTGGGGCGGCTTCCGCCTGCTCGCCACCCAGGCCGAGGTGGACGCCGAGCAGCGCGCCACGCTCGAGGCCGCCTTCGCCAAGGTCTTCGACAACCCCGAGTTCCAGAAGGTCGCCGAGGACACCGGCATGGGCGCGGTCTGGATGAATGCCGAGGACACCGCCGCCTACGTCAAGGCCTCGCAGGAAAAGGCCTTTGCGCTGACCGACGAGCTGGTGGCCGACGGTCTCCTGAGCAAGTAATCCCCCCCCCTCGGGGCCCGCCACCGCGCGGGCCCCGCTTTTTCGTTTCGACGCGCCGCCGCGCGGACCCGGTTCCCTGCGGCACGCGCCTTGCGCCCTCCGCGCAAGACAAAGGAACCCCTCGATGTCCACTTCCGCCTCTCCGCGGTCCACCCGGCAAATCCTCTTTGCGCTGCTGCTGCTGGCCGGGAACACCGTCTACGCCAGCCAGGTCCTGCAGATGAGCCGCCCCTTCGCCACCGGCGAGCCGGGCCCGTCCTTCCTGCCTGCGCTGCTGTGCGTCTTCGTCTATGTCGCGGTGCTGTGCATTCTCGGCACCGAGTTGCGCAAGCCTGCCGCCGCCGCACTGGCCGCCGCCGAAGGCTCGGAGCACGTCCCGCAGGTCGGCTGGCTGGGTCCGGTGCTCGCCATCGCCCTGACCGCAAGCTTCGTCATCGGCTTTCTCTACGTCGGCTACCTTCCGGCGGCCTTTGCCTACACCGCGCTGATCGCCGGCTACTTCAATTATGAGGAGAGCGGCCATTTTCGCCGCGCGGCGCTGATCGGCGTGGTGACCGGGCTCTGCGTCACCCTCTTCGGCTGGCTCTTCTTCGTCCAGCTCTTCGACCTCTACCTGCCGCTCTGGGAGATCTGAGATGACCGCACAAATCGTCGACGGTTTCCTCATGCTGTTGCATCCGGTGACCTTCCTCTACCTCATCGGCGGCTTTCTTCTCGGGTTGCTGTTCGGGGCCATTCCCGGCCTGACCGCGACGCTGGCGATCGCGCTGCTGCTGCCCTTCACCTTCAGCATGGAGGTTTCGGATGCACTGGTCATGGTCGCCGGGATCTACATGGCCGGGCTCTACGCGGGCTCGATCACCGGCATCACGCTGAACATCCCCGGCGCGCCTTCGGGTGCGATCACCACGGTCGACGGCCATGCGCTGATGAAACGCGGCGAGGGCGCGCAGGCCCTTGGCATGAGCGCCTTCGCCTCGGCCATCGGCGGGCTGACCGGCGTGATCATCCTGATCGCGCTCGCCAAGCCGGTGAGCAGCGTGGCGCTGCTCTTCCAGACCCCGGACAAGTTCTCGCTGGTGCTGCTGGCCATCGTCACCGTCACGATCGTCTCGCAGGGCTCGCTGCTGAAATCCACCACCGCCATGGCGATCGGTCTCATGATCGCCACGGTCGGTATCGACCCGATGCTGCCCGAGGGGCGGTTCGACTTCGGCAGCTACAACCTGATCGAGGGCGTCAACCTGCTGCCCGCGGTGATCGGGCTCTTCGCGGTCTGCGAGCTGATCGCGCAGGCCGGGATGCCCGCGCGGCTGAGCCAGGCACAGGCCGTGGCCGACCTGCCCGCGCCGCGCCGCCGCGACTTCCTGCCGAGCCGCGCGCGAATCCGCGAGGTCGGGCTCTTCGCCATGCTGCGCAGCTCGGTGCTCGGCGTGCTGATCGGCATGCTGCCCGGCGGCGGCGCCTCGATGGCCTCGTTCATCGCCTATGCCGAGGCCAAGCGCAGCGCAAAGAAGCCCGAAGAGTTCGGCAAGGGCTCCTACGAGGGACTCTCGGCCTCGGAGGCGGCGAACAACGGCGTCTGCGGCGGCGCGATCATCCCGCTGCTGACCATGGGCATCCCCGGCGACGCGGTGACCGCGATCATCTTCGGCGTGCTGCTGCTGCATGGGCTCGTGCCGGGACCGACGCTGCTGTCGGACAACTTCATGGTGGTCTCGCCGATGTTCGCGGCGCTCTTCGTTGCCTCGATCCTGATCTTCGTTTCGGTGCTGCTCTTCGGGCCAGTCTACCTGCGCCTTTCGCGGATCAACCGCGGCGTCCTCTATGCCTTCATCGGGATGATCTCGATGGTCGGCGTCTACGCCTCGACCTTCTCGATCTTCCAGATGTGGGTGGCGCTGGCCATCGGCGTTCTCGCCATGCTGCTGCGGGTCTGCGGCTACCCGGTGGTCCCGGCGCTGATGGGGGTCATCCTCGGCCCCTATTTCGAGGAGTTCCTGCGCCGGTCGCTGATCGTCTCCAAGGGAGACCCCAGCATCTTCGTGACCAGCCCGATCAGCCTCGCGCTCCTGCTGCTGACGCTCGGTTTCATCTGGATGCTGCGGATAGGTCCGGCACGGAAGGCGGGGGCATAGATCACGCAGCCGCCGACCGATGGCCTTGCTTGCGCCCAGCGACGGCTCAGAGATGTGGTAGACGCAGCAATATCCTGCGATGCCCCGGCGATGCTTTTCTTGAATCGCAACGTCCCATTGCCGCGTTCAACGGGCGCGATACCGCATCGAGCAACGGCATGCCGCCGCGGCGGAAAACAAGTTGAGGTTCGAAATCAGAACAGTCGCGACTGCGATTTTATGCGTGCTTGGAGGCTCGGATAGCTTGGACCTATGGGTCTAGGGACCTACGCTCTGTGCCAACGGCGGTGAGAAAGGCTGCTCTGGCCGGATCGCGGTCAGGACCAGCGCTCCCTGCCTCAAGGAAATGGGCCCCGCACTGCGGGGCCCATCCTCTGTTTCATTCCGCGTGCGCGTCGATCAGGGCCTTGAGGATCTCTTGCTCCTCGCCGGTCAGGTCTGACAGCGGCGCCCGCACAGGGCCTGCGTCGAAGCCGACCAGCCGCACGCCCGCCTTGATCGCCGCGACAGCGTAGCCCTTGCGGCGCGCGCGCAGCTCCATGAACGGGTAGAAGAAACTCTTGAGGATGTCCTCGCAGGTGGCCCGGTCCCCGGCCCGCAGCGCGGCGTAGAACTTGTTGGCCAGCGCCGGGACGAAGTTGAACACCGCCGAACTGTAGGTGGTGAAGCC
>NZ_NTHN02000088.1 GCF_002300555.2 Alloyangia mangrovi | reverse complement strand
ACCAAACCCTGAACAGAGCTAACCTATAAACGCGGACTTAAAGGGGAGCAGGTCATCCCTTACTTCCCTTTGCCCTGTTCACATCGCCGGCGTCGCTCGATGACCCTTGCCCTTCAGGGTAGGGCTGCCGAAACTCGGAAATCCTCTTTCTTGGTCCCCATAGCCCAGAGCATTCGTGCCATCTTGTTTGCCAGCGCCATCGCGATCAGCATTCGTGGCTTGCGGGCCATCATGCGCTCAAGCCACGATCCGGTTGGTGCGCCATTGTGGACCGCCCATCTGACCACGCCTATGGTACCGATAATCAGCAATCGTCGAATATCTCGTTGTCCCATCCGGCAAGTTTTGCCGAGCTTTGGTTTCCCGCCGGTAGACATCTGCTTGGGCGTGAGGCCCAACCATGCAGCGAAGTCACGCCCGCTTTTGAAGGTCTCGAGCGGCGGCGCGTATCTGCAGCAGGCTGGCCCGGATCAATCGTTCCGGCGCGATGGAGGGGCGGCCCTCACCCGCGTAAAGCCGGTCGAAGTCGGCATCCAGCGAGTGCAGCGCATCGTTGACGACGGCCCTGATCTTGCCAGCGGGTGTCGCGCCGGAACGCGCTCCTCGAGATCGACGTAGCTGAACAGCGAGCCCGTCACCTGATCTGATCCACGCATCCCACACTCCATCGTCATCGTAGTGGCGATGGTAAATCATGTTCCGCGACAGGCGTCGAGGCAGGAGTTTTTCAGCAGCCTGTTAGGCCTTCGATCGCCTTATGGCCTCCAATGTGCCGCGAAGGCTTCGCCAGCTTTCTGCCGCTGCGTCTCCTTCGGCGAGCGCCCGGTACTCCTCGCCCGCTCGAGTGGACCTATGACCAAGATGGCTCTGGATAACACCCGGTGCATTTGCGGGATCATAGCGGCGGATGTAGTCAGCGGAGAGGGTACGCAGGTCATGCAATGGCGCCCCCAATATTTCGCAAACGAGCATGCTCGGCCATGTGTCTGCAGGCGGTGACGGATGATGCGTGAGCCAGTTTTTGCCTCTCAGCTGAGTGTACACCAATTGCGCGAGACGCGCGGGCTTGTCCTGCAACAATAGCCTGTCGAGGACCTGGCAGGTTTCAGGCCACAACTCTCCAGCGCCCGTCTCGTGTCCCGTCTTCATTTGCGTCCAGCGGAGCGACCAAACGTCATTTGCGTCACGCGTCAACTCGTGCCCCAAGCGCCAGTGCGCTACATCGCCGGTACGCGCGGGTTTGTTGGCCATCAGAACCAGAATCGCGGCGGCCTGCAGCACCCGGAATCGCAGTGCGCTGTAGCGCGGAAGGGCATTTGCGTCGCGCTGGCAGTCCGTAACGCGCTGGAGGATGTACCCAAAGCCCCCATTCTCCATCAAGCTGCGAATCCGGGTGACTTTGAACTTTGGGACTCTACGAGCAAGTCGCACATAGTGCTGCTGGGCAGAGCGAATACCTTCCAGTGCCACAGGGTCGCCTCCGCCGTGGCGCATGAGAGACACCAACCCCTGGAGGTAGTTCGCGATCGTGACTGGTCGGATCTCGCGGTCCCCCAACAGCGTTCCGAGCTGAATGCCAAGGAAGTAGCTTGGCACGAGAAAGGCGGGGTCATCCGGCAAATCAAGCGCGGGCAGGAGGTCCGCGCAGCGAGAGATTGATGCAAGATACCTGATCTTCGTTTTCTCCTCAATGCGGGCCTTGGCGAGCCCGGGCCAAAGCTTTCGCCAGTAAGCGGGCCATGGGGCAGGCGCGGTCGAAGGCGGCGCTGCGCTGCGGCAAGGAGTCCGATCAATATGCGCTCCGCGACCTACACGGTAGTATTCCTGCCGCAGTTTACGACCATCAGCGAGCGGTACCATTGGCGCATAGCGATCCAGTGCACGCAGCAGCGACATGAGCGTGCATTCAGACGCTGCCGCGTCTCGAAAGGGCTCGACGCCCGGCGCATCGGGCCGCCGCTGCCGCGCTTGAAGATGCTGAAAAAACCGTCCCAGGACCGCAGCCTGCCCCGGCTTGAGGTTGGCAATATCCGCCAGTATTGCCTCGCGTACGGTGCTGGGCGCATATCGTAGCTGGTGGCTCAGTCGCTCAATCTTAGGCATGGTTACGGCTCCGAATCTTGTCCAGACCCTCTGGATGGGCCACCAGAAGGACCTTCCGAACCTCTGCCGACGCGGCGGCTCCGTCGTCGTAACCGTAGTGTCGTTCCACGGTCGCTACCGTGTCTCCAAGCACAGACGCGGCCTTGGCATAATTGCCCGGTTCCATGGCGAGAATGAGCGTCGCCACGGCATGGCGGGATTGGTGAGGCGTGAGGTCGAGACCTATGATCGCTGTTCCGTCGCGCCATATATCGGCAAATGTCGAGGGAGCAACGCAGCCGATCGGCAGGCGAAGATCAGGCGCTTGCAATCGGGGCTGAGCGGTGCCTGGTATGACGTAGGGGGTGTCGCTGATGCCTCTTAGCTCGAGATATCTCGGCCGTAGATCGTACAGCCATCGCCACAAGATTTGCGCGTCATCCCCTTTGAGATGCACGGCAATTTCGCGATCATTCTTCACCTCGCCGGGACTATAGCGTAGCTCTGCATGCTCCCGTTTGCGTATCCAGGTGATATGGCCCGGGATCTCGCGGGTACCGCGATAGCGCAGACGGATCAGGTTCGCGGTTCTGACGGGGCGAGACATCTGGACAGCGAAAAGGACGGCGGTCGCGTAGAGACGTAGCGCACTTAGTTCACGGTCGACATGTCCGGTTGAGCAAGCGTCAGAAATTTGCTTGTCCGCCTCGTCCGAAATGATTTGTGGCGCGCGCACGAGTTTGGGAACGAGTGGAGCGGATTCCAGCAAAGCCTTGCAAACACGCTTGGCGTCGTCCGTCATGCCTTTGCCAGGGCGCCGGATGTAGTCGTGATGATAGACGCGCATCAGTCGGACTATTGCCTCGAGTTCCTCGCGCTGGAGCCCGTGGCGCGCGAGCGTCTCAAGAGCGGTCAGGCGGTGTGCGAGCGTCTGCGACTTTTCAGGATTTTTCCTGCGTAGCGAAGCTCGGGATCGGGAAATCTGATCAAGACATGCTTGGTCCAGAAGATCGTGTTCATACAGGTCTGCGATGCTTGTCAAAGTCTCACGCCGCTGCCCCTGGGCTTCCGCGGCACGAACGAGCCAAACGATGGCCTGTCGCCAGTTGGCTGTCGCCGCATGCACATTCGCAGGCGGTCGTTTGCGTTTCGTCGCGGCTCGATCCAACTCGCGAAGCACAGTCAGGGCGTCTTCGCCGGCGACGATGCGTGCGCGTGTCGCCTCGACTTTGTCGTTGGGCTGCGCCAGAGCCTTGCGCATCACCCGTTCTGCATCTGATCGGAAGATTCCAGGGAGACTTTCCCATGCGATCCGCTGCCCGAGTATCGGGGCAGGGAGGGGAAGGAGGCTCCTTGGGAGAAGATCAGAAATTTCCCGGGTTTCCGTGTGGTCGGTGATCAGATGATTGAATGTCTTGAGGGCTCGGGAAAATGCCTTACGTTTCTCGCTGGTCAACGTATCTGCGATACGATTGATCTCGCTTGCGGACATGTCTTTGGGTGCAACCTGCGCGCGGGCGCGTAGCATCGCCAGACCACGAGATTTGCCAGTCGCGAACATGGCGCCACGATCAAGAAAGCCCTCGCGTCGCGCGACGAAGTCGACGAGGCGCGTCCACTCTGCCCGTACGTCTTTGATACACGCCTCATCTCGATTTTCGTGGTACCGCTTGAGCAGGGTACGGATTCGAGAGTTGCCGCGATTTCGAGCGCTTTTGAGGTCTCGGGCTTTTGAGACGGTGCCATAGCTTGACCCTGCGATTTGCTCTTCGAAATACCCGAGCGTGGCAGGGATCAACCCAAGATCTTCGTCGCACAGTCCCAATCGAGCAGGGACTTTTAAGACTTCTCGAATGGCGTCCTCTTGTTCGTTGGAGGCCCCGGCCCACGCAAGCAGATCGGCAAAGGTCGGGTCCTCATCGGTGGGGCAGGGGGGCAGAGCAGGCATCACGCGGCACCTCCCGGGACGGAGGGAGCGGGCCATACGAGGATATGTCGCGTCAGCACAGCTTGTGTCGCCGAAACGCCCGGATTTGCACTAACGTCCCCAAACATCACGCCGATTAATGTTCGGGGACCTTTGTGCAAATGACGGCTGGACAGAGCGTGTGTCTGTACGAGGGTGGTCGTGTCGACAAAACCGCTCATGCTAAGCCCTCCGACACGAAGCCGTAGGGCAGGGTGGGATCGTGACGCCGGCGCAGCCACTCCTCGGCGTCCACAGGATTGAAGCGGGTCAGGCCAAAGACGTTCCGCGCCGGCAGTCCGTCCGCGATCCAGCGGTCGACCGTCCGATCGCTGATCGCCAGGCGAGACGCAAGCTCAGCTCTTGTCATCAACGGCAGACGATAGCGCGCCTCGGTCTTTCTTGTCGGTTTCGGGCCGTCTTCGCAGGCCCAGATCTCCGCCCAGGTCATCCGATGGGCGCGGCCAATGCGATAGCTTTGCAGTTTGCCATCCCGGATCCAAATCTGGATTGTACGCGGACGGACTCTGAAATGGTCGGCCGCGGCTGCGGGGTCCAATGTGTGTGCAGTATCGGGGCTGTGGGTGTCGTTAGAATCTCTCATGGGAATGCTCTAAGTAAGTACGGATACAAACCTAGCTCGGCCCGATTAATGCTGAGTTTCGAAGGTCCTTAGGGACGCAGGGTCGGCGCGTGGGAGCGGGGAGGTGGTCGAGGCCCCCCGGAAGCAAAACATGGAGGCGCGCATTTCTGGTGCCGGCATGCTGGGCCTCGGACCGTCTCTGCTCTCGGGGCGACGGCGTTTGGCGGAGCAGGGACAGTGGGTCCATTCATGCTGAGAGAACGTATGAGGCCGCCGATGACAGGGGCGCGCCGGACCATCGATGGTTTTGCCGTGATGTGGTTGCGAAACACCGGAGGTGATTGAGTGGAGCGGGCTAACAAGGATCGCTTCAAATGACCGCAAAGGCTTGCTACCGACCTTCGCTGCGCCTAGCCTCAGCGCCGCCGATGCGGACGGAGGTGCCATTCGCTGCGGGTGCAGCGATGATCGGGAGCAGCGGTAGCTGTGCGCAGATTGCGGACCTAGCTCCGCTGACTTCATTTCCCGAAAGCTGCCGTTCAGGCAGAGTGCGCCGATCGGCTCCACCGAGCCCACGCAAGACATTTATCCAAAGGGAAGTGTTCCGATTTCGCTGATCGGCGATCGTCTCAGCTCAGTGGGATGGCAAGTCTCGCGACGACGGACCGCCAGAGAGCGCCTCCAGCGGTCACGATCTTAGATTTATCAGGGCTTGCCGAGGCCGATGTCCGTGCTGGGATAGTCGGCAAATGTCGCCAGGTGACGCTGCACCCGTTGCAGCGCTTGCGGCAGCCCCCACTCGAACCGGGAGTGACCGGAACTCGCTTGCTCTTTCGGGTCGGTATAGAGGTTGTAGACCCAAGGGCTCATGCCGACATCGGACACCGTGGTCTCGTCGAGGTTCCGCCGCGCGGCATGCTGCAGCATCACCTTGAAGTGGATCTTGTATTCCATCCAGCGGATCGCCATCAGGTTGTTCTCGGAATACATAAAGACCGCGTCGCGCCGGGACTCTCCGTTATCCGCCAACAGGAAGGACGACTGGTCGATACCGTCGATGAATCGCTCGCTGGGGATGGTCTCCGAGACCCCTGCGAGGGCCAGCGATGTGTTGAAGAAATCGGTCAGGTCAAACAATCCGTCGCTTTCGCGACCGGGCGCAATCATTCCCGGCCAGTAGGCGATGCCAGGAACGCGGACGCCGCCTTCCCAGGTTGTCCCTTTGCCCCCGCGCCACGGCTGGAAGCCACCATCTGGAGCGAGATCCTCGTTGGCGCCGTTATCCGAAGTGAGGAAAACGAAGGTGTTCTCAAGCTCGCCCGTCTCTTCAAGAACTCCGATCAGGCGTGCGACGATATCGTCAACCTCAAGGATCGCATCCTTGTATGGAAAACCGGCCGGGCTCTTCCCAGCATAGCCTTCGGCGGGGTAGCTATCATTGTGGACGCGGGCAAAGGAGTGCTCGAGGAAGAATGGGACATCGTCCGCCGCCGCCCGGCGGATGAAATCCTCGGAGAAGTCAGCGAATTTCTGATCGATCTGTCCAAGTTGGTCGATCGATGTGACTTCTTCGGCGACTTCCAGCGGCTGGCCCTTCAGGCCCTTGGTGATCGCGGCCTCGGAGAGCTCCTGAAGCGCGGCGAGCCGTTCCGGGCGCAGCACCAAGTCGGGATAGAGCCGCTCGTCGAGCTGCTGCGACATGTCGCTGATCACAGACAGAATTCCGTAGAACTCGTCGAAACCGGCTTCGTGCGGGCGGGAGCCTTCTGCTTCACCGAGGTGCCATTTGCCCGAGAGAGCCGTACGGTATCCTGCGTCGGAGAGCAGACCAGGAAGGGTTGCCTCGATGCTCCAAGGGTTGGTCGTCGGGTTTTCGCCCGACAGCGTGGGGCGGGTCAGGCCGCTGCGCGTGGGAATGCGCCCGGTGAGGAGCGCGGCGCGTGACGGGGTACAGGTCGGCTGCGAGTAAGTCGACGTGAGGCGGAGCCCTTCCCGCGCCAGAAGGTCCATTTCGGGCGTTGGCGCGCCTACCGCAATGCCGCCGCCATAGGAGCCGGGATCGCCCCAGCCCATGTCATCTACGAGCAGCAGCAGGATGTTCGGCTTCCCACCGGTCTTCTCCGCGAGCGCCGCGAGCTTCTCGGCTGCTTCCGCTTCCTGCTCGGGCCGCGGAATATGAGGTTCGAGATAGGGCTCGGTCTGGACCGTCAGACTAAAAGCATTGCCCACCTCCTGCGCCGCGAGCGGGATGGCCGATAGGGCCAGCACCGAAGCGAGAGATAATACGCGCTGGTGCATGTCGCACCTCCTCGAATCTGAAAAATGAATTCTGTTCTCAAGCCTTTGATAGCACACGAGAGTGACGTATGGTCAACTGAGAGTTGAGATAAGCGGCGCTCACACGGCGCTGGCGCGATCTTGCCGAACCGGAGTTCGAACTCCGCGTGTTGCAAGCGGCAGAAAGTACCCTGCGTGGCCAAATGCGATCCCGTAGGCCACACAAGAGAGTCCGGCTAGTCCGCAACACCACCGCCCTATGCTCTCGGGGTGAAGGTCCGCTTCGTTGCAAAGACAACTCGGGGCGAAGGGCGCGTTTGGGCTGACAGCGGTCGAATGCCGTCGCAGCGAATGCGCGGCCGTGCGAGGGCAAGTTTGGGCTCGGTGCCGTCATTCCCCACGCGCTGCCTGAACGGCAGCTTCAGACGCGTGCCGCCATGCGAACCTTGGAAGGTTCCCCCTCCGGACCGAGAGGGAATCTCTCTGTGACCTCGCCCCAGCTGCCAATGTAGCGTCGGCCTAGGGCAGACACTTTCAGCTCGCTCGATCTTCCTCATCACGGCCCGAAGGCTTGGCTAGCTAGCGCATCTTGCGAATTGTCGGGTGGCGGAGCAGTTTCGCGAGGCCATCGCAGACGGGGGTTATCATCCGTAGATGGCGGTTGCGGATCGGCTCACCAGCAGCGTGGCGGAAGGCGGCGTTTCGGACTGCGCGGATGGTTATCTGGCGTGCGTGCTGAGTCGCGCGCGCGAGCGTCTCTTCGCGGTCATCTGGTAAGCCAAACTCCGGTGCGAAAAGTCGGTTGAATGAGGCGCCGACCACTCGGAGACGACCGACGTCTACGGCAAAAAGATTTGCGACATGCTCAACCGAGCGTGCGTGCTGGATCTCGGTGTAGGGCCACGCTCGAGACGGGGACCGGATCTGGCTGCAGCATGCGCAGCGCTCGTGATCTTTTAGATATACTCGATTGGCGTCGTCCCATGTCGCTGAAGGGTGCGTATATCTCATCCGTCGCTCGTAGTAGCAAATCGCTGCGTCAATCTCGTTGGCTGTCACTACCGTTTGACCTTTCAGGTAGATGGTGGCGAGGTCCTTCTTCAGAGAATAAAGGGGATTAAGGGAGTTCCGGTAAGTCATTGTCCAAATCTTCTGGTTGAGACCTCTCACTTAACGCATCGAGATTACCGAGGAATTAACAGCAGGAAACTCATAGGCAGGCTTCGAGGTCGCAGGTCAGAAGAATGACACGCCGTTGGACTGAGGGGCGCAACTTCCAGACTGGGCGGGAGCTGGCTTTAGGCCGTCAACAAATCCTCGTGTCCCACTTTGTTCGGGATAATAGGGTGGCGAAGCCGAGGGTGACCTCAGGCACCGCCTGAGGACAACATGGCCCGCGGACCGGAGGGCGGAGCCCGAGGGAGCAGCGCCGATCAAGGCAGCCGCAGGCTGACCAAGTGACGTGATCCGATCCAGAAATACTAGAGATCGTCTTTTACGAAGATTTGGAAACCCGGATTTAATCTTGTCATGGCATGTATGTCTTACGCCGACCGCCTATCGGATCGCCTGTATGAGGCCCCGACCAAGTGCGTCCCGAATGGAGACACGAAATAAATGACATTTGACCCTGAGATTTCTAGCAAACAGACTTTTTGCACCTGCGCACCTCCAACCATCACGTTGCCTGAGGTTGCGGACATGAGCCGTCGCAGCCAGAGCAAAGATATCTACCGTGACGGACGGATGACCTCAGACCCTTGGGCGGATTACTTGCATGACATCCGGTTTTGCCGGCCCCCTCAATGGTCTCCAATGGAGCACGTGGACATCCTACATCGGCATGGAAAGAAGGTGAAAAAGACCTTTGTTACCTTTCAGCAAAGGGGGAAGGCGCTTACGAGCACCAGTGGTGTCGCCCGATGGCAGAGAGTCGAGGACGCCAGATATGACCGCAAAGTCGAGGCCGCCCTGGCTACCGGAGAGTGGGAAGCTCTGGGCCCGAGGCATGATGTGACCCAAGGGACCAAGGAGATGTACAACCGTGGTATCCGCATCGATGAGGTGACGGGACTGGAGCCGTTTGCCTTCATCACGGCGCTCGCGGGCGAGCGAGATGTCTACATGTCGATGTCTCGCTACTGGCTCCCACAGCGGAAAAAGAAATTTGTGAAGGAGATTGCGGCTCTCTACGTGGACATCGATCGACCCAAAGAGTCGGCAAAGCACTGGCGGCCCGAAGTTGAACTTGCCAAGGCGCTAAACACGCTCCGCGATGCCAAGAAGCCCTTGCCAAGCTATGCAATGTACTCCGGTCGGGGCATCAATCTCGTCTGGTTACTGCAATCCCCGCTCCCGGTACAAGCTACGGGCAGATGGCAATCCGTCGCTCGTCGCCTTGTTGAACTGCTATCGGTCTACAATGTGGATGTGCCCGCATCGCTCGACGTCTGCCGGACATTCCGGATCTCAGGAACGGTCAACAGCAAGTCCGGAGACACGGTCACGCCGCTCTGGATCCAAGGCGACCCATACGCGCCCTTCAGGCATGATTTTGATGTCCTAAACGATGCCCTCCAGCCTATGGATCGCGAAAGTTACCTTCTCGAACGGCGGATGCGAGAGCGGTCGGCCTGGTCCAAAACGGCTGCAGGGGAGCGGAAGGATATCAGGCGCTCCAAGGATGGACAGCGGCACTCAAGGTCGCAACCAACAGCAAAATTGACGGCGCGTTCCGGACAGCAACGTCTCAGCGCTGATCTGGACTTACTCCGCGAGCATCGCTGGGGAAATGGCGAAATACCCAGCGGGGCAAGGGATAGCTGGCTCTATTGCTATACCGTAGCGCTGGCCTGGACGATGCCTCCACATGCCTTGGAGCGTAGTGTACGGGCGCTTGGCCGAGAGATTGGTTGGAGCGAGACTGAAGCGGTCGCGAATATGTCGAGTGTGCTGGATCGGGCGCGAGAGGCGCAACACCTCCAGGAGCGGCAAGCAGGAGGGGAAGGTATTGGGGATTGCGACAATGTGCATGGGGCCAAGACAAAGCAGGATACGCGGTATCGTCTGAGCGCCGAGGCGGTCATCGAACGGCTTGCGGTATCTGAGCAGGAGATCCGGGAACTCAATTTGCGCTACGTGATTACTCCCGAGATCCGCGCCGAGCGAGAACGTGAACGGATGGCAGCATCGCGCGGGCAGGAGACAACACCGATGTCTCGAGAGGAGCGCAAATTGACGACGCTGCGCAGAGATTGGGAGATCATGGAGATCATTGCCGCCAACGCTTGGTCGGTGCGCAAGGCTGCTGCCGAACTCGGCATGTCGTCCTCCACGATAGGACGGATTGTACGTCGTTTGCGCCCATGTTGAATTCCGTCAGCACTAGGCTTCCTGGTATTCGCGCGGGCCTGGCGGCGTGGTTTCCAGAATACAAGGTCTCAGAGGTCGGTCAGGAGACGAGCTGCGCTGACGTCCAGCGCCTGTGCTATTCGGTAGAGATTGTCGATTGAGATATTCTGTTCGCTGCGCTCGACGGCGCTCAGGTAAGTGCGATTGAGCCCGGCCTCTGCTGCCAAACGCTCTTGTGACCATCCGCGCTCGGCGCGCAGTAGTCTGAGTTGCCTAGCCAGGATGGCGCGAAGAGGGCTGAGCGGGACACGTTTCACCGTAAAGGCTATTACGCGTCGCGCATCTTGACTCTACCTGTTTTAACATACATTCGCACGGCCCGAACATTGGAGATTTGAAGTGAGTAACAAAGACAACACGATGACCGTCGCCGAGGTGGATCGACTGCTCCACGAGGCTAACCGGCACGCTAACATACACGTCTGTGTAGGTCCTTCGCGCGATCAGATGAAACTGGCTTGTTCGATGACCGTGTATCAAGCCGGCTATTTCGACTTCTCGCTCGATGAGTTGCCTTTGGTCGCAAACAACCCAAAGGAGTACGCAGCTAAGAGGTTGGACACGTCCACCGAGGCGCTCGACAAATGGTTTGCGGCTATCCGATACGATGGCCAGCAGTGCACCGCGCAAACCAAGGCCAAACGACGCTGCGGCAACTATGTAGTCTGGGGCATGGGCGCGAAGGGCCTTGAGTACCAGGATTTTGATCCGTCGGCCCCAATCCTTTGCAGAGTACACCAAAAGATTGCTGGGCGTATGTAAAATGCAGAGGATCTACCAACCCGACGCTTGGGTAGTCCTGCGTCTGGTAGTGCGCTATGGGTCCAGTGCCCCGTCAAACGAGTTGCGCGTCCTGGCTGGCTGGCGTGGTGGTTTCCTGACAGCTGATTGCTGGCGCATGAACTCCGGGATCGATGGTGTCGCCTTCGTTGACGGCAGCTATCTCATCACTAGCAAGTCCGGGTCAGTGTATCGGTGCGGGTTGGATGACTACGGCGTGAGTCCGATCATGGTCGATGGGCTGCACACTATCCAATCACAGCCGCAAGTGCTGTCTGCAGATATTGTGGACGATCGCGATTGGGCTGACCCTGGTGCCGTGCAAGTGGCACTAGGGGAGACATCATTCAGTTGATCATGGTCAAAGCGCGACAAAAGAGTTGGCTGGGTTTCCATCGCGCCAAAGGTGACTGGGATTCCGCCGCGTCACAGCATCACCATCGCCTGCCCAGAGTGGGCGCCTCATCTGCCACTGAAGGACGATATCGGTCGAACTAGGCCCATTGAGGATGGCAACACGTGAAACCTCGTCATTCGCAAATTCACGTGTTGCCAGCGCGGCGCCCCACTCCCATGGTGAAGACCTGCGTCCGCGCGATCCTGAAACGCACCGAGCGGTCGAAGCAATTATCACCCTACGAAGACATGGAACGCTGGCATCTCCTGAAGCTGAGTGATCAGTTCATATGGTCTTTACTATAGAGTCATATGGACTATATTCAAGCCGAAGGAGATCGAGATGCACGTCATCGCCAAGACCCGGGAACCCGCGCAGATCACCGCCGTCGCCCTCAAGGCTTACGCGCGCATCGCCGATGCCTGGGCGCTGAGCGTGAGGGAGGCGGCGGGCCTCGCGGACATGTCGGAAAGCACATGGAAACGCGCCCGGAAACCCGATTTCGCCGGCGAGCTGACCAAGGACCAGCTGCTCCGGCTCAGCGCGGTGATCGGCATCTACAAGTCGCTCGAACTCTTTTTCTCCGACCCGCTGGCGCGGAGCTGGTTCACCCGGCCGAACGCCGGTCCGCTCTTCGGCGGCAGCCGGCCGATCGATGCCGCGGTCGAGGGCGGCCTGCCGCAGATCCTCGCCATCCGCACCTATCTCGACGCGCTGCGGGGTGGCGCGTGAAACAGACCGAGATTTCGGATCGCGGTCTTGTTCGCCTCCTTCCCGCCACCTACCACAAGCCGCCCGCGCTGCGCGGCCTCGTGGACAGCGACGACGAAGTCGAGATCCTCGCCGAGATCGAGGGGCTGACCAGCGGCCGCCTCCAGGCCGAGCGGGGCAGGAACCCCCATATCGACCCGCGCGAGCTTGCCTGGCGCCGCCGCAGCCACGACCTGCGCATCTATGGCGAGACCCACGTCAACGCGGCCTTCACCTACACGCGCGCGGGCGGCAACCGCTTCAACTCCGAGGAGCGCGGCGCGTGGTACTGCGCCTGGGACGTCATGGTCTCGGTCAGCGAGGTAGCGTGGCACCGGACGCGCGAGCTCGGCTATACCGGCAGCTTCGAGGACAGCGCCCGCTACGTCGAAATGCTGGCGGATTTCATCGGCGCCTTCGATGACATCACCGATGATCCGGGCCATCCGGCGCTGCACCCCGATCCGGCGATCGGATACCCCGAGGGCCAGACCCTTGCCCAGCACCTGCGGCGCGAAGGCGCGCGGGGGCTGATCTACCCTTCGGTCCGCGCGCCGAAGCCGGGGGGCAACTGCCTCGTTTGCTTCGAGCCCCGCGCCATCCAGAACGTCCGCCCGGGCGCGTCCTGGGACCTCGTCTGGGAGGGCACGCCCGACTATTCCGTCATCTCGGTGGCCTGACCTTCCATCGGTCCCAATCCCGTTGCTTGCCCATCGCGAGATCCAAGATTGGGTGTGGGAAAGTGGATTTTAGGACACTCGCACAGATTGGCGCTTATGCGAATCCGAGGCGGGTAGGGTGGTTGCCTGAGCATCATCCTCGGCTCAACAAACCGACCCGCGGGCTTGCTCCTCGCAGTAGCTATCGACCGCCTCGCTGCGGCGCGACAAATAGGATGAGGTCACACGCCGCTGCGCAAATTCTTCGGTCTTCGATCGCGGCCGACCCGGTAGGCTGGGGGTATTCATGATGGAGACCCACCCTTGTGCCGAGGCGCCATGTAACCGATCATCAAGCGAGGGTTTTTATGAAGCTGAGACGAGACCACCCGATTGATGTCGCCGCCACAGGAGCCGGCATGAGCCGCGCGACGGGCTATCGCACTTCCGAAGACCCCACCCTGCGTTCGCAAAAGAAAGGGCCGCGCGGCCGTCGCAGACCCGATCCGCTCGAGGCGATCTTTGACAGCGGAGTGGTTCCGCTGTTTAGGACTGCCCCGGGCCTCCGGCCTGTCGCCATCTTTGAAGAGCTGTTGCGCCGGCACCCCGAGCTGCCACCCGGCATCCGGCGCACGTTGGAGCGGCGGATCCGTTCATGGCGTGCTCTGGCATTACCGCAAGGACGTCACCTTCGTATCCCGACACTGGCTGGTGACAAGAAGGTCGGCGAAGGCACTGACCTTGGGCAGCCGGAAGCGCGTCGGTGGGTAGACGATGTAGACACCGCCGTCCTTCGGTCGCCAGTCGGGAAGTAGCCGCACCAGCCGCCCGTCAGCCAGCGCCGGGGCGACCAGAAACTCCGGCAGGATCGAACAGCCCAGCCCGGCGAGAACCCCAGTCAGCACTGCCGGGGTGGTGGTCATGGTGACCACCGGATCGAAGCGCACCCGCA
>NZ_NTHN02000087.1 GCF_002300555.2 Alloyangia mangrovi | reverse complement strand
CGCTTGAGCAGGCCCGGCCGCGCGGCCCGCAGGGGGCAGGGCATGCCGCCCTGCCGCCGCTCAACCCGGGCGGGGCGCTCTAGACGCCCTTGTCCCTGAGCCAGGTGGTGACGATCTCGGTCAGCCGCTCCCCGGAGAAGGAAGGGAAATGCCCGCCGTGCACGATCCGCACCGGCAGCTTGGCGAGGCGCTGCATGGAGCGGATGTAGGCCTCGGCGTCGGCGTGATACGTGTCCTCGATCAGCGGGCCGTCATAGACGATGTCGCCCGAGATCAGCACACCCGAGGCGGCCTCCCAGAGCGCGATGCCGCCGGGGCTGTGGCCGGGGGTGGGGATCACCTCGAAATGCCGGTCGCCGAGGTCGATGATGTCACCATCCTCCAGCAGCCGCGTCGCGGGGGCGCCCTTCACCGCGTAGCTCGTGGAGCTGTAGGGCACGTCCGGCAGGGCGTCGAAGATCGCGTCGGTGACATAGGGATCGGCGAGGGTGCTCGCGCGGGTCGGCTCGGCGAGAATGTCGGCCTCGGCAGAGTGGCACAGGCGACAGGGAAACTCGTGATGGCAGCCGATGTGGTCGAAATGGGTGTGGCTGGCGACGGCATCCAGAGGCCGTTCGGAGACCAGCGGCACCCATTCGCGCAAGCTGACCACGCCCATGCCGCTGTCGACCATGAGATCCCGGTCCCGCCCGCGCACGTGCCAGATGTTGCAGCGGTAGAACTCCTGGATGAAGGGCTCGTCGATCCAGGTGATGCCGTCGCCGACGGGTCGCTGGCGGTACCAGTCACCGGGCGGGATGCGGGGCGGGATCCGGGAGGTCATGCGGCGGCCTTCGCCACGGGCGCCAGCACCACCGGGTTGCGGCCGAAAAGCTCGACCTCGGCGCCGGGCCGGGGATGCTCGCCCTGCGGCAGGTGCGCGGTGAGCAGCATCTCCGGCGCGGCGAGCGGGCGGAAGTGGCAGCGGTGGTAGGAGCCGTAGAAGGCCGCCTCCACCAGCGTTGCGCGGCCGAGGCTGAACGCCCCCGTGAGGCCGATGCTCTCGGGGCGCAGGCAGAGCGTTCCTTCTGCGGGCGCGATGGCGAGCAGGCCGAGCTGCGAGGTGACGCCCGCTCCGGCGGGGCTGACGGGGATGCGGTTGGTCTCGCCCATGAAATCCGCCGAGAACATGGTCTTCGGGGTCAGGTACACCTCCTCGGGGGTGCCGCAATGCTCGATCCGGCCATGGTTCATCACCACGATGCGGTCGGCGATGGCCATGGCCTCTTCCTGGTCGTGGGTCACGTGCACGAAGGTGGTGCCGACGCGGCGCTGGATGGCTTTCAGCTCCTCCTGCATCTGGCGGCGCAGCTTGAGGTCGAGCGCCCCGAGTGGTTCGTCGAGCAGCAGCACATCCGGCTCGACCGCGAGTGCGCGGGCGAGGGCGACGCGCTGGCGCATGCCGCCCGAAAGCTCGTGCGGACGCCGCGCGGCCTTGTCGGCGAGGCCCACCATCTCGAGCATCTCGAGCGCCTTGGCGTTGCGTGCGGCCTTGGCCATGCCGCGCATGCGCAGACCGAAGGCGACGTTGTCGCGCAGGCTCATGTGCGGGAAGAGCGCGTAGTCCTGGAACATGGTGGTGGTGGGCCGGTCCTTCGGCGCCACATGGGTCATGTCGCGCCCGCCGATCAGCACCTGCCCCTCGGAGGGCGTCAGGAACCCGCCGATGATCGACAGCAGCGTGGTCTTGCCGCAGCCGGACGGGCCGAGCAGCACGATGAACTCGCCCGCGGCGATCTGCAGGTCGACCCGGTGCAGGGCGGTGAAGCTGTTGAACCGGTGCTCGACGGCCTTGACGTGGACATCCGCGGTCATTTCGATCCCTTTCGGAAAAGCGTGAGTTCGAGCGCCACCACCACGATGACCGAGACGAGGAAGACCAGCGAGCCGACGGCATTGGTCGCGGGCGAGAGGCCCGAGCGCAGCATCGACCAGATCTCGACCGGCAGGGTCACGTCGAAGCGGGTCAGCAGGAAGGCGATGATGAACTCGTCCCAGCTGAAGGTGAAGGCGAGGAAGAAGGCGGCGGCGAGCGCCGGGGTCAGCATCGGCGCGGCCACGAACCAGAGCACCTGCCATTCGCGCGCGCCAAGGTCGCGCGCGGCTTTCAGCGCGCTCTTCTGGTGCTCGCCGATGGCGGCGTAGAGGATGGCGAAGCAGAGCGGCAGGTTGATCACCACATGGCCGATGCCGGTGGCAAGCAAGGACGGGCGGATGCCGATCTGGTTGAACATCTGCAGAAGGCCGAGCGCGATGATCAGGTAGCTGACGGTCATCGGCGCGATCAGCAGGCCGCGCATCAGCACCGAGCCCGGCAGCACCACGCGGGCCAATCCGGACGCGGCGAGAAACCCCAGCGTCAGCGCCACCAGCGGCGACAGCAGCGCCACGATCAGCGAGTTGCCGAGCGCCTCCATCATGGCGCGATCGGTGAGGATCTTGGCGTACCATTCGAAGGTCACGCCCTTGAACGGCGGCACCGGCAGGCGTCCGTCCTGGAAGGAGAAGATCACCAGTGTGACGACCGGCAGCAGGATGAAGCCGAAGAGCGCGACGAGATAGGCCCAGGAGAGGTATTTCATCACACGCGCTCCATCTTCAGCCAGCGCGCGCAGGCGGCATAGGCGAGCGTCACGATGACCATCAGCACGACGGAAAGCGCCGAGGCCATGGGGAAGTCTCCGCGTCGTCCGAGCTGCAGCATGATCAGCTGCGGCAGGGTCAGCTCGTTGTTGCCGCCGAGGATCTGCGGCGTGATGTAATCGCCGATGCAGAGCACGAAGGTCAGGAAGGCCCCGGTCATCACGCCGGGCAGGGTCAGCGGCAGGATCACCAGCCGGATCACCTGCCATTTCGACGCGCCGAGGTCCTCGGCGGCGCGGGCGTAGTTCGGCGAGAGCTGGATCAGGTTGGAATAGATGGTGAGGGTGAGGAGCATCACGAAGAAATGCACGAAGCCGATGATCGTGGCCGAGCGCGTCGCCATGATCTGCACCGGTTCCGCGAGCAGGCCGAGGCCCACGAGCGCGTTCATCACCACGCCCTTCTCGCCCAGCACCAGCGCCCAGGAATAGGATCGCACCACGTAGGAGGTCCAGAACGGCAGCACCGCCAGCAAGAGCGCCATGCGCCGCCAGCGGGCGGGCACGCGGGTGGCGATGATCCAGGCCAGCGGCCAGGCCAGCAGCACCGAGACCACCGTGACCACCGCGGTGATCTCCAGCGAGACGAAGATGCCCCGCCGCAGCGACGGGTCGGTGAAGATCCGCAGGTAGTTGCCAAGGTCATGGCCCTGCACGATCTCGCGCCCCTCGAGATGCGCGAGGCTCATCATCACCATCGCCGCGAAGGGGATCACGAAGAAGCCCAGCGTCCACAGCAGCGCGGGAGCGACCAAGGCCGCTCCCTGACGTTTTTCCTGTCTTTCGATGCTCATCTGTCTCTCTTAGTTCTGGAGCATGTCGGTCCAGAGGTCCTGCATCGCGGCATCGGTGTCCGCGTCCGGCACCGGGTAGAGCTGCGCGCGGCTCAGGTAATCCGGCTGGTCGTCCCAGCGCAGGATCGCCTTCTGCTCATCCGTCAGCACGTCGCCCGCCGCCTTGTTGGCCGGCATGCCCCAGTAGCACGACGAGGTCGCAAGCCGCGCCTGGCCCTCGGGCGAGGTGATGTACTTGATGAACTCCAGCGCCAGCTCGGGCTTCTCGGTGCCCTCGACGATGGCCAGCGACTGCGCCCACAGGAGGCCGCCTTCCTCGGGGATGGTCCAGTCGAGGTCGGGGTTCTCGGCGTTCAGCACCGCGGTCAGCCACTCGCCGCCGCCGATCAGCACGTCGACCTCGCCGGTGGCCAGCGCGGTCTGGCTGCCCACAACGTCCGAGACCTGCTTGGAGGCGGCGCCCAGCTTCATCAGCGGCGCGCGGATGGTCTCGAGCGCGGCGGCGTCCAGATCGGCGGTCTTGATGCCCGCCTCGAGGCCGACGAGGCCCAGCACCGGCAGGTAGTAGTCGTAGATGGCGATGCGACCGTCGTACTTGCCCGACCACAGCGCATCGAGGCTTGCCATATCCGCCGGGTCCACCGCGGCCTTGTTGTAGGCGATGGTGTTGTAGCCGAACTTCTCGGTCACCGCGTAGGTGGTGCCGTCGATGGTCGTGTGATCGGCCAGCACCGCCTCGGGGAAGTAGCTGTCGGTCGAGAGCTGATCGGCGGGCAGAGGGGCGAGCAGCCCGCGCTCGACGGCGCGGCCCACGTCCACCGCGTCGATCACCATCACGTCCCAGTCGCCCGGGCGGGACTGTTCGAGCAGGGTAAGGCCCGCGGCGGTGCCCTCGTATTCCTTCACATTGACCCGGACGTCATGTGCCTCTTCAAAGGGCTGCAGCAGCTCGGGGTCGGCGTGGTCGCACCAGATCAGCGCGTTGAGGTCCTCGGCCTGGGCGGCAGAGGCGAGGCTGGAAGCGAGCCCGGCGGTGACGGCCAGAATCGAGCAGGTCTGTTTCAGTGCCATTTTTTTCCTCTCCTGTCGGGGCGCGGGCGATGTTCTCTGCCCTGCGTCTGGGAAAAAAGTTGAACTGGTTCAGTTTTGCAGTCAATATCAATTTTAAAGTGACCAAGGAGGCCCCATGGCCGGACTGCGCGAAAGACAGAAAGCGAAGCGTCATCGTGCCATAATTCAGGCAGCGAGCACGCTTTTTAAGCAGAACGGATACGAGGCGGCGCGGATCGAGGCGATCGCCGAGGCCGCCGAGGTCTCTGTCGGCACCTTCTACAACTATTTCGAACACAAGGCGGACCTGCTGCTCGCCATCGTGTCGATGGAAGTCGAGGAGGTGCTGCACCAGGGCGAGGGGGTCGTCGCCGCCCCGCCAGGCGATGCCTACGAGGCGATCTGCGCGCTGGTGGCCACCTATTACGATCACTCGCTGGTCTATCTGACCAAGGAGATGTGGCGCACCGCCATGGCCTTCTCGATCCAGAGCCCGGACACGCCCTTCTCGCGCCGCTATCGCGAGCTGGATCAGCAGCTTTCGGAACAGGTGGTGGCGCTGATGACGCGGCTGCAGCAGGGCGGCCTGCTGCGCGCGGGTGTCGACACGCGCGCCTTCGGCGAGCTGACCTTCCTCGGGCTGAACGGGCTCTTCACCACCTACACGGTCACCGAGGGCATGGCCCTGGACGCGCTGAAGGCCGGCATGTTCCGCCAGGTCCGCGCCCTGACAACCCAGATCGGCACGTCCGAAGGGGCGTAGCGCCGGACCGCGCCAGGGGGCAGACGGCGATCCAGCCTAGATGGCCCCAACCGGCAATGGGGCGAGGGCGCCCCTTATCGCGCGCCCGCCACTTGCGGGCCGGCATCACGCGCCATCGGATGTTCCGGATCGCGCGATCACCGCCTTGTTCAAATCCGCTATCATCTTGACGACGACGCTCGACACATTTTCCTGAGAGATCGCGCAGTCCGCGATCATTCGGATCGACTCTGCGGTGTGGCCCAGCGAACTGACGATCTGCTCGAAGCTTTGCAAGGCGCTGCGCGAGCGTTCCGTGCCCTGGTTGACCCGCTCGCTGGAGATGATGATGAGCTTGCCGATCTCTTGCGCGGCCTTGGAGCTGCGCTCCGCGAGCTTGCGCACTTCGTCGGCCACGACCGAGAAGCCCACGCCGTGCTCGCCGGCGCGCGCCGCCTCGATCGCGGCGTTGAAGGCAAGAAGGTTGGTCTGATTGGCGATTTCGGAGATCACGCGGGTGATCTCGGCGATCTCGGACGAGGACTTCTCGATGAGCTCGATCGCGTCGATCGCCGCGTTTAGGAACTCCAGCCCGTCGCTGGCGGTGCGCGTGGTGGAGTCGGAGGCCTCGCGAGAGGCGCGGGTGGCCTCGGAAATCTTGCTGATCGAAGCCGAGAGCTCGGAGACGATGCCGTTCATCCGGTCGGCCTGTTTCTGGATTTCCTGCTCGAGGGTCACCTGCTGGGTGATATCCTGGGCACATTTCACTACGCCGACGGGCTGATTTCGACTGTCAAGCAGCGGCGAATAGGTTGCGAGGATCCAGACCTCGCGTCCGAATTTCCCCAGCCGCCGATAGCGACCGGTCTGGAATCTTCCTGACCGAAGGTCGGCCCAAAAGTCGCGATAGTCCTCGGAGCGGATCATGTCCTGATCGCAGAACATCGAGTGATGCTGGTGCTGCACCTCGCGCAACGTATAGCCCATTGTCCGCAGGAAGGTGTCATTGGCGGTGATCACATGGCCTTCCATGTCGAACTGGATCATTGCCTGGCTCCGGTCGATGGCGCGCAGCTGGTTCTGGGCGTCCAGCTCGTGATGCTTGCGTGCCGTGACATCCATGGCGAATTTCACCACCTTCACCGGATGGCCGGATACGTCGAGGATCGGGTTGTAGGTGGCCTGGATCCAGACCTCCCGACCATCCTTGCTAAGCCGCTTGTATTCGCCCTGGTGGTAGGCACCATCCCCGAGCGCCTTCCAGAATTCGGCATAGGCGTCGGTCTTGGTATATCCGGGCTCGCAGAAGACCCGGTGATGCTTGCCCTTGATCTCGGCCTCCGCGTAGCCCATCAGCTCGAGGAAGTTGTGGTTGGCACCGAGCACCGTGCCATCGAGGGCGAATTCGATCACCGCCTGGCTCCGGTCGATCGCCGCCAACTTGCCGCTGACCTCGGCTTGCTCCTGCATGGCGGCGGTGATGTCATAGGCGATCTGCATCACCTTGCTGACCTTGCCTTCGCCATCGAGCACCGGCGTGTAGCTGGCGCGCAGCCAGACGCTCGCGCCGTCCTTGCCCAGGTGCTCGAAAACCCCGGACTGCGGGCTGCCGGCCTTGAGGTTCTTCCAGAAGTCTCGCTGATCCGAGCCCTGCGCCACCCGCGCGGGACAGAGGTCGCGGTGCCGGCGCCCGATGATCTCTTCCGGCTGGTAGCCGAGCGCCCTGAGAAAGTTGTCATTGGCACGGAGCGTCACGCCAGAGGGGTCGAATTCGGCGATGGCGTTCGAGCGGTCGAGTGCGGTCTGCATCGCGCGAAGTTCGGCGTTCCGGACGATGTTCCCGGTGATGTCCTGGGCGACCTTGATGACCCGGCCGAGCTTGCCCTCTCGGTCTGGCACCGGGGTGTAGGAGGCCGCGATCCAGATCGAGCTGCCGTCCTTGGCGCGCCGCTTGTAGGTGCCCGTGACGATTTCTCCGTCATTGAGCCTGCGCCACAGCTCGGCCTGTGCGGCATCCTCTGTCTGGGACGGCGTGCAGAGGATGCTTTGGTTCTGTCCGAGCAGCTCGTCTGCCGCGTAGCCGGTCAGGACGAGGTAGCAGGGGTTCACATCCAGGATTGTCCCGGCGGCATCGAACTCCAGCACCGACATCGTCTCTTCCACGGCGGAGGCGATGCTCTGGGCGCGGCGCGTCTCGATCGTTTCCTCGGTGGCGTCGCGCAGCACGAGAAAGACGCGTTCCACCTGGCCCGTTGGCCCGAGCAGCGGCACAAGGCCACCGGTGACATGTGTGCAGCCGCCGCCGTCGCGCGGGAATTCCAGGCGGTGGCTGTCGCTGCGGCGCGACGCGATCGTGCCAAGGATGGGCGCGAGCTGCTCGGACATGGTGACGAGTTCGGCCAGCGCATGGCCGACGACAGCGCCCTCCGGCCGGGCCAGCATGTCGAGCGCGCGGGGATTGCAGGACAGTACCTTCAAATCCGTCGTCAGCTCGAGCAAGCCCTGGGTGGCGTTGATCGCGTCGAAGAAGCGGCTTCGGCGCGCTGGCTCGGACCGCGTGCCGATCAGCAGCGCCTCGGCGGGCTCCGTGTCCGGCAATGCGAGCAGCCGGGCGGCGAGTTGCTGATCGTCGTGGAGCGTCAGCACGATTTCCTGCGGCGCCGAAAGGCTCTTCAGGGCGGCCAGCAGCGGCGCGGGGCTGGCGAAGAGCTCCTGCGGCGGGCAGGGCAGCCGGGTCTTCGCGGTCAGGCACTTGCGGGCGTCGGGCGACAGTGCGAGGACCATTCCGTCGGACAGCCGCAAGCGCGCCGTGAAGCCCGAATTGAGGATGTTCTGGCACAGGTCGGCAAAAGACAGGCCGCGCGTGAGATCGGTCACGTTCGGGGTTCCTTCTCAGAGATGACGCTGCGAGGTCTCTTGGTGAAAGGCCCACTGCAGAGCTCCTGTATTGCCCGCGGCTCCAGCGGATCGCGGGCGCGCGGGATCGGGCCGACAGGACGGAGCTTTGGTGGGCTCCGTCTTTGGCCGCGCCCCGCCTGCCTCAGGCGGCTTGCGGATCTACCGTCAGCCCGATGGCCTCTGCGTATTTGAGCCAAGTCTCGACCGAGGCAATGACCGCGCGCACCTCGATCGAAAGCAGTTCGATCCCCACGAGCGAGACTCGCACGAAGGCATCGACCACGATCCCCTTGTCCAGAACGCGATCCACCACCTCGGTCAGGCTGGTGGATGCCAGAGTTTTTTCGACTGCCATAGGATACCCTTTCCTGTTTCTTTCTGGCCCGTATTCTTTTGGTCCATTTTCAATAGACCCGTGACATGCGGCCCGTTTCATATGGCCTGCTCCAATGCGCCCGGATGACCTGGGCAAGGTCGCTTTCGGCCCCAGTCGCCCCATGGATCGCCCAAGACGACGGATATCGCCGAAACGATAATCCCCGGTGAATGGCGCAATTCCATCTGGCTAAAATTCTCTTCGCTCGTCATGCGGAGCGGCGATTCTGGTTGGACATTGCCAGCTCCTGGCGTGCCATCCATTCCGCGAGGATCATCGTGAGGTCACGCAGCGCTTCGGCAGAGCTGGCCTGCTGGCCGAGTAGCCGCGTCTCGAGCTGCCCGAGGTGGTCGCCGAGCCCCTGATCAGCTGGCCCGTCCTGCGGAGGGGAGGCGGATTCGAGCCGCTGAACCGTGCCCTCGAGGCGGCGGAAGAGCGTCTCGAGCCCGTCTAGATAGTGCCCGAGGGCCTTGCGCTCGGCGGTGAGGCGCCTGTCGCCGTTGCCAAGGGCGTGGGCCAGGCGGTCGAAGCCGCGCCCGATGTCGCCGCGCAGAGGATCGAGATCCGGCTCCGGTCGCTGCTCCAGCCGCTCAAGCCCGAGCCGGATTTCCGCAAGCGCGTCCGGCGCGCCGGACGAAATCTGGTCGATGGCGGCGAAGATCTCGTCGATCCGCGTGGTCTGGCCCGGCGGCCGGCCGGCGGTTGAGAGCGCCTCGATCGCCTCTTCCAGTCTCGACAGCAGCGCCTGCTCCTTCTTGCGGGTTGCGGCGCTGCCGGCGACCTTGCGGCCCAGGCGATCCAATCCGCGCAGCATAGCAGCCTGCATGGTTTCGATACGCGCAACCACTTCGGCACGGTCAGAACGGGCCTCTTCCAGCGCTGTGGCCAGCCGCTCGAAGCCGGCCTGCAACCGGATCGGCAGCGCGTCGGGCGACAGCTCGGGATCGGGGCAGGCCAGTTGCTGGGTCAATTCCATCAGCACCAGTTCCATGTCGTCGAACCGCCGACTGAGCTCTGCCTCCGTGCCCTGTATCAGGCCCGCAATCTCGGAAAACGGTGCGTCGGGCCCGGGTCTGCCGTCCCGGTCGGGCAGGGGCGGGTCGTCGCAGGTCACATCAGGCTCCCACCGATCTTGGCGACCGGCAGTTCCCGGAGGACATCGAAAAAGGGGATGAATTCGCCGGTGTCGGTCTTGCGCAGCATCCTGTCGTCCGCCGTCCCGGCCCGGCTGCACTGCGCCACTTCGAGAAGTCCCTCCGCCACCGCGCCAACCAGGGTCTCGCCGATGCGGAAGAGAAGCACGCAGGCCTTGCCCTCTTCGAAGAAGGCGAACTCGCCGAAGAAATGCGCGACGGAAAAGATCGGGATCACCTGCTTGCGATGGCTCAGGCAGCCCATGTAGGCGTCATGCCGGACCTCGGCGTAAAGCAGGTCCTCGGGCAGATGCAGGATCTCGACGATGTCGGTCAGCCGGCATCCCATCCGGCGCTGCGCCGCGTGGTAGATGAGGCACAGATCCGCGCCCTCTGCAGCGCGCTCCGCGGCGGGATCGTCGAGTGCACCGGCACTTGCGGCGCGTGTCGTGCCCGCAAGTTGGACCACCACCTCCTCGGCGAGCAGGGCGGCGCTGTCGACGACCATGAAATGCGTGCCATCGCTGTGCATGTAGACGCCGCTGAACAGGTCGCTGCGCTGCGAGATGGCCGGGGGCACCTCGAGCAGCGCGTGGCGCGGCACATGGGCGATATCGAAGAAGCGATCGATTTCAACGCAGATCAGACCCCCCGCAGGTACCCGCATCGCCACCGAGGCGGACCTTTCGGGGCTGGAAAAATTGCGGCCGAATCCCATGAGGTGAAGGCTGTCGAGGATTGGGATTTCCCGGCCATGATGTTCGATCACCCCGTCGCAGGGCGCATGGGCCATGGGGCTCGGCAGCAAGGGGCGCATCGGGATGGTCGCCTGTATCTCGGCCACGGGCAAGGCAATTCCCTGGCCGGCATAGCTGCAGAGCAGGACGGCCTGGGCGTCCCGCGAAGGGGCGGCCGAGATTGCGACGCCGCGGTCGCGCTGCAGGGCGTAAGGCAGGCCGGGCAGGTCGAAGAGCCGCTTCGGATCGAGGAGTCCGACAACCACGCCGTCCCGCACGAAGCTCCGCGATCCGGCCAGAAGATCGCTGCGGCCGGCGATGCCCATGCGGGTGATGCGCCCCGGCTCGAGCGCGGTCATACCTTCGAGGCTGTCGACCACCAGCCCGACCAGCCGCCCGGGCTCGGCGCTGATGAGGATGACCACCACGCGGTCCTGCAGCGCCAGGGTCGACGGGCGGCCGAGGAGGGTGCCGAGGTCGACCAGCGGGATCGTGTCCCGGCGCAGCACCATCGCCCCCAGGAGCCCCGGCAGCGACGCTGCCAGCGCGCTGAGGGTCGTGGGGAAGGGCACTGCCTCGCGCACGCTGAGGGCTGGGATGGCCAGGCGGCAGCCGCCCACGTCGATGAGCCCGAAGATTTCGCGCGCGGGGAGTTTGGGCGGCCCCTCCTCTGGCGCGGGCGTATCCACCCTGGCGGGTGCGGGCGCCGCCGCCTGGTGTGGCGCAGGTTCGGTTTCGGACTGGTGCGCCCCCGCTGAGGGAGGCGGCACCCCTTCGGTCCGCGAGGCAGGGAGAGGCCCTAAACCATCGGCTTGCGCACTTGCATGGCATTCGGCTTCCAAGCTTCCAGGCTCATCGGCCCCAGCCCCGGCCCCAGCCCCAGCCTCGGCCCCGGTCGCGGCGCCGTCCGGCCGGTCATCGCCCGCCACCACGGGCGTCGATCCGGCCTGCATCGTCGTTGGCATGGCCGGCACATCGTCCGGCTCCGAAATCGCCTGCTCATTTCCGTGTGCAGAACCCAAGTGCCAGCCTCCCGCGATCGGTGGGCCTGATCTTAGGCAGGCAAGGCTAATGTCGGGTTAAGCGCTGTCAGATCGTGCGTCCCAGCGGGCCGAGGTCGAGCGAAAGATCCTCGGGCGAAAGGCCGAACTGGGCGGCGAGCCGGTGCAGCGCTTCCTCTGCGCGCATCAGGGTAGTCCCAAGCCGCTCTTCCTGCTCGGGCGTCAGGCTGCCAGCCTCCATCCGTCGCAGGGCCTGCAGTTCCATGAGCTGTCGCAGGAACGCCATCAGCCCCAGCGCCAGCCGCGCCAGGTCCTGCTCAACCCGCTCGGGGTCAATGCGGATCCTTGTCATGGCGGGTTGGGCGCCGGCGAGGGCATCGTCGGGGGTGGCATCGGGGCGGTCGCAGGCGTCTTCCATCATGCGGGCTCTGCCGCGCAGGGCGCGCCGCTTACCTGACCGGCCGCGTTGCAGAACCGCGCGCCATGGATGAAGGCGGGCCAGGGTCCGCTCAGCCTCAGGCTCAGGCGAAGCTCCGAAGGGCAAACCGCGGCCAGCTGCCGGGCTTTTGCGGTCACCTCCGCGGTGGGCAGCAGCAGGACCGATTCGGCCCGCACTGCATGCGAGTCGCCGGGCAGGGGAAGCGCCCGCGGTGCCAGATCCGCGAGGCAGGCGTCGAGCCGACGCTGGGTCTCGATGCTCCGCAGGCGCGCCTGCAGGTAGGACAGGCCATCAGTGGGCGGAGCAGGCGGGCCATGCGGCGGCGACAGGGTAAGGATCATTTCGGAATGCTCCCGGAGGCGCTCGACAATGTCCAACAGCAGGCTGCTCCGTGCCGCGGCCCATGACAGGGCAGCTTCGGGCTCGGGCGCGGACCTCACCGCGAACGGCAGGAAGGCGGGCAGCGCGGCGTGGGCCCTCAGGCAGAGCCCGAGCCGGGCCCGCGCGGGCGCCTCGGTCGTCAGGAGCGCAAGGGGCCCGGCGCGCAGATGGGGTAGCGCGCCGCGCTCTTCGATACGGCAGAGGCCCAGGACCCTCAACCTTCGCTCCGCGAAAAGCGTTCGGGTGTCGTCAACACGGCCTTGAGCCCGAGATAGACCAGATCGACGTCTGCCACGGTCAGCCAGAGCTCACCCTCGATGACGCAGCCCCGGTCGAGCACGCGGTCGACGAGGTCGACCAGCGACGGGCTGTCACTTCGCGCCGCGGTCGCTGGCGAGACGAGAAACGGATCAGACATCGGCGGGCACCTCCATGGCAACATGGGCAAAGCTGTAGGGCGGGAAAGGTCCGGCGAGGCGCGCGATCAGGCCGTGATCGGCACACCAGCCAGGCAGTGTCTGGCGGAGTTGCGCCGCCGTTGCAGGGGTCATCAGCAGGGCCAGCTCGGAGCGGCGCGGCGGCCGTGCCGGGCGCGGCTCGGCCTCGGCGGCGAGGTCTTCGGCGCGCAGGAAGAGCGCGCGCAGGGCTTGGGACTGCGCTTCGGAGGCTTTGAGGCGCCTGTCCCGCCGAATCTTGCGGAGCTTCAGGAACTCCCGCCCGGTTTCGGGATTGGGCGCGGCATTGATGGACTGGACGGCATCCCCGGGCTCGACCGTCAGCGCGTATTCCGCGTGGCCGCGCAACGCCTCGAGCCGGGCCGTGCAGGGGGCAAGCCGCTCCGCCAGCGCCTCTTGCAGGGCGCGCGGGCCGGAAAAGCAGGTCCCGAAGCGCACTGGCAACACCGGTCCCGACGCGAGGTAGCAAGAGAGCAGCCGGTCATGCGCCAGAACGCTGTCCAGGGCGGCATCCTGCATGGTGGTGCGGGCGCCTTCGGTCACGATCGCGGTCATCGGCCCGATCCGAAACCGCCGATGCAGTGGGGCGCCGGCGGCGGGTTGGCCCGCGGGGACGAGCCCGTGCAGGTGGAGCACGCTCATCCGTCTGTTCCGCTTTGGCGTGGCGCCGCGCCCGGCGCCGGCAGGCTGCGCGGTCCGACCGGATCGGCGCAGCCCTCGCGCCTGACCGAGAGGATAGGCACCTCCTCCAAGGGACCCGGAGGCAGGGAGAGCGCACAGACCCGGCTCAAGAGACGGGCATGGTCGGGATCGCAGCCCTGCCGGAGCGCGCGCCTGCGGCGTTCCGGGACCAGAGGTCCAAGTGCTGCGAGCGCCGCGCCCGTCGGCGGCGAGGGGAGCCCGAGGCCAAGCGCGGCGGCTGCGCTGCCGACGTCCGCCCCGGATATCCGGCGCAGCGCGGCAAGCGCGAAGGAGACCGCGGGGCTCGGGCCCACGAGGCGCAGGCGTAGCCGTTCTGGACAGAGCGCGTCGATCCGCGCAAGCAGCGCGTCGAGTCGGCCTTCATCCGTGATGTCGAGGAGAAGGACGCGGTTCATCAGCATGTCGTCGCTGCCGAGCGGCAGCTCGATACTGTCTTGCACGAGCTGCGACAGCCGGGCCTCCAGCTGAATTCTTATCGCGGCCTTGTCTGGCGGAAGCGGGAGCCGCGTCGGGCATCGGCGCGGCGCGGCCATGTCCCAGCACACAGTCAGCTGGAACTGCACCCGCCCTTCCAGCCGGTCGCACCATTCGGCGAGTTCTGCATGGGCAGGGGCCAGGTCCGCAGGCGTGAGCCGGACACCAGGCTGCAGGGCAAGGACCGGCCCCAGCGGCAGAAGTGATTCAAGCTGCGCTTGGCGGTGTCCGGCATGCTGCAGGACCGCGCTGCGGGTCTTGCCGAAGGTCACCCGGCCGACTGGCAGGTCGACCCCGTGCACGAGCAAGAAGGCGCCGCAGGGCTCTCCTGAGAGACCCGCCGGCAGCGGCATCTGCGCATGGGGCCGCAAGATGGCGAGCGGCGCCGTCATGTGGCGCCCCGCCGCGCGGCTTCGGCCAGGCGCGCCATCAGCACCTCTTCCGCCGCGTCGTAGTCTGTCTCGTCGAGATCGCCGCGATCCGCCGCGCCAGCCAGCGCCTCGAGCTCGCGCCGGATGCGCACTGGGTCGTAGAATTCGGTCTCGGCCGCCTGCGCGAGCTGCGCGGTGACCCAGAGAGCGCCCGAGAAAGGGGCGGTCACCGGCGCGCCGAGAAGCTTGCGCAAGAGCCCCATCAGAGTACCTCGCGGTCCGGCTCGGTGGCCAGGGAGAAGGAGACAAAATTGAAGGGCGGCGTGGGGTGAACCAGGCGCAACAGCGGTGGCGTGCCCGCGAAATCACAGGCGGAGGCTGCCTGTTCCGCGGCATGGGAAAAAGCCTCGACCCCCGCTTCGGGCAGGAGGAAGGCGGCCCGTAGCGCCTGGACGTCGTCCTCGGGGGGGGTGCAGCACATGCGCGCGTGCGAGAGGCGCAAGGCGGCGCAGTAGCGCGTGCTGGCAGGCGGTCCGCCGCGCCTCCAGCGCGTCGGCGACGCGGCGCCCGAGGTCGATCTGCG
>NZ_NTHN02000086.1 GCF_002300555.2 Alloyangia mangrovi | reverse complement strand
CCCGGTGCCGGGCGCATCCGGGGGCTCCGCCCCCGGCACGTCGCGGCGCGCCGCGCTCCCCCGGCGTATTTTCAAAGAGAAGAAGGGCTTGGGGTGCGCTATGCGCTTCTTCTCTTGCCAAATACGCACGGCGCGACACCGGCCACCCGCGCCGTGCCCGGGGTGGCGCGGTTGGCGGGGTTCTGCCGGTTGCCTGCCGTAACGTCCACCTCGGCCACTTTTTGACGAAACTGACGCCCCGGCCCTTTGACACTCCGCCCCCGGCGATTTACTGTGAGAGAAAGTTTAACACTAAACTAGTTGGGAGGAGTCCCCATGGCCGCCCGGAAACCATCCGCCAAGCCGAACGTCTCGCCCGAGGAGCTCAAGCAATACTACCATGACATGCTGCTCATCCGCCGCTTCGAAGAGAAGGCGGGTCAGCTCTATGGCATGGGGCTCATCGGCGGGTTCTGCCACCTCTACATCGGCCAGGAAGCCGTCGTCGTCGGCCTCGAGGCCGCTGCGAGCGAAGGCGACAAGCGCATCACCTCCTACCGCGACCACGGCCACATGCTGGCCTGCGGCATGGACCCCAACGGCGTGATGGCCGAGCTCACCGGCCGCGAGGGCGGCTATTCCAAGGGCAAGGGCGGCTCGATGCACATGTTCAGCCGCGAGAAGCATTTCTACGGCGGCCACGGCATCGTCGGCGCGCAGGTGCCGCTCGGCGCCGGCCTTGCCTTCGCTGACCGCTACCTGGAAAACGACCGCGTGACCTTTGCCTACTTCGGCGACGGCGCCGCCAACCAGGGCCAGGTCTACGAGACCTTCAACATGGCCTCGATCTGGAAGCTTCCGGTGATCTTCGTCATCGAGAACAACCAGTACGCCATGGGCACGGCGCAGAAGCGCTCGACCTCGACCGAGGAAATCTACACCCGCGGCGCGCCCTACGGCATTCCCGGCGAGCTGGTCGACGGCATGGACGTGCTGGCGGTCAAGGAAGCCGGCGAGAAGGCCGTGGCGCACTGCCGCGCCGGCAAGGGCCCCTATATCCTCGAAGTGAAGACCTACCGCTACCGCGGCCACTCCATGTCGGACCCGGCGAAGTACCGGACCCGCGAGGAAGTGCAGAAGATGCGCGACGAGCGCGACCCGATCCAGAGCGTGCGCGAGCTGCTGCTGCAGGGCAAGCACGCCACCGAGGATGACCTCAAGGCGATCGACAAGAACATCAAGGACATCGTGAACGCCTCGGCGGAGTTCTCGAAGGAGAGCCCCGAGCCGGCGCTCGAGGAACTCTGGACCGACATCTACGCCGACGAAGTGCCGCAAGGCGACGCGGTAGAGGCCTGAGGCAGAAGGACCAACCGATATGGCAACCGAAATTCTCATGCCCGCGCTCTCGCCGACCATGGAAGAGGGCACGCTGGCCAAATGGCTGGTGAAAGAGGGTGACACCGTGAGCTCGGGCGACATCCTCGCCGAGATCGAGACCGACAAGGCCACGATGGAGTTCGAGGCGGTCGACGAGGGCATCGTCGGCAAGCTGCTGATCGCCGAGGGCACCGAGGGCGTGAAGGTCAACACCCCGATCGCCGTGCTGGTAGAGGAAGGCGAGGACGCCTCGTCGATCGAGACCTCTTCGGGCGGTGACGCCGCCCCCGCGCCCGCAGCGGAAGAAGCCCCGGCAGCGCCGGTCGAGGCGGCCCCCGCCTCTGCCCCGGCAACCCCCAAGGCCAAGGCGGTCGAGCCCGACTGGCCCGAAGGCACCGAGATGAAGACCCAGACCGTGCGCGAAGCTCTCCGCGACGCCATGGCCGAGGAAATGCGCAACGATCCCAACGTCTTCGTCATGGGCGAGGAAGTGGCGGAATACCAGGGCGCGTATAAGGTGACCCAGGGCCTGCTCGACGAGTTCGGCTCGAAGCGCGTCATCGACACGCCGATCACCGAACACGGCTTTGCCGGCATCGGCGTCGGCGCGGCCTTTGGCGGGCTGAAGCCCATCGTCGAGTTCATGACCTTCAACTTCGCCATGCAGGCGATCGACCAGATCATCAACTCGGCGGCGAAGACGCTTTACATGTCCGGCGGCCAGATGGGTGCGCCGATGGTGTTCCGCGGTCCGAACGGTGCCGCCGCCCGCGTCGGCGCGCAGCACTCCCAGGACTATGCAGCCTGGTACGCGATGGTGCCCGGCCTCAAGGTGGCGATGCCCTACTCGGCCTCCGACGCCAAGGGCCTGCTGAAGAGCGCCATCCGCGACCCGAACCCGGTGATCTTCCTCGAGAACGAGATCCTCTACGGCCGCTCCTTCGACGTGCCGGTCATGGATGACTTCACCGTGCCCTTCGGCAAGGCCCGCATCTGGCGCGAAGGCACCGACGTGACCCTCGTGTCGTTCGGCATCGGCATGACCTACGCCCTCGAGGCGGCGGACAAGCTGGCGGAAGAAGGCATCTCGGCCGAGGTCATCGACCTGCGCACCCTGCGCCCGATCGACTACGGCACCGTCATCGAGTCGGTGAAGAAGACCAACCGCTGCGTGACCGTGGAAGAGGGCTGGCCGGTGGGCTCCATCGGCAACCACCTCTCGGCCTTCATCATGCAGAACGCCTTCGACTGGCTGGACGCCCCGGTGATCAACTGCACCGGCAAGGACGTGCCCATGCCCTACGCGGCGAACCTCGAGAAGCACGCGCTGATCACCACCGCAGAGGTGATCGACGCCGTGAAGCAAGTCACCTACCGGTAAGGAGAGCGTCATGCCCACGGAAATCCTGATGCCCGCGCTGTCCCCCACCATGGAGGAAGGCACGCTGGCCAAATGGCTGGTGAAAGAGGGCGACACGGTCAGCTCGGGTGACATCATCGCCGAGATCGAGACCGACAAGGCGACGATGGAATTCGAAGCCGTCGACGAAGGCACCATCGGCAAGATCCTCATCGAGGCAGGCAGCGAAGGGGTGAAGGTGAACACCCCCATCGCCGTGCTGCTCGAAGAGGGTGAGAGCGCCGACGACATCGACACCTCGGCCCCCAAGGCCGAGGCGAAAGCCGAGGCGCCCAAGGCCGAAGAGGCCAAGGCAGCAGCGGCCACCCCGGCAGCCGGTTCCGCGACCCCTGCCCCGGCAGCGCCCGCCGCGGCCGATGGCACCCGCATCTTCGCCTCGCCTCTGGCCCGCCGCATTGCGGCGGACAAGGGGCTGGACCTGTCGCAGGTCAAGGGCACCGGCCCGCATGGCCGCATCGTCAAGGCCGACGTCGAGGCCGCCAAGCCCGGCGCGGCAGCAGCGCCTGCAGCCGCAGCCGAGACCAAGGCAGCCGAGGCCCCCAAGGCCGCGGCGATGGCCTCGGGTCCATCCTCGGACGCGGTGCGCAAGATGTACGAGGGGCGCGAGTTCGAAGAGGTCAAGCTCGACGGCATGCGCAAGACGGTGGCCAGCCGCCTCACCGAGGCCAAGCAGACCATCCCGCACTTCTACCTGCGCAAGGACATCAAGCTCGACGCGCTGCTCAAGTTCCGCAGCCAGCTGAACAAGCAGCTGGAAGCACGCGGCGTGAAGCTCTCGGTCAACGACTTCATCATCAAGGCCTGTGCCCTGGCGCTGCAGTCGGTGCCGGATGCCAATGCCGTCTGGGCAGGCGATCGGATCTTCAAGCTGAAGCCGTCGGACGTGGCGGTGGCCGTGGCGATCGAGGGTGGTCTCTTCACCCCGGTTCTCAAGGATGCCGAGATGAAGTCGCTCTCTGCCCTCTCGGCCGAGATGAAGGACCTCGCCGGCCGGGCCCGGAACAAGAAGCTCGCGCCGCATGAATACATCGGTGGCAGCTTCGCGATCTCCAACCTCGGCATGTATGGCATCGACAACTTCGACGCGGTGATCAACCCGCCGCATGGCGCGATCCTCGCCGTGGGCGCGGGCGTCAAGAAGCCCGTCGTCGGCGCCGATGGCGAGCTGGCCGTGGCGACGGTGATGTCGGTGACGCTCTCGGTCGACCACCGGGTCATCGACGGCGCGCTCGGTGCCGAGCTGCTGCAGGCGATCGCCGACAACCTCGAGAACCCGATGGTGATGCTCGCCTGATCCGGGCGCATCGCTGGAATAAGAAACGGCCCCACTGCAAAGTGGGGCCGTTTTTCTTTCCAGCGTTTCGAGAGCCGAAAGCCCTCTAGAAAAGAAAAAAAGCGCGGACCCACCGGCCCGCGCCCCTTTTCAGTCAGCTCGATGCGTTTACTGCATCGCGCTCTCGAGGAAGTCCGCCACGACGTTCGACATATCGAAGGACGCGCCGCCCTGCACCGGCGGGTATTCCGCCAGCGTCTGCAGGTGCTGGCCCATGAGCACGCTCATCGGCTGCATCAGCCACGAGACCTTCTGCATCAGGTGCCCGTAGGCGTCGGTGCTGCTGTAGCTTTCGAAGGGATCCATGCGGATGTTGAACACCAGCGGCGCGGTGCGCGCCTCGAGGCTGTCGTAGTAATCCTCCTTGGTGGAGAAGTGGAACTTCCACGGCCCCATGCGCACGGCGGTCAGCTTGCTTTCGTAGTAGTAGAAGATGTTGTTGCGGGCCGAGTGATCCTGCTCTCCCATCCAGTACGGCAGGTTGTTCAGCCCGTCGATGTACTGCTGCTTCTCTTCCATGACCTCGGCGGCCACGTCCTCGATCCCGGCGGCGGCGGCCAGCGAGGTGAACATGTCCTGGTGGCCCTGGATGCCGTTGAGAATCTCGCCCTCGGGCAGGTGTCCCGGCCAGCGGATCATCGACGGCACGCGCACGCCGCCCTCGTAGGTGGTCATCTTCTCGCCGCGGAACGGCGAGGTGCCGCCATGCGGCCAGGAGTTGTGCTCGGGGCCGTTGTCGGTCGAGTACCAGACGATGGTGTTGTCGGAGAGCCCCTGCTCGTCGAGCCAATCGAGGACCATGCCGATGTCATGATCGTGCTGCAGCATCCCCGAGCCATAGAGATCGGCCTCGGAAGTGTATTCCTCGGCAGCGTAGCGCCATTCGTCGTTGAGCCGCGTGTAAAGGTGCATGCGGCTGGTGTTGAGCCAGACGAAGAAGGGCTCGCCCGCCTCCTTGGCAGCGGACATGAAGTCGATCGCCAGCGGCAGCACCTCTTCCTCGTCGAACATCTTCATCCGCTCCTGCGTCAGCGGGCCGGTGTCCTCGATGGTCTGCATGCCGATCTTGCCGAAGCGCGGCTGCTCGGTGGGGTCGTCGGTCTCGGAGGCGAAGGAGTGGATCACCCCGCGCGTCCCGAACTGCTCCTCATAGGCCTCGAGCGAGCCCGAGAAGGCCTCGCCGAAGCGCTGGTAGTCGCGCTGCTCGGCCTCTTCCTGGGTGTTGAGGTGGTAGAGGTTGCCGAAGAACTCGTCGAAGCCATGCACCGTCGGCAGGTGCTCGTTGCGGTCGCCGAGGTGGTTCTTGCCGAAATGCCCTGTGCGGTAGCCGATCTGCTTCAGCTCTTCGGCCAACGTCGGCGAGGCGGCCTGCAGCCCGAGCGCCGAGCCCGGCTGGCCCACCGTCGTCATGCCCGAGCGGATCGGATATTGGCCGGTGATGAAGGCGGCGCGGCCCGCGGTACAGCTCGGTTGCGCGTAGTGGTCGGTGAAGCGGATGCCCTCTTCGGCGATCCGGTCGATGTTGGGCGTGGTGTAGCCCATGGTGCCCATCCCGTAGGCCGAGACGTTTTGCCAGCCGATGTCGTCACCCCAGATCACCAGGATGTTCGGCTTTTCGGTTTGATCCTGCGCCACCGCGGGGGCCGCGAGCCCGAAAACGGCCAGCGGTATCGCCAGAATATATGGCCTCAACATCACTTTTCTCCAATTTGCCAACTACTTGGAATCAATTTCCCAAGGGTAAGCTAACACGCCATTTACACATCACCTCATCACAATGTGACCTCCCGAGCAATTTTCTGCCACTGCAGCAGGACGTTAGCCTTCATGCCTTCGCCCGACGATCCGCGGACGAGCGACCGGCTGCCAATACGGCATGCGCTGCCTGCATGGCGAGGTTGCGCAAGCGTCGCTTGTGAAGATGCGCCGAAACCATACCATTGAAACCGTGCTGCAGTGCGGCGGGCGAGTCCCGCCCCCGCGCTCCGGCACTCCCGACATTCGACATCCGATCCGCGGAGCTGCGACATGGCCACCCAAGACCGTCAGGGCCGTCTGACGATCCTCTCGCTGGCGCTCGGCGCCTTTGCAATCGGCGTCTCCGAGTTCGCCGCCATGGGCCTGCTGCCCTATTACGCCGCCGATCTTGTGGTGAGCGAGCCCGACGCCGGCCACGCGGTGAGCGCCTATGCGCTCGGCGTGGTCGTCGGCGCGCCGGTGCTGGCGGTGCTGGGCTCGCTGATCCCGCGCAAGCTGCTGCTGATCCTGCTGATCTGCTTCTTCGGGCTCGGCAACTTGCTCTCGGCCATGGCGCCGAACCTGACGATGCTGATCGCCGGGCGTTTCCTTGCCGGTCTGCCGCATGGTGCCTTCCTCGGCATCTCGATGCTCTTTGCCGCCGAGTTCTCGCCCGAGGGCCGCAAGGCGCGCGGCGTGGCGCAGGTGCTGATGGGGCTGACGCTGGCCAATGTGATCGGCGTACCGCTGGCGGGTGCCGCGGGTCAGGTCTTTGGCTGGCGGCTCTGCTTCGTGGTCACCACCGGCATCGCCGCCGTCTCGGCGCTGCTGATCGCCCGTCTTGCCCCGAACGTGCAGTCCGGCCCCATGCCCAGCCCCCTGCGCGAGCTCTCGGCGCTGGCCAACCGCGCGGTGTGGATGACGCTGCTGGTCGGCGCGATCGGCTTCGGCGGGGTCTTTGCCGTCTATTCCTACTTCTCCGCCGCCATGCTCGAGGCCACCGACGCCCCCGCCTGGGCGATCCCCGCGGCGCTCTCGGCCTTCGGTGTCGGAGGCGTCCTCGGCAACCTGATCGCCGGGCGCCTCGCAGACTGGTCGCGGCTCGGCGGCGCGCTGCTGCTTCTGGCAGGCATGGTGCTGATGTCGCTACTTTATTCCGCGGTGATCGGCGACTGGATGATGATGGGCCTGTCGCTCTTCCTGCTGGGAACGACCGCCAGTCTCGCCATCCCGCTGCAGATGCGACTGATGGACGTGGCCGGCGAGGCCCAGACCCTTGCCGCGGCGCTCAACCATGCCGCCTTCAACGCCGCCAACGCACTGGGGCCGTTCCTTGCCGGGCGCGCGCTTGCCGCGGGCCACGGCTGGAATGCCACCGGCCAGGTCGGCGCGGCGCTGGCCGCGGGCGGGATCGTGATGCTGGGGTTGGCGTGGATGGAAAGCCGCAGCCGCACGCGCCGGGTCATGCCGGCCGTGGTGGCGGGAGCCTGAGCCCGGGCGGATCGGCGCCCCCTCCAAAGCAAAAGGCGCGGCCCCAAGGGACCGCGCCTTTCTCAATTCCCCAAGGCCCGTTCTCAGTCGCTGCAGTTGCAGCCGGTCAGCTTCTGGTCCATCGAGCGCGAGGGCTGGTCGCAACCCGCCTCGCCGACGATCTTCGCCGGCACCCCGGCGACGGTCTTGCAGGGCGGTACCTCGGCCAGCACCACCGAGCCCGCCGCGATGCGCGAGCGGTCGCCCACCTTGATATTCCCGAGCACCTTCGCCCCGGCACCGATCAGCACGCCGTTGCCGATCTTCGGGTGACGGTCCTCGTCCTCCTTGCCGGTGCCGCCGAGCGTCACCGAGTGCAGGATCGACACGTCGTCGCCGACCACTGCCGTCTCGCCGATGACGATCGAATGGGCGTGGTCGATCATGATGCCCTTGCCGATCTTCGCGGCCGGGTGGATGTCGACGCCGAACACCTCGGACGAGCGCATCTGGAAGAAATACGACAGGTCACGCCGGCCCTGGTTCCACAGCCAATGCGCCACGCGCTGGCTCTGGACCGCCTGGAACCCCTTGAAGTAGAGCAGCGGCTGCAGGTAGCGGTGGCAGGCCGGGTCGCGCTCGAAGGTGGCCTGGATATCCGCCCGCGCCTTCAGCGCCAGCGAGGGATCCGAGCTGTAGGCCTCGTCGCAGATTTCGCGCAGGATCTGTTCGGACATCTCGCCGTTCGCCAGTTTCAGCGAGATGCGGTAGGCCAGTGCCCGCTCGATGGTCGGGTGGTGCAGGATGGAAATGTGCACCGACCCGCCCAGCAGCGGCTCGGCGGCGACAACCTCTTCGGCCTCGCGGACGATGCGGGCCCAGACGGGATCCAGTTCGGCGATCTTGGCGCGGGTCTTGGCCATGGGAGTCCTCCTTGAGTTGCCGCCACTCTAGCAGATAGCCGGCGCGGGTCGAAATGCAAAACCGTGATCTAGGGGATCGCGGCCGGAGATGAAAGCCCCCTCCCGGTGCCGCTCAGGCCGAGAGCACCAGCCGCGCGAAGGGACCGGCCCCGTAGCGCGCCGAGACCTGCGCCACCTGCACCTCGTAGAGCCCTGTCAGCCCGTCCTGCGCAGAATCGTAATCCCATGTGGGCGCATCGCAAAATGTCTCGCGGATCAGCATTTCGCCCTGCACCACGCGCAGGAGATAGCGTTCGCTCTCCTCGCCGAGCGGCACCTCGGGCAGCCCCCAGTCGTCGCCCTCGAGGCGGGTGCGCCGGATCCAGCTCAGGGACCGCGCCGTACCGCCCGCCATGGCCGCGCGCAGATGCGCCGGGCGGTACGGCCTGAGGCCGTTGCCGTCGAAGGCAAGCTCCCGGTGCACGTAGCTCGCATCGTCGTAGCCGCGCGTCGCCGGCCCGATCCGGTAGTGCCGCGCCTGTCGCCTCTGCGCCGGTGTCAACGCGATCTGCTGCGGCGCCCCGTCGAGCAGCACCACCCAGGACCCCGCCGGCCAGACCTCGGGCATGGTCCCGTCGCTGCCCGCCTGCCCGCGCAGCCGGTGCGAGAGCCGCCAGCGTCCGGGCTCCAGCAGCTCGGCGTCTCGGAACTGGAAGACCTCCCAATTCCCCGGCGTGCCGTCGCCGATCGCCATGACGTTCGCCCCGCCGAGCAGCGCCGCGTCGGAAACCGTCTGCAGCGCCCCCGAGCGCAGGGCGATCTGCAGCCCGTCACCTCGGTCGATCCGCCCGGCGGGCGCGGCGGCAAGCGGGGTCTCGGTGACCCCGACCGTCGCCCGCGCGGCGATGACCTCGCTCAGCCCGTAGTCCGCATCCGAGGCACTGTCATAGACCGCCACGCGGCCCGGCCAGGGGGTCGCGGTCACCGCGAGGTGCGGTGCATGCGGCACCTCCTCGCCGCTCAGCAGCGGCAGGTCGAGGAAGAGCGGCAGCACCGGCACCGGCGCCGCGACGGGGCGGAGCACGGGATCGCTCTCGCCCAGGTCGGCCGGAAGGTAGGTGTCGGGCTCGATGCACACCGCCTCGATCTTCTGGTGCGCGCCGATCTCTACCCGGTCGATGCGCGCGCGCAGGGGACCAGAGGCACCGGGCAGTTCGACGATATCCCCCGCCCCAAGCGCCGTTTGCGAAGGCGGCAAAGCAAAGCGCAGCGTCTCGCGGGCAATCCGCGCCTCGGCCAGCCAGCGCTCGAGCACCATGCGCCCCTCGGCCCGGGTCAGCGCCAGCGGCCATTCGGTCTCGGCGACGCCATGGGTCTGCGCATCCGGCAACACCACCTCCTCGCCCGAAACCACGTGATCGCCATCGGCCTCGACAAAGCGCAGCCTGAGCCGCCCCGCCATCTCGGCATCGGCGGCGCGGATGCGCAGCAGATCGCCTTCCTCCGACGGATCATGCACCAGCGCCGCCGGGTCGAGCGGCACCGCCCCGCGCCCCCGCCGCGGCAGGAAGACCAGCGCGCCGTCGCGCTCGATCGCATCCACCCCATGCGCCAGCAAGAGCGGCTGCAACACGCCGCGCGCGTCACTCACCCGGTCGAGCTGATACCCCCGCACCCAGCCCCAGAGGCGGCTCACATCGACGTCCTCAACCCCCGAGCGCGCGCAGATCTCCGCCACCACCGAGGCCAGCGTCCGCCCCGAGGCACGGCCGTTCAGCCAGTGTCCGCGCCGGTAGTTGCCGCCGTCGCTCCACTGCTCCGAGAGCCCCGGGAACCACGGGTAAGCCCGCGCATCCCAGGCCCAAACCAGCGCCCGCGACATGTCCAGCATCGGCGCGTCATAGACCTCCGAGACCGGGTTGTTGGCGGGATCGTCCCAATGGGCATGCACCGCGCGCAGATACTGCCGCTGCATAAGTTCGTCGCGCAAACCATTGGAATAATGCGGAAGAAGGCTCTCCGAGCTTTTCGGATCAAGGAACTTGTTGGGCTGGTTCGCGCCCTTGTCGAGCGCGGCGCAGCCAAGCTCGGTGAACCAGATCGGCTTGCTCTGCGGCTCCCAGCCGGTGGGCAGCGCCTGCCTCACGCCGCCGATCCGCTCGTGGTGCAGGTTCGACCACCAGCCGCGCAGGTCCTTGTACCGATAGACCCAGGGCTCGCCATGCGCGCCGTCGGTGATCGGCACCCGGCGCTGCGCATCGCGGGCCTCGGGCGTGGGATAGTACCAGTCGAAGCCCTCGCCGCCCTCGACATTGCCCATGAGGTAATCGGGGCTGTAGATCGCGCCCCAGCCCGCATCCGCGTGATCCGCGCCGTCGCGCCAGTCGGCCAGCGGCATGTAGTTGTCGATGCCGATGAAGTCGATCTGCGGGTCGCTCCACAGCGGGTCGAGGTGGAAATAGACGTCGCCCGAACCGTCCTGCGGGTGGTAGCCGAAATACTCGCTCCAGTCGGCAGCGTAGCCGATCTTCACCGCCGACCCCAGCAGCACCCGGCACTCCGCCGCCAGTGCCCGCAGCGCCTGTACCGCCGGGAACCCCGCTGCGCCGCGGATCTGCGTCAGCCCGCGCATCTCCGAGCCGATGCAGAAGGCCGAGACCCCACCCGCCGCCGCGCAGAGCGCCGCCTGATGCAGGATGAAACGGCGGAAGGACCATTCCTCCGGGCCGGAGTAGCTGACCGCGCCGCCCGACACGAAAAAATCCGCCGCCGCGGCGGTTCCGAAGAAGGCCGCCACCTCGGCCTCCGCCATCGCCGTGCCGTCCGGCGATCCGTTCACCCCGGGCGCGAGGCTCGACGTGATCCGCCCCCGCCACGGCAACGCGGGCTGGCCCTCGGTCCCGGTCCACGGGTCGGGCAGCGCATTGCCCACCATCTGGTCCATCAGCACGAAGGGGTAATAAACCACCTCAAGCCCGCGCGCCGCCATCTCCTGCAGAGCCTCGATCACCGCGGCGTCGGCGGGGGTGCCGCCGTAGACCGGGCGCCCCTCGAGCTGCGGCACAAGCTGTGCCGCGCCGCGGTCCAGTCCGGCAACCCGCCACGGCATCTGCGCCGAGTCCCAGTCCCCCTGCTCGACCTTCGGACGAATCGAACAGGCCCCGCAGCGCAGGTCGTCGCCGAACCAGCTCACCACCAGCGAGGCAGCGCGGCACTCGGGCAGCTCATCGCGGAGCTGGTCCAGAGAGACGAGGAAATCCGGCAGCTCTGCGGGCGTGCTGAGGTTCACCGCCGCCTGCGCGCCATTGCCGTGATCGAGGTACACCGGCCGCGTCGCCAGCGCATATTCCCCGGTGCCGGGGATCATCGCCACGCCGCGGATGGCCAGCGGCACGTCCTGCGGATCGCCAAGCTCGGGCCGCGTCACCTCGAAGCTGAATTGCGGCACGCGGTTGCCGAAACGCTCGAGCATCAGCTCCTCGATGACCACGTAGGCGGTGCCGCGATAGGCCGGGACCAGCCCCGCACCCTCCACCGCCTCCATCTTCGGATCGGGCAGCTGATCGCGGCTGCCGGTATAGACGCGCATGTTGAGATCGCGCGGGGCGATCTCGGCGCCATCAGCCCAGACCCGGCCGACGCCGGTGATCTCGCCCTCGCAGAGCGCCAGCGCGAGGCTCACCGAATAGCTGTGTTGCTTGACCGTGGTCTCGCTGCGCGGGCTGCCCTTGCCGCCGCCAACCCTCTCCTTGCGGACGTGCTCGGTGAAGTCCGTCGCCCAGATCACCTGCCCGCCAACGCGCATCCGGCCCCAGACCTGCGGGATCGCCGCACCCTCGCCGGCGCCCGCCAGGCGAAAGCGCTCGATCCGGCCGGTCTCGACGGTTTCCGAGCCCGCGCCCATCAGCCGCTGGTCGATCGCCCGCCCGAGGCCCGCGCCGAGGAATCGCCCCACGGCGGTCATCGACAGGCCGAGCACCGAGCCGCCCATGCTGCTGCCAAGCGCCGCCCCGGCGGCGGAAAGGAGGATCGTCGCCATCAGGTCTTCTCCGTCGGAAAGGCAAAACGCGCCGCCAGACGGCGTCGCCACGGCGCGCTGAGCGCGCTTTCGATCACCCCGTGACCGCTGTAGGCATGGATGAACCGCGCGCCGACCCCGGCCTGCGCCTCAATCCCGAGATGCTTGGCCACTGCGCCCTCGCGCATGCGAAAGAGCAGCACGTCGCCTGGGGCCGCGTCGTCGAGGGCCTTCGGGTGCAGGTGCCGCAATGCCGCGCGCAGCAGCGCCTCGTCGCCCTGCGGCTCGGACCAGTCGCGGCTGTAGGGCGGAACCACTTCGGGTTCCGCGCCGATCACCTCGCGCCAAACCCCGCGCAGAAGGCCGAGGCAATCGCAGCCCGCTCCTTTCACCGAGGCCTGGTGCAGGTAGGGCGTACCAATCCAGCCACGCGCCGCTGCGACGATCCGCGTCCCGCTCATCGCCGCGATCCCCCGTCCGCCCGCGCCGATCGGCTGGCGTGAACGAGCATCCAGTCGTCCTCGGGGATGTCCGGGAAACCCTGGAAGTTGAGCAGGTTGTCGAACTTGAGCCGACAGCTTTCCATGCGCTTGTCGCAGCCCGCGGTGACCCGGCAGAGGTCTCCGGGCTGCAATTCCGCACGCAAAGGCTCCCAAAGTTCGATCACCCGCTGCCCACCATCGGTCCTGTCCCGCTTGACCGCGGCGGCGAGCCCCTTACCCGCGCCGTCCAGAACCTCGAGCCGACCGCGCGCGAACCAGCCCGGCTCGAACTCCGCAAGCACACCGAACTGGAAGCGCCGCCGGTCCGAGACCGCCAGCGCCGGTCCCTCGTGGACAAACCCCGGCGTGCCGAGGTCGAACCGGCACGCCGCATCCGCCAGCACCGCCGAGCAGGGTTTCTGGTAGATCCGCCCCAGCGGCACGTTCAGCGCCTCGGTGAGCCCGCGCAGCTCGGCGTGAAACGCCCCGTCGCCGCGGCGGATTTCGCCGAGCGTGCCACGGAACATCACCCGGCGCTGCGACACCTCGGCCCAGTTCACCAGCCAGACCAACAGATCGGCCCCGTCAAAGCGCCCGGCATCGATCTCCGCCTCGGACAGCGCCGCATCCGAGAGCGCCCCCATCGCCTCGCTGTTGTCGACCGAAAGCCCGGTACCCTGCTGCAGCGCCAGCGCGCTCAGCCCGGACCCGGCGCGAAACACCAGCCCGTCGAAGGACAAATCCCGGTCGTGGTCTGTGAAGCCGTAGCGCGTGCCATCGGCCCGGGTCAGCGCCCAGCAGCGCGCCACGGTGGTCAGCCCGCCCGCAAGATGGGCATGAAGCTCCGCCGCACCCATCAGACCCGCACCTCGATGACCGGCACATCGGGCACCTGCCCGGCCTGGAAGCTGGCGACCGAGACGCTGATCCGGTCGGAGTCGAAGCGCACCGGCACGTCGAATTCGAACCCCGCGCTGACCTCGACCCCGGCGAGCGGCGGCTCGGCAAAGGTAATGAGCCCCGTCGCAAGGTCGACCTCGAAATGCACGCCCTCGCGCATCTCCACGTCCTGCACCGCCGCGAGTACCGTCCCCGCGACCGGCTTGGCAATGGGCCGCGCGTAGCTGGCACCGCCCGAGCGGTAGGTCTTGATCAGCTGAAAGACGCGCGTCACCCCGTCGCCATGGGCGATCACCTGGTCGCCCGCCGAGACGGTGCCCGAAGGCAGGCAGGACTTGTAGTCTGACCAGTCCTTCCAGCGGAACCCGTAGAGCTGGCCGCGCCGCGCCTCGAAGAAGGCCAGCAACTGCGCGATATCGTCGAGCGAGCGCAGCCCGAGACCGGCGTCAAAGCGCCGCCGCGACTGCGCCCAGGGGGTGTTGCGCTCCTCATGGCCCGAGCGCAGCTCGACCACGTCGGTGCGCCGCTCCGGCCCGCCCATTGCGCCGAAGCTGAGATCGGCGGGAAATCGTGTCTCGTGAAAGCTCATGGTGCCTCCTCAGCGGTTGCGCGCGCCCTGGCTCAGCGCCCGGCTCATCTGCGCGGCAATCTGCGAACGGCTGCGCTGGAAGCCCTGCACGTCGGGCGTCTGGATGTTCATCACCACGTTCACCGCCGGGCCACGCCCCTCGGCGCGCACGCCAAGCCGGCCGTCAGCGCCGCGCGACAGCGGCAGGATCGCCTCGGGCCCCGCCTCGCCCATCAGCCCGGTGCCGCCGCGCATAGGGAACCGCACCGGCCCGCTGACCACGCCGCCGCTGGCAAAGGGCATGACCCGCCCCTGGCTGAAGGCACCGCCCTGCGCGAAGGGCGAGAAGGCCCCCATGAGCTGCGTCACTCCCGCCGCCAGCGCGCCGCCAAGATGGTCGGTCACCGGCTGCACTGCGGCGCGATAGGCGCTGTCGAGCACGCTGCGGGCAACCCGCTCCAGCGCCTCCGAGGCGCGCATCCCGTCGAACACCACCCCGTCGAAGGCCCGCGCGAGCCCGCGGCTGATCGTGCCCTCGAGCTTCGCGGCGCCGCGGCCGGTGGCCGACAATGTCTCGTGAATGCGTTTCAGTTCCGCGTCGAAGCCGGCCGCCATGGCGGCCGCGCCGCCGAGCCCGGCCTCGAGATCGGCCATGGCGCGGTCAAGCTCGTCGACCCCCTCGAAATCACTCATCACCCGTCTCCCTCTGCGCCCTGCGGCGCCTCCCGGTCCGGGAAGGCCGCGATCAACTCCTCGAGCCGCGCCCGCCCCATCGCGGGCGCGCCGCTCTGCTCGCCCAGCATCAGCCGCAGCTCCGCCGGGGTGAGCGCCCAGAACTCCGCCGGGCGCAGCCCGAGG
>NZ_NTHN02000085.1 GCF_002300555.2 Alloyangia mangrovi | reverse complement strand
AGACCCCTCGGTCGTCGACGACCTCATCGAAAACCGCGCCAACAAGGGGTGAGCGCCCCTTTGCCGCCGGATCGGGGGGCTCCTTCGGGAGCCCTTCATCGTCTCTGGTGTCGTCTCCAGACGTTCAGCCGCGGTTAACCAGTTTACCGAAAACTAGGAAGAATCCGCGGCATCCTGCTGCCCGGAGCGCCGCCTTGTGCTAGTCTTGATCCCGTGGGGCCGATAGCAGACGGAGCGTTTCGATGCAGTTGACAGGTGTTCCCCAAGTGGTGGCACCTCTGGCCACCGGGCATCCCCTCGGCTTGCCCGGCGCCCCGGTCAGGACGGCCGAGGAGACCAAGGTGCAACCGGTCAAAGAGCAGTCCACGACCGACACGGATCATGGCGCCGACCATGGGACCGAGGGCCAGTCGCCCACCGGCTTCTGGCGCAGCCTCACCGGCCTGCCGGACCCGGTCAATCACGTGGCGCCGCCCTCGATCATGCAGATCCGCATCTCGGCCCTGCTCGAGGAGCAGGCCGAGGCGCTGCTGAAAGAGCTGCGCGACAAGGCCATCGCCCGTATCGCGGTCGAGACACCTCGCATGGCAGAGACGGAGCCGACCGCCGCGCCTTCGCAAGACGAGGGGGCCGGGCAGACCGCGAGCCCCGATCCCGCAGCGGAGCCAACCATACGGAGCACCGTCGGCTCCGGAGACGGGCAGAATGGCCCGCGGTCGCCAGAGGACAATGTGGCCCCGGCGGCTGCCGATCCGGTGGTGACCCGGTCCGAACCTGCGGCCCCGGTCAAAGCGCCCGAAGCGTCTTCTGGCGCCCCTGCCACTGGCAAGGACCTGCCGGTGTCGCACCAGGAGGACCGCCGCCCGACCCCCGCCGCGGGACCCGCGCAGCACGCCTATGGCACTGATTCGGCCTCATTCAACCTGTCGGAAGAACCCCTGGGCGCGGGCTGAGCCCCCCGCCCGGACCTCGGGAAGCCCCCGCGAGCGCCCGCCATCCCGGTTTTCCTGCCCGGAAGCGGGCCAAAACACCACGCTTCCTGCCCCGCTCTCGCCGGTTTTCCCGCACCGCCTCGCTTTTCATGCGCCAAAGCTTGTCTTATAAGCGCGAAATCATCAGGCCCTGCACAGACCGGGCCCAGCATAAAACCGGCGAGGACCGCATGAGCAAAGACAACCACGAAGCCGACGTGGCCTTCATCAAGGCACTGGCTGAGCTGCTCCGTGACAACGACCTGACCGAACTGCAGGTCAAGCGCGAATACGGCGAAGAAGACAGCCTCAACGTGCGCGTGAGCCGCGTGCAACCGCAGGCGCCCGTCGCCGCATCGGTGGCCATGCCCGCCGCCGCACCTGCCGCAGCCCCGGCACCCGCAGCGGCCCCCGCGGCAGAGCTGCCCGAGGATCCGGCCGCGCACCCTGGCGCCGTCACTTCGCCGATGGTCGGCACCGTCTACATGCAGCCCGAGCCCGGCGCCCCGTCGTTCATCTCGGTCGGCGCGCAGGTCAAGGAAGGCGACACGCTGGTCATCGTCGAGGCGATGAAGACCATGAACCACATTCCCGCCCCGCGCGCGGGCACGGTCAAGCGCATCCTCGTCGAGGACGGCGCCCCGGTCGAATACGGCGCCCCGCTGGTCATCCTCGAGTAAGAGGCCCAGCATGTTCGACAAAATCCTCATCGCGAACCGTGGCGAGATCGCGCTCCGCGTGATCCGCGCCTGCCGCGAGATGGGCATCGCCTCGGTGGCGGTCCACTCGACGGCGGACGCCGACGCCATGCACGTGCGCATGGCCGACGAGACGATCTGCATCGGCCCCGCGCCCTCGTCGGAAAGCTACCTGTCGCCGGCCGCGATCATCTCGGCCTGCGAAGTCACCGGCGCCCAGGCGATCCACCCGGGCTACGGCTTCCTGTCGGAAAACGCCCGCTTCGTGCAGATGGTCGAGGACCACGGCCTCACCTTCATCGGCCCGACCGCCGAGCACATCCGCGTCATGGGTGACAAGATCACCGCCAAGGACACGATGAAGGCGCTCGGCGTGCCCTGCGTGCCCGGCTCGGACGGCGGCGTGCCCGACCTCGAGACCGCCAAGCAGGTCGGTCGCGACATCGGCTACCCGGTGATCATCAAGGCCACCGCTGGCGGCGGCGGGCGCGGCATGAAGGTCGCGGCCTCCGAGGCCGAGATGGAGCGCGCCTTCCAGACCGCCCGTGCAGAAGGCAAAGCCGCCTTCGGCAACGACGAGGTCTACATCGAGAAGTACCTGCAGAAGCCGCGCCACATCGAGATCCAGGTCTTCGGTGACGGCAAGGGCAAGGCGGTCCACCTCGGCGAGCGCGACTGCTCGCTGCAGCGCCGCCACCAGAAGGTCTTCGAAGAGGCTCCCGGCCCCTGCATCACCCCCGAGGAGCGCGCGCGCATCGGCAAGGTCTGCGCGGACGCCGTGGCCAAGATCAACTACACCGGCGCCGGCACCATCGAGTTCCTCTACGAGGACGGCGAGTTCTATTTCATCGAGATGAACACTCGCCTGCAGGTGGAGCACCCGGTGACCGAGGCGATCTTCGGCGTGGACCTCGTGCGCGAGCAGATCCGCGTGGCTTCGGGCATGGACCTGTCGTTCGGTCAGGATGAGCTCGAGATCAACGGCCATGCCATCGAGGTGCGGATCAACGCCGAGCGCCTGCCGACCTTCGCGCCCTGCCCCGGCAAGATCACCCAGTACCACGCACCGGGCGGCCTTGGCGTGCGCATGGACAGCGCGCTCTATCAGGGCTACTCGATCCCGCCCTATTACGACAGCCTGATCGGCAAGCTGATCGTGCACGGGCGCGACCGCAACGAGGCGCTCTCGCGGCTCGACCGCGCGCTTGGCGAGCTGATCGTCGACGGCGTGGACACCACGCTGCCGCTCTTCTCCGCCCTGCTGCAGGAGAAGGACATCCTGACCGGCAACTACTCGATCCACTGGCTCGAGAAATGGCTGGCCAGCAAGCTCGCCGACGCCTGATCCGCGCGTGAGCAGAGCGGAGCAATCCCTTGTTGCGGCCCCTTCCCGATCCCGGGGAGGGGCCGCATGACTCTGAGCCCCGAGTTGCTGTTGCAGGCCTATCGCGCCGGCATCTTCCCGATGGCCGAGCACCGCGACGACCCCGAGCTGTTCTGGGTCGATCCGCGCCGCCGGGGCGTCATCCCGATAAATGGTTTCCGCATCTCGCGCAGCCTCGCACGGCGGCTGCGACGGGAGGATTACGAGGTCACCTTCGACCGAGATTTCGACGGGGTGATCGACGCCTGCGCCGACCGGCGCGAGACTTGGATCAACCCGGAGATCCGCGCGCTCTTCACCGAGCTGCACCGCCGCGGCCACGCCCATTCGATCGAGGTCTGGATGCAGGATGAGCTGGTCGGCGGGGTTTACGGTCTCGAAGTTGGCGGTGCCTTCTGCGGCGAGTCGATGTTCTCGCGCCGCCGCGACGGCTCGAAGATCGCGCTGGCCTGGCTGATCGACCTGCTGAAACGGGCAGGCTTCATGCTCTTCGACACGCAGTTCCTGACCGAGCATCTCGCCAGCCTCGGCGCCATCGAGATCCCTCGCCAGCAGTACCGCGCGCAGCTCGCAACGGCGCTTCGGGTGTCGCCGGACCTGGCCGGCACGCCCCTGGCAAGTTCAGGTCAGGACGTCGTGCAGCGCAACACCCAGACGTCGTAGCGCTGGTTGTCCATCGGGTTGAGCGCCGGCGACGAGGCGATCATCCAGCCGCGGAACACAGGATCCGGGGTGCCCGCCTCGCGGATGGTCAGGAAGGCAAAGGCATCGCCCGCCCGGTTGCCCTCGGGATACCTGCATTCCTGCAGCGCGATCTCGATGCGCCCAAAGGCGACGCTGGCACCCGAGGCCACCTCGAGGTCGGTGACCCGTCCGGTCAGCTTGTCGAGCCCGCGCAGGACGGCGCCAGAGCCGGTTTCGGTGGCGTCCTGCGCCCCGGCCGCCGTCGCAGCCAGTATCAGAAGCCCTGCCAGAGCGCGTTTCATTCGCTTCCTCCCGCGACGTATTTCAGCAGCAGGGAGATCAGGCTGACCGAACCCTGCGTGTCCAGCACCTCGTCACCCGCGCCGTAGTAGAAGGGCGAGCCGCCGGGGCTGATCTCGACGAAATTGCCGCCCAGAAGCCCCTCGGAGGAGATCACGATCGAGCTGTCGTCGGGCAGCCGCACACCGTCCTGGACCATCAACGTCATGTCGGCGCGATAGGTTTCCGGGTTGAGGCGGATTTCGCTGACCGAACCGACCTTTACCCCCGCGAGCCGCACGTCGCTGCCCACGTTGATCCCCTCGAGCGAGCGGAAGCTGGCATCGAGCGCATAGCCCTTGTCACCACCAATGGAAAAGCCGGTGGCGCTGACCGCATAGGCCCCGAAGGCGATGGCGCCGGCCAGCACCAACCCGCCGACGGTCACCTCTGTGGCAGTGTGCGACATGGGATTAATCCGGGCTCTTATTCAGGGCTCCACGCCTCGTAGTCGCGGCGCGGGGCCGGCTCGGGGCGGCGGATCGAGCCCTTGGGCGCATAGGCCAGGGCGGTGCCGGTCAGGTTCTCGACATGCGGCTTTTCCCAGGCCTTGTGCGGCAGCGGGCGCTCGGTCGGCGGCGCGTCGAAGGTGTGGTGCAGCCAGCCGTGCCACTCGGGGCTGACGCGGGTCGCCTCGGCCTCGCCGTTGTACATGACCCAGCGGCGCGTGCCGTCCTTGGTCTGGTAGAAGACGTTCCCCTGCTCGTCCTCACCGACGCGCTGGCCCTTGCGGGACGTGTAGAGCTGGGTGTTCAGCGTCGCCCCGTTCCACCAGGTAACGGCCCGCAGCAACGTGTTGAGAATGCCCATGGACGACTCCTCGCTTGATCCTGCCCCGTGTATGACCAAATCCGCCGCCGAGGTCCAGCGGCGACGATGCGCCTGCGGCCTCAGGCCGGTGCGAGTGTGGTCAATTCGATTTCTATCCGGAATTTCGGGTCGATCAGCGCCGTCTCGATCATCGTTGCAACGGGTGGATTGCCTCCGAAGGTCTCGCGCAGCAGCGGCCAGCAGGGTTCGAACTCGGCGGCGTCTGGCAGGTAGTAGGTCACCCGCACGGCGTCGGCAAAGCTTGCCCCGGCCTCGGCCAGCGCCTTCTCGATGGTCGCCAGCGCCGAGCGGCACTGTTCGACCACCGTCTCGCCCTGCCCCACCGTGCCGGCAACATGCACGAAGCCGCCCGCGACCACGGCGCGGCAATAGCCGATTTTCGCCTCGAATTCACCGCCGGAGGAAATACGCCTGATGGTCATGGGGTCAGCTCCCGAGCCGGATGCGCGCCGCAAGACGGCCATCGGCGGAAAAGATGTGGAGATCCTCGGCGGTCGCGCTGCGCATGTACCAGTTGCCCGGCGCGTCGAGCGCCTGCTGCAGTTCCGCGCCCAGTTCCGCCTGCCACTCGCCGCGGCACTCCGCGAGCACATCGACCGGCAGCGCGCCGAACAGCCGTTCCGGAGACTGCCGCCAGTCGCCGCCGAAGCGCTCCCACCAGGCGGTGCCGAACGTCGAGGTCGGCGGCGTGTTGGCAACGCCGGAGCCGGTGCGGATGATCGCATAGGTGCAGCCCTCCTCCCCTTCCGAGACGGGCTTGCTGGCCAGCACGTCCTCGATCGGCAGCAGGCCCCCGAAAACCTTGCGGGCATAGGCCTCGGTCCCGGGCGCGGCCGAGCCCGCGCCGGGCACAAGGGATGCGCTGTTGTAGCGGCTCAGCCCGTCGTGGGCGGCCGGAAGACTGCGCGCATTGACATCACGCCCCTGGAAGTAGGCGAACCATGCCCATCCCCCCCAAAAAGAAAATGCCTGCCACGACGGCAAGCATTCTCAAAGCGTTCTGTACAAGCTGCGCCAGGAACCAGGTCATTTACTCATACCAGAAAGTCACTTGTTACACTTGGATCAGCCGGCTGACGCGGGCTCCTTCTTGGGGTCCGTGTAGATCAGCAGCGGCTTGGCGTCGGCGTTCACCGATTCCTCGTTCACTACGACCTCGGTCACGTCGGCCATGCCCGGCAGTTCGAACATGGTGTCGAGCAGGATGCCCTCGAGGATCGAGCGCAGGCCACGGGCGCCGGTCTTGCGCGCGATCGCCTTCTTGGCGATGGCCGAGAGCGCATCGTCGGTGAAGGTGAGCGTGGTGTCCTCCATCTCGAAGAGGCGCTGGTACTGCTTGACCAAGGCGTTCTTCGGCTGGGTGAGGATGGTCACCAGCGCGTCCTCGTCGAGGTCCTCGAGCGTTGCGATCACCGGCAGACGGCCGACGAATTCAGGGATCAGGCCGAACTTCAGCAGGTCCTCGGGTTCGAGTTCCTTGAAGATCTCGCCGGTGCCGCGCTGGTCGGGGTCGCGCACATCAGCGCCGAAGCCCATGGCAGAGCCCTTGCCGCGCTGCGCGATGATCCGGTCGAGACCGGCAAAGGCGCCGCCGCAGATGAACAGGATGTTGGTCGTGTCCACCTGCAGGAATTCCTGCTGCGGGTGCTTGCGGCCGCCCTGCGGCGGAACCGAGGCGACGGTGCCTTCCATCAGCTTCAGCAGCGCCTGCTGCACGCCCTCGCCCGACACGTCGCGGGTGATCGAGGGGTTCTCGGACTTGCGGGTAATCTTGTCGACCTCGTCGATGTAGACGATGCCGCGCTGCGCGCGCTCGACGTTGTACTCGCTCGACTGCAGCAACTTGAGGATGATGTTCTCGACATCCTCGCCCACGTAGCCGGCTTCGGTCAGCGTCGTCGCGTCGGCCATGGTGAAGGGCACGTCAAGAATGCGCGCCAGCGTCTGCGCCAGCAGCGTCTTGCCGCAGCCGGTCGGGCCGATCAGCAGGATGTTGGATTTCGCCAGCTCGATGTCGCCACTCTTTTGCGAGTGGTTGAGCCGCTTGTAGTGGTTATGCACGGCCACCGAGAGCACGCGCTTCGCCTTCATCTGGCCGATCACGTAATCGTCCAGAACGTCGCAGATCTCGCGCGGCGTGGGCACACCGTCGGAGGACTTCAGGCCAGCGCCCTTGGTCTCCTCGCGGATGATATCCATGCAGAGCTCGACGCATTCGTCGCAGATGAAGACGGTCGGTCCCGCGATCAGCTTGCGTACCTCGTGCTGGCTCTTGCCGCAGAAGCTGCAATACAGGGTGTTTTTGCTGTCGCCGCCGGAGTTCGTCGCCATGTCACACCTTTCCAGGCCTTGTGTTCGCATTGGTCGGGGCCGTTGCCCCGACGAGGCCTATCGTCTCTGCCAAGTCCGGAAAGTCTAGGACAGGCCTTTCCGGTCCACAATGTCAAAATTGCCGCGCGCGGATCAGCGCGCGGCACGCGCGGCGGGTTACGCCGCGTCGGCGCTGCCGCGCTTCTCTACGATCTCGTCGATGAGGCCCCAGGCCTTCGCGTCCTCGGCCGACATGAAGTTGTCGCGCTCGAGCGCCCGCTCGACTTCCTCAAGGGTGCGGCCGCAATGCTTCACGTAGATCTCGTTGAGGCGGCGCTTCAGCTTCAGCGTTTCCTCGGCGTGGATCATAATGTCGGTCGCCTGGCCCTGGTAGCCGCCCGAGGGCTGGTGCACCATGACGCGGCTGTTCGGCAGCGAGAAGCGCATGCCCGGCTCGCCGGCGGCAAGCAGCAGCGAACCCATCGAGGCCGCCTGGCCGATCACCAGCGTCGAGACCTTGGGCTTGATGTACTGCATGGTGTCGTAGATCGACAGGCCCGAGGTCACCACGCCGCCCGGGCTGTTGATGTACATCGAGATTTCCTTGCTCGGGTTCTCGGCCTCGAGGTGCAGCAGCTGCGCCACGATCAGCGAGGACATCCCGTCATGCACCGGGCCCGAGAGGAAGATGATGCGCTCCTTCAGCAGGCGCGAGAAAATGTCGTAGGCCCGCTCGCCGCGGCTGGTCTGCTCGACGACCATGGGGACGAGGGTGTTCATGTACGTTTCAAAAGGGTCTTTCATCTTCGCCTGCCTGCTGTGTCGTGTCCAAATGGTGCCTAGCGCGCGCGCGTTAAACGAGTCTTAGTGTCGGGCCAAAGGGGCTGCAAGGGCTGCCGCGCCAATTCCCCCGCTCATGCGTCCCCCCAGTCCTGCGGTGAGGCGCAACTGTGCCGGCTGCATTCCAGTTCCAGCGTCACCTGCCGCAGGCCGAAACGGCTCTGCATCTCTTCCTTCACCGCGCGCTTGATGCCGTCGGCGCGGGCCCAGGCCCCCTCGTCGACCACGAGATGCGCCTGCAGCGCGGTGGTGTGCTCGTCGACCTGCCACAGGTGCGCCTTGTGCAGCCCGGCCACGCCCTCGATGGCCTGTGCCGCCTCCAGCACCTGCGCCGGCACCACGTCCGGCGGGCTGCCCAGCATCAGCACACGGATCACACCGCCGATCTCGGCAAAGGCCATCCACAGGATGTATCCGGCGATCAGCAGCGTCACCAGCGGGTCGATCCAGGTCCAGCCGAAGAGCAGGATCAGCGTCCCTGCGAGGATGACCGCCAGCGAACCCATGGCATCGGCCACGTTGTGCAGGAAGGCGGCGCGGATATTGTGGCTGTCCTTCGACATCGAATAGGTCAGCAGCGCGGTCGCCACGTCGATGACCAGCGCCACGCCGGCGATGATCACGATCATCCAACCCTCGACCGGCTCGGGAGAGAGGAACCGCAGGACCGCCTCGATCATCAGGTAGACGCCGATGACGATGAGCGTGGTGTAGTTGATCAGCGCCGCCACGCTCTCGGCGCGGGCGTAGCCGAAGGGCATCTCGGCATTGGCCGGGCGGCGGGCGATCTTTCGCGCCAGCGCCGCGATGATCAATGAGATCGCGTCCGAGAAATTGTGCAGCGCGTCGGCGATCATCGCGAGGCTGCCCGAGAGGATTCCGCCCACCACCTGCGCGACGGTGAGCAGCATGTTCACGCCGACCGCGAGCGCCATGCGGAAATCGCCGGCCTCGGGGTCCACGTGGTGGTGGTGGTGATGGTGGTGGTGACTCATGCGGGCATCAGGCGCTCGTACGCCGGGAAGGTCAATAGGGCCAGCAGGATAAGTAAGGTGCCGCTCAAAGCAGCACCCCGTCCGCCTGCGGCACGAGTAGGAACATCGGAAATAGGTATTGCCTCTGCGAATTCCGCCGGTCAGAGCACCGCGTCGGGGGTCTCGGGCTCCGCATGCTGGAGCGTGCGGGTAATATCGTAGCCGGGCTGCTCGGCGTGCTCGTTCTTCGGAAACAACCCCAGCGCCGCGGAAAGCGACAGCACCGCGGCGGTGCAGAGGATCCAGTGGCGAAAGCTCATCGGGGCGTCCTTCTTCTTGCCTGTTGGTGCGGGGCGCTGAATTTCAATATGGGGCGCTCTGCTGCGCAATCCACCCGACTATGCGGGAACCCCGGGTCAATACGGGCTCACGATCCCGCGAGGGTCAGGGTTAATGGCATGTTTCCGCGCAACAAAGAAAAACGGCCCCCGAGCGGGAGCCGTCCACTTGTGCCGAAAAACCGGTCGCCTCAGCTCATTTCGCGCAGCCGCGCGACGTAGCGGGCCATGGTGTCGATCTCGAGGTTGACCTTGTCGCCCAGCTTCACGCCGCCCCAGGTGGTGACCTCCTTGGTGTGCGGAATGAAGTTGATGCCAAAGACCGTGCCTTGCACCTCGTTCACGGTCAGCGAGGTGCCGTTCAGCGCCACCGAGCCCTTGGAGGCGATGAACTTGGCCAGCTCGTCCGGCGCGCGCAGCTGCACTCGGGTGCTGTCGCCCTCGTCCTGGATCGAAATCACCTCTGCCAGCCCGTCAACATGGCCCGACACGATGTGCCCGCCGAGCTCGTCGCCGACCTTCAGCGCGCGCTCGAGGTTCACCCGCCTGCCGGGTTCCCAGCCACCAAGGTTGGTCTTCGACAAGGTCTCGGCGCTGATCTGCACGTCGAACCAGTCGTCGCCGAGCGTGACCACGGTCAGGCAGACGCCGTCGCAGGCGATGGAGGCGCCGATCTCGATGCCCGCGGTGTCATAGGCGGTGCCAATGCGTGCGGTCAGGTCGCCCGCCTGTTCGAGCGCCCGGATTTCCCCCATGTCGGTGACGATGCCGGTGAACATCTGCAAATCCTCTCGAAGACCCCGAGCACCATAGAGCGCTGGTCAGGGGCCTTATTTTGGTCAAATACTGCCGCTAGGAGGAGCCACCGGACCGAAGAGCCGGGCGCCAACCCCTTACGAGTAGGCCGATCCTTAACGAGTGCCCATGTCCAAGGCAACCGCAGAGCATAAAGCCGCGCAGCCGCGCCGCGTCTTCCTCTTCCTGCAGGGGCCACACGGGCCGTTCTTTCACCGTCTCGGCGTGATGCTGCGCCGCACCGGGGCCGAGGTCTGGCGGGTCGGCTTCAACGCCGGCGACCGCGCCTTCTGGTTCCACGGCGAGAGCTACCTTCCCTACAACGGCAGCCCCGCGGATTGGCCCACCCATTTCGCCGCCCTGCTCGACGAGAAGCGCGTCACCGACCTCGTGCTCTACGGCGACACCCGCGGCATCCACGCCGAGGCGGTGGCCGAGGCGCGGCGGCGCGGGCTGCGCATCCATGTCTTCGAGGAAGGCTACATGCGCCCTTACTGGGTGACCTACGAGCGCGGCGGCGCCAACGGCCACTCGCGGCTGATGCAGATGGGCGTGGCGGACATGCGCGAGGCGCTCGAACGGTCCGACATGGAGGCGCCCCTGCCCCCCGGACATTGGGGCGACATGCGCCAGCACATCTTCTACGGCGCGCTCTACCACTGGTTCGTGATGTTCCGGAACGGTGAGTACCGCAACTTCCGCGCCCATCGCGACCTGCCCGTGGCGCGCGAGTTCCAGCTCTACCTGAAGCGCCTTCTGACGATGCCGCTGACCCGGATCGAGCGCTTTGTCGAGACCCTGAGCATCCGCCGTGGCGGCTACCCCTACCACCTCGTGCTGCTGCAGCTCGAGCATGACTCCAGCTTCCGCAAGCATTCGCCCTTCGAGAGCATGGCCGAGTTCGTCGAGCTCGTTCTGGAAGGCTTCGCTCAAGGCGCGCCGGGCCACCATCACCTCGTCTTCAAGGCCCACCCGCTGGAAAACGGCCAACTGCCGCTGCGCCGGATGATCGCCGAGGCCGCCTGTCGCCTCGGCATCGCCGACCGGGTGCATTTCGTCCCCGGTGGCAAGCTGGCGCGGCTGCTCGACGACGCGCGCAGCGCGGTGACGGTGAATTCCACCGCCGGGCAGCAGGTGCTCTGGCGCGGCATTCCGCTCCGGACCTTCGGCCGCGCGGTCTATGCCAAGCCCGAGTTCGTCTCCGACCAGCCGCTGCCCCAGTTCTTCGCTTTGCCGACCCGCCCCGACAGCCGCGCCTACAAGGACTATCGACGGTATCTGCTTGAAACCAGCCAGATTCCCGGAGGTTTCTACGCCTCGCGCGGGCGCAGACAACTTCTGCGGCAGGTGGTCGACATGATGCTCTCGCCACACGATCCCTACGACGCGCTGCGCAACGGGACCGCGGCGCCACGGCAACAGTTGCGGCTGGTCCGCTGACCCTGCGCCAAGGCCGGACTCGCTTTTGAAACCGCATTTCCGTACCTTACGCAAAAAACCTGAGGCAGATAAGAACAGGTCGAGGAGACCGAGCCGTGAAACAGTCCCGCTCCCGATGGGCGAAATCCGCCGCCCTTCTGGCCGCAGTGTCGATTCTGGCATCCTGCGCCCTGCCACGCGTCGGTCCCAACAAGGATGAAATCTACTCTGGCTCGGTGATGCGCGAAGGCGACGCCTTTATCGTTACCGTGAACGACCGGGTGACCCGCGCCACCGCCGTCGTGCCTGCACTCGGCTTCTCCGACCAGTTCCAGGGCGCCGGCCTCGTCGGCTCCGACACCATCCAGCCCGGCGACACGCTGGGGCTGACGATCTGGGAAAACGTCGACGACGGGCTTCTGGCCGCCGCCGAGACCAACGCCACCGCGCTCGAAGAGGTGCAGGTTGACGGCTCGGGCTTCATCTTCGTGCCCTACGCCGGTCGCATCAAGGCCTCGGGCAACTCGCCCGAGACCGTGCGCCGGATCATCACCGAGAAGCTGCAGGACCAGACCCCCGACCCGCAGGTCGAGGTGCGCCGCCTTGCCGGCGACGGCTCGACGGTCAGCCTTGTCGGCGCAGTCGGGGGCCAGGGCGTCTACGCCATCGAGCGCCCGACCCGCACGCTGTCTTCCATGCTGGCCCGCGCCGGCGGCATCACCATCCAGCCCGAGATCGCCCAGATCACCGTGCTGCGCGGTGCGAGCCAGGGCAAGATCTGGTTCCAGGACCTCTACAAGAACCCGCGCTACGACATCGCCCTGCGCGGCGGCGACCGTATCCTGGTCGAGGAGGACACCCGCGCCTTCACCGCGCTCGGCGCCACCGGCACCCAGGCCCGAGTGCCTTTCGAGACGCAGACGCTCTCCGCCGTCGAGGCCATCGCGCAGGTCGGCGGCCTCGTGCCCTCGGCCTCGGATCCCACCGGCGTCTTCGTGTTCCGCAACGAGCCCGCCGACATTGCCAACCAGGTGCTCGGGCGCAGCGATCTGATCGGCGCGCAGCGCATGGTCTACGTGCTCGATCTGACCAAACCCAACGGCATGTTCATGGCCCGCGACTTCGTGGTGCGCGACCAGGACACGCTCTACGTCACCGAGGCGCCCTACGCGCAGTGGAGCAAGGCGATCACCTCGCTGACCGGCACGCTGACCGCCATCGCCACCGTCTCGACCGTCCGCGACGCGGTGACCAACTGAACAAGGACAAGGCCCTGAATAATCATAACGAGGGACAGGGCAGCGCCGGGGGAGAAATCCCCCGGCGTCTCTATGTCTACACCGGCGGGTTCCTCACCCAGCCCCGGCTGAGGCGGATCCTGACCCTGGCAGGATGGAAGGTGTCGCTGGGCCGTCCTTCGGCACAGGACCACGTTGGCGTCTGGGGCCAGTCGCCCTATGCAGGGCGCGGCGAGGCAATGGCCGCACGCACCGGCGCCTCCCTGCTGCGCATCGAGGATGCCTTCCTGCGCTCGCTCCACCCGGGTCGCAAGGGAGAGCCGCCGCTGGGCCTGCTGCTCGACCGCACCGGCGTGCATTTCGACGCCAGCGCGCCTTCGGATCTGGAGACCCTGCTCGCCACCCACCCGCTCGACGACCATGCCCTGCTGCAGCGTGCGCGCGGCGGCATCGCCCGGATGCGCGAGGCGCATCTCACCAAGTACACCGGCTTCGACCCTGCCGCGCCCGTGCCCGAGCCCGGCTACGTGCTGGTCATCGACCAGACGCAGGGCGACGCCTCGGTCCGCGCCTCGGGCGGCGACCGCAACCGCTTCCTCGAGATGCTCTACTGGGCGCAGGAGGAAAACCCCGGTGCCCGCATCGTCATCAAGACCCACCCCGAAACCGCGCAAGGCCTGCGGTCGGGGCATTTCACACCAGCGGATGCGCAGGAACGGATCAGCCTCTGCAGCGATCGCGTCTCACCCTGGGCGCTTCTGGAAGGGGCCGTCGCCGTCTACACGCTCAGCTCGCAGATGGGCTTCGAGGCGATCCTTGCCGGGCACCGCCCTCGCGTCTTCGGCACGCCTTTCTATGCCGGATGGGGGCTGACGCAGGACGAGGTTCCGCTCCCGCGGCGGGGCCGCAGCCTCACCCGCGCGCAGCTCTTCGCCGCGGCAATGATCCTCTACCCCACCTGGTACGACCCCTGCCGCGATGCGCTCTGCCCCTTCGAGGACGCCCTCGGCGCGCTTGAGGCGCAGACCCGGGCATGGCGCGAGGACCGGCAAGGATGGGTCGCCTCGGGCATGAGGCTGTGGAAACGGGGGGGCCCTGCAGGCTTCTTCGGCGGGCAGAAAGGAATGGTCTTTGCCGAGGGCCCCGCCGCCGAACGAAAAGCGCAGCGAACCGGTCGCCGCCGCATGGGTTGGGCCGGAAAAGCCGAGGGGGACATGGTGCGGGTCGAGGACGGTTTCCTGCGCTCGCGCGGGCTCGGGGCCGAGCTGGTGCCGCCGCTGTCGCTGGTGCTCGACGATCTCGGCATCTACTACGATCCCAACCGCCCCTCGCGACTGGAAGACATTCTCGCCGAGACGCCCGAGCTGCGCCCCGACCAGCAGGAGCGCACGCAACGGCTCATCGAGCGGCTGACCGGCGCGGGGCTGACCAAGTACAACCTCGGAACCCCGCCACCCGCCCTGCCCGAGGGGCACCGCATCCTTGTCGTCGGGCAGGTCGAGGATGACGCGTCGATCCGCCTCGGCAGCCCCGACATGCAGAGCAACGCCGCACTGCTCGCCCGCACCCGCGCCGAAAACCCCGATGCCGTGCTGCTGTGGAAGCCGCATCCCGACGTCACCGCCGGGCTGCGCAAAGGCACGGTCGAGCACTCGGAGCTATGGGCCGATCTCGCTGTCGAGGGCGCCGAGATGGGCGCTCTGCTGCCGCAGGTGCAGGAGGTCTGGACGATGACCTCGCTCACCGGCTTCGAGGCGCTGCTGCGCGGCATCCCCGTCACCACGCTCGGTGCACCGTTCTACGCGGGCTGGGGACTCACGCGCGATCTCGGGCCGGTCCCGGAGCGGCGCCTTGCCGGCCAGCGCCCGACGCTCGAGGCCCTCGTGCACGCGACGCTCATCGCCTATCCGCGCTACCGCGATCCGGTGAGTGGCCGGCCCTGCACGGTCGAGGTGATCGCCGACCGGCTGGAACGCGGCATGATCCCCCGCCCCGGCCTTCCAAACCGGCTGCTGTCGAAACTGCAGGGGCTGCTCGCCTCGCAGGTGCATCTCTGGCGCTGACCCGCCGGGCCCACCTCTGGCGTTAGCGCCGCGCGCGCAGCGCCCCGAGGCTCGCCGTCATCGCGAAGATCAGCGTCGCCGCGCAGACCATGCTCGGCCCGGCAGGCGTGTCGAAGAGCAGCGCGCCCTCGAGCCCCGCCAGCGCCGAGACCCCGCCGATGCC
>NZ_NTHN02000084.1 GCF_002300555.2 Alloyangia mangrovi | reverse complement strand
CCGGCGGTCAGCGCCGCGGTTTCCTCGTCGTTCATCGCCATGCGGGCAAAGGTCTCGCGGACCATGGCTGCGGTGCGCATCGGGTCCGGCTGGCCGTTCACCCCCTCGGGGTTCACGTAGATGAGGCCCATCTGCACCGCCGAGAGCGGGTTCTCGAGCGAGGCGGGGTCGGTCACGTCGCCGTAGCGCGTGTCAGAGGGCGCGAGCCATTCCTTCTCGGCGCCCCAGTAGACGTCCTTCTCGGGGTGCCAGATGTCCTCGCGGCCGAAGCCGAAACCGAAGGTCTTCAGGCCGGCGACCTCATAGGCGATGGTGCCCGAAAGGATCATCAGGTCGGCCCAGCTGATCTTGTTGCCGTATTTCTTCTTGATCGGCCACAGGAGGCGGCGGCCCTTGTCGGTGTTGACGTTGTCCGGCCAGCTGTTCAGCGGCGCGAAGCGCTGGTTGCCGGTGCCGCCACCACCGCGGCCATCGGCCAGGCGGTAAGAGCCCGCCGCGTGCCACGCAACGCGGGCGAACATGCCGACATAGGAGCCCCAGTCGGCGGGCCACCATTCCTGGCTATCCTTCATGAGCTGGCGCAGGTCGTCCTTCAGAGCCTCGATGTCGAGCGACTTCAGCTCTTCGCGGTAGTCGAAGGCCGGGGCGAAGGGCTTCGTCTTGGCATCGTGCTGGTGCAGGATGTCGAGGTTCAGCGCGTTCGGCCACCAGCTGGTGACCGAGGTTGCGGTCGAGGTCTGACCGCCGTGCATCACCGGGCAACCGCCCGTGGGTTTCACATCATTTCCGTCCATCGTTGGCTCCGGCATTCGCTGCGTTGGGTTGTTCGATGCGGGGCCGCTCCGCCATTGGCCCTCGGGCCAGTGGGGTGATCAGACACCGCGTGCCCAAGGGTCTAAAGGCCACGATCCATAAACGGAAATCGTATTTTTTTTGATTTGCGATAGGATTTGATTATTCCGCTACCCCGCATCTGGACATGCGGGGCCGGGAAGGGGTCTTTGACGGGAACTCCTGCCACTCTCGACGGTTCCAAAGGGATGAAAGATCTTGGCAGCCCCTCCCGTACCTCCGACACCAGCAGCGAAACGGTCCACCGCCCCGCCGAGGAGCGCTCGATCGACAGCGCTTCGCGGCTCTCGGCACGGCTGATCTACGAGGTCATTCGCCGCGACGGCGAGGAGGAACTGAATCGTCCCGCGGTCTCGCTGATCTGGTCGGGGCTGGCGGCTGGGATCCTGATCAGCCTGTCGGTGATCGCCCAGGCGGTGCTGCTGACCTACCTGCCAGACGCCGGTTGGACCGTGCTGGTCGAGAGCCTGGGCTATTCGCTCGGCTTCATCGTGGTGATCTACGGGCGGATGCAGCTTTTCACAGAGAACACCATCACCACCGTCATGCCCGTTGTGGCACAGCGCTCGGCCACCTGCCTGCGCAAGATGGTTCGGCTCTGGGGCATCGTGCTTTCGGCCAACGTGCTGGGGGCTGTGATCGCCTCGGGCTTCCTGCTGCTGCCCGGGGTGCTGCCGCCGGAGCTGACCGAGAGCCTGCTGGCGGTGGCGCGTCACGGGGTCGAGGGCTCGGCGGGCGGCAACTTCGTGCGCGCTATGCCCGCCGGGGTGCTGATAGCGGCGCTGGTCTGGGTGATGCCCGGCGCGCGCGGCGAGGCTCTGGTGATCGTGCTGGCGATGACATGGCTGCTGGCTGTTGCGGGCTTTGCCCATGTCATCGCCGGGTCGGTCGAGGCGGGGCTGCTGGTCTGGCAGGGCCGGCTCGGCATCGGCAGCGCGGTCCTCGACTTCTTCCTGCCGGTGCTCGCGGGCAACGTCGTGGGTGGCACCGCGATCTTCACGCTGGTCACCTGGGGCCAGGTGAAGAACGAGGTGGCCCAGGCGGATGACGCATCCGCAGTGCCTGGGGGTTAAGCGGCTTCGGGCGCGCCAGCGGGCGTGTTGCCGGTCTGCTGGATGCGGAAGTTCCAGGCGATCACCGCGTTCAGCACTGCCGCGCCGACAAAGGAATAGACCACCAGCTCAAGCGGCAACACGAAGCAGGAGACGAGGAAGACCACCGCGTCGAAGCTCATCTGGAACCAGCCGGTCTTGAAGCCGGTCTTCTCCTCGACGATCAGCGCCAGCACACCGAGGCCGCCGGCGGAGGCGTTGTGGCGGAAGAGCGCGATCAGGCCGGCTCCGGCGCTGGCCCCGGCAAGGATCGCGGCGACCAGCGGCGGAAGCTGATCAAAGGAGACCCAGCGCTGCAGCAACGGCGCGGTGACCGAGATGCCGACCACCGCCGCGATGGTGCGCAGGGTGAAAGCCTTGCCCCGGCGCTTCCACGACAGCCAGAAGAACGGCAGGCTGACGAGCAGGAAGATCGCCCCGAAATCGAGTGGCAGCACATAGGACATAAGCACCGAAAGCCCGGCGGTCTGGCCGGTGATCAGCCCGGCGGCCTTGAGGAAGACGACGCTGAGACTGGCCATGAGGATGCCGAAGGCGATGCCTTGCGCGTCATAGAGGGACATCGGGGATTTGAGCTTCATCGGGGAGGTCTCCAGCGGGGCGTCTTCGGGGTGGGAGGCGGATCGGGGCAGGACGGTCAGAATCGGTGGCCGGGCGCGAGGGCGCGGGAGAGATCGCTCTCTTCGCCGTCCAGCGCGGCGGCCAGAAGGGTCGCGGTCGTCGGGCCGAGGGTGAAACCCTGGTGGCCGTGGCCAAAATGGAACCACAGACCCTTGTGGCGGGGCGCGGCGCCGGCGAGGGGCAGCATGTCCGGCAGACAGGGGCGGGTGCCGGACCATTGCGGCTCGGCGACGCGGGCGCCGATCTCCAGCATGTCCGACAGCGCCGCGCGGCCGCGGTCGAGCTGGCGCAGGTCGGCGGGCGCGGTTCGGGAAACCAACGCGGCGCCGGTGGCAATGCGCAACCCTGCCTGCATCTGGCCCGCGACGACGCCGTTGTCCATGTCGACGATGGGCCGCAGCGGCGGCCGCGCGGAGGCGAAGTGACCGTGATAGCCGCGCTTGTAAATCATCGGGATGCGATAGCCGAAGCTGCGCAGCAGCCTCGGCGACCACGGGCCGAGGGCCACCACCGCGTGTTCGGCCTCGGCCCGTTCGGCGACCGTGGTGACCCGCCAGCCGCCGCCGGACTGGGCAAGGCTGGCGGCGTCGCCCTCCAGCAGCCTCCCGCCGCGGCTGGCGAAGAGCTTGGCATAAGCGTGCACCAGGCAGCCGGGCGCGTTGCAGCTCCAGCTGTCGGACCAGTGGATCACCCCGGCGGGATCGGCGCGCAGGGCAGGGTCCTCGCGCCGGTACTCGGCGCCCGAAAGCGCCCGGTGCCGGATGCCGTAGTCGCGCCGCAGCCGCTCGGCATCGGCCGCATCCGCCTCGAAGGCGGCGCGGTTGCGGTAAAGCTGCACCAAGCCCTCGCGCGAGATCATGTTGCCCGCGCCGGCGGCCTCGATCAGCGGCGCGTGATCACCGGTGGCACGGGCGGTGAGCTGGGCATAGGTGCGGGAAATCCCGGCATGGCGGCGCGGCGCGGAGTTGCGGAAATAGGACCAGAGCGCCGGGGTCATCTGCGCAACCCCGCGTAGCGACCATGTCACGTCGTTGCTGCGGCCGGTGGCGAAGGACCAGAGCGTGCCGAGATTGCGCGGCAGCCCATAGGGTTCCGCTGCCTCGGCCTGGATGATCCCGGCATTGCCGAAGGAGGTCTCGCGGCCCGGCGCACCCCGGTCGACGAGGCTCACCGCATGGCCGCGCGCCTGCAGCGCCAGCGCGGTGGAGACGCCGACCATGCCGGCACCGAGGACGAGGATTTCAGCCATGGGAAGGCTCCGAGAGTGCTATGGTTGCAGGCCGCGCGGCCCGGAGGGCGAGCCCGTCGATCAAGAGCTCCAGCAGCGCGGAAAAGCTCTCCTCATAGGAAACCTCCGCACCGTTCTGCCAGCGCAGCACGAAGATGCGGTTGGCGAGTTGGGGCAGCGCGGCATGGGTCAGCGGATAGGCCTCGGGGTCGACCGCGGCGAGGCGCTCGGCGACGCGGCTTTCCCAGGCACCGTCCTCGGAGAGCGGCGCGGGCGCAAGTTCCATCGTCACGAAGCCGCAGAGCCCGCCAATCAGCGCGTTGAAGGCATCGCGGAGCGCCGTGCCCTGAAAGCCGCCGTCGGCCAGCGCACGCAGCACCGTCTCGATCCAGTCGAGGCTGGAATTGCCGTTGGATTTCATCTGCGCACCGAGCAGCGGCGATATATTGGGGTGGCGGTGGACCGCGGCGCGATAGGCGTGAAAGACCTGGCTCAGCCGTTCGGTCCAGGGCGCGTTCGGGTCCTGCGCGGCGACAAGCCCGCCGGTGATCGTCGCCGCGATGGCGGCGAAGAGGTCCTCCTTGGAGCCACCCACGTGCCAGTAGATCACCGCCGGAGAGACGCCGAGCCCGCGCGCCAGTTCGCGCAGCGAGAAGGCCGAGAGCCCCCGGGCATCGATCTGCGCAATCGCGGCCTCGACGATCTGCGCACGGGTCAGGCCGATCGCGGCGGCGCGCCCGCGGGGCGGCTTGGCGACAAAGGTGCCCTGCTTATCCGCAGCACTGCTCACAACGCAGACCTTGCCGATCCGCGCCGCAGGCGGACGGTCAGGCGCTGGTAATGCGGGGCTGTGTCGGGCATGGGCGTGGTTCCTGTGGTGGGGTCCGTTCCGCCATAGCCCATCAATTGAACGGCGTTCAATTGAAAAATCGCCACATCGCCGGATTGGATGTGGCGTGCAGAGGACGCAATGTCAGCGCGGACCGTTCGGCCGGCTCAGCACAAATGCCGCGGCGCCGCCCATGCAGACTAGCTGGATGAGCAGCACGCGGTTCGGCACCGCGAGCCAGACACTGAGCGTCAGTGCCGCCAGCATCATGCTCACCGCCAAAGCCTTGTAGCGCGGCGCGATGGCGCCATGCGCGGTCCAGTCCGCGATCATCGGGCCAAAACGCGGATGCTCGACGAGAAACCGGTGCAGCCGCGGCGAGCTTTTCGAGAAGGCGAAGGCCGCGAGAATCACGAAGGGCGTTGTCGGCAGAAGCGGGAGAACGATCCCGATGACGCCTGCGCCAAGCGCCAGCCCGCCAAGTGCCAGCCAGGCGATCCGCAGGCGACTGCGCGGCGGCGGTTGCGGTTCTTCTGGGCGTTCTGGACTCATCTGAAGCTCGAATGCGGGGTTCCGGACGATCAGATAGCGCAGGTTGAGGCGGAACAATAGCTCAGGAGGCGCCTGCGGGCCGAGGAGGGGTCGCAGAACCACGCCTGGATACCGAGCTGGGCCCGCAGGTGCGGCCATGACACAAATTCCGAGCCAAGGTCGAAGGTGATGGACCTGCGGTCCGCCAGGGGCAGATCCCGCACCGCCTTGACGATCTTGCCCCTCTCGGCAGATTGTTTCGCAATCGCCTCCCGGGCAGTGCATGATCGGTTTCGTGCGCCTGTTCGCGTTCTTCAGCAGCCGTTCTTGATCACGCGGTAGACCGTCGAGCGATGCCGACCGATCTCTGCGGCAATCGTGCTGACCGGCAGCTTTGCGTTCAGCATGTCTTCGATCCTGCGCCGCTCACGCAGGTCCAGCTCTTTGTGCGCCATTGTCCGTTCTCCTTGCTTTCCAGCAAGATAGGGGATTTGTCGCAACCCAGTTTAGAAAGTGCCCCGCTTGCATGCAGTCATCCCATAATTAGCATTATGGTAAGATGACAAACGGCCTGAGCCACGAAATCGATTTGAACCGAATATATGGCTGGAGCGAAGTCCGCACCTTGAACCGTGGAGGACGGCACGACGCCAAGAACCTCTCGCAAAGCCATGATCCTGGGAGATGGCAAGTCCCGCACGTCGCTTCAAAGGTGCATCGTCAGGTCTGACGGCGCTCCCGTCCTGGGACCGGCAGCGGCTCGGTCTCCGACCGCTGGTGCCGTGCATTCGATCGGCGCAGGGACAGCAGGAAAAGCGCGAGGATCATCACGGCGGGTGTGGCCAGATAGGCCACGAGTACGATCAGTGGATGCGCTCCGGCGCCCCAGAGCACGAGACCCGCGAGCACACCGATGCTTCCGGAAAGCGCCGCAATCACGAAGCCGCCGCCCGAGGCAACAACCCGTTCCGTTTCAGACACGTTCTTCTTTTGGTTCATGCTTCTCCCTCTCCAGGCACGTTTCAGAAACCGAGCCCAGCAGCATGAATGACACAGAGAAACCCTTAGAAACCCAACAGCCATTTCCCTGCCCGACCGGAAATGTCTTGGAAAACACAACATGGGGGCAGAATGTTACCCTTAGCATAACGCCGGGTAAGTTACCTAGCTCTAAATGCAAACAGTCGTTCGCGCCATGGTAGAGAGCCACAATATGGGGTTGCCCATCGGCGGGATCCTTCCGCCGCGCGAGCGTCAGCCGCCGAAGGTGCCGCGGGCTGCGCCGGTGCGTCCAAAACCGCCGCGCGAGGCCGCAGCGGCGCGCGACATCGGCGGCTTGCCCACCGTCGCCGGGGGCTTGGAGAACATGCTGGTGCCGAGCTTGGCGCGGCCCGAGTTGCTCGAATATGTGCTGGCACCGGTGGCGTTTGTGAAGCGCCCGTCGGGGGTGCGGTAGAGCGGCTGCGCCGCCGCCATTCCCGAGCGTCCGCCGAGCATGTTGCCGATCAGGTAGCCCGCCAGCAGCGGCATGAAGATGCCGCCCGAGCCGCCCTGGACCTGCTGCGCCTCGCTGCCGCAAGCGCCCTCGCCGTGCTGTTCTTCGCAGACCTGCAGGCTGTCGTAGCGCGGCGCGGATTCCACGTGCAGCGTCTCGGCCTCGGCAAAGGCCGTGTCGCAATCCTGGGCCGAGAACATGCCACCGGTGAGCGCGGCGCTGCGGCAGCTCTCGAGATCGGGAAAGGCTTCCGCGTCGACCTGTTCCTCGCGGCAGCCCGCGAGGGTGAAGGACGCGGCGCCGACAATCGCCAGCGCGACGGTTCTGGAACGTTTACGCATCTTGATCTCCCTCTGGCCGCGCGTCAGTCGCGAATGAAATGCGGTTTGAACCGCGACAGGTCCTGCGTGATCCGGGCGCGGTCCTCGCGCATGCCGATCCCGGCGCAGCTCTCGCCGACCATCCAGGCACCGACCACAGGGCGGAAGCCCTCGAAGACCGGCAGCGGTTGGTAGGCCTGCACCACGCGCGGATGTTCCTCGTATCCCGCATCGGGCGCGGCTTCCAGCAGGTTTCCCTGCTCGAAGATGCGCACCGAGGCACCCTCACGCGAGAAAATCGGCTTGCTGACATGGCCTTGCGCGAAGACCTGCGCGCTCCGCTGGAAGGCCTCGGGGCCGCTTTCGCGGCCGGCGAGCGCCTCGGCCACCTCGTCCTCGAAGAAGGCCGGCAGCAGGTTCGGGTGGCCCTCGAACATCCGCCAGAGCACTGGCAGCAGACCTTTGTTCGACAGCACCGCCTTCCAGGCGGGCTCGAGCATCAGGCAGCCCGCGGTACGCAGGTGGTCGGCGTAATCATCGCGCAGCAGGTCTTCCCATGGGTACAGCTTGAACAGCGTCCCGATCACCCGGTCCTCGGAGTCGATGAACTGGCCGTCGGTGCTGATGCCGAGTTTTTCGAGGTCGCTGTAATGCGCGCCGAGATCGGCCTCGCGCGCGGCCCAAGCCATGGTCTCGACGGTGCCGTAATCCTCGGGGTTCCCGGCGGCGGCGGCGAAATGCAGGTCGGTGCCCGGCGCAAAGAGCGCGCGGAAGCGCTCGACCAGCGCCTCGTGGATGCCGTTGAACTGGTCGTCGCCCTCGCGCAGCACGCCGGCCTCGATCTGATCCTCGAGCCAGAGCCACTGGAACGAGGCGCTCTCGTAAAGCGAGGTGGGCGTGTCGGCATTGTATTCCAGCAGCTTCGCGGGCCCCTGCCCGTCATAGGCAAAATCGAAGCGCCCGTAGATCTCGGGATCGCCGCGCTGCCAGCTCTCGGCCACGAGGTCCCAATGGGCATGTGGAATGCCGAGCCGGGTCATCAGCTCCTCGCTCTGCACGATCTCGGCCGCCGCCTCGCGGCACATGCCGTGCAGCTCGGTTGCCGGGTCCTCGAGGTCGTCCTCGATTTCCTTCAGCGTGAAGCGATAGGCCGAGGTCTCGTCCCAATAGGGCTCTCCATGCATGTCGGCAAAGGTGAAGCCGAGCTCTTCGGCCTTCTCGCGCCAGGTCGGGCGCTCGGTCAGGGTGAGTTTTTCCATGCAGGTCTGTCTTCGGCCTCCTCGGGGCGGATCGGCGCCTCCCGGACAGGATCGCTCGGGAGTAGTCAGCGCGGATCAGCCGGCTCCGCTGATATAGGAAGCCCCTGCGGAGCTTTGAGGCCCCGTGGCGAAATTGCCGCAACGGAGCCCGGGTTTTTTTCGCCGCGGGCGGGGCGTTGAAAGGCGCGCGCCCTACTCCGGCCGTTCGGTCAGGCGCAGCACCGTGACGCCCGACGCATTGGTGAGGCTCAGGTTCTTGCCGTTGCGCACGTAGCCGGTGGCCTGTTCCAGAGCCGCGACCATGTCCTGGTCGAGCTTCATACGCGGCTCCGGGCAGGCCCGGCGGGTGCCGGCCAGTGGCTGCACGATGGTCAACGTGCCGTCACCGATCTCGGCCCGGCCCGAGAAGCGGTTGCAGCCGCCGTACATGGAAAAGCCGCCATCGTCGTTGAAGGCCATGCTGGGCGGATCCTCGGTCACCAACATGCGGCCGCCGATCTCGAAGGCGGCCCACTCGATGCCGGTGATGCGGGGCATGTCGGCGACCGGCGCCGAGGCCATCTGCTCGAGCACGATCTCGGGGCGCGCTGGTGCGTCGCGGGTGATCGCCGGGAAGGCGGTGGTGGTGCGCAGCAGCACGGTCTCGCCCTCGCGCACCTTGCCCGCCACCACGTAGCTCATCCGGTCGTCGATCTGCGCGTCGTCATAGGGGAGCTTGACGATCGCCGGCAGCACCTCGATCCGGTAGCGATGGGACGAGAGCACCTCGGCGGGCGCGTCGGCGCGGGAGACGTCGAGCAGCTCCACCTCGAGCAGCGCCTCGGGCGGCAGGCTCGCGCCCTCGGCAAGGCGCACCACGACGGGCAGATCGACGGTCTCGGCCATGGCCGGCATCCCTCCGAGGCTGGCAAGCAGGGCAATCACCCCCGCGGGTCTGAGGGCCTGGCGGACCAGGGGTCGAAAAATGCGCATGTCACCTCTCCTTCCGGGCTCTGCCGCATCGGCTGACGCGGGCCGTGCGCCTGCCCTTCCGCTGTCCGGAGGGCGCGGCAGGCGTCGTCGGCATGATGACCCAAGCCCTCGCGCCGGGCAAGCCGAGCACCCGCTGCGTCGGCGCAGATTTGCCAAGACCTGCCAATGTGATGAGGGCGATCGGCGGGGGCGACGGACGGCTTCCGCTGTGCTAGGCTCGCGGCGTATTCACCGACGGGCGCAGCGCAAAGCAGGATCCCCGGCACCAAGCAACTTTTGACCACGACTTTTGACAAGGTGAGGATTTTGCCATGGCACGGCGCCAGCGATCGCCCAGATATGTCACGACCCTGATGATGGCCCTGATCGGGGTGCTGCTCATCGCGGCCTTCATGGCCGAAGATGCCGCGGCCAAGGGGGATGTCACCTGGGCCGACCTGCCCAAGGGGCTGATGCTCCGCTACCTTCTGGCGATGGCGATCGGCGGCGCGCTCTCGGGCTGGCTGCTGGCGGGCATGTTCGGGCGCGGCGGTCTTGGCGGCTTCATCCTAGGCTTCATCGGCTCGGTGCTGGCGACGCTGGTCGCAGGGCTCTTCGGAAGCGCCGCCGGCCTGCTGCCGGACCTGCTGCGCGACGGCTGGTCGAGCTCGGACCTGGTCCCCATCTTCTACGGCCTTGCCGTGCTGCCGCTGGCCTTCGCGGGGCAGCCGCTGCTGCTGGCGGGCTGGATGGTGATCATGCTCTTCACCCATCTCTGGGCACGGCGGGTGCGAACGGGCTGAGACACGCCTGAAAAATGAAAAACGGCAGCGCGGTCGCGCTGCCGTTTGCCTGCATCAAGATGCCCTGCCCTTACGGCTTCAGCGTCACATGGCTGATGTGATCGCCGGTGGCATCCTCCTGCCCCTTGCTCTTGTTGACCACATAGACGCCGCCATCCGCCGCGGCGATCAGGTGGTTGGGGAAGCTGCCGATCTGCGCCTTGGCTACGACCTCGCCCTCGGGCGAGACGGCAACCAGCGAATCCGAGCCGCGCACCGCGACCCAGGCCAGATCGTTCGCCACGTCGAAGGCGATGTTCAGCGGACCCGCGCCGACCGGCACGTCGTGCAGCGTCTCGCCGGTGGCGGCATCGACGATCAGCACGTTGTCGGTGTTCACCCCGGCGGTGAAGATGCGGTTGGTCTTGGCATCATAGCCAACCCCGATGGTGCGCTTCGACAGGGGCAGCGCGTAGACCGAGGTCTCCTCGCCCGAGGCGAGATCGACCACGGCGACCTCGTCGGTCTCGAGGCTGACCACGTAGAGCGTGCCGCTGTCCGCGTCGATATGCATGCTCGCCGTGGCGAAATCGGCGCCTCGCTTGCCCGAGCTCAGCTCGATGGGCGCCAGCTCCTCGAGCGTCGCCGCGTCGAAGACATGGATCGTCGGCTCGAAGGTCGCGGTCACATAGACCTTGCCATCATGCGCCAGCGCGTCGCGGGGGTGCGGCACCGAACCAGCCTCGAACTGCTTGACCAGCGACAGGTCCTCCCCCGCGTAGACGGCGACGGTGTTCTGCCGGGTGTTGGTCACCCAGACCTGCCCCTGTGCATCAACGCCCACGCCGTAGACCGCGAAGACCCCTCCGTCGCGTCCGTCCGGGCCGTCGGGCGCATCCTGCGGCGTGGCCTCGGCAAGGATTTCCAGCGTTTGCGGGTCGAGCTTCATCAACTTGCTCTGTGTCACCGGCGGGCGGCCAACGGCCGAGGTCACATAGAGAACATCTTTCCCCGCGGCGACCTGGTAAAGCCCCGGTGCCAGCTTCTGCGAGGTGATCTCCAGCGTGCCGCTGTCGGGCAGTACCGGCGAGACCTTGAGATCGACGGTCATGGCATAGGCGGGATCTGCGATCTCGGCGACCACCGGGTAGAGCCCCGGCTCGGCCCCCTCGGGGATGTTGACCTCGGTACGGAACTCGCCCTTGTCGTCGGCGGTCACCGGGGCGCCCTCGTTCAGTGCCACGCCGTTCTGGCGCAGGGTGACGCTCTGGCCGGGCAGGAAGCCCTTGCCGCGCACCTCGGCGATGCTGCCCGCGGTAATTGGCGCACGGTTCAGCCCTTCGGCGATCATCTGCCCGTCGAAGCCCTTGGCGAGCCCGGTGAAGGGATCACAGAGCGCGGCGCCGGCCATCAGGGTGGAAAGCGCGATCCCGCAGACGCCGGAGCGGAGTGCCGTGACAAGGGACATGGAGGTCCTCCTTTGAAAACGCGGGCTTGCCGCGTGAAATGTCGATGGGCTGGCTCGGACCCGCGGGCTCCGTGGCTCTGCGACTTGGCGCAGTCGGCACCTGCCTAGGATGACTGACTTTTCCAGTCAAGTATTCATGACTCCCGGCTGACACGCCCGTGAACGCCCGGTCGTCGTTGGCGGCTCTCCGCAAAGCCGTGCGCCATATTGCCGGATTGTCTGGCAATCAGGGAGACCTCTTGCTACGGATGTGGTCGGAGGACGATTCACAGGGAGGAAATTCATGTCCAAGACACTCATCGCCGTTCTGGCCGGAACGACGCTTTTGGCCGGCGCCGCGAGCGCCCAGACCACGCTGCGCATCCAGACGCACCAGTCGCCGGAATCGGTCTCTGGTCAGCTCGTGCGCGATTTCGTCGAGCAGGTGGAGACCATGTCGGGCGGCTCGCTCGACATCGAGATGTTCTACAGCTCCGCCGTCGTCGCCTCGGCCGAGACCTTCGGCGCCGCCGCCACCGGCATTCTCGACTGCGACATGACCAACGCGAGCTACCAGACCGGCCTCAACCCGGCGTTCCAGTTCGTCGCCGACACCATGGGCGGCTACGACACGCCGCTGCAATACCTGAGCTGGATTTCGCAGGGCGGCGGCCGCGAGGCGATCAACGAGCTCTACAACGCCAACGGCATGGAGTTCGTCGGCGCCTACCTCGGCGGGCAGGAGTCAATGAACTCGACCGCGCCGCTGGCCGGGATCGATGATCTCAAGGGCTGGAAGTTCCGCTCGCCGCCGGGGATGGAGTCGGAGATCTTCGCCGAGCTGGGCGCGACCCCGGTGGTGATGGACTTCACCGAGATCTTCACCGCGCTGGAGACCGGCATCATCGACGGCGCCGATGCCTCGACACTGGCCAACAACGTCGGTCTCGGCATCTACGACATCGCCAAGCACACCACCTTCCCCGGCTTCCACTCGATGAGCTCGGACCACCTTGCCTGCAACAAGACCGTCTGGGACGGGCTCGAGCCGGCGCAGCAGGCGATCCTGCACTCGGCGATGGACAGCCTCGCACTGAACCTGATGATGCGCACCATCGTGCAGAACGGCGAGGCGCTGACCGCGCTGCCCGAGAAGGGCGTAACGATCTACGACTGGTCTGCCGAGGACCGCGCCGCCTTCCGCAAGGCCGCGATCAGCCGCTGGGACGTCTGGGCAGAAAAGACCCCGGAAGCCAAGGCCATGGTGGAAAGCCACAAGACCTTCCTGAAGCGCATCGGCCTCGGCCAGGACAGCGCGAACTGAGAGTTGCCGGGCGGCCCGCAAGGGCCGCCCCTCCCCAATGACCATGGCGGGCCGCTTCGGCCGGGAACACGGAAAGACAACACATGAACGTTCTGATCATCGGCGGCGGTGGCTTCATCGGCCGCAAGGTCGCCCAAAGCCTCGCCGCTCGCGGCAACCTGCGCGACGCGCCCATCGATAAGCTGACGCTGGCCGACATCGCCAAGCCCGAGCCCGTCGGGGCCCCCTTCCCCGTCGAGACCCGCGCCTGCGACATCACCGACCGCGCCTCGGTCGACGCGCTGATCGACGATGACACCGACGTGATCTTCCATTTCGCCGCTGTCGTTTCCTCCCATGCCGAGGCCGATTTCGAGGCCGGCATGAAGGTCAACCTCGACGGCACGCTCAACGTGCTGGAACGGTGCCGGGCGCTCGGCACCTGCCCGGTGGTGGTCTTCACCTCCTCGCTCGCGGTCTTCGGCGGCGAAGTTCCCGACCCGATCACCGATTACACCATCCCCAACCCGCAGACCTCCTACGGCATGCAGAAGGCGATCGGCGAGCTGCTGCTCAACGACTATTCGCGCAAGGGCTACGTCGACGGCCGCGGCTTCCGCCTGCCGACCATCTCGGTGCGCCCCGGCAAGCCGAACCGCGCCGCCTCGTCCTTCATGTCCTCGATCATCCGCGAGCCGCTGAACGGCGAGCCGGCGATCTGCCCGGTGGACGAAGCGCAGGAGCATTTCTACCTCTCGCCAAGGCGTTGCGTCGAGAACCTCATCAAGGGTGCCGAGCTCGACGCCGAGGATCTCGGGATGCAGCGCTGCATGACCATGCCCGGCCAGCGCCTGTCGATCCGCCAGATGATCGACGCGCTCACCGCCGTCGCCGGGCCCGAGCCCGCGAAGCTGATCAAGTGGGAAGAACAGCCCGAGGTTGCCGCCATCGTGCGCGGCTGGCGCTTCGACTACCGCTTCGACAAAGCATTGGCGCTGGGGCTTGAAGCCGATGCGAGCTTCGAAGAAAACGTGCGCTATTACATGGAAGACGACCTTCCGAAAGCGAAAACCCCGGCCTGAAACCGAGACCTGCCATGCTGACCCCGATCGTCCAGACCCCGCGATACCGGCTGGTGGCCGAGGAGATCGCCGCGCGCCTCCGCGCCGGCGACTTCGCCCCCGGCACCAAGATGCCCGCGGACAAAGACCTGGTTGCCCAGCTCGGGGTCAGCCGCACCACGGTCCGCGAGGCGATGATCGCGCTCGAGCTGATGGGCTACGTGGTCACCCGCTACGGCGCCGGCGCCTTCGTGGCCGACCCGCTGCCGGTGGCGCAGGACGCTATGCAATCCGAGACACCGAGCCTGCCCGGCTTCTTCGAGCTGGTCGAGGCGCGTTTCGTCATCGAGCCCGAGATCGCCGCCATCGCCGCCAGCACCGTTACACCGGCGCAGATCGCCCAGTTGAACCGCTGTATCGAGGGCATGTGCGACACCCGCCTGCCCTTCGACCGGATCGAGGCGCATGACCGCGAGTTCCACCTCATCGTCGCGCGCTCCACCGGCAATTCGCTCTTTGTCACGATGGTCGAGGACTTCTGGCACGCCCGCCAGCGCTACCCGGAATGGACGCGGCTCAACAACCGCCAGAGCGCGGAGGACATCGCGCGCTTTTCCCGGGACGAGCATGTCGCCATCGTCGACGCCCTCTCTGTTGGCAATGCGGAGGCGGCCCGCGCCACCATGGCGCACCATTGCCGCAACTCGGGCCAGCCGCTGCTGGAGCGCTGGCATCGCTTCGAGGGCGAGGCCGTCGGCGAGGAGGTCTTGCACCGGCTCAAGGCCCGTGCGGGTCAGGGCTGATCCTTTCAGCGGGCGCTTTCGGGCATGGCCGCTTGGGAAAAGAGGGGGCTCCGCCCCCGGCCTGCGGCCTCCCCCGGGATATTTCATCCTAGAAGAAAGGGCAGTGTCTTTCTTCCGTTGCCTGAAGGCGAAAAAAGGCCCGCACCTCGGGGAGGTGCGGGCCCTTCTTCAACTTGTGCGCGGGATCACTTCAGGTCGAAGCGGTCGGCATTCATCACCTTGGTCCAGGCCTTGGCGAAATCGGCGACGAACTTCCCGGCGTTGTCGTCCTGGGCGTAGACCTCGGCATAGGCGCGCAGGATCGAGTTCGAACCGAAGACGAGGTCCATCCGCGTCGCGGTCCATTTGACCGCGCCGGTCTTGCGGTCGCGGATCTCGTAGAGGCCGCCTCCCGTGGGCACCCAAGTGTAGGCCATGTCCACGAGGTTGACGAAGACATCATTGGTCAGCGCGCCCTCGCGGTCGGTGAAGACGCCATGCTTGCTGCCGCCGTGGTTGGTGCCCATGGCGCGCATGCCGCCGAAGAGCACCACCATCTCGGGGGTGGTCAGCCCCATGAGCTGGGCGCGGTCGAGCATCAGCTCCTCGGCCGAGACCACGTAGTCCTGCTTGAGCCAGTTACGCAAGCCGTCGGCCAGCGGCTCGAGCGGATCGAAGCTCTCGGCGTCAGTCATCTCGTCCGTGGCATCGCCGCGGCCCGGCGCGAAGGGCAGCTTCAGGTCGACACCCGCAGCCTTGGCGGCCCGCTCGACCCCGAGGTTGCCCGCCAGCACGATCACATCGGCGATCGAGGCGCCGGTCTCGGCTGCGATGGGCTCGAGCACCGACAGCACCTTGGCGAGGCGGTCGGGCTCGTTGCCCACCCAATCCTTCTGCGGTGCAAGGCGGATGCGCGCGCCATTGGCGCCGCCGCGCATGTCCGAGCCGCGGTAGGTGCGGGCGCTGTCCCAGGCGGTGGCGATCATCTCTGCATCGCCAAGGCCGGCGGCGGCGATCTTCGCCTTCACCGCGGCCACATCGTAACCGGTTGTCCCCGCGGGGACAGGATCCTGCCAGATGAGATCCTCGGCGGGCACGTCCGGGCCGAGGTAGCGGGCTTTCGGGCCAAGATCGCGGTGGGTCAGCTTGAACCAGGCGCGGGCGAAGGTGTCGGAGAAATACGCGGGATCGGCCATGAACTTCTGGCAGATCGCATTGTAGATCGGGTCGACCTTCATCGCCATGTCCGCATCGGTCATGATCGGCATGCACTTGATCGAGGGGTCCTCGACGTCGGCGGGCATGTCCTCTTCCTTGATGTCGACGGGCATCCACTGCCAGGCCCCGGCCGGGGATTTCTTCAGCTCCCACTCGTGGCCGAAGAGCATGTCGAACCAGCCCATGTCCCATTGCGTGGGATGGGTGGTCCAGGCACCCTCGATGCCCGACACCACGGTGTCGCGGCCGATGCCGCGGCCCTTGGTGTTCATCCAGCCGATGCCCTGGTATTCGGGGCCGGCGTCCTCGGGGTCGGGGCTGAGGTCGGCGGGGTTGCCGTTGCCGTGGCTCTTGCCGATGGTATGCCCGCCGGCGGTCAGCGCCGCGGTTTCCTCGTCGTTCATCGCCATGCGGGCAAAGGTCT
>NZ_NTHN02000083.1 GCF_002300555.2 Alloyangia mangrovi | reverse complement strand
CGCTCGACCCCGAGAACCCGCCCGCCCGCCTTGCCGCGCTGCTCGAACGCACCGGCGCGGTCGCGCTGCTGGCGGAGGCGGATCTCGACGCGGGGGGCATGACGCCCTTCGCGCCCGGCGATTGGCCCGAGACCGGAGACGCGCCCGAGCCCGGCACCACGCCGGACGATCTGGCCTATATCCTCTTCACCTCCGGCTCTACCGGCGAACCCAAGGGGGTGATGATCGAGCATCGCGCCATCGTCAACCGGCTGCTGTGGATGCGCGAATTCTATGGTATCGGTACCATGGACCGTATCCTGCAGAAGACGCCAACCACCTTCGACGTCTCGGTCTGGGAGCTGTTCCTGCCCTACCTCTGCGGTGCCACGCTGGTCTTTGCAGAGCCGGGCGCGCATCGCGACCCCACGGCGATCGCGCGGCTGGTGCGGAGCCGGGGCATCACCACGATGCATTTCGTACCCTCGATGCTCTCGGCCTTTCTCGAGGCCCCGGCCTCCGAGGGGCTTTCGCTCACCCGCGTCTTCTGCTCGGGCGAGGCGCTGACCGCCGAGCACCGCAGCCGCTTCCACGCGCGGGTGAAGGCCCAGTTGCACAATCTCTACGGCCCGACCGAGGCGGCGGTGGACGTAACCTATTGGGACGCAGCCCCCGAGGACGACAGCCTGCCGCTGCCCATCGGGCTGCCGGTCTGGAACACCCGGGTGATGGTGCTCGACGCCCGCATGCGCCCGGTGCCGCCGGGGGTGCACGGGCAGCTCTACCTTGGCGGGGTGCAACTGGCGCGCGGGTATCTCGGGCGGCCGGACCTGACAGAGGAGCGCTTCATTGCCGATCCTTTCCGCCCCGGAGAGCGGCTCTATGCGACCGGCGACGTGGCCTACCTGCGCCCCGACGGCGCGGTGGTCTATGCGGGTCGGGCCGATCATCAGGTGAAGATCCGCGGCATGCGGATCGAGCCGGGCGAGATCGAGGGTGCGATCAAGGCAACCGGGCTGGTGCGCGATGCCGTCGTCCTCGCCCGCACCGATGGCGGCGCGGACCCGCGCCTCGTGGCCTATGTGCTGACCGGGCCGGGATTTGACAGCGCCCCGCTGATGGCCGAGCTCGCGACCGCGCTGCCCTCGCACATGGTGCCCGCGGCGGTGGTCGCGCTGGAGAGCTGGCCGATGACCAGCTCGGGCAAGCTCGATCGCAAGGCGCTGCCCGCGCCGGTGCTCGAGATGCCCAAAGGCACGTCGGCGGTCGGCCCGGTCGAGGAACGTCTGGCGGCGCTCTACCGCGAGGTGCTGCACCTGCCGCAGACCCCGGGCCGCGAAGCGGATTTCTTCGACCTTGGCGGCGACAGCCTGACGGCGCTCACCCTCAGCTTCCGCATCGAGGCCATCTTCGGGCAGGATCCGGGGCTGGGGCAGATCTTCGAAACCCCCGGCCTTGCGCAGCTCGCTCGCGCGCTCGAGATGGCCGATACGGCGCGCGCCGGCCTCGCGCCGCTGCTGCCGCTGGCCGAAGGGGAGGGCGCACCGCTCTTCATCCTGCATCCGGCGGGTGGGCTCGGCTGGGGCTACCGGCGGCTGGCGCGGGCACTGAGCGCGCCGCGCCCGGTCTTCGCCGTGCAATCGCCGCTGCTGACCGGCGAGCCGCTGCCGGGCAGCCTGCGCACGCTCGCCGCGGATTACGCCGACCGGATCGAGGCGCAGGCGCCGCAGGGGATGATCCACCTCGCCGGATGGTCGGTGGGCGGCATCCTCGCGCAGGAGATCGCGGTGGAGCTGGCCGCGCGCGGCCGCGCGCCGGGCCTTGTCGCCATGCTCGACAGCTACCCTGCCGAGTGCTGGCGGGCCGAGCCGGAACTCTCGGACGCCGAGGCGCTGCGCGCCCTGCTGGCCATCGCCGGGCACGACCCGGACAGCCACCCCGAGCTCGACAGCCGCGCTTCGGTGGTGGCCTTCCTCAAGCAGGGCGGCACGCCGCTCGGCAGCCTGCCCGACGCGGTGCTCGACGCGGTGGTGCAATTGGTCACCGGCACCAACCGGCTGATCCGGGGCCACGAGCACCGGCGCTACGGCGGCACGCTCACCCATGTCCGCGCGGCGCGCGACCACGCCGGGCGCGACCTGCGCGCGGCGCTCTGGGACGGCCATGCGGGGCGGGTCGAGGGGCTCGATCTGCCGCTGCTGCACCCCGAGATGGTTTCGCAGGTGGCTGCCGAGGCGCTCGGGCCGGAGTTCTCGGTGCGCATGGAGCGGGCCGAGGCGCTGCAGCGGGAGACGGCCTGAGCGGCGGCTCAGGCCGTCATGTTACCGTGCCGCCAGCGCCAGCGTCCCGGGCAGCGAGGCGGGCAGCGAGGCGATATGCACCGCGCCCGGGTAGACCTGCGCCGAGATCTCCAGCCCGGCGGGCGCGCCCTGCAGTTGCTCGATCATCCGCAGGGTGGGCTGCGGCGGTCCCTCGGGCTGCGGACCTGCGCTGCCGGTGCGCTTTTCCCTGTTACCCATGCCGAAGTGCAGCGGCCGGGGCGCGCCCGCGGCGATGTTTCGCTGCGAGACCAGCCGGGCGACCAGCGCCTCGTCCCACCAGACCGACGGGCTGATGGAGGCGAACCGGGCGAAGCACTCGGGGCGGGTCAGCGCGGCGAAGAGCGTGAAGAGTCCGCCGAAGCTGTGGCCCCAGAGCGTGCGCCGCGCGGGATCGACCGGCAGGCCGCGCTCGACTTCGGTGCGCATGCTGCCGGTCAGCCGGGCGAGATAGGCCTCGGCCCCGCCCGCGAGGCGTTCGGGGTGATGCGGGTCGGGCCGCGGCGCGGCACCGGGGGCCACGGGGGGCGAGTAGTCGAAGATGCGATGGGCGCGGGCGAACTGCTTGTCGGTGTCATAGCCGATCCCGGCGATGATCAAACCCGGCGCCTCCTCGAGCAGCGCGGGCGTCAGGAAATCGAAGGCCGCGTTGCCGTCGAGCAGGTAGAGGATCGGCCATCCGCCTTCTGGCGCGGACGCCTTGGGGACCGCGAGGAAGAGCCGCGTTGCGGGCACATCGGGATCGTCGGGACCGCAGGCCTCGCGTGGCAGGACGCGGTTGCTCAGCACGTGCGAAGAGACTGGCGTTGCCAGAATTTCCAGCGTCGCGTCGCGTCCGCGATGCGGCGGCAACGGGGGCTGCGGGGCAGTTTTGCACATGACATCCGCTCTCGGGCTTATTAGTTGACAATACCACTCAAGTAATTTCCCTTGGCGCCGGCTGCAATGGCCGATCGTGCCGAAGAAAGGACTCCCATGACGCCGCGTCTCAGGCATCCGCGCATTCTTCCCGCCAGCTGGCTTTCGGTGGGCCTGTCCCTGGTCCTGGCGCTGCTGCTGATCGGCGCCGGGTCCGCCCGGGCCGAGATCCGCGTGACCGACCTGTCCGGGCGCGAGGTGGTGCTTGAGCAGCCGGCGCGGCGCATCGTGCTGGGGGAGGGGCGGCATCTCGCGGTGCTGGGCATGCTGCATGACGATCCGGTCTCGCTGCTGGCGGGTTGGCGGCAGGACAAGGGGCTCGATCCAGCCACTTTTGAGGCCTATCTGGCGAAATTCCCGGCGCTCGCCGATGTGGCGCCGGTGGGGGCGGGCAACCGGCTGCTCTCGGTCGAGAGCACCATCGCGCTGATGCCCGACCTCGTGCTGCTGAGCCTGATGGATGCGCGCGATCCGCAGATGGAGATGCCGCTGCGCCAGCTCGAGGCGGCGGGCATCCCGGTTGCCTTTGTCGACTTCTTCACTGCGCCGCTGGAGAACACCCTGCCGAGCCTGCGGCTGATCGGGCAGCTCACCGGTGCCGAGGCGAAGGCCGAGGAATTCGCGGGTTTCTACCGGGATCACCTCGACAACATTCGCCTCAAGCTGAAGGCCGCCCAGCCCGCGCCGCCGCGGGTCTTCATCCACGTGCACGCGGCGCCGAGCAATTGCTGCGCCACCGTGGGGCCGGGCGTTTTCGACGAGTTCGTCGAGGCCGCGGGTGGCTACAACATCGGCCGCGACAGCGTGCCGGGGGTGATGGGCAACGTCGGGTTGGAGAACCTGCTGGCCTCGGACCCGGATGTCTATCTGGCCACCGGTGGAGCGCATATGAAGGCGCGCGGCGGGCTGGTGCTGGGGGCGGGGATCGACGACGACGTGGCAGCGCAGAGCTTTGCCGACCTTCTCGATACGCCCGGCTTCGCCGACCTGCGGTCGGTGCGGGAAGGGCGGGCGATCGGCATCTGGCACCTCTTCAACGATTTCCCCGCGCATATCGCGCTGATCGAGGCGCTGGCCAAGCGCTTCCACCCGGACCTTTTCCCGGACCTCGACCCGATGGCCACCATGGCCGAGTTCGAGGACCGCTTCTCGCCGGTCGAGATGACCGGCAGCTACTGGACCCCCGCCGAATGAGCGCCGTCGAGGCGATCCTTGCCGAGCAGATCCGGCGCAGCCAGCGCCGGGTGCTGCTTGTGCTCCTGCTGGGGCTGGGGGCGCTCGCCTCGGTGCTGCTCGATCTGGTGTCGGGGCCGTCCGGCCTGCCGCTCGGGCAGGTGCTTGGCGCGCTGACCGGGGCAGGAGAGGTGCCCAAGGCCGCCGAGGTGATCGTCTGGCAGGTGCGCCTGCCGGTGGCGGTAATGGCGCTCTTGGTCGGTGCTGCGCTTTCGCTCTCGGGGGCCGAGATGCAGACCGTGCTCGACAACCCGCTGGCCGAGCCCTTCACGCTGGGCATCTCGGCCTCGGCGGCGCTTGGCGCGGGGGTGGCGATCGTGCTTGGCCTCGCGATCCCCGGCATCCCGGCGCTTTGGGCGGTCTCGGCCAACGCCTTCCTCTTCGCGCTTCTGGCGCTGGGGCTGTTGCAGCTGGCCTCGGCCCTGCGCGGTGGCGGCTCGGAGGTGGTGATCCTGCTCGGCATCGCGGTCAACTTCACCGCAGCGGCGTTGCTGGCGCTGGTGCAATTCGTCGCCTCGCCGGATGCGCTGCAGCAGCTGGTGTTCTGGACCATGGGAAGCCTCGTCAACGCCCGCTGGGAGGGCATCGCGGTATTGGCGCTGGTGCTCGCCGCCTGCCTGCCGTTCTCGCTGGCGGCGTCGTGGCGGCTGACGGCGCTGCGGCTCGGCAGCGATCAGGCGCAGGGCTTCGGGCTCGACGTGGCCCACCTGCGGCGCTGGACGCTGGTGCGGGTGAGCCTGCTGGCCGCGGCCTCGGTGTCCATGGTGGGCGTGATCGGCTTCGTCGGCCTCGCGGGGCCGCATATCGCGCGCATGGTGGTGGGCGAGGATCACCGCTTCCTTCTGCCTGCGAGCCTGTTCACCGGGGCGCTCTTGATGTCGCTGGCCTCGGTCGCCTCGAAGCTGCTGGTGCCGGGCATCTTGCTGCCTGTGGGCATCGTGACGTCACTGGTCGGCCTGCCGGTGTTCTTTGCCCTCGTGCTGCGGAGGGAGGCAAGATGAGCCTCGATATTCGCGATCTGACCGTCGCGCGCGGGCCGCGCAAGGTCATCGACGGGCTGAGCCTGCCGCTCTTTGCCATGGGCGAATTCGCGGTGATCGCCGGGCCGAATGCGGCGGGAAAGTCGACGCTGCTGCGGGCCATCGCGGGCCTGCTGCCGTCAACCGGAAGCATCACGCTGGACGGGCAGGCGCTGCATGCCCTGCCGCGCGCCGAACAGGCCAGGCTGGTGGGCTTCATGCCGCAGAGCCTCGAGAGCCGCTCGGCATTGACCGTGCTCGACAGCCTGATGGTGGCGATGAACGCCGGTGGCGGGCTGGCCGGGCGGGCGCTGCGCGGGCCGGCGGCGGGGCGTCATGCGCTGGAGGTGCTGGCGCGCTTCGGGCTGGCGGATCTGGCGCTGCGCCCGATGGCGGCGCTCTCGGGCGGGCAGCGGCAGGCGGTTGGTCTCGCGCAGGCGATGATCCGCGACCCGAGGCTCCTTCTACTCGACGAGCCGACCTCGGCGCTCGACCTGGCGCGGCAGTTCCAGCTTCTGTCAGAGGCGCGCAAGCTGGCGCGCGAGGGGCGCATCGTGATCGCGGTGCTGCACGACCTGGCGCTGGCGGCGCAATGGGCCGACCGGGTGGTGCTGCTCGAGGGCGGCGCGCTCAGCGCCTCGGGCGCGCCGGGAGAGGTTCTGACGCCGCGAAGCCTGTCGGAGGTCTACGGCATCGACGCGCGGGTCGAGCGCTGCTCGGAAGGGCGCGTCATGGTCATGGTCGACGGGCTCTCGAAGCCCTGATTTTCAGGAGAGATTACGATGCAGGTTCTAGATAGTTCAGAGCGCTACGGCGCGGTGTCACGGCTGCTGCACTGGGCAATGGCAGTGCTGATCCTGTGGCAGTTCCTTGGAATGGGGCTGAAGCTGATCTTCGGGCGCAACGACTTCGTCGGCTTCTTCGTCGGCACGCATCAGCCGGTGGGGTTTGTCATCTTCTGGCTGGTGGTGATCCGCGCGCTCTGGGCGCTGGCGAGCCGCAAGCGACGTCCCGCGCATGGCACCGGGATGGTCGCCAGGGCCGCGAAGGCCGGCCACGCGCTGCTCTACGCGCTGATGATCGCCATCCCCACGCTGGCGCTGCTGCGCGCCTGGGGCGGCACGCGCGGCTTTGCGCCCTTCGGCTTCGAGGTCTTCGCCCCGCGCGAGGTTGAGGTGAGCTGGGCGACAAGCCTTGCCGGGCTGCTGCATGGCGAGCTGGGTTGGGTGCTGGCTGTTCTGGTCCTTGGCCATATCGCCATGGTGGGCGTGCACGAGAGCCTCTGGCGCGACGGCACGCTGCGCAAGATGGCCGGGCGGCGCTGACGGCCTCCGGCTCGGCCGCACATTTATCCCACAAAGAAAAAGCCCCGCCGCGCGAAGGCGCTGGCGGGGCAAGTTCGTGCCTGCCGAAGCAGGCACCGGCGGTCGTGAAACCGTTCTTGTTCCTGAAACTCAGTTCGGGCGGTCGGCCATCTCGTCGCGGATCTGCTGGCGCAGCACGTCGATCGGGACAAGCTTGCCCTCGCGCTTGAAGTGCCAGTAGGTCCAGCCGTTGCACGAGGGGGCGCCTTCGAGCTGGGCGCCGACCTGATGGATCGAGCCCTTGACCTCGTCGCCGATCAGCGTGCCATCGGCGCGCACCTTGGCGCTCTTGCCCGAGGAGGACACCAGCATCTCGCCGGGGTTCAGCATGCCGCGCTCGACCACCTGGCCGAAGGGCACGCGGGGTTCGGCACGCTTGGCGCGGGTGACTTCCAGCGACGAGCGGTCGAAGGGACGGATCGAGGCGATGCGCTTCTCGGCAACTTCGCGATAGGCCGCTTCGCGCTCGATGCCGATGAAGTCGCGGCCGAGCATCTTGGCGACGGCGCCGGTGGTGCCGGTGCCGAAGAACGGGTCGAGCACCACGTCGCCCGGGTTGGTCGAGCCGACCAGCACGCGATGCAGCAGCGAGGCGGGTTTCTGCGTCGGGTGGGCCTTGTCGCCGTTGGCGTCCTTGAGCCGCTCGCCGCCGTTGCAGATCGGCAGCACCCAGTCAGAGCGCATCTGCACGCCTTCGTTCAGCGCCTTCAGCGCCTCGTAGTTGAAGGTGTACTTGGCGCCCTCGCTCTTCGAGGCCCAGATCATCGTCTCATGGGCGTTGGTGAAGCGCTTGCCGCGGAAGTTCGGCATCGGGTTCGACTTGCGCCACACCACGTCGTTGAGGATCCAGTAGCCCGCGTCCTGCAGCGCCGCGCCGACGCGGAAGATGTTGTGGTAGGAGCCGATCACCCAGAGCGCGCCGTTCGGCTTCAGAAGGCGCTTGGCGGCCTTCAGCCAGTCGCGGGTGAAGCGGTCGTAGGCGGCAAAGCTGTCGAACTGGTCCCAATGGTCGTCGACGGCGTCGACACGGGAGTTGTCCGGGCGGTGGAGATCCCCCTTCAGTTGAAGGTTGTAGGGGGGATCCGCGAAGATCAGGTCAACCGACGCCTCCGGCAGCGCATTCATCTGCTCGATGCAATCGCCGGAAAGAATCGTGTTGAGTGGGAGCGCGGTTGCGCCCTTGGTTTTCGTCATTGCTGTCATTCTCTGCCTCTGCCCCGGCGCATTTTTGCGCTCTTGGATTGGGGATAAAATGAGGGAACAGCGAATCGGGGTCAATTTGTTTTTTTAAAACAGGACCTTACGTTTGCGTCTTGATACAAGATATTGTGTATGGGTGCGAAGGATCTTCTATGGTGTGGGGTCACACCGAAATCTCGGAGGCCATCCATGTGTCTTTTGGAGCCGTACCCTGCGTTAGTTTCCCAGCCGTAATGGGGATACTGTTGCGCCAAGTCCCGCATCAAATCGTCGCGCCAGATCTTCGCGACGATCGACGCAGCCGAGATACTCACAGACTTGCCATCACCCTTAACCACAGCCGTCGCGGGGCAGGGCAGATCGGTCGGCAGGCGATTGCCGTCGATCAGCAGGTGCGCGGGAACGACGGGCAGTGCCGCGACGGCACGGCGCATCGCGAGGTAGGTGGCCTGCAGGATGTTGATCTCGTCGATCTCTTCGACCGAGGCCACGCCAAGCCCGACCTGCGCCTGCGCGCGGATGATCGGCTCCAGCGCCTCGCGGCGCTTGAGGGTGAGTTTCTTGGAGTCGTTGAGCCCCACCGGGATCGACGCGGGGTCGAGGATCACCGCGGCGGCGACCACCGGCCCGGCAAGCGGCCCGCGGCCCACCTCGTCGACCCCGGCGACCAGCGCGCCTTGGGCCCAGAAGGGCGACTCGAATGATGTATCAGGTCCAGTCATGCTGCCGTTCTGCGCCCTTGGGCGCAGCAGGGCAAGCTCAGCCCGCCTTGGGGTGGGTGGCCTCGTAGACCTTCATCAGGTGCACGCTGTCGACGGAAGTATAGGCTTGGGTGGTCGAGAGCGAGGCGTGGCCCAGAAGCTCCTGGATGGCGCGCAGGTCGCCCCCGGCCGACAGCAAATGCGTCGCGAAGCTGTGGCGCATGGCGTGGGGCGTGGCGCTGGCGGGCAAGCCGAGCTGCATGCGGGCCTTTTCGGTCACCGCCTGGATCAGCCGGGCGTTGAGCTTGCCGCCGCGGGCGCCGCGGAAGAGCGGGCTGTCGGGGGTCATCTCGAAGGGGCTGAGCCGCAGGTAGGTCTCGACCGCGCGTCGGGTGACGGGGATGATCGGCACGATGCGCTCCTTGCCCCCCTTGCCGATGATCCGCAGGGACTCGCCGAAGGGCCAGTCGGCGCCGGTCAGCCCCAGTGCCTCGGAGATGCGCAGCCCGCAGCCGTAAAGCAGGGTGACAACCGCCGCGTCGCGCGCCCCGACCCAGCTTTCGCGCGATTGCATCTCGACGGTGTCGATCATCGCGCGGGCGGCGTCTTCGGTGAGCGGACGGGGCAACTTCTTCTGGAACTTCGGGGCGCGGGCCGAGAGCACAGCGGTGGGCTCGAAGCCCTCGCGCTCGGCGAGCCAGCGGTAGAAGCTCTTCACCGCCGAGAGCTTGCGCGCCATCGAGCGGGCGGCGCAGCCATTGCCGTGCAGGTGTGCGAGGAAGGCGCGCATGTCCGGTGTGGTCACCCGCGCCAGTGGCTTCAGGCCCTGCGGCTCGGCGTGGTGCATCGTCTGGAAGGCGATGAACTCGGCCACGTCGCCGCGATAGGCGGTGATGGTGTTCTCCGAGGCGTTCTTCAGCGCGCGGGCGTGATCCAGCCAGGTCTGCAGCGCGTCGCGCGCGGCTGGGGTGAGCGCGAGGCTCACGACAGCCAGCGCCGCATGGTGCGCTCGAAGACCCCGCCGAAGAAGGCAAGAAGATCGGTGCCCTGCTGCGGCGTGAACATCTGCGGATCCTCGGAGCCCATGACCAGCAGGCCAGGAAGGCGACGCGGGCCGAAGTCGAGCTTCAGGCAGGCCTCGGAGCGGATTAGGTCGGCGCGCGGGCCGAAGATGCGGGTGTCGCCAGCGCCGAGCTGGCGCAGGGTGACCTGCCGCAGCGGCGCGTCGGTGCGCTCGGTGAGGTAGCTCGAGACGAAACCCGGCTCGGCCAGCGACAGCACGTCGCCGAGCTTGCTGACGGCGCGTGTGTCGTCGGGGTGGCCGGTTTCCAGCACCAGCCGCATGACATCGACCCGCAGGATCGCGGCGACCTCGCCGTTGAGATCGCGCAGGAAGGGCTCGAAGGCCACCGGGTCGAGCATCCGCAGGATGGCGCGGTGGATCTGGTTGGTGCCGGCAAGGTTCTCGTAGGCTGCGGCGATGACGCTGCGGTGGGTGTCCTCGAGCCGGTCGAGGCGCGACTCCAGCCGCTCCATGGCGATGCCGCGCAGGTCCACGATGTTGGAGCCCATGGCGCGTTCGTTCGACGCGATGAGCGCCTGCATCAGGTCGCGGTCATCGAGAATCATGTCGGGGCGAGAGAGCAGCTGCTCGCGCAGCGTCTCGTCGATACGGGGACTGCTCATGCCTGTTCCGGTCTGTCCGTGCCTGTTCCGGGTGATCCGTGTTTTGTGCGGACCCTAGCAGGTCCGCCGCGCGATTGCGCCCCCTTTTCTTGGACGACCGGCGTGTTTCCGCAAGGTGTGATGAGCTCGCCGCGCGCCGAAGGGAAGGCTTTGGCGGCGCGGGGATTTCTGGCAGACTGCACGGGGCACAGGAGGAGGATCCCATGCCCACCATCACCCATCCCAGCTCCGCCCAGACGGTCGTCACCACCTTCGAGACCAGCCCGGGCACCTGCCAGGACCTGCTCGAGGCGCTGGAAGAGGCCTATGACGCCTTCATCTCGAAGCAGCCGGGGTTCGTCGGGGCGGGCCTGCACGTGAACGACGCGCAGACCCGGATCGCCAACTACTCGCAATGGGAGCGCCGCGAGGATTTCCTTGCCATGCTGCGCAGTTCCGAGATGCGCGCCTGGAACCGCCGGTTCAACGATCTGTGCCGCAGTTTCGAGCCGGTGCTCTACGAGGTGGCGGCGGTCTACTGACCGCGACACCCCGTGTGGCGGGCGCTCAGGCGGCCATGGTGCGCGCGGTGCCGCGGCGCTCGGTGACCTGCAGTCGGTAGCCCTCGCCGCGCACGGTCTCGATGGAGAGCGCTGCCTCGACCGGGGCGAGATGGGCGCGCAGGTTGCACATGTAGACGTCGAAGACCCGCGGCGCGGGCTCGTTCTCGAAGCCGTAGACGTGGCTCATCAGCGTCTCGCGCGTGGCGAGACGACCGGGGCGCAGGGCGAGGAACTCGAGGATCTCGTAGAGCTTGGGCGAGAGCGAGAGGGTGGTGGCGCCGAAATGCACCCGACGTTTCTCGAGATCGAAGCGCAGCGGGCCGCAGTCGCTGACCGGCAGCGAGACGCCGTGCGCGCGGCGGGCGACCGCGCCGAGGCGGGCAAGGATTTCTTCGGGAGACGCCTCGGAGGGCAGCACGGTGTCGGCCCCTGCCATCAGCCAGGCGGCGATCTGCGCGCCGTCCGCATCGCGCGAGATGACCGCGATCGGCACCTCGGGGCTCAGTTCGCGCAGGCGGGTCAGCGTGGTCTGGCTGCGCAGCACGGCGGCCTCGATCACCAGGAGGTCATGCGCGCCGATACGGTGGAATTCCTCGATGTCCTCGGCGGCTTCGCAGCGGGTCAGCAGCGTGCCGGTCTGCGCCAGGGCGTGGCCGAGGCTCATCATCTTCCAGGTGGTTTCAGCGATCAGGTAGCGCATGGGCAGGCTCCTCCTATGAACCGCGGGCGCGGGCCCGGCGGCAAATCCATTCTCTTGGGGGCGGGGGTGACCGTTCTTGCAGGTCTGCCGGGATACCCGGGGCCTCCCATGGGCCCGGAGGGGGCTGTCGGGGGAGGGCGGCGCGTTCTGCGGCCCGTCCCAAGGGGTAGCGCGCAATTGTGCCCGAAATGTGTTGGCATCTTGGGGCGTGCAGGATGATTTGTATCAAGGCGCTATACCTTCGCAGAGCCCATGATGCCGTCAGGTCAGGAAAGGAGGACTTTCATGTACAAGAACATTCTGGTGCCGATCGCATTCGATAGCGACTCGAAGGCGCTGAAATCGCTCGAGGTCGCCAAGGCGCTCGCCGAGCCCGGCGCGAAGATCACCCTGCTTCACGTCCTGGAGCATATCCCGGGCTATGCGATCACCTACCTGCCGCCGGATTACCTCGCGCAGTCGCGTGCCGCGCTGGAGAAGGAGCTCGCCGACATGGCGGCGAAGGTGCCCGGGGCAAAGGGCATGGTCATCGAGGGGCATTCCGGGCGGTCGATCCTCGAATATGGCGAGGAAAACGGCTGCGACCTGATCATCATCGCCTCGCATCAGCCGGCGATGAGCGACTACCTCCTTGGATCGACCGCGGCGGTGGTCGTGCGCCATGCCCATTGCGCGGTGCATGTGCTGCGCTGACGCTCGCGACTGGAAAACAGGCGGCGCGGGCGCCGTAGTGCGCCCGGCACAGGTTCGGGGCGGCGGTCAGGAGATGCGCCGCAAATCGCCCGAGGCGAGCGAGGCCCGCGACCAGTCGTTGGTGCCGTAATAGTCGCGGTACCAGTCGACAAAGGCCTGCACTCCCTTGGCAAGGTCGGTGTCGGGGCGGTAGCCGGTCAGCTTGTGCAGCAGCGAGGCATCGGCCCAGGTGGCCGGCACGTCGCCGGGCTGCATGCACATGGGGTTGCGCTGCGCCGCGAGGCCGGTGGCCCGCTCGATGGCGGCGATGAACTCGCCGAGCGGCACGGCCTGCGAATTGCCGATATTGATCACCCGCCAGGGCGCGACCGGGGACAGCGAGTCTCCCGCGGGGACGACACCCTCGACGGGCCGGGCCGGCACAACGTCGATCAGCAGCCGGATTCCCTGCACGAGGTCGGTGACATAGGTGAAGTCGCGCATCATCCGCCCGTGGTTGTAGACGTCGATCGGCGTGCCGCTGAGGATCGCCTTGGTGAACTTGAAGAGCGCCATGTCCGGGCGGCCCCAGGGGCCGTAGACAGTGAAGAAGCGGAACATGGTGACCGGCAGATCGTAAAGATGCGCATAGCTGTGGGCCATGCATTCGGTGGCCTTCTTGGTGGCCGCGTAGAAAGACATCTGGTGATCGGTGCGCTCGGTTTCGGTGTAGGGCATCTCCTTGTTGGCGCCATAGACCGAGGATGTCGAGGCCAGCAGCATGTGGCCCGGCGGGAAAGAGCGCGCCGCTTCGAGCAGCTCGAAGGTGCCCATCATGTTGCTTTCAAGATAGCTGCGCGGATCCTCCAGCGAGTGGCGCACCCCCGCTTGCGCGGCGAGATGCACGACGACGTCGGGCCGCTCGCGCGCAAAGACCTCGTCAAGCAGGCCCTTGGTCTCGATGGCGCTGTTGAGAACCGTGAAACCGGCATGCTTCTGCAGCATGGCCTGCCTGCGACGTTTCAGTTCCACGTCATAATAGTCGGAAAGATTGTCGACCCCTACGACGCGAAACCCGTCGTGCAGCAGTCGTTGACACAGATGGTACCCGATAAAGCCTGAAGAGCCAGTGACCAAGGCCGTGCGCATCAATGAACTCCTACCAAAAAATAAATTCAAGAAATCAATATCTATTGTCTTGTGGGCAGCCTGCGCACAACGCAAGCGCTTTCTTCCTCGAGGCCGGCTTTGCTCAGTCCGCCGCCGGTCCTGGCCCATTCACGCGGCGACTTGCCTTGTGAGCGTGCCCGATGAGATCGCGAGGCGCTAATGGCCCCTCGCAGAGTGCCAAGAGTGCACGAAAAGGTTGATTCGAGCGAGCCAGTTGGCGCGCACGCCCGACTCCGGGACCGGTCGGGGGTAGGGCGCGACAGGCAGGGCGACCATCCGCGAATTGTTGCCAGATTGGAAAACAGCGATTTGCCTACCGATTGGGCATCCCCGCCGGTGTGGTGGGCCGCGCCTCACCCGTTTCAATGGGCTGTAACAGCGGGCTACGTCCTTGCGATAAAACGGTTTCGCTGCGGCGATCCTTGGTGGTCATACAGTGCGCACGTCGGCGCACAATAAAGTGTGTGTGAAGTCTAGGTTAATGCAGCCTTAAAGATAATTGGCACAGTGAATGTGCTGCGCTATAGTTCGAATCATTGGAAAAAGGAGTTTTCAAAATGACTGACAAGACCCCTCTGGGGGACTCTCTCGAGTCTCCCGGCCGTCGTGAACTGCTTGGCAAGGCCGGGAAATACGCAGCGGTGACCCCGCTGGCAGTGACCGCGCTCCTGTCGACCTCGATGCAGGCGAATGCCGGTGGCATCTTCCGCTCGGGCGGCGTGAACTGCAAGCCCGGCCGCAAGTACAAAATGAAGAAGAAGTACGGCGTGAACTAAGCCAGCCGGACGCTTGTATTACCTGGCTTCCTGATTTTCTTCATTTTGAGAAGACGTAATTCGTTGAGTGAAAACCTTTTTGTCCTCCCCGCAGCAGGGGTCACGCTGGCGCAAGTGAACTGCCAGCATCTTCTCTTGGTCCCAGAGAAGGAACTTCTGTTTTCGGCAACTCCCCCGGTGGCCGAGGCTTGGGCAGGGTTTGAACTTGGCGTTGCGTCCGTGACATCGGATGCCGCTGCCGAAACAGGTGGCGGCATTCTTCTGGACCTGATGCAGATCGGTGCCCTCGAGCCGCTTTCGACGACAAGCGGTCCGGCGCGGGTCGGCTGTTTCGAAACTCTCGATCTGGCCAGCGTGCATGTGGTCGTGGCCTTCGAGGATGAGGCCCTGCGCGCCGAGCTGATGCCCTGCTTTGCCCATCTTGCCGTGTCGCCCCACCGGGGAGACGCGCACCTCGTGGTGCAGCGAGAGGGTGACCGGATCGGGATCGCGCACCGCGACGGGGACATGGACTGGGTGGCGCCGCCCGAGGCCGTGCCCTTGCTCAAGATCAAGATGACCGAGGTCGTCTTCGATCATACGCACTACATCATGCTGCACGCCGCACTGCTCGGTCGGGGCGGGCGATGCCTGCTGCTGCTGGGCGACGCCGGCGCGGGCAAGAGCACGCTCGCGACGGCGCTCGAGAGCGCCGGGTTTGCCCTGCTGAGCGACGACATCGTGCTGCTCTCGCACAGCGGCGAGGTCTCGGCCCTGCCGTTCCCGGTGACGCTGAAGGAAGGCTCGTGGTCGCTGCTCGACCACCGCCGCGCCGAGATCGAAGGCGCCGGGCAGCACTTGCGCCCGGATGCGCTGCATGTGCGCTATCTTGGTCTCTCGGGCGAGGCGGGCTGGAAGGACGTCGGCTGGGTGCTGAAGCTCGACCGGCAACAGGAGGGCCCTGCCTCGGTCTCGGAACTGTCGCTTGCGGATACCTTCTCGGCGCTTCTCGGCGCCGCCTGGTCCGGCGACGAGACGATGTCGCCCGAGGTCTTCGAGGCCATGGCCGGCTGCCTGCATGGCGCGCGCTACGGGCGCCTGACCTATTCTGATTTGCCGCGGGCGCTCATCGAGGTGTCCCGCTTCTGCGAAAAGGGTTGAACGAACCGCGACGGAGGTGTGGAGTACTTCGAATTTCTGTTGAAAATGATTGTTGGTAAATGATTTTTATAATTTCTTTTTAATTTCTTGCGTTCTTTTTATTGATCGCGTTTCGCCCATTTTTAACGGCATTGGGACAGGAACATGAAAGCAGGCGTCGCAGCGTCTTCCCCGCTGGAATATCTCGGTCGTGCGCTCTGCGGCGACCTTGGTCATGTCCCGGATTGGCCGGGGCTGATCGGGACGGCGAATGACGAGTTTGTCACCCCCGCCCTGTTCCAAAGCCTGCGGCAGGAAGATGTCCCGGCCGCCGAACCCGAGGCCATGGCCTATCTCGGAGAGCTCGATTCCCTCAATTGTCGTCGGAATGGAAATCTCTGGGCCATGGTTGCGGAGTGCACGGGCCTGCTGAACGCCGCCGGCATCGTGCCGACCCTGATCAAGGGGGCGAGCGAGATGGCCCTCCAGGACGACCCCGCGCGGTTCTACCGGTTGATGATTGACGTTGATCTGCTGGTCGAACCCGACGAGATCACCCGCGCGCAGCAACTCTTCGCCGAGGCCGGGTTCGAGCGGATCGAAGACAGCGAATACGCGCATTCGCCCGGCAGCTTCTGGAAGGAGGGCTACGTCGGCACGCTCGACCTGCACGCCGGTCTGCAGTCCGACATCGGGCGGTTCCTATCCGAGGGCGATTGGCAGAGTAGGCGCGAGCTGCGCAGCCGCGACGGGCTGCGGTTCTACGTTCCCGATGCGTCCATGCGCCTGTTGATCAACATCAGCCATGACATGCTGCATCATACCGGGCTCGCGCGCGGCGGGATCAGCCTGCGGTACCTGCTGCCGCTCCGTGCGCAGATCTGCAACGACGGCGGGGCGCTCGACTGGCCCTGGTTGCTTTGGCTGCGCCGGGACCGCGGTTTCCGCCTCGCTTTCGATCTGCAGATGCTCATGCTGCACGAGCTCTTCGGCATGCCCCTGCCGCAGGGGGTGCAGCCGGATCTTGCGACACGGGCCCTCCACCGGCGCCGCCTGCTCAAGGCACGTCACCCGCGTCTGGCCGACCTGGAATGGGCCGTGGTGAAACCGATCTACTCACGGCTGAAGCGGCATTGACCGATTCAGCCATACGGCTGGTGCTTGCCTGTCTGGCACCACTTCCTCCCCTGATGATGCCGTAGGAGGGCCAAGCAAGGCGAATCTGCTTTGAGTTGTGCCTTCATGGCGGTACATCATGCTCATTATTATTGTTTTTCTGAGGATTGTTGCGATGAAGATTGCCATTATCGGCACCGGTTACGTCGGCCTTGTCTCTGGCGTGTGTTTCTCCGACTTCGG
>NZ_NTHN02000082.1 GCF_002300555.2 Alloyangia mangrovi | reverse complement strand
GGGAGAGTGACATTCCTGAATTGTTCATGGGTGACATTTTAGCTTTGCCGCTACACACATCTCATACGGATAATCAGACTTATGCAAAATGGCGAGGGCAGGACCTAAGGTTTCCCTGGCGCGCCGCGGCGCGCCGCGACAGTCACGGCCGGAGCGTGGCTCGTCTCGCAGCGCAGTCAAGCCGCTCCCGATCGGCCACGCCGCCGGACAAGCGAGCGCTGGTGCGCCCTGCGTTACACTGCTGCGCGTCTGGGGACCCGTCCGCCGGGACGCGGCGCGAGGATCTCGGGGAAGGGTTTCTGCAGGCGGGCCTCGGCCATGAGCACGACCTCTGCCGCGGCACGGGCATCCTCCCCCGCGTCGTGGTGGCGGAAGTTCAGCCCCAGGGCCGTCTTGAGATGGGCCAGCCCATGGCCGCCGTTGCCCTTGAACTCGGGCCAGGCGAGACGCGCCACTTTCACGCTGTCGTGCCATTTCAGGGCCTGCGGGAGGCGTCCGCAGGTCTCGGTGGCGCAGCGGATCGCGCGGCTGTCGAAGGAGCTGTGCTGGACCAGAAGGTGCCGCTCGAGGAAATCCCCGAGGGTGTCGAGGAACGCGGCGAAGGTGGGCTCGCCCGACACCTGCTCGGCGGTGATCCCATGGACCCGCACGTTCATGCCGTCGAAAGGGCACTGCGGGTCGATCAGCAGGGTAACGACCTCCTCCACGCCGCGGTCACCGACACAAGCAAGACCGATCTGGTAGATGCTGCCCGCATCCGAGTTCGCCGTCTCGACGTCGACCGCAACGAAGCGGAAGGACTTCTGACGGATCGCCGCGAGCCCGGCCGCTGCCGGTGACGCGCCGCTCAAGAGTTTCTTGACCATGTTCTGCCCGATTTCCCTGCCCAGACCCGGGACAGGTGTGCATCGGGAGGGCCATGGAGAGCAACCTCGCCCGCGGGGAAACACGCGTTCCGGGTCATAAATGGCGCTGTGCGGCCCTCTTGGGCGGGCAGGCCCGTCAGCTGTCCCAGTCGACGTTGAACCGGGTGACAAGGGCGGCGATCTCGCTGTCGCTCAGCCTGCGAGGCGAGAGACCGCGGGTCATCATCGCCAGCTTTGCCGCCGCCTCAAGCTCCTCGATGGCATGGACCGCGGCTTCGAGATCTTTGCCTGCCACCACCGGACCGTGATTGGCCAGCATCACCGCCGAGCGCTTGCCGGCAAGGCCGCGGATCGCGTCGCCGATCGCGGGATCGCCGGGCATGAAGTAGGGCAGCAAGCTGACCCGGCCGAGCTTCATGATCGGATAGGGCGTCAGCGGCGGCAAGAAGTCGTCCGGGTCCGCATCGGGCATCATCGACAGGGCGACGGAGTGGCAGGCGTGCAGGTGCACAATCGCCCCGGCGGAGCCCCGGGTCTCGTAGAACGCGCTGTGCAGGGGCATCTCTTTTGTTGGGGCGTCGCCCTCGACATGGGTCATCCGCGCGTCGAACCGGCTGAGGCGGGCCGGGTCAAGGGTCAGAAAGGACGACCCAGTCGGCGTGACCAGCAGCCCGCCATCGGGCGTGCGCACCGAGATGTTGCCCGTCGAGCCATGCGTCAGCCCCTGCTGGTAGAGCGTCGCCGCATAGGCGCAGACCTGTTCGCGCAGCCGGGAGAGCGCGCTCATGACCGCGCCTCCAGCACCGCGAGCGCCTCGGCGAAGAAGTCGACGTCGCCGAAGTTGCCCGATTTCAGCGCCAGCGCCAGATCGCGCCCCTCGGCCATAACCGCGGGAACCCCCGGGGCGATCTCGGGACCGATCCGCAGCGCCGTCAGCCCGAGCCCCTCGACCACCGCGCCCGAGGTCTCTCCCCCCCGCCGTGACCAGCCGGGTGACCCCGCCCGCCACCATCTGGCGCGCGGCTTCGGCGAAGAACTCCTCGAGCCGGCCGGCGATGGTCTCGCGTCCGTAGCGCTCCTGCGCCGCTTTCACCGACGCCGGATCGGCAGAGGAGTAGACGAGCATCGGCGTGGCGCTGTCGAGCGCGGCGCGCGCGGCGCTCGCGGGCGTCACCCGGCCCTCCATCACCGCGTCGGCGGTGATCTCGAGGGCGGGGTTCGTCTCGGACCAGCGCGCGATCTGGGCGCGGGTCGTGTTCGAAGCCGATCCGGCGATCAGCGCCGCCTGACCGCCCTGCCCGGCCCATGCCGCGCCAGCGGCGGAAAGATCGCCCTCGGCCATGAGCGTCGCCGGAAGCCCCATTGCCACGCCGGACCCGCCGGTGACCAGCTTGAGGCCCCTTGCGGCCGCGCCGATGGCGCGCAGATCGCCGTCGCTCACCGCGTCGATGACCACCAGCGGACGCCCCGCAGCGGTTTCGGCGCGGATCGCCTCGGCGATGGCCTCCGGGCCCCGGAAGACCGTTGTGGCGGGCACATGGCCCACGCCGCGCCTCGTCTGGGCGGCCAGCCAGCGGCGGATGTCGGGGTCGGTCATCGGGGTCAGCGGGTGGTGCTCCATGCCCGACTCCGACAGCAGCCGGTCGTTCACGAAGAGATGCCCCTGGTAGACCGAGCGGCCGGTGGCCGGGAAGGCGGGGCAGACCACGGCGCAGTCCGCACCTAGCCGGTCCATCAGCGCCTCGGTCACCGGCCCGATATTGCCCTCGCGCGTCGAGTCGAAGGTCGAGCAGTACTTGAAGAAGATCTGCGTGCAGCCCTGCGCCAGCAGCCAGTCCAGCGCTTCGAGAGACCGGCGCACCGCCTCTTCGACCGGCACGGTGCGGGTCTTCAGGGCGACCACCCCGGCGTCCACGTCTTCGGGGGCCGGTCCCCGCGGCACGCCGGTGAACTGGATGACGCGCATCCCGTTCTTGGCCAGCATGCAGGCAAGGTCCGAAGAGCCGGTGAAATCGTCACCGATGCATCCGAGCTTCATGGTCTGTCTTCCTCGTCTTGGGATCGCGGGTCAGGCGTCGCGGGTCTCGGCGCGGCTCTCTCGGTGGCGGCGGATCATCGGCATGATCACGGTGAACACCAGCAGCAGCACCGCAATGGCCAGCAGCACCGCGCTGATCGGACGTTCGAGGAACACCGACCAGTCACCCCGCGACATGGCCAGCGAGCGGCGCAGCTCGCTCTCGGCGATCGGACCGAGCACCACGCCGAGGATGATCGCGACCAGCGGGAAGCCGATCTTCTCGAGCAGGAAGCCGGCGAGACCGAAGCCAAGCATGAGCCAGACATCCATCATCGAGTTCTGCACCGAATAGGTGCCGACGACGCAGCAGATCACGATGATCGGACCAAGCACCGAATAAGGCACGTCGAGCAGCTTCGACAGAACCGCGATGAACGGCTTGGAGAAGGCGAGGATCAGCACGTTGACGATCAGCAGGCCGACGAAGACCGCGTAGATCAGGTCGGTGTTGCCGCTCATGAAGGTCGGCCCCGGGGTCAGCCCGTGCACGATGAAGGCGCCGAGGATCACCGCCGTGGTGCCAGACCCCGGGATGCCGAGGGCGAAGAGCGGCACGAGCGCGCCCATGGCTGCGGCGTTGTTGGCGGCCTCGGGGGGGGGCGACGCCCTCGGGCGCGCCGCGGCCGAAGCGGCTGCGGTCCTTCGACCAGCGCACGGTCTCGCTGTAGGCCACCATCGCCGCGGTCGAGGCGCCGATGCCCGGCAGGATGCCAATGGCGGTGCCGAGGATCGACGAGCGCAGGATCGCGCCGCGGATCTGGCGAATGACGGGCCAGTCGAAGATGCGGATCCGGAAGCTCTTGGTCGACAGGTGGATGTCACCCTCCTGGCTGCGCTTGAGCACCTCGGAGATGGCAAAGAGGCCGATGATCACCGGGATCAGGTTGATGCCGCTCATCAGCTCGAGGTTGCCGAAGGTGAAACGCGCAGTGCCGGTCAGCGGGTCAAGCCCGACCGAGGCGATGATCAGGCCGATGCAGACGCCGATGACGCCCATGATCAAGTTGCCGCCCAGCGAGGCGACGACCGTCAGCCCCAGCACCGCGAGGGCGAAGAACTCGGGCGAGGAGAACTGCAGCGCGATGCCCGCGAGCAGCGGCGTCGCGACGATCAGCACGATGGTGCCGAACATGCCGCCCACCGCCGACGACAGGATGCCGATGCCGAGCGCCTTTCCGGCCTCGCCCTTCTGGGTCATCGGATAGCCGTCGATGGCGGTCATCACCGCCTCGGGGGTGCCCGGCGCGCGGTAGAGGATCGCAGTGATCAGCCCCGAGAAGACGCTCGAGGCATAGATTGCGGTCAGCAGCATGAAGGCGCCGGTGGGCTCCATCGAATAGGTGACCGGCAGCAGGATCACCACCAGGATCACCCCGCTGATCCCGGGAAGCGCGCCGCCGACGAAGCCGATCAGCACGGCCGAGGCCAGGATCAGCAGGTTCATCGGCTGCAGGACGACGCCGAAGCCGCCCATCAGGTCGCTAAGCATGTCGTATGTCCTTTCAGGCGTCCGTCACGGAAGCGGAATGTGGAGCAGGCGGTCGAAGACCACGCTGACGATCAGCGCGGCGATGGCGGTGTTGAGCAGAATGCGCAGCGGTCGGCGCTCGCCCAGCACCACGGTGGCGCCAGCGGCAAAGAGCGCGGTCGCGATCAGGTAGCCGGTCAGGCTCATCACCAGCGTGTAGCCGAGCGTCAGCCCGAGGATCACAAGGTGGCGCCAGCGCTGGCCGGTGACCTTGTCGCGCACCACCGCCGCGTCGGGTGTCTCCTGCGACGGGTCGGCGATCTTGTCCTCTGGCTCGCCGGTGAACTGCTCAGGCCCGCCGACCCAGAGCATCACCGCCATCGCCGCGATCAGCGCCAGCATCAGCACCAACACGCCGAGCGGCCAGGTCCGGGGGCCGACGAGGGTCGAGACCTCGTGGCTGCCGGGGAACTGCAGCGCGTGCCAGAGGAAGTAGAGGCCGGCCAGGAAGGCGACCGCGGTGAACGTGTACAATCGTGTGGTCATGGCGACCCCCTATGAGACCCTTGGCACGCGGCCTGCGCGGGACCGCGGCGCGCGATGGCGCGCGGTCTCCGGCAGAAAGGAAGCGCCCGCCAAAGCGGGCGCCCGGGCCGATCAGTTGTCGGCCAGAAGGTCTTCGAAGAACGCGAGGTTCTTTTCAAGCTCAGCGCGGTATTCCTCGCTGCCCAGCCAGCCGGGGCGCACGTCAAGGAAGGTGCGCGCGGCATAGGCCTGGTAGGGCTCGGAGTTGAAGATATCCTCGAACACCGCCTCGATCGCCCCGATGGTTTCGGGCGGGGTCTTGGCGTTGATGAAGATGCCGCGCTCGTTGCCGAAGGTCAGGTCCCAGCCGTTCTCCATCGTGGTGGGAATGTCGGGATAGGCCTCGAGCCGCGCGTCGGCCAGCGCCAGCACCGGGATCATCTCGCCCGACTCCATGTAGCCCTGGATGGCGCTGATCTCGTTGAACATGCCGTCGATATTGCCGCTCAGCAAATTGGCCGAGGCCGCGCCCTCGTTGTCATAGGGAATGAAGCTCAGGTCGAGCCCCGCCGCCTCGTTCAGGCCGAGAAAGGCCATGCGGTCGACGCTGGCGGCATGGGTGCCGCCGATGATCAGCGTGCCGGGGTTCGCCTCGGCCGCAGCGAGGAAGGCCTCGAAGCTCTCGTATTTCTCGGGGTTCACCACCAGCATCAGCACATCGGACTGCATCCGCGCGACCGGGGTCAGCATGTCGAGCCCGATCGGGTTCTGCCCGGCGGCGCGGCTGGTGATCAGCGTCGAGGAGGCGAACTCGATGGACTGCCCGTCCGGCGCCGCGGTCGCCGTGCGCTGGTGCGCGATCGCGCCCGAGGCGGCAGGCAGGTTGACGATGGTCACATTGGTGCCAAGCCGCTCTTCCAGCATCGGCTGCACGGTGCGCGCAAAGTTGTCGGTGCCGCCCCCGGCGCCCGCCGCGACAAAGGCGGTGATCTTCGACGGCGCGTAGGCGTCCTGCGCCGCCACCGATCCGGCTGCGAGCGTGACCGCCGCGGCGATCGCAAAGGTCCGATAAGTGAAGTCCATGGTTTCCTCCCTAAGGTTCAAGCAACTCTTTTCCCGTCGCGGCACCGCGGTGCCGCGACGCAGGCCCCGGTGTCAGGCCGAGAGCCTCTCGCGTGCAAAGCGCCGGTCCTGCGCCTCGCGCAGACGCAGCAGTTCGCTGTCCCGGTCAAGCCGCAGATCGCCCATGCGGATCAGCTCTCCGGCCCGAACGTCACGGGCGAGCGTGCAGTTCGCCGCGATGTAAAAGGGCGCGGGCGCCTGGGGGTCAAGCGGCACGCCGGGCAGCATCCGCGACGACACGCCCTCGATCGAATGGTGGTGCCCGCCCATCGTCAACTGGGTGCCCGCCGGGAAATCCCGGTCGGCATGCGCCACGAGATCGACGTGATGGCCCGGCTGCTCGGCGCCCGAGGACACACCCTTCAGCCCCATCTCGAAAACCGTCGTCGCAGCCTCCATGCCCAGCAGGTGGCGCGGGATGAAGATCATCGCGGTCTCGCCGGTGCGGCCGACGAGGTGCCCCTTGCCGCGCAGCAGCTCCCACGTCTCGTCATGGATGCAGCGCACGACGACGAAGACACCCCCGGCAAAGCTGATTTCGCCCGGTTCGCGCAAGCAGTGGAAGACGTCGAGAACGCCGGCGCGCGACAGGATTCCGCCCTGCCCGCGCTCGCAGAGGATGGTCGCGACCTCGTCGATGCGGGCGATCGGACAATGCAGGTCGGGGCGGTCGGGCCCCATGCCGCAGGCGTTCGCCACGAGGGTCATCTCGCAGAGGTCCGGCACGGCGCGCTGCGGCAGCATGGCCGTTGCCGCGGCCCGGCGCGCGACCATCCCGGCGCAATCCGCCTCGCCCAGCCGTTCCAGCCCGGCGAAATCGGGAGCCTCGACGACACGGCCGTCGACGCTCATGGTCCCGGCGGCGCGGTCGTAAACGAAGTCATACTCGCTCGACTTGCCGGCGGCGATGATCTCGAACCCCAGAACCTCGGCCCAGGTGATCAGCCCGATGAGCAGGCTCGGCTGGTCGCCATCCACCGGAGAGACGATCACGCCGCGCTCGCGGGCCATGGCGGCGAGCCCCGGCCCGACCACGCTGTCCACCTCCTTCGACACCAGGGCGACATGGCGCCCCTTCTCGATCGCGAGCCGGGCATGGCGCGCACCGACCTCGGGTGCGCCGGTGGCCTCGACCACGACCGAGACCGGAAGGTCGGCGACCACGCCGTAATCCCCGGCGGCAACATAGGCGCCGTCGTCCCAGGCGCGCTGCGCCTCGGCGGCAGTGCCGCATTCGCGGATGTCGGCCGCGGCGATGCCGACCGAGCGCAGGCTCTCGACCGCGATGGCGCTGTCACGGTCGACGGCAACCCGCACCGAAAGGCCGGGAACCACCAGCCCCTGCGCCAGGAAGCTGCGCCCGAAGCCGCCGGTGCCGATGATGCAGCACTCGACACTGCGCGTCCCACGATCGAAGTAGCTGTGGTGGTTCATTCTTTCCTCCTGCCGGGATCGACTGTCCATTTGCATGCAAAATGGGCGAAATCATCGATCCGACACACGATTTCCGTCGATATCCTCATGTCTTGCATGCAATAAAGACTTGGTCAAACGATATCTTCACCTTTCTGTCACGGTGTGCGTATTTTTGCATGCAATCGGAGGAGACCATGAAAAGCCAAAAAAGCCGAGCCCCCGCGCGGCACACGCTCCGCGTTCGTGACCCAACAGGTGCGCGACATGATCACCAGCGGAGAGCTGGAGCCGGGCAGCCGCATAAACGAGCGGATCCTCGTAGAGCAGCTCAACATCTCTCGCACGCCGCTGCGAGAGGCCTTCAAAATCCTCGAGGGAGAAGGGCTTATCTCGATCCGCCCGAACGCGGGTGCGACGGTGGTCACCCTGTCCAGCGAAGACGTCGAGGCGTCGATCGAGGTGCTCATCGGGCTCGAGAGCATCGCCGCGGAACGCGCAGCGTTGCATGCAACGGAGGCAGACCTGCGCGAGCTGGCCGAGCTGCAGGAGAAGATGACCGAGGCCTGGCGCGCCGGCGAGCTGATGAGCTATTTCCACTTCAACCAGACGATCCACCAGAAGATCGTCGACGCCGCGCGCAACCCGGCGCTGAGCCGCGTCTATGCCAGCGAATCCGCGCGCATCCGGCGCTTCCGCTTCGTCGGAAACCGCGATCCCGAACGCTGGGCACGCGCCGTCCGCGAACACGAGCAGATCCTCGACGCGCTGGTGCGCCGCGAGGGTCCCTTGCTGCGCGAGATTCTCCGGGCCCACCATCTTTCCGGCTGGCGCGCCGCGCGCCGGGAACTTGACCTTGCGCTTTCGCCGTCGGCATCATCGACCACCTGAGCGATCCCGCGGGGCACCCCTGCCCCGCCGCGGCTCACGGCTGGCCGAGGCGCTTCAGAAGCTCCCGCAGCTTGCGCGCGTCGCGCTTGCCGAGATGGCGCTCGAGCGCCGCCTCGTAGTCCTGCGCCGCGGCGGAGAGGCGGCGAAAGGCCTCCTGGCCCGGCGGGCGCAGCGACAGGCGCTCGCTGCGCCGGTCCTCGGCGCTGGTGACCCGCGCGAGGAACCGCTTTTCCTCGAGCGCGCGAACCGCGCGCGAAACCTTCGTCTTGTGGATCGAGGCGCTTTCAGAGATCTCCTTGGCGCTCATGTCGCCATGGCGGCCGAGGTGGAAAAGCACCCGCCACTCGGTCCGCAGCATCCCGTAACGGTCGCGGTAATTTCTTGAAAATACGTCACTCTGCGCCTCTGCCGCCTGGTTGAGAAGGTATGGCGTAAAGGCTGAAAGCTCAAACAAATCATCAGGATATAGATCGTCTGCCGAATTCTTGATCATCCTGAGAATCTCCCTTGTTAGTTACAAAAGTAACTAACAACATGTCATCAATACGTCGAGGGAGGACTTCGGAGATGAACGACCTGAGCAAGATCTCGGGGCTGACGCGCGCCGCCGGCATCAGTGCGCTGCACGAGGGGTACATGCCCGGCTTCGGCAATGATTTCGAAACCGAGGCCCTGCCCGGCGCGCTGCCCGACGGGATGAACTCGCCGCAGCGCTGCGCCTATGGTCTTTACGGCGAGCAGCTCTCGGGCACCGCCTTCACCGCGCCGAGCCACCAGAACGAGCGCACCTGGTGCTATCGCATCCGCCCGGCGGTGAAACACGTCGGGCGTTTCTCGAAGATCGACCTGCCCTACTGGCAGTCGGCGCCCAATGTCGATCCCGACGTGATCAGCCTTGGCCAGTACCGCTGGGATCCGGTGCCGCATGCGCAGGAGAGCCTGACCTGGCTCACCGGCATGCGCACCATGACCACGGCGGGCGACGTCTACACCCAGGTCGGCATGGCCAGCCACATCTACCTCGTCACCGCCTCGATGCAGGACGAGTATTTCTATTCCGCCGACAGCGAACTGCTGGTGGTGCCGCAGGAAGGTCGGCTGCGCTTCTGCACCGAGCTGGGGGTTATCGACCTCGAGCCCAAGGAGATCGCCATCCTGCCGCGCGGCCTTGTCTATCGGGTCGAGCTGATCGACGGGCCGGCGCGCGGCTTCGTCTGCGAGAACTACGGCCAGAAGTTCGACCTGCCGGGGCGCGGGCCGATCGGTGCCAACTGCATGGCCAACCGCCGCGACTTCAAGACGCCGGTCGCCGCCTTCGAAGAGCGCGAGACCCGCAGCCGCGTGGTGATCAAGTGGCAGGGGCAGTTCCACGAGACCTGGATCGGCCACTCGCCGCTCGACGTGGTGGCCTGGCACGGCAATTACGCGCCGGTGAAATACGACCTGCGCACCTATTGCCCGGTCGGCGCGGTGCTCTTCGATCACCCCGATCCGTCAATCTTCACCGTGCTGACCGCCCCCTCGGGCGTCGAGGGCACCGCCAACATCGATTTCGTGCTGTTCCGCGAGCGCTGGATGGTGGCCGAGAATACCTTCCGTCCGCCGTGGTACCACAAGAACGTCATGTCCGAACTGATGGGCAATATCTACGGCGAGTATGACGCCAAGCCGCAGGGCTTCGTGCCGGGCGGCATGAGCCTGCACAACATGATGCTGCCGCACGGGCCGGACAACGAGGCCTTCGAGAAGGCCAGCTTCGGCGAACTGAAGCCGGGCAAGCTCGACAACACGATGAGCTTCATGTTCGAGACCCGCTTCCCGCAGCACCTGACCCGGTTTGCCGCGCAGGAAGCGCCGCTGCAGGACGATTACATCGACTGCTGGGACAGCCTGAAGAAGCGTTTCGACGGCACGCCCGAGGGCAACTGGGACTGAGGCGGGCGTTACAGGGGGCGCTGCCCCCTCGCCGCTGCGCGGCTCACCCCCGGCGTATTTGAAAAGAGAAGAAGGGGCCCCAGGTCCCGGAAGGACGAGAATGAGCTTGATGCAGAGCTGGGTTGGCGGGGCCAATGAGCCCGGCTGCGACTTCCCGCTGAACAACCTGCCCTACGGCGTCTTCGACGACGGCCGCGGCGCGCGCATGGGCGTGGCGATCGGGGGGGTTCGTGCTCGACGTGGGCGCGGTGGATCACGGGCAGGACCCGGCGCTCTTTGCGGCGCCGTCGTGGAACGCGGTGATGGCGGCGGGGCCGGCGGTCTGGGCGGCGCTGCGCGCGCGGCTCACGGAGCTGCTCAGCGACGCGGCGCATCGCGCGGCGGTCGCGCCGCATCTGGTGCCGCTTGAGGACGTGGCGCTGCTGATGCCCTTCGCGGTCAGCGAATACACCGATTTCTACGCCTCGAAGAACCACGCGGTCAATGTCGGCACCATGTTCCGGGGCCCCGAGAACGCGCTGCCGCCGAACTGGCTGTCGATCCCCATCGGCTACAACGGCCGGGCCTCCTCGGTGGTGGTCTCGGGCACCGATGTCACCCGCCCCTGGGGCCAGCTGAAGGGGCCGCAGGACGCGCTGCCGCGCTTCGCGCCCTGCGCGCGCTTCGATCTCGAACTGGAGATGGGGGCGATCGTCGGCACGCCGTCGCGGGGCATGGTCTCGGTGGCGCAGGCGGACGAGATGATCTTCGGCTACGTGCTGCTCAACGACTGGTCGGCGCGCGACATCCAGGCCTGGGAGTACCAGCCTCTGGGACCATTCCAGGCCAAGGCCACGGCAACCAGCATAAGCCCCTGGATCGTCACCGCCGCGGCGCTGGCGCCGTTCCGCACCGGCACGCCGGAGCGCGAGCGGGAGCTGCTGCCCTACCTCTCCGAGCCCGGCCCGATGCTCTATGACATCGACCTCGAGGTGGCGCTGGCGCCCGACGGCGGCGAGGAGACGGTGATCGCCCGCACCAACTATTCCGAGATGTACTACTCGGCGGCACAGCAGCTCTGCCATCACACCACCAGCGGCTGCGCGATGCGCACCGGCGACCTGCTGGGCTCGGGCACGATCTCGGGCAGCACGCCCGGCAGCCGCGGCTCGCTCCTGGAGTTGAGCTGGGGTGGCAAGGAGCCGCTCGAGCTGCCCGGCGGCGCGACCCGCAGCTTCCTCGAGGACGGCGATACGCTGACGCTTCGGGGGGCCGCGCAGGGCGACGGCTATCGCATCGGCTTCGGCGCGTGCACGGGCAGGATCCTGCCCGCCGTGCCGCAGCCCGACTGGACCAAGGATTGAAGGAGGCTCACATGGCCAAGGCATTCGCGTCGCAAGGCGACATGGAAGAGAAGAAGATCAGCTTCACCGAGGTGGGCGAAGGGCTCTATGCCTTTACCGCCGAGGGAGATCCCAACACCGGCGTCATCATCGGCGACGAGAGCGTGATGATCGTCGAGGCGCAGGCCACGCCGCGCCTCGCGCGCAAGGTCATCGACTGTGTGCGCTCGGTCACCGACAAGCCGATCAGCCACCTCGTGCTGACGCATTACCATGCCGTGCGCGTGCTTGGCGCCTCGGCCTATGGCGCGCGCGAGATCATCATGTCCGATACCGCCGCCGCCATGGTGGAAGAGCGCGGGCAGGAGGACTGGGACAGCGAGTTCGGCCGCTTCCCTCGGCTCTTCCAGGGGCATGAGGAAATCCCCGGGCTGACCCGCCCGACCACCACTTTCAGCGACCGGATGACCGTCTATCTCGGCAAGCGCCGGGTCGACATCATGCACCTCGGCCGTGCCCATACCGCGGGCGACGCGGTGATCTGGGTGCCCGACCAGGAGGTGATGTTCACCGGCGACATCGTCGAGTTCCACTCGGCCTGCTATTGCGGCGACGGCCATTTCGCCGACTGGCCCGAGACGCTGGCCAATATCGCCAGCTTCGAGCCCAAGGCCATCGCGCCGGGCCGGGGCGACGCGCTGGTGGGTGAGGCAAAGGTGATGCAGGCACTGGAGAACACCGCCGATTTCGTCCGTTCGACCTACAAGCCGGTGGCCCGCGTCGTGGCCCGCGGCGGCTCGCTCAAGGAAGCCTGGGACGCGGTGCGCGCCGAGTGCGATCCGAAGTTCGCCGACTACGCGATCTACGAGCACTGCCTGCCGTTCAACGTCGCCCGCGCCTATGACGAGGCCCGCGGCATCGACACGCCGCGCGTCTGGACCGCCGAGCGCGACCAGGACATGTGGGCCGCCCTTCAGGGCTGAGCCGAACGACGACCCCAGCGCGGCCCGGCGGGGGAGCCGGACCGCGCGCCCAAGGGAGGAGAGACCATGCCCGCATACAGCTACGCCCCGCAGCCCTTCGTGCGCCCGCCCGAGCTTGACGGCGGCGCGACCGGTGCGCCGGTGGCCATCGTCGGCGCGGGCCCCATCGGGCTGGCCATGGCGATCGACCTGGCGCTGCAGGGCATCCGCTCGGTGGTGCTCGATGACAACAACGTCGTCTCGGTCGGCAGCCGGGCGATCTGCTGGGCCAAGCGCACGCTCGAGATCTTCGACCGGCTCGGCGTCGGCGAGCGCATGCTGGGCAAGGGCGTGACCTGGAAGGTCGGGCGGCTGTTCCACGGCGACGAGGAGGTCTACAGCTTCGACCTGCTGCCCGAAGACGGCCACAAGTACCCGGCTTTCATCAACCTCCAGCAATATTACGTCGAGGAGTACCTGCTCGCGCGGGCGCGCGCGTTCCCGGACCTCATCGACATCCGCTTCCTGTCGAAGGTGGTGGATCATGCGGCCCGTCCGGAGGGCGTGACCCTTACCGTCGAGACTCCCGAGGGCAGTTACGAGCTGGCGGCGGAGTGGCTGCTGGCCTGCGACGGGGCAAAGTCGGCGACACGCGAGCGCATGGGGCTGAGCTTCATCGGTCAGACCTTCGAAGAGCAGTTCCTCATCGCCGATATCGAGATGGAAGACAGCCCCTTCGGCGATCCCGGCATCGCCGAGCGCTGGTTCTGGTTCGACCCGACCTTCCACCCCGGCAAGTCGGCGCTGCTGCACGCGCAGCCCGACAATATCTACCGGATCGACTTGCAGCTCGACCTTGGCGCCGATGCCAAGCTCGAGGCCAGCGAGGAGAAGGTGATCCCGCGCATCCGGGCGATCGTCGGGGACAAGCCGTTCCGGCTCGACTGGCTGTCGGTCTACAAGTTCCGTTGCATCAAGCTGGATCGCTTCGTGCATGGCCGCGTGGTGTTTGTCGGCGACAGCGCCCACGTCGTCAGCCCCTTCGGCGCGCGCGGCGGCAACGGCGGCATCCAGGACGTGGACAACCTCGGCTGGAAGCTGGCGGCGGTGCTGAAGGGCGAGGCCGGAGAGGCGCTGATCGAGAGCTACCACGAGGAGCGCAGCCACGGCTCGGAGGAGAACATCCTCAACTCCGCGCGCTCGACCAACTTCATGACGCCGAAGACCTCCATCGAGGCGCTGTTCCGTCGCGAGACGCTGCGCATGGCACATGACCAGCCCTTTGCGCGGCGGCTGATCAACTCGGGTCGCCTGTCGCTGCCCTGCTCGCTGGAGGGGTTTGCCCTGCAGACCCCGGGCGAAGGGCTGCTGCGCCCGGGCCAACCGATGGTGGATGCGCCGGTGGGCAACGGCTGGCTGCTGCCGCTGCTGCAGGGGGCGTTCACGCTGGTCGGCTTCGGCGAGATCGACCTGCCCGACGTGGGCGTGCGGCGTGTCGGCATCGGCCAGTCCGGGCGGGCGTATCCGACCCATGACGACCGCAACGGCTACGCGCTGCAGCGCTACGGCACCGGGGTCGCCTATCTGGTGCGGCCGGACGGGCACGCGGCGGCGGTGTTCCACGGCGAGGTGCCGGAAACGGCGCTGAAAGAGGCGCTGGCCCGTGCCATGGGCCGCAGCTGCGAAAGGGAAATGGCGTGATGCGCGAGATCTACGAGATGGGGCTCGGCGCCCGCGGGGACGAGGCCTATGAGGCGCTGATGGCGGCGCATGAGGGGCTGTCCGAGGCGCAGAGCCACGCGCTCAACGTGCGGATCGTGCTGCTGCTGGCCAATCGCTTCGGCGATGTGGGCGAGTTGAAGGCGATCTTCGAGACGGCGCGTTCCTATGCCTGAGGTGGTGCTGCACGACTACTGGCGGTCCACCGCGAGCTGGCGCGTGCGCATCGCGCTCGAGCTCGCCGGGATCGACTGGCAGAGCCGTCCGGTCGACCTCCTGGCTGGTGACCAGCGCGCCGCCGCGCATCTGGCGCTGAACCCGCAGGGGCTGGTGCCGGTGCTCGAGATCGACGGGCTGCGCCTGAGCCAGAGCCTCGCCATCCTCGACTACCTCGAGGAGACCGGTCGGCTGTCGCTGCGCCCGAAGGACGCCGCGCTGGCGGCCCGGATGCGGGCCATCGCGCAGGCCATCGCCTGCGACCTGCACCCGGTGTGCAACCTGCGCGTCGCGACCCATGCAGCAGCGCTGACGGGGCAGGAGGAAACCCGTGCCGACTGGATGCGCCACTTCATCCGCCCGGGGCTCGAGGCGGTGGAGGCGCTGCTCGACGAAAATGGCCCCTATTGCATGGGTGCCGCGCTGACTCAGGCCGACCTGTGCCTTATCCCGCAGCTCTACAACGCCGCGCGCTGGGGGGTCGACACCGGCGACCTGCCGCGCATCACCCGCGTCGCCCGCGCCTGCGCGGAGCTCGACGCCTTCCGCCGCGCCGCGCCCGAGGCCATGCACCCGTCTGAGACAATCCGTGCCCGGGCGATGCCGCCCGCAGCCCAGAAGGCAGGCCCCCCCATGACCAACGCCGCGCAGGAGCCTCGGCCGCTTGCACCGACCACCCAGTCGCTGCCTATCGCGCTCATCCGTGCGCGCGAGGCGCTGCTGCGCGAGCTGCGGCCGATGCTGGCCGAGGCCGGGGTGAGCGAGCCGCAATGGCGGATCCTGCGCGTGCTGCTCGAGGGTGGCCCCTGTTCGGTGCAGGGTCTGGCCGAGGCGGCCTGCCTGCAGCCGGCCTCGGTCTCGCGCATCCTGCAATCCATGGTCGAGCGGGCGCTGGTGCAACGCGTGCAGGACCCGGAGAACCGCCGCCGGCAGGTGATCACGGTGACCGACACGGGCCGGGCGCTGGTGATGCGCTTCACCCCGGCCTCGCACGCGATCACCGATGGTTTCGCCGAGCGGTTCGGCAAGGACCGCTACCAGTCCCTGATCGCCCTGCTCGATGCCTTCATCTCGGACTGCGACAGCTCGGCCACAGGCTAGCCGCGCCCGGGGCAGCGATCACATTGCCTCCGATCCGCAAATGATGTCCGATGCGGCGTCGCGGAGCGCGTGCGCCGCGTGCCGATTTTCCGCAGCTCAAGGCGCACTCCAGCCACGGGGATCTCATGCAGGGCCAGTCCGATACCTTCAGCATCGACCGGGTGAAGACCACGACCCTCGGGCTGGCGCTGGCGGGGCTCGCCGCGGGGATCGCGCTGCACGTATTCGGCCTGCCCGCCACGGCGCGCGCGGCCTGGATGGCCGGCACCCTGCCCGCGCTCGTCGCGCTGCTCTTCGAGATCGTCGGCAGCGTCCGCCGCGGAGAGGTCGGGCTCGACGTGCTGGCCGCCCTGTCCATGTGCTCGGCGCTGCTGTTCGGAGAGACCCTCGCGGCGTGCATCGTCGCGGTGATGTACTCGGGCGGCACGCTGCTCGAGGCCATCGCCGAGGGCCGGGCGCGGCGCGAGATGCACGCGCTGCTCTCGCGCGTGCCGCGCTTCGCGATGCGCCATCGCGACGGCCAGATCGATCGGGTGCCGCTTGACGAAGTTGTCCCCGGCGACCGGCTCCTGATCCCGCAGGGGGACGTGGTGCCCGTGGACGGCACGATCCTTTCGGAGGGTGCCTTTCTCGACACCTCGGCGCTGACCGGCGAGTCGCTGCCCCAGCACCTGGCGGCGGGGGACGAGGCGCTGAGCGGCGCGACCAACGCGGGCGAGCCATTCGACATGATCGCCAAGCGGCGCGCCGGTGAAAGCACCTATGCGGGGATCGTCCGCCTTGTCGAGGCGGCGCAGCGCTCGAAGGCACCCATGGCCCGGCTCGCCGACCGCTGGTCGCTGGGGTTCCTGCTGGTCGCCGTGGCCATCGCGCTTGCCGCCTGGTGGGCCACTGCGGATCCGGTCCGCGCCGTGGCGGTGCTGGTGATCGCCACCCCCTGTCCGCTCATCCTCGCGGTGCCGGTGGCGCTGGTTGCCGGTCTGTCGCGCGCGGCCCACTTCGGGGTGCTGGTGAAGGGCGCGAAACCACTCGAGGCCATGGCCCGGACCCATACGCTGGTGCTCGACAAGACAGGCACGCTCACCGATGGCCGGCCGCAGATCACCCGGATCGAAAGCCACGGACCCTTGTCCGAGGACGCGCTGCTGCGGCTCGCCGCCTCGCTCGAGCAGGTCTCGCAGCATCCCGTCGCCCAGGCGGTCGTCGCCGCGGCGAAATCCCGGGGGCTGACGCTCGCCACCCCGGCAGAGGTGCACGAGTCGCCCGGCGAAGGCGTCGCGGGCTTGGTCGAGGGGCACGGCCTCCGGGTCGGAGGCTTCAACTACGTCCATGCCGCGCTTGACGCGCCCGGCTCGCGCCCCGAGGCTCCGGGGGCGGGCGCGGTGGTCGTTGCGGTGGCGCTG
>NZ_NTHN02000081.1 GCF_002300555.2 Alloyangia mangrovi | reverse complement strand
CCACCAGCGCAACGGTGGTCCGGCCGCAGCAGCGCCCCCTGCCCGCATGCCCAGAGCAGCGGCGGCGCGTCCTCCATCTCTGCAAGCCCCGGCGGGTAGTCCGGCCCGCCGCGAAACACCAATCGCGCGCCAGCGCGCGCGCCGGCCTCGATCTCGGCCAAGACCACGCCTTCGGGACAGGTCCTGTAGCCCTCGACCCCGGCCTCTGCCGCCACACGTGGCAGTGCCGCCAGCCCCTCCGCGGCAGAGCCATGTTCCGACAGGAGCCGCCAGAAGGTCGATGGTCCCACCCGGCGAGAGCGCAAGAGACGGAGCCAGTCCAGCCGGTCGGCTTCCGTGGTGGGTGGGAGTGGGGGGTGGTTGGAAGTCTGTCTGGGCCCGGTCATCCTGATCCCGCCTCTTGCGAGATCCTCTTTACCCGATGACTGGTTAAGCAAGCATGAAGCGCAGCCCCGCCCGTTCTTCTAGGCGCAAATATCCCGGGGAGTGCGAGGGGCAGCGCCCCTCGCCTCACAAGGTGCCGCGCCGGGGCTCAGCTGCCGGCGCCCCCCACGGTCAGCCCGCCGATCATCACCGTCGGCTGGCCGACGCCCACCGGCACCCATTGCCCCTGCTTGCCGCAGTTGCCCATGCCAGGATCAAGCGCCATGTCATTGCCGAGCGCCCGCACGTGCTGCAGCGCGGTCGCCCCGTCGCCGATCAGAGTCGCGCCCTTGACCGGAGCCCCGACCTTGCCGTTCTTCACGCGGTAGGCCTCGGTGCAGGAGAAGACAAACTTGCCGTTGGTGATGTCCACCTGCCCGCCGCCGAAGCCGACGGCCCAGATGCCGTCCTTGAGATCCGCGACGATGTCAGCGGGGTCGGCGGCGCCGCCTTCCATGATGGTGTTGGTCATCCGCGGCATCGGCGCATGGGCATAGCTCTCGCGGCGGCCGTTGCCGGTGGCGGCGACCCCCATCAGCCGGGCGTTCTGCCGGTCCTGCATGTAGCCCACGAGGATGCCGTCCTCGATCAGCACGTTGCGCGCCGAGGGCGTGCCCTCGTCGTCCACCGTGATCGAGCCGCGGCGGTCCGGCATCGTGCCGTCGTCCACCACGGTGACCCCGGGCGCGGCGACGCGCTGACCCATGAGCCCGGCGAAGGCCGAGCTGCCCTTGCGGTTGAAGTCGCCCTCGAGCCCGTGGCCCACCGCCTCGTGCAGCAGGATGCCCGGCCAGCCCGGCCCGAGCACGATGTCCATGACGCCCGCCGGCGCATCCTCGGCGTTGAGGTTCACCAGCGCGACCCGCAACGCCTCGCGCGCCTGTGCCTGCCAGGACGACGGTTCCAGCAGCCCGTCCAGCAGGTAGCGCCCGCCGCCCGAGGCGGCGCCCTGCTCGCGGCGGCCGTTCTCCTCGACGATGACCGAGACGGTGACCCGGGTCATCGGACGCACGTCCGACACCAGACCGCCCTCGGGCCGCAGGATCGCAACCTCCTGGCAGGAGGCGGCGATGGTGGCGGTGACCTGCACCACACGCGCATCGAGGTCGCGGGCGAAGGCGTCGATCTCGCGCAGGGTCTCGAGCTTCACCGAGAAGCTGTGCCCGGCGATCGGATCGGCATCGGTGTAGAGCTTGCGGTTGGTGCCCGCGGGCGGCGGCGCCAGCACGCCGCCGCCATCGCCGACCGCCAGCCGGGCGGTCTCGACGGCGCGGGCGATCGCCTGTTCGGAGATCTCGGTGGAATGGGCATAGCCCGCCACCTCGCCGCGCACCGCACGCAGGCCGAAGCCCTCGGAGGCGTCGTAGCTGGCGGTCCTGATTCGCCCGTCATCAAGCACGAGGGCCTCGCCGCGGCGGCGTTCGAGGAACAATTCGCCGTCATCCGCCCCCGCGACAGCGTTACGCAGCTGCCCCAGTGTGCGGTCCAGATCGAGGGCCGTTTCAAAGGGCCGGAAGGGGCTTTCGCTCATGTGGTCATCCTTTTAGATTTGATCTGGATCAAAAAAGTGCGCTTTTGCCGCAAGCGTTCATCTTTATTTGATGGGCGCAATGTGCTTTTTAAAGTCCACAACAACAGGGAGGAGGCTCTTCGGGCGGCGGCTCGGGGGTGAATCCTCCTGTCCGCAGAGAAGAATGACAACCGGATCAGGTGATACATGCGTAAACTATCGATGCTGAAGGGCCGCGCCACCGGCACCCTCGCCGCAGCCCTCGCCGCTGTGCAGGCGGCGCCTGCCCTGGCGCAGGACTCGCTGGAGCTGGTCGGCCACCCGCAGGCCGGCGGCATGGGCTTCCAGCCCGCCTCGACCGAGCTGGCACGCGATCTTCAATGGCTCGACGGGATGCTGCTCGTCATCATCACCGCGATCTGCATCCTGGTTGTCGCGCTGCTGGCCTTCGCCGTGCTGCGCTACAACAGCAAGGCCAACCCCAGCCCCAAGAGCTTCACCCACAACTCGCCACTGGAGATTGCCTGGACCCTGGGTCCGATCGTGATCCTCGTGGTGATCGGCGCCTTCTCCCTGCCGGTGCTGTTCAAGCAGCAGGAAATCCCCGAGGGCGACGTGGTGATCAAGGTCACCGGCTACCAGTGGTACTGGGGCTACGAGTACGTCGGCACCGATCTCGCCTACGAAGGCTACATGATCGGCGCGCCCGCGACCGGCGGCGACAACCGCTTCAGCACCGACGTGTCGACCCAGCTCCACGAAGCCGGCTACAATGACAGCGAGTTCCTGCTGGCCACCGACACCTCTGTGGTCGTCCCGGTGGGCAAGACCGTGGTCATGCAGGTGACCGGCGCCGACGTGATCCACTCCTGGACCATCCCTGCCTTCGGCGTGAAGCAGGACGCCGTGCCGGGCCGCATCGCCGAGCTTTGGTTCAAGCCCGAGCGCGAAGGCGTGTTCTTCGGCCAGTGCTCCGAGCTTTGCGGCATCAGCCACGCCTACATGCCGATCACCGTCAAGGTGGTCAGCCAGGAGGCCTATGACGCTTGGCTCGCCGCCTCGCAGGACGAGGGCGGCTACGTCGACGTGCGCCAGTTCCTCGCCGCGTCGTAATACTTTACACTAGGGAGGCGCGCCCCGAGGAGGAGGGCGCGTTTCCAAGACCTGAATCGAGACCAAGATGAGCGACCTCACCACCAATCCCGCAGCCCAGGCAGCCCGCGCGTCGGAGTACGACGCGCAGTTCGGCGACTATTTCGCCCTGCTCAAGCCGCGCGTCATGACGCTGGTGGTCTTCACCGCCTTCGTCGGCCTGCTGGCCGCTCCGGTCCCGGTTCATCCCTTCATCGGTTTCTGCGCGATCCTCTTCATCGCCGTGGGCGGCGGTGCCTCGGGCGCGCTGAACATGTGGTGGGACGCCGATATCGACGCGGTGATGAAGCGCACTGCCAAGCGCCCGATCCCTTCGGGCCGCGTGCAACCGGGCGAGGCGCTGGCCATCGGCCTCGCACTCTCGGGTTTCTCCTGCGTCTTCCTGGCGCTGGCCACCAACGCCCTGGCGGGCGGGCTGCTGGCCTTCACCATCTTCTTCTACGTGGTGGTCTACACCATGTGGCTGAAGCGCTCGACACCGCAGAACATCGTCATCGGCGGCGCCGCGGGCGCCTTCCCGCCGATGATCGGCTGGGCCGCCGCGACCGGATCGGTCAGCGTCGAGGCCGTGCTGATGTTCTGCCTGACCTTCATGTGGACCCCGCCGCACTTCTGGGCTCTCGCGCTGTTCATGCGCTCCGATTACGACGATGCGAAGGTGCCGATGCTGACCGTGACCCACGGCCGCCGCTCGACCCGCAAGCATATCCTCGTCTACACCATCCTGCTGGCCGCGCTGGCCATCGGCACCGGCTTCACCTCGGTGGGCGGGCCGATCTACCTGGCCGTCGCGCTGGTGCTGAACGTGCTCTTCCTCAAGGGCGCCTGGGACATCTTCCGCCGCGACGAGACCATGTCCGAGGCGGACAACTTCAAGACCGAAAAGAGCTTCTTCAAGCTCTCGCTGCTCTACCTCTTCGCGCATTTCGGCGCGATCCTGGTCGAGGCGGGGCTGGCCCGTTTCGGCATCGACCTGCTGGGAGCCTTCTGATGGGCATCGCGCACGAACACGAGCTGCACCAGCGCCGCCGCGGCCGCAACATCGGCGTGGGCCTGACGCTCGCCGCCTTCATCGCCATCGTCTTCGGGCTGACCATCGTCAAGATCGGCTCGGGCGACTTCGGCGCTGCCAATGCGCCGGAACAGGGACAGGTCCAGAATGGCAACTAAGGGGACCACCAAAACCCTCTGGTCGCTGATCGGCGTGGTGGTCTTCATGGGCGCCATGGCCTGGACAGCGGTGCCATTCTACAACTGGTTCTGCCGGGTCACCGGCTACGGCGGCACCACCAATGTCGCCACCGGGGAATCCTCGCAGATCCTCGACCGCACCATCAAGATCCGCTTCGATGCCTCGAAGGATCGCGGCTTCCCCTGGGAATTCAAGCCGATGCAGACCGAGATGACGCTGCGCATTGGCGAGGACGGGCTGGCCTTCTACGAGGCCTACAACCCCACCGACCGCCCCATCGCCGGGCAAGCCGCCTACAACGTGGCCCCCTATGACGCGGGCGCCTATTTCAGCAAGATCGAATGCTTCTGCTTCACCGAGCAGGTGCTGATGCCCGGCGAGCGGGTGGAAATGCCGGTGAGCTTCTACGTCGACCCCGAGATCGTCAACGATCCCGACGCGAAGTTCGCCAAGCACATCACGCTCAGCTACACATTCTACGAGATCGACCTGCCAGAGGAGACGCAGGCCGCTCTTGCCAAGGAAGAAGCGGACACGAGCTCCGTGAACTGACCGCCTGACCAACGAGGGAATCGAGATGGCGCATGCAAAGAACCACGACTACCACATCCTGCCCCCATCAGCCTGGCCGCTGATCGGCTCGGCCTCCGCCTTCGTCATGCTGTTCGGCGCGGTGCTTTGGATGCATGACCACGGGCCGTGGATCTTCCTCGCCGGCTTCGTCGGGGTGCTCTACACCATGTTCGGCTGGTGGTCGGACGTGATCGCGGAAAGCCGCGTGGGCGACCATACCCCGGTGGTGCAGATCGGCCTGAAATACGGCTTCATCCTGTTCATCATGTCCGAGGTAATGTTCTTCTTCGCCTGGTTCTGGTCGTTCTTCAAACACGCCCTCTACCCGATGGGCCCGAATTCCCCCGCGGTCGACGGCGTCTGGCCGCCCGCGGGGATCGAGACCTTCGATCCCTGGCACCTGCCGCTGATCAACACGCTGATCCTGCTCTGCTCGGGCGCCGCGGTGACCTGGGCGCACCATGCGCTTGTGCATGAGAACAACCGCCAGGACATGAAGTGGGGCCTGACCATCGGCATCGCGCTCGGCGTGCTTTTCACGGTCTTCCAGGCCTACGAGTACAGCCACGCCGCCTTCGGCTTCTCGGGCAACATCTACGGCGCCAACTTCTTCATGGCGACGGGCTTCCACGGCACCCATGTGATCATCGGCACGATCTTCCTCTTCGTCTGCCTGCTGCGGCTGATGAAGGGCGACTTCACGCCAACCAAGCACATCGGTTTCGAGGCCGCCGCCTGGTACTGGCACTTCGTCGACGTGGTGTGGCTCTTCCTCTTCGCCTCGGTCTACATCTGGGGCGGCTGAGCCCGGCCTGCACGCTTCGTCCCTCGGGACCGCAGACGCCCGCCGCTTCCGGCGGGCGTTTCGCATCTGCCCGCCGCCGCGCTGCCCGGGGCAGCCTCCGGCGGGCGTATTTGGAAAGAGAAGAAGCCCCGAAGCGGCATTTCTTCTGGGCTTAAATATCCCGGGGGAGGCGCGCAGCGCCGGGGGCGGAGCCCCCAGCCATCCGCCGCGGCCCCCCCTGCACATGCCTTCCCGCTCAATCGCGCCTTGATGTGCCCTGCGCAGAGGCGCTAAAGCAGGCAGGACGCGCAGGCGCCCCGCCCCTCGACCGAAAAGCCGGACCCGGACCTACTTGACCCGCTACCTCGCTCCCCTCCTCTTTGGCCTGATCGGCGCCGGGATCCTGGTCTCTCTGGGCAGCTGGCAGCTGCGCCGGCTCGAGTGGAAAGAGGCCGTTCTGGCCGAGATCGAGGCGCGCATTTCCGGCCCGGCCGAACCCCTGCCCCAAATGATCTCGCCCGAGGAACAGCGCTACCAGCCCGTTGCCTTGCAGGGAGAGATCCTGCCCGGCGAGATCCGCGTGCTGGTCAGCCAGAAGCAGGTCGGCGCGGGTTACCGGATCATCTCGCCCTTCAGGGTCGAGGGCGCGCCGGGGGGGGCCGCGCCTGCTGCTGCTCGACCGCGGCTTCACCGCCGATGCAAACAAGGACGCCGCGCGCAGCACCGGGACGGTCACCGTGACCGGCAACCTGCACTGGCCGGACGACCGCAACAGCTCGACGCCGGAGAACGACCTCAAGGCGAACATCTGGTTCGCCCGCGACATCGGCGCCATGGCAGAGGTGCTGCAGACCGAGCCGCTGCTCGTCGTGGCGCGCGAGATCGACCCCGCCGACCCCAAGATCCAGCCGCTGCCAGTCAGCCCCAGCGGCATCCCGAACGATCACCTGCAATATGCCATCACCTGGTTCTCTCTGGCCGTGGTGTGGCTGATCATGACCGGCTATTACATCCGCCGGCAGTCCAAGACAGGAAAGGCCTGAGCCCCATGAGCCCTATCCGCTACATCTCGACCCGTGGCAAAGCCCCGGCGCTCAGCTTCGAAGAGGCCATGCTCTCCGGCCTCGCCCGTGACGGCGGCCTCTACGTGCCCGAGACCGTGCCGGTGATGACCCCCGGCGACATCCGCGCCCTGAACGGCCTGTCGTACGAGGAAGTCGCCTTTCGCGTCATGCGCCCCTTTGTCGGCGACAGCTTCAGCGACGAGACCTTCGGGGATCTGATCTCCAAGGCCTATGCCGGTTTCGGCCACAACGCCCGCGCACCGATGGTGCAGCTGGCGCCCAACCATTTCCTGCTGGAGCTGTTCCACGGCCCGACGCTGGCGTTCAAGGACTTCGCCATGCAGCTCATCGGCCAGCTCTTCCAGGAAGCGCTGACCCGCCGCGGCGAGCGCGTGACCATCGTCGGCGCCACCTCGGGCGACACCGGCTCGGCGGCGATCGAGGCCTTCAAGGGGCTCGACGCGGTGGATGTCTTCATCCTCTTCCCGCATGGCCGCGTCTCGGAGGTGCAGCGCCGCCAGATGACCACGCCGCCCGAGGCCAACGTCCACGCGCTGGCGCTCGACGGGCATTTCGACGACTGCCAGTCCAAGCTCAAGGACATGTTCAATGACTTCACCTTCCGCGACGAGGTGCGGCTGGCGGGCGTGAACTCGATCAACTGGGCCCGCGTGCTGGCGCAGGTGGTCTACTACTTCTCGTCGGCGGTCTCGCTCGGCGCGCCGGACCGCAAGGTCAGCTTCACCGTGCCGACCGGCAACTTCGGCGACATCTTCGCGGGCTACATCGCCAAGAAGATGGGGCTGCCGATCGACCGGCTGGTGGTGGCGACCAACCAGAACGACATCCTGCACCGCTGCCTGTCGACCGGCGACTACCAGACCTCGGAGGTGCACCCGTCGATCAGCCCCTCGATGGACATCCAGGTGAGCAGCAACTTCGAGCGCGCGCTCTTCGACGCCTACGGTCGCGACGGCGTCGCCGTGGCGCAGCTGATGGACGAGCTGAAGGCGGGCGGCTTCCACGTGAGCCAGGGCGCGCTGCAGGCATTGCGCGAGCATTTCGAGAGCGGCCGCGCCTCGGAAGAAGAAACGCTGGCCACCATCGCGCAGGCGCGCGAGACCATGGGCGAGCTGCTGTGCCCGCACTCCGCCATCGGCGTGAAGGTGGCAGAGCAGCACCGCACCCCCTCGGTGCCGATGATCACCCTTGCCACCGCGCATCCGGCGAAATTCCCCGACGCCGTCGAGAAGGCCAGCGGCATTCGCCCGCCCCTGCCGGCGCGCATGGCCGACCTCTTCGACCGCCCCGAGCGCGTCACCCGCGTGCCCAACGATCTGGCGGCACTCGAAACCCTCATCCGGGAGCGTATCTCCAAGTGACCGTGCAACTCACAACCCTGAAGAACGGATTCCGCATCGTCTCGGAGCGCGTTCCCAGCCTGCAATCCGCCTCGCTCGGCATCTGGGTCACCGCCGGTGGCCGCAACGAGCGGCTCGAGCAGAACGGCATCGCGCATTTCCTCGAGCATATGGCGTTCAAGGGCACCAAGACCCGCAACGCACTGCAGATCGCCGAGGCGATCGAGGACGTGGGCGGCTATATCAACGCCTATACCTCGCGCGAGGTAACTGCCTATTACGCCCGCGTGCTGGAGAATGACACGCGGCTCGCCATGGACGTGATCGGCGACATCCTGATGAACCCGATCTTCGAGCCCAAGGAAATCGAGACCGAGCGTCACGTAATCCTGCAGGAGATCGGCCAGGCGCTCGACACGCCGGACGACGTGATCTTCGACTGGCTGCAGGAACGCGCCTACACCGACCAGGCGCTCGGGCGCACGATCCTCGGCGAAGCGACCAACGTGAAGTCCTTCGGACGCGACGATCTCGCAGCCTTCGTCGACGAGCACTACGGCCCGGGCCAGATGATCCTGTCGGCCGCCGGCGCGGTCGATCACGAGGCGCTGGTGGCACAAGCCGAAGGGCTGTTCGGCCACATGGCGCCGCGGCAGGCCCCGGGCGCCGAGAACGCCCGCTTCACCGGCGGCGAGTTCCGCCGCGAAAAGTCGCTCGAACAGGCGCATCTGGCGCTGGCCTTCGAGGGGCCGGGCTACCGCGACCCCGCCTTCTACACCGCGCAGATTTACTCGATCGCGCTCGGGGGCGGGATGTCCTCGCGGCTGTTCCAGGAGATCCGCGAGAAGCGCGGGCTCTGCTACACGATCTTTGCCCAGACCGGCGCCTATGACGAAACCGGCCTTGCCACGATCTACGCCGGCACTTCGGGAGAGGAAGTCGACGAGCTGGCACGGCTGACCATTGACGAGATGAAGCGCGCCGCCGAGGACATGTCCCCCGAAGAGGTCGCCCGCGCCCGCGCGCAGATGAAGGCCGGGCTGCTCATGGGGCTGGAGAGCTCGTCCTCCCGCGCCGAGCGCATGGCGCGCATGGTGCAGATCTGGGGCGAGGTGCCGCCGATCGAGGAGACCGTCGAGAAGATCGACAATGTCACCACCGGCGACGTGCGCGATTTCGCCGAGACGATCGCCGCCGAGGCCCCCGCGGCGCTGGCGCTCTACGGGCCGGTCGGCAGCGCGCCGGGGCTCGACGAGCTTCAGGCACAGCGGGCCGCCTGATGCTGGGACGGCGGCGGAAGTTCAGGCTCGACAGCGAGCGCCTGATCCTGCGCCCGCCGCTCCATGGCGATTTCAACGCCTGGGTCGCGCTGCGGTTGCAGAGCAAGGATTACCTGACACCCTGGGAGCCTTCCTGGGCGGAGGATCACCTGTCGCGGCGCGCCTTCACCAACCGCGTCTACTGGGCGCAGCGCTCGATCAACGCGGGCTCGGCCGTCCCGCTTTTCGTCATCCGGCGCGAGGATCAGGTGCTGGTCGGGGCGATCACCCTCGACAATATCCGCCGCGGCCCGGCCCAGTCGGGCACGCTCGGCTACTGGACGGGACAGCCCTTTTCCCGCCACGGCTACATGCGCGAGGCGATCGCGGCGCTGGTCCACCACGCCTTCACCGCGATGGATCTCAGCCGCATCGAGGCCGCCTGCCTGCCCGAGAACGTCGCCTCGCGCGGGTTGCTGGAAAGCTCCGGCTTCAAATACGAGGGCGTGGCGCAGAGCTACCTGCAGATCAACGGCCGCTGGCGCACGCACGTGCTCTACAGCGCGCTGCGGCTCGACCGGCGCGGGCGGACGCAGGTCGGCTGAAGGAGCGGCACATCGCCGGGATTTCAAGCGGTGGAGCGCATTCGCGCGAAGCCCAAAGCGCACCCCACGTAAATTTTAGCCCCGCGACGGGCGATCCCGGCTTAGGCTGCTTCCCGAAAGGAGCCCCGCCATGCCGCGCCCTGCCCTTGTCTCCGCCGCCGCGCTCATCCCGCTGCTGAGTGCCTCCCTGCCCGCCGAGGCGCAGCAACGCCGCGCCTCCCATTGCATCGCCATCGCCGACGCCGCGCCCGGCGTGCCCTACCTGCACAAGGCCGCATGGACCGATCCGGTGCCCGAGTATTCGGTGCGCATCCAGTACCTCTCACATGCCTCGTTCCTGATCCAGACCCGCGGCGGGCTGGACGCGGTGACCGATTTCACCGGCTACATCGGGAACGTGCCGATGATCCCCGACGTGGTCACCATGAACCACGCCCACACCAGCCACTGGACCGCCAATCCCGATCCGGCGATCCCGCATATCCTCGAGGGCTGGGGACCGTTCGGCGAGGGCATTGAGCATCACCTCGACCTCGGCGAGATGCTGGTGCGCAATGTCTCGACCGACATCCGCTCGGCCTATGGCGGCACCGAGGAAAACGGCAACTCGATCTTCGTCTTCGAGGTCGAAGGGCTCTGCATCGGCCATCTCGGCCACCTCCACCACGAGCCGAGCGCCGAGCAATACGCCGCGCTTGGCCGGATCGACGTGCTTATGGTCCCGGTGGACGGCGGCATGACCATGCCGCTCGAGGACATGGAGCGCGTGGTCGAGAGGTTGCGCAGCTCGGTGATCCTGCCGATGCATTGGTTCTCGGGTGCCTCGCTGGAGCGCTTCATCGCCGACGTGTCGGACACATTCCCGGTCGAGCGCCGCGACAGCTCCGAGCTGATCATCGGCCTGAGCGACCTGCCCCCGCAGCCGACGGTCATGGTGCTGCCGCCCGAATGGCTCAGCGAATGAGACTCCTGTCGTGCTGGACGTCGCCCCCGGGCGACGCCAGTATGGCCGCGCGCCGCCCTCCCGCGGCGCCAATACAGGAGCCCCGCACCATGCCCCTCTCTCGCCCCCTCTCCGCCGCAGGCCAAGCAACATGCTGAAATCCGTGGTTTTCGATCTCGACGGCACGCTGATCGACAGCGCCCCCGACCTGCACCGCGCCGCCAATGTCGTACTGCGCAGCGAGGGACTGCCCGAGATCACCTTCGATCAGGCCCGCAGCTTCATCGGCAAGGGCGCCTCGGTGCTCATCGAGCGGGTGGTCGAAAGCGTGGGGCTCGCAGACGATCCCGAAGCGCATCCGCGGCTTCTGGGCAAGTTCATGCGCGAGTACGAACGCGATCCGGCGCTGACGGTGCTTTACCCCGGGGTGATCGACGCGCTGGCGCGACTCGAGCTGCTCGGCTGCGCCATGGGGCTCTGCACCAACAAGCCCGAGGCCCCGACCCATATCGCGCTGAAGCATTTCGGGCTCGACCGCCACCTGCGCGCCGTCGCCAGCGCCGACACGCTGCCGGTGCGCAAGCCCGACCCCGCGCCGCTGATCAAGGTCATGCATGATCTGGGCGGGCCGGGGCTCTACGTCGGCGACAGCGAGGTCGATGCCGAGACCGCAGAGCGCGCCGGCCTGCCCTTCGTTCTCTTCACCGAAGGCTACCGCAAATCCCCGGTCGAGGATCTGCCGCACGCCTATGCCTTCGACCATTGGGACCAGCTTCCCGGCATCGTGGCGCAGCACTTCGGCGCGCTGGAGGCCTGAGCCGCGGGGCGCTCAGCGCTTGACGGCGATCATGTCGATCAGCGCCGAGCGCCCGTTGTGGCCGCGACCCTCCTGGATGTTGAGCTCGTAGTCCTCGAGCACCTGCACCTGCATGTCGGCAAAGGCCTTGCGGAGCATCCCCGCGGTATAGAGGTTCTCGGCCACGCCCGGCCCGCCGGTGCCATATCGCAACTGCTGCGGCGTATAGCCATGCAGCAGCATCACCCCTCCGGGTTTCAGCGCCGCCTTCATCTTGTCGAAGAGCATCGCGCGCCCCTCGGCGCCGACGAACTGGATGAAGATGCCGACGACGAGATCGAATTCCGCCACCGGCCAGGACCAGTCGAAGACGTCCTGCACCGCGTAGTCGACCTCGACCCCGCGCTCGGCGGCCAGCCGCCGCGCCTTTTCGACCGCGGGCGCCGCGCCATCAAAGGCGCTGACCTTGAGCCCCTGCTTGGCTAGGTAGACAGAGTTGCGCCCCTCGCCATCGGCGACGCAGAGCGCCCGCGCGCCCGCCTTCAGCCAGTGGTTGCGGCGGATCAGAACCCCCGAAGGCTCGGTTCCATACACGTAATCCTCGACGGCATATCGTTCGTCCCACATGGGCGATGCTCCTCAAAAATACATACGGTTCAGATAGAAAGGCGCCCGAAGGCGACAAGCACGCGGCAATCGTTCACACCCTTTTGTCATTGACCCAGGGGCGGCGCGCTTGCGAAAACATGACTCCCTATAACACGAAAGCGCCGCAGATTGCGGCACAGCAGGAAAGACCCGCGCGATGATCCGCCGCTCGATGCGCAACTGGCTGCCGCTCGGCCTTGCCGCCGCCCTCACCATCACACCCCCCACCCTTGCCCTCGCCGAGGCGGAGCCCGCCGACTGGGAGGCCGTCTTGGCCGAGGCAGAGGGGCAGACCGTCTACTGGAACGCCTGGGGCGGGGCCGAGAACGTCAACGCCTTCATCGACTGGATCGGCGATCTGGCGCAGGACGAGTACGGCGTGACGCTCGAACACGTGAAGCTGTCGGATACCGCCGAGGCGGTGAGCCGGGTGCTCGCCGAGAAAACTGCGGGCAAGGACGCGGGCGGCGCCATCGATCTCATCTGGATCAACGGCGAGAACTTCGCGGCGATGAAGCGGCAGGGGCTGCTCTTCGGGCCGTGGTCCGAGGATCTGCCGAACTGGCAGCTGACCGACCCCAGTGCCAATGCCGCGTTGACCGCCGATTTCACCGTGCCGACCGAGGGGCTGGAAAGCCCCTGGGGCATGGCGCAGCTGGTCTTCTACCACGACACCACCCGCCTGCCAGAGCCGCCGCGCAGCATGGCGGCACTTGCAGACTGGGCGGCGCAGAACCCCGGCCGCTTCACCTACCCGCAACCGCCCGACTTCCTCGGCTCGACCTTCCTCAAACAGGCGCTGATCGAGGTAACGCCGGACGCGGCTGCCCTGTCGCAGCCGGTCGACGAGGCCGACTACGCCGCCGCCACCGCCCCGCTCTGGGACTGGCTCGATGCGCTGACGCCCAACCTCTGGCGGCAGGGCAAGGCCTATCCGCAGAACGCCCAGCGGATGATCCAGCTGATGGCCGACAGCGAGATCGATATCGGCTTCGAGTTCAATCCCAACGCCGCCTCCAACGCCATCGCCAACTTCCAGCTGCCCGACACCGTGCGCAGCTTCGTGCTCGAGGGCGGCTCTCTGGGCAACGCCAGCTTCGTCGCCATCCCCTACAACGCCAATGCCAAGGCGGGGGCCATGGTGATCGCCAACCTGCTGCTCTCGCCGCAGGCGCAGGCCCGTATGGCCAGCCCCGACGAGCTGGGCTTCGGCACCGTGCTGGCGATGGGCAGGCTGTCGGACGATCAGGTGCGGCTCTTCGACGAGATTCCCGTGGGCATCGCCACGCTGACGCCCGAGGAGCTGGGCCCTACCCTGCCCGAACCGCATCCGTCCTGGATGGAAAAGCTCGAGGAAGACTGGACCGCGCGCTACGGCGTGGCGCCCTGAGTGGCCCTCTCGCTGACCCGCGCGGCACCGGCCCTGACCCTGCTGGCGCTGCTCGGGCCGGTGACGGCGGGGCTGGCAGGTACGCTGGCACCCGCCTTCGGTTTGATGCCAGCGCTTGGCGGGACCGAGGTCAGCCTTGAGCCTTTCCGCGCCTTGTTTGGCTGGCCGGGCCTGCCGCGGGCGGTGGGCCTGTCGCTCTTCACCGGGCTCGCGGCCACGCTGGTCTCGCTGGCGCTAACGGTGCTGATCTGCGCCGGATGGCAGGGGACTCGAGCCTTCACCGCGCTCGAGCGCGCCCTCTCGCCGCTCTTGTCGGTGCCCCATGCCGCGGCCGCCTTCGGGCTGGCCTTCCTCATCGCCCCCTCGGGCTGGATCGCCCGGCTACTGGCAATGCCGCTGGGATGGGACCGCCCGCCGGATATCCTGATCCTGCAGGACCCCTTCGGCTTGTCGCTGATTGCCGGGCTGGTGGTGAAGGAGATGCCCTTCCTGCTGCTGATGACCCTCGCCGCCCTGCCCGCGCTGCGCCCGGCGCAGAGCCTCGCCACCGCGCAGGCGCTCGGCTACGGGCGCGTTACTGCATGGTTCAAGGTGATCCTGCCGCGCCTCTACCCGCAGATCCGCCTGCCGGTCTACGCGGTATTGGCATTCTCGGTCTCGGTGGTCGACGTGGCGATGATCCTCGGGCCGGGCACCCCTCCGCCGCTGGCGGTGCAGGTGCTTAAATGGATGAACGACCCCGACCTCGCGATGCGCTTCCGCGCCGCCGCCGGGGCGCTGCTGCTGCTGGCCCTGACCGTGGCCGGGCTGCTGCTCTGGCGCGGCGGAGAGATCGCCCTCTCGCGCCTCTCGGCGCGCTGGTTGACCGCCGGAGGACGCGGCCACGGCGAAGGGCCGCTGCGCGCTCTGGGCCTCGGCTTCGGCGCGCTCTCGGCGGCACTGGTGCTGCTGGGTCTCATCGGGCTGGCAATCTGGTCCGTCGCCGGGCTCTGGCGCTTCCCCGAAATGCTGCCACAGGGATGGACCCTGCGCAGCTGGATGCGTCACGGACCCGAGATGCTGGCGCTCTTCGGACGGACGCTGCTGATCGCCGCCATGTCTTCCGGCATCGCCATGATCCTCACGACCGCCTGTCTCGAGGCCGAGCAGCGCCACGGGCTGCGGCCCGGCACCCGGGCGCTTTGGCTGCTTTACCTGCCGCTGCTCGTGCCCCAGATCGCCTTCCTGCCGGGGCTGCAGGTGGCCGGGCTGCTCTCCGGACTCGACGGCACGCTGGCGGCGGTGATCGCCGTGCATGTGGTCTTCGTGCTGCCCTATGCCTTCCTGTCGCTCTCGGATCCCTACCGCGCGCTCGATCCGCGCTACGCCGCCGTTGCCCACGCGCTGGGACGCGGCCCGAGCGCCACCTTCTGGCGCGTGCGCCTGCCCTTGTTGCTGCGCCCCTGCCTCACCGCTGCCGCGGTCAGCGCCGCGGTGAGCGTCGGGCAATACCTGCCGACCCTGTTCATCGGCGGCGGCCGCGTGCCGACCCTGACCACCGAGGCGCTCGCCCTCGCCTCTGGCGGCGACCGGCGGATCATCGGCGTCACCGCGCTCGCGCAGACCGGTGCGGCCTTCCTGCCCTTCGCGCTTGCGCTGCTGATCCCGGCGCTGGCCTGGCGCAACCGGCGGGGGATGCGGCATGGCTGAGGGGCTGATCTTCGACCGCTTGCGCATCGCCCATCACGGCGCCCCCCCTGCTGTCGCTTGACGCAACCGTCGCGCCGGGCGAGGTGCTGACCGTCATGGGCCCCTCCGGCTCGGGCAAGTCCACGCTGCTGGCGTCGATCATCGGCACGCTGGCGCCCGGGTTCACGCTTTCGGGGCGGATCGTGCTGGATGGCACCGAGATCACCCACCTGCCGCCCGAGCAGCGCCGCACCGGCATCCTGTTCCAGGACGAGCTGCTGTTTCCCCACCTCTCGGTCGGCGGCAACCTCGGCTTCGGCCTTCCGCCAAGACTGCGCGGCAAAGCCCGCCGCGAGAAGATCGACGCCGCTCTGCGCGACATCGGCCTAGAGGGCTTCGCCAAGCGCGATCCGGCCACACTCTCGGGCGGGCAGAAGGCGCGCGTCGCGCTGATGCGCATGCTGCTGGCCGGGCCCCGCGCACTGCTGCTCGACGAGCCCTTCTCCAAGCTCGACGCGACCCGCCGCGGACAAATCCGCGCGCTGGTCTTCGAGCGGGCGCGGGCGCAGGGACTGCCGGTACTGCTGGTGACCCACGACCCCGAGGATGCCGAGTCCGCCGGCGGGCGGATCATCACCCTTGGCTGACCCCCCCTTGCGGCCTGCGCCGATCCGCGAAAAGGTTGCGCCAAAAGGGGTTCGCGGGAGGAGACGCAGCTTGGAGATCGGACTGGACCTCGGCACAAGCTCGGTGATCGGCCTGCTCTGCGAGGCAGGCAGGCCCCGCGCCGAGGCCCGCCGCGCGCTCACCACTGCCTCGCCCATGCCCTATGCGTCGGAACAAACCCCCGGGGACTGGTGGCAGGCGGCGCGCGCGGTGCTCGCCGAGCTCGTCACGCCCCTGCCCGAGGCCGAGCGCCGGAGCATCAGGGCCATCGCCCTCTCCGGCCAGATGCACGGCGCGGTGCTGCTGGACGCCGCCGGCGACGTGCTGCGACCGGCAATGCTTTGGAACGACGGCCGCGCCCATGCCGAATGCGGCCTGCTGCAGGAGGCGCTGCCGGGGATCGGCACTCGTGCCGGTGTCCCGCCGCTGCCGGGCTTCACCGCCCCGAAGCTGCTCTGGCTGGCCCGGCACGAGCCCGAGACCCACGCCCGCATCGCCCATGTGCTGCTGCCCAAGGACTACCTCGGCCTGTGCCTGCACGGCGGCTACGCCACCGACCCTTCGGACGCGGCCGGAACGCTCTGGTTCGACCAGTCGCGGCGGTGCTGGTCGGGCGCGCTCTGCGCCGCCTCCGCCACCAACCCGGGCTGGCTGCCGCCGGTGCTGGAGGGCGCGCAGGTCGCGGGACAAATCCTCCCGCAAGTCGCCGCCGACCTCGGCCTGTCGCCCAAGGTGCAAATCGTCACCGGCGGCGGCGACGCGGCGACCGGCGCGGTGGCCGTCGGCGCCGTGGAGGATGGCACCGGGCTCATCTCGCTCGGCACCTCCGGGCAGTTCCTGCTGGCGGGCAATGACTACCGCCCGAACCCCGGCGCCTTCGTGCATGCCTTCGCCCATACCTTGCCCGGGCGCTGGTACCAGATGGCCGCGATGCTCAACGGTGCCCGCCCGATGGCCTGGTTCGCCGGGGTCTCCGGAGCCGAGATCGGCGCGCTGCTGCAGGAGGCGGCGGAGGTGCCCGAGACCCGCGTGCCGCTCTTTCTGCCCTATCTCACCGGCGAGCGCAGCCCGCATGGCGACCCGCACATCCGCGGCGGCTTCTTCGGGCTCGAGGACAGCACCTCCCGCGCCGCGATGATGCGCGCGGTGGTCGAGGCAGTGGCTTTCTGCTTCGCCGACGCGGTGCGCAGCTTCGGCCCGGCCGCGCAGGGGCTGGCGCCGCTGCCGCGCTCG
>NZ_NTHN02000080.1 GCF_002300555.2 Alloyangia mangrovi | reverse complement strand
GGCCCTGGATCACGTTGAGCCCGATGCCGCCGAGGCCGAAGACCGCCGCGGTCGAGCCGATCTCGACCCCCGCCGTGTTGATCACCGCGCCGATGCCGGTGGTGACGCCGCAGCCGATGTAGCAGATCTTGTCGAAGGGCGCGTCGTCCCGCACCTTTGCCAGCGCGATCTCCGGCATCACCGTGTGGTTGGCGAAGGTCGAGCAGCCCATGTAGTGGTAGATCGGCGTGCCATCAAGCATCTTGAAGCGGGTGGTGCCGTCCGGCATCAGCCCCTGCCCTTGGGTGTTGCGGATCGCGGTGCAGAGATTGGTCTTGCCCGAAAGGCACGAGGGGCACTCGCGGCACTCGGGCGTGTAGAGCGGGATCACGTGGTCCCCGGGCTTCAGCGTGGTGACGCCCTCGCCCACTTCCACGACCACGCCCGCGCCCTCATGGCCGAGAATGCAGGGGAAGAGCCCCTCGGGATCGGCGCCCGAGCGGGTGAACTCGTCGGTGTGGCAAAGCCCGGTGGCCTTGATCTCGACGAGGACCTCGCCGGCCTTCGGCCCGTCGAGCTCCACGTCCATGATTTCGAGCGGTTTGCCGGCCTCGAGAGCCACGGCTGCACGGGTTCTCATGTCCCTGTCCTTCCTGTTGGGAATGCTGTTGCCAGCAACTAGCTGTCCAACCCTTTCATTCGCAAGCAGTTTAGCGGCGCATGCATTCATATTCGCGACAGGCCAGCCACTTCCGCCAATCTTTCATCTTTTCCGAGACACCCCAAAGCCCCCTCTCGGTCCGGGCCGCCGAAACGGAAAAGGGCCCCGCCGATGCCGGCAGGGCCCAGGTTTCTCTCGCGAGGAGAGAAGAAATTATTCAGCGTCTGCCAGAGCCTCTTCGGCTTCCAGGCGGGCCTTGTCGGCTGCGCCCTTGGCCGAGACGTCACGGTCAACGAACTCGATGATTGCCATCGGAGCCATGTCGCCATAGCGGAAGCCGGCTTTCAGGATGCGGACGTAGCCGCCCTGGCGTTCTGCATAGCGCGGGCCGAGCACTTCGAAGAGCTTGGCAACGTGCATGTCCTGCTTGAGCTGCGCGGCAGCCTGGCGGCGGGCGTGGATATCACCACGCTTGCCGAGGGTGACGAGCTTCTCCACCACGCGGCGGAGTTCCTTTGCCTTGGGCAGGGTGGTCTTGATCTGCTCATGCTCGATGAGCGAGCCAGCCATGTTTGCCCACAGCGCCTTGCGGTGCTCGTGGGTACGGTTCAGGCGGCGGTAACCTTTTGCGTGACGCATTTTTTTATCTCCAGATACGTGTTTTGCTTTGTCCGGGGTCCCATGCGTGCGGGACCCTCACCTTGGGGCACAGTGCCCGGTCAAAGGGGCGGGGTTTCCCCCGCCCCCTATCACTGAGTGGCTCAGAACTGGTCTTCCAGCTTCTTTGCCAGATCTTCGATGTTGTCCGGCGGCCAGTCCTCGACATCCATGCCGAGGTGCAGGCCCATGCCCGACAGCACTTCCTTGATCTCGTTGAGCGACTTCCGGCCGAAGTTCGGGGTGCGGAGCATCTCGGCTTCGGTCTTCTGGATCAGATCGCCGATGTAGACGATGTTGTCGTTCTTGAGGCAGTTCGCGGAGCGCACCGAGAGTTCCAGCTCGTCCACCTTCTTGAGGAGGAGCGGGTTGAACTCGAGACCATCGTCGTCGTCCTGACGGCCGGCGGACTCGGGCTCTTCGAAGTTCACGAAGATCGACAGCTGGTCCTGCAGGATGCGGGCCGCAAAGGCGATCGCGTCCTCGGGCGTGACCGAACCATCGGTCTCGACCTTCATGGTCAGCTTGTCGTAGTCGAGAACCTGGCCCTCACGGGTCGGCTGCACGTCATAGGCCACCTTCTTGACCGGCGAGTAGATCGCGTCGATCGGGATGAGGCCGATGGGTGCATCTTCCGGCTTGTTCTTGTCAGCCGAAACATAGCCCTTGCCGGTGTTGACGGTCAGTTCCACGTAGAAGTCCGCGCCCTCGTCGAGGTGGCAGATCACGTGGTCCTTGTTGAGAACGTCGATACCAGCGGTCTCGGTGATATCGGCTGCCGTCACCACGCCCGGACCTTTTGCGGTCAGGGAGAGGCGCTTGGGGCCTTCGACTTCCATGCGGAGAGCCACGCCCTTGAGGTTGAGGATGATGTCGGTGACATCTTCCCGCACGCCGGCGACCGACGAGAACTCGTGCAGAACGTTGTCGATCTGCACCGAGGTGATTGCCGCGCCCTGAAGGCTCGACAGCAGGACCCGACGCAGCGCGTTGCCGAGGGTCAGGCCGAAGCCACGCTCGAGCGGTTCTGCGACGAGGGTCGCAACGCGGGTAGGATCGGCGCCGGGGCGAACCTCCAGCTGGGTCGGCTTGATAAGTTCAGCCCAGTTCTTGTGGATCATGCGTCCCTCCATTCCAGTCCGTGCCCCATGTCCAAAGGCGCGGACGCCCGAGGTTGAAATGACGAAGGCAGGGCCCCGCGCGCATGGCGAGGCCCCACCCCTTAAGTAAGTCCGATCAGACGCGACGGCGCTTCGGCGGACGGCAGCCGTTGTGAGCAATCGGCGTCACGTCGCGGATCGACGTGATGTTGAAGCCCACGGCAGCCAGTGCGCGCAGAGCCGATTCACGACCCGAACCCGGGCCCTGAACTTCGACTTCAAGCGTCTTCACACCGTGTTCCTGAGCCTTGCGGCCAGCATCTTCGGCGGCGAGCTGGGCAGCGTAGGGGGTCGACTTACGCGAGCCCTTGAAGCCCATGGTGCCGGCGGACGACCAGGAGATCGCATTGCCTTGCACGTCCGAGATCAGGATCTTGGTGTTGTTGAACGACGAGTTAACATGCGCCACGCCAGCGGCGATGTTCTTGGAGACCTTCTTCTTGCCTCCGCGACGGGTATCACGTGCCATTGGTCAGCCTCCCTTACTTCTTCTTGCCGGCAATCGGCTTCGCCGGGCCCTTGCGGGTACGAGCGTTGGTGTGGGTCCGCTGACCGCGGACGGGGAGGTTGCGGCGGTGACGCAGGCCACGGTAGCAGCCGAGGTCCATCAGACGCTTGATGTTCATCTGAACTTCACGGCGCAGGTCGCCTTCGACGGTGTAGTTCGCGTCGATGTGCTCGCGGATCGCCAGAACTTCGGCATCCGAAAGCTCGTTCACGCGACGGGTTGCGTCGATGTTCACGGCTTCGCAGATGGCTTTGGCCGAGGTCGGGCCGATACCGGTGATATAAGTCAGGGCGATGGGCACCCGCTTATGAGTCGGGATGTTAACGCCGGCAATACGTGCCAAGAGTCTATTCCTTTCGTTGCGGTTCCGTAGCTCCAGAACCTTTTTTCACAACATGAGCCCGGAACGCATGCACGTCACCGGGCCTTCCGCTGATGAGGTAATCTGCAAGACAGGCGCGGCCCGCCTCACAAACTGAGTCTCTGTAAGAGATGGGAGTGGGTATGAGGATTCGGAAAGGGCGTCAAGACCCATTTCGGAACCAATCCTCAACCCCGCCGGTTTACCGTTTCATGAAGGCCACGACAACCCTCCCCCCGTTCACGATACGGCCGGTCCCCGCCGAAGCGCAGTCCTGCGCCCCCTGCCCTCCGCGCGCGCCGCGCCCCTTGCACCATAGGTGCGCCAACGGATGATCTACCAGCTTCTCTATACAAGCCGCTCCGCCGTTCCGCGCGGTGGCGGCTCGGACCTCGATATCCTCGCAGCCTCGCTCACCAACAACCAAAGGCTCGGGGTGACCGGCTGCCTGCTGCGTGAGGAGTCGGGATTCTGCCAAGTGTTGGAAGGGGCAAAGGACACGGTCCGCGGCCTCTTCGAGCAAATCCGCCGGGACCAGAGGCATTTTGCCGTGACCGAAAGGCTCAATCGGCTGGTGCCGGCGCGCAGCTTTGCCAGTTGGAGCATGTGCTACGGGGCCTTGTCGGCAGAGGACCACGCATTCCTCTCGCGGCGCTTCGCCGGAGAAGCACGCAACCTGGCCCTGGTCTTCGACCGGGTGCGCGCGATCGCAGTGGCGAGCTGACTTTTTGATTGGGGGAGAGGTGGGGGCCCTGCCCCCGTCCGCTGGCGCGGACTCCCCCGGGATATTAAGACAGGCGCCGCCCGGGAGAGTTTTGAAGTCAGACCTGAGGTGTCAGGCCTTGAGCTTTTCTGCGATCGCCGCCTTCACCTCGGCGATCTCGCCGAGCCCGTCGACGCGGGTGTGCTGCCCTTTGGCGTAGTAGTACCCGATCAGCGGCGAGGTCTGCTTGTAGTATTCCATCAGGCGCTTCTGCAGGGCCTGGGCATTGTCGTCGGCACGGCGCTTGAACTCGGTGCCGCCGCAGACGGTGCACTTGCCATCGGCCGGGATCGGCTTGGTGAGGTCGTTGTAGACCTCGCCACAGGACCCGCAGGTGGAGCGGGCGGTGATGCGCTCGACCAGCGCATCGTCGTTCACCCGCAGCTCGACAACCTTGTCGAGGCCTTGGCCCTGCTCTTCGAGCAACTCGGCCAGCGCATCCGCCTGCTTCAGCGTCCGCGGGAAGCCGTCGAAGATGTAACCCGCGGAGGGGTTGGCTTCGAGCTTCTCGCGGATCAGCCCGATGACGATCTCGTCGGTGACGAGCTCGCCGCGGGCCATCACGTCGGCGACCTTCTTGCCCATCTCGGTGCCGCTGTCCTTGGCTTCGCGCAGCATGTCACCGGTCGAAAGCTGGATCATGCCGCGCTCTTCCACGAGGATACGGGCCTGGGTGCCCTTGCCTGCGCCGGGCGGTCCAAGAAGAATGATGTTCATCGCCGTGCGGGTCCCTTCCGTTTGCGTGCCTTGCCCTTGCCCCGCAGTTGCGAGCGCTGGATCAGGCCTTCGTATTGATGTGCGAGCAGGTGGCTCTGGATCTGCTGGATCGTGTCCATGGTCACCGAGACCACGATCAGCACCGAGGTGCCGCCGAAATAGAACGGAATCGCGAACTGGGAACGAAGGATCTCGGGCATCAGGCAGACCAGGGTCAGATAGGCCGCGCCGAGCACGAGCACGCGGTTGACCACGTATTCCAGGTGCTCCGCGGTCTTCTTGCCGGGGCGGATGCCGGGGATGAAACCGTTCTGGTTCTTCAGGTTGTCGGCAACTTCATCCGTCTTGAACGACACGTTGTGCGTGTAGAAATAGGCGAAGAAGACGATCATGGCTGCGAAGAACAGCAGGTAGAGGGGCTGGCCGGGACCGAAGTAGGCGAGGATCGTCGACATGATCGGGCCGGTGGAGCCGGCCTGGCTGAAGGTCGCGATGGTGGTCGGCAGCAGCAGGAGCGAGCTGGCGAAGATCGCCGGGATCACGCCCGCCGGGTTCACCTTGATCGGCAGGTGCGACTGCTGGGCCTCGGTCATCCGCATGCCGACCTGACGGCGCGGGTACTGAATGGTGATCTTGCGCAGTGCCCGTTCCATGAACACCACGAACATGATCACCACGACGACCATGAGGATCACCCCCACGATCACCGCGGGAGAGATCGCGCCCGAGCGGCCGGAGGCGAAGAACTGCGCCAGCGCCGCGGGAACCTCGGCGATGATGCCGACGAAGATGATGAGAGAGATGCCGTTGCCGATGCCGCGGGCGGTGATCTGCTCGCCCAGCCACATCAGGAACATCGTGCCGCCCACGAGGGTGATCACCACGGCGGCGCGGAAGTACCAACCCGGATCATGGGCAAGATCGCCGGCCTCGAGGCTGACCGCCAGCCCGTAGGCCTGGAACAGCGCCAGGGCAACGGTGCCGTAGCGGGTGTATTGGTTGATCTTCTTGCGGCCCTGGTCGCCCTCTTTCTTCAGCTGCTCGAGCGCCGGCACCATGGCCGTGAGGAGCTGCACGATGATCGAGGCGGAGATATAGGGCATGATGCCGAGGGCGAAGATGCCCATGCGTCCCAGCGCGCCACCGGTGAACATCGACACCATGCCGCCGATGCCCTGGCCGGCCTGTTCCATGAACTGGCGCAGCGCGGTGCCGTCGATGCCCGGAACCGGGATGTAGGTGCCGAGTCGGTAGACGACCAGGAGCCCCAGCGTAAAGAAGATGCGGTTGCGAAGGTCCGTCGCCTTGCCGAGCGCCGCCCAGCTGGTATTGGCGGCCATTTGTTCCACAGCGGATGCCATGAGGGTCCTCTCTCAGACGAAACGCCGCCGGGGCGCTTTCCGGCTCCGGCGGCGTTCGTGGAAAACATGGGGCCTTATGTAAGCGGCTCAAGAGCCGCTCACAACCCGCTTATTCAGCCGCGACTGCGGTCGTCAGCGCGCCACCTGCCTTCTCGACCGCCTCGACAGCGGCTTTCGAAGCGCCGGTCACCTCGATGGTGAGGGCGGCGGTGACGTCACCTTTCGCGAGAACGCGAATGCCGTCGAGCTTGCGGCGCACCAGGCCGGACGACACGAGGGTGTCCTCGTTGATCGACGCGGCGTCGAGCTTGCCGGCTTCGACGAATTTCTGGATCAGGCCCAGGTTCACGACAGCGTAGGACTTCCGGTTCGGCTTGTTGAAGCCGCGCTTCGGAAGACGCTGGTAGAGCGGCATCTGGCCACCTTCGTAGCCGTTGATCGCCACACCCGAGCGGGATTTCTGACCCTTGATACCACGGCCACCGGTTTTACCCTTGCCGGAGCCCGGGCCGCGGCCGATGCGTTTCTTGGAGCGGGTTGCGCCCTCGTTGTCGCGCAGTTCGTGCAGTTTCATGTCGCTTCTCCTTGCCGGATGTGCCCCCCAGCGACGGATGGAGCAACCACGGCATTAGACGGTTAAGGATTCGCAGCCAGACTCGGGGAGCCGGCCACCGGGGGCGTATAGCGTCCGAGACGGAACGGCGCAAGGGATTAGCCCATTGCATGCTGATACCGCGATCTTTTGGCTGCAGAGTGTCGCCGGAAATTCGTTTAGATCGGGTTACCGGGAAAAGCCTTCGAAGGCTTTTGAAAGTCTCCCCGAAAAGATTTGCGCGCCGTCCCCTGCCCCGGACAAACGGGAGCGCGCAAAAGAAAACGCCCCGGCATGAGGTCCGGGGCGCTTCCGAGATTGGCGAAGGAACGGCTCAGCCGCGCTCTTCGATGATCTCTACCAGGTGCGGGATCTTGCGAACCATGCCGCGCACGGCGGGGGTGTCCTCAAGCTCGCGGGTCTTGTTCATCTTGTTCAGACCCAGGCCGATCAGCGTCTGGCGCTGCACGGCGGGGCGACGGATCGGCGAGCCGATCTGCTTCACAACGATGGTCTTAGCCATGGATCTCAGGCCTCCTCAGCCACTTGCGACGATTCCGCGGGGGCATCGTCACGCTTGGGAAGGATGTCTGCCACCTTCTTGCCGCGACGCTGAGCGACGCTGCGGGGCGAGTTGACCTTTTCCAGCGCGTTCAGCGTGGCGCGGATCATGTTGTAGGGGTTCTGCGAGCCGATCGACTTGGCGACCACGTCGTGCACGCCCAGCATCTCGAACACTGCACGCATCGGACCACCGGCGATGATACCGGTACCTTGCGGTGCGGTGCGCATCACCACACGGCCTGCGCCGTGACGGCCTTCGATGTCGTGGTGCAGCGTGCGGCCTTCGCGCAGCGGCACACGAATCATCTTGCGCTTGGCTTGCTCGGTGGCCTTGCGGATGGCCTCGGGGACCTCCTTGGCCTTGCCCTTGCCGAAGCCCACGCGGCCCTTCTGGTCGCCGACAACGACGAGCGCGGCGAAGCCGAAACGCTTACCACCCTTGACGGTCTTGGACACGCGGTTGATCGCGACAAGGCGATCTGCGAATTCCGGGGCTTCCTCGCGTTCGCGACGGTTCCCGCGGCGGTTTTCACGTTCTGCCATCAGGCATCCCTTTTTTTTCAGGTTGGCGCGTGGCGGACCGGAGCGGAGCCCGGGCCACATCGGCACCGATTGGACCAATCCAGGTGATCGCCGAAGAGGCTTCGGAGTCGATCCCGGATCATCGAGGCGTTTCCGCCTGCAAAAGCGCAAGGCGGGTACGAGCCCCGCCTTGCGGATTGTCGATCATGCAGCGGGCGCACCCGCCGCAGTGATCAGATTTTCAGACCTGCTTCGCGGGCTGCGTCGGCCAGAGCCTTGACGCGACCGTGGAAGAGGAAACCGCCGCGGTCGAAGTAGGCTTCTTCCACACCGGCTTTCTTCGCGCGCTCGGCAATCGCGGCGCCGACCTTCTGGGCGGCTTCCACGGTGCCTTTGCCGACGACGCCCAGATCCTTCTCGAGCGAGGAGGCCGAGGCCAGAGTCACGCCCTGGATGTCGTCGATCAGCTGCACGCTGATGTTCTTGTTCGAGCGGTGCACCGACAGGCGTACACGCCCGGCGTTGACCTTGCGAAGCTTGTTCCGGACGCGCAGGCGGCGCTTGAGGAACAGTTCCCGTTTGCTGAGTGCCATTTATCGCGTCCTTACTTCTTCTTGCCTTCCTTGGCGAAGATGTATTCGCCTTTGTAGCGAATACCCTTGCCTTTGTAGGGCTCGGGGCGGCGCCAGTCGCGGATGTTCGCCGCAACTTGACCGACTTCCTGGAGATCATGACCTTCGACGATGATCTCGGTCGGCTTCGGCGTGGTGACCGTGATGCCGGCGGGGATGTCGAAGTTCACATCGTGGCTATAGCCCAGGTTCAGCTTCAGGACGTTGCCCTGAACCGCGGCGCGGTAACCCACACCCTGGATCTCGAGCTCTTTCTTGAAGGTGTTCTGAACACCGTGGACCATGTTCGCGATCACGGTGCGGGACATGCCCCACTGCTGGCGAGCGCGCTTGGACGTACCGCGCGGTGCCACAGTGATGGTGTTGTCCTCGACCGCAATGGTCACGTCGTCGGTCGCGTTGAAGGTCTGGGTGCCTTTCGGACCCTTCACTTCGACGGTCTGGCCGGAGACGGATGCGGAAACACCCGACGGCAGCTCGACCGGTTTTTTACCAATACGAGACATAAGCCCCTCCTTAGAAGACCGTGCAGAGCACCTCGCCGCCAACATTGGCAGCGCGGGCGTTTGCGTCCGACATCACGCCCTTCGGCGTGCTGACAATCGACAGACCGAGGCCCTGGCGGACCTGCGGGATGTCACTGACACCCATGTAGACGCGACGGCCGGGCTTGGAGACCCGCTTCAGTTCGCGAATGACGGGGGTGCCGTCGAAGTACTTCAGGCTGATTTCGAGCGTGCCGTGGCCGCGCTCGTCGGTGCCTTTTTCGTAGCCGCGGATGTAGCCTTCGTCCTTGAGGACGTCGAGCACCCAGGCACGCAGTTTCGAGGCGGGGGTCGACACGGTCGACTTGCCGCGCATCTGCGCGTTACGGATACGGGTGAGCATATCGCCGATGGGATCGTTCATCTCGTACCCTCCTTACCAGCTCGACTTGACCACACCGGGAAGCTGGCCCATCGAGCCGAGTTCGCGCAGGGCGATACGGCTGATCTTCAGCTTGCGGTAGTAGGCGTGGGGACGACCGGTCAGTTGGCAACGGTTGTGCAGACGGGTCGGCGAGGAGTTGCGCGGGAGTTTCGCCAGTTCCAGGCGAGCCTTGAAGCGCTCTTCCATCGGTTTGCTTTCGTCGGTCGCGATCTCTTTCAGAGCGGCGCGCTTGGCGGCGTATTGCTCCACCAGCTTCTGACGCTTCTTCTCGCGTTCGATCATGGATTTTTTTGGCCATGTGTCTCGCTCCTCAGGCGTTGAAGGGCATGTTGAAATGCTTCAACAGCGCCTTGGCTTCCGCGTCGGTCTTGGCGGTCGTGGTGATGATCACGTCGATACCCCAAACCTCATCGACCTTGTCGAATTCGATTTCGGGGAACACGATGTGCTCCTTGATGCCCATGGCGAAGTTGCCACGGCCGTCGAAGGACGGCTTCACACCACGGAAGTCGCGGATACGCGGCATCGCGATGTTGATCAGGCGATCGAGGAAGTCGTACATCCGGTCACCACGCAGGGTAACCTTGGCACCGAGCGGCATGTCTTCACGGACGCGGAAGCCGGCGATCGACTTCTTTGCCTTGGTGGTGACAGCCAGCTGACCGGCGATCTGGGTCAGGTCTTCCTGAGCCGACTTCGCCTTCTTGGAGTCGCGCACGGCTTCTGCGCCGCAGCCGATGTTCAGAACGATCTTGTCGAGTGCAGGAGCCTGCATCGCGTTCTTGTAGCCGAACTCTTCGATAAGAGCGGCTTTGATCGACTCGCGGTACTGCGTCTTAAGACGCGGCGTATAGGTCGCGGTATCAAGCATCGATCACGTCCCCCGTGGTCTTGGCGAAGCGGACCTTCTTGTCACCTTCCATGCGGAAGCCGACGCGGGTTGCCTTGCCGTTGGCATCGACGATGGCCAGGTTCGACAGGTCGAGCGGCATGGCTTTCGGCATGCGGCCACCCTGCGAGGTCTGGCTCTGACGGGTGTGACGGACGGCCATGTTCACGCCGCCGACAACAGCCTTGCCGGCCTTGGGATCGACGGATTCGATGGTGCCGGTCTTGCCCTTGTCCTTGCCGGACAGAACGATGACCTTGTCACCTTTGCGGAGTTTGGCAGCCATTACAGCACCTCCGGCGCGAGCGAGATGATCTTCATGAAGTTCTTCGCGCGCAGCTCGCGAACCACCGGCCCGAAAATACGGGTGCCGACAGGCTCGCCCGAGTTATTCAGGATGACGGCCGCGTTGCGGTCGAAGCGGATCGACGTGCCATCTTCACGACGAACTTCCTTGGCGGTGCGCACGACGACGGCCTTGCGGACGTCACCTTTCTTCACGCGGCCGCGCGGAATGGCCTCTTTCACCGAGACGACGATGATGTCGCCGACCGATGCGTAGCGGCGATGCGAGCCGCCGAGGACCTTGATGCACTGAACTTTCCGGGCACCGGAATTGTCAGCAACATCCAGATTGGTCTGCATCTGGATCATTTGGTTTCTCCCGACCTTTGGGGGTTGTTCTAGGTCTACCCCCCAGGGTTTCGATGATGCTGGGCACCACCGCAGGAAACGCCTGGACCCCGATCAAATGACCGGGGCTTGGACGTTTACTCTGCGATGACTTCCCAGCGCTTCGTCTTGGACTTCGGCGCGCATTCGATGATGCGGACCGTATCGCCAACAGCGAATTTCTCAGCTTCGTCGTGAGCCCGGTACTTCTTGGACTTACGGATGGTCTTTTGCATGACCGGGTGCTTGAAGCGACGCTCGACCGAAACGGTGACGGTCTGTGCGTTTGCCGTGGAGGTCACGGTGCCTTGCAGGATACGCTTGGGCATGTCTCGGACTCCCTTACTCGGTTGCTGCCGCGCCGGCGGCTTTTTGGTTCAGCACGGTGTTGACGCGGGCAACGTCGCGGCGCACCTGGCGGATGCGCGCGGTGTTCTCGAGTGCGCCGGTCGCTTTCTGGAAGCGCAGGTTGAACGCTTCCTTCTTCAGCGCGACGAGCTCGTCCCGGAGCTGGTCCGGGGTCTTGTTCGCAAGTTCTTTGGCGTCCATAAGGTCGCTCCTTCGTTTCAACATCACCGGAGAGCCCCGTCGTGTTGCGGGTCACCCTGATTCCCGGTGGAGGTGGATGAGCGCGCGATATAGGCCAGATTCCGGACCATGACAACCCTGTAAAACAAGGGCTCGCGCGCATGGCTGGCATGTCCGGAGCGGGGGCTGGAACGCCGCCCCCCACCCCTAGCGGAAAGCCTGGTCGGGATCACTCCCACTTGTAGTTGAAGCTGACCGAGATGCGCTCGTCCTCGGACATGTTCATCGGCACCTCGTGGCGCAGCCAGCTCTCCCAGAGCAGCACGTCGCCCACTGCGGGAGCCTCGTAGGCGAATGCCTTCAGTTCCTCGCGGCAGGTCTTCTTGCGCGTGGGGGCGGCCATCATCATCGGCAGGCGCGGATCCTCGAGCTTGAGTGCGCTCGCGCCCTCGGGCATCGAGACATAGGTCGTGCCCGAGATCACAGAATGCGGATGGATGTGCGAGCTATGCGTGCCGCCCTCGGGCAGGATGTTGATCCAGAGATCCTCGAGCACCAGCGTCTTGTCGCCCAGCTCGAACTCGAGGTCCTCGGCAAAGGCCGCGACATGGGCGTCGAGCGATTTCACCAGGTCTCCGAAGATCGGGAAGCGCCACGGCAGATCTGTCAGCGAGGCGTAGGAGGTGTAGCCCGGGTAGTCGTTGGCCTCGCACCATTCCTGGCCCGCCTCGTCGTCCTCGGCGATGGAATAGCACGAGCCTTCGAGCTCGTCCGCGTCGATCGCGGGCCCGTACTCGGAAAGATGGGCACGATAGAGGCGTGTGGCGAAGAGAGAGCGGATCTGGGCCATGGCACTGTCCTGAAAGCGGGAGCGGCGCTGGCGGGCCTCAGAGGCCCCCTGCCCCGCGGGGGTTGAACGGAAAACCCCCGCCGATCACTCGGCGGGGGCTTGTGTCTTGCGGCTATCCCGAAGGGATTACCAGTCCTCGCGAACCACGACGCGCGACTTGATCGGCAGTTTCATCGCCGCCAGACGCAGCGCCTCGCGGGCGACGTCCTCGGGAACACCGTCGATCTCGAACATCACGCGGCCCGGCTTCACTTTGCAGGCCCAGTAATCCACGGAACCTTTACCCTTACCCATACGAACTTCGGTGGGCTTGGAGGTCACGGGGGTGTCCGGGAAGATACGGATCCAGACCCGGCCCTGACGTTTCATGTGGCGGGTCATCGCGCGGCGAGCCGCTTCGATCTGACGAGCCGTCACACGCTCGGGCTGAAGAGCCTTCAGGCCAAAGTGGCCGAAGTTCAGGTCGGAACCGCCCTTGGCCTCACCTTTGATGCGGCCCTTGAACATCTTCCGGAATTTAGTGCGTTTCGGTTGAAGCATTTCTCAAACCTCCTCAGCGACGGCCGCCCATGGCGCCGCGCGGAGCCGGACCGTCCTGCAGTTCCGCGGACTTACGGTCGCGGGCAGCCGGGTCATGCTCCATGATCTCGCCTTTGAAGATCCAGACCTTGATCCCGATGATACCATAGGGGGTCGTTGCTTCAACGTGCGAGTAATCGATGTCGGCGCGCAGGGTGTGCAGGGGCACACGACCTTCGCGATACCATTCGGTACGAGCAATCTCGGCACCGCCGAGACGACCAGCGACGTTCACGCGGATGCCCAGGGCGCCCATGCGCATGGCGTTCTGCACGGCACGCTTCATGGCACGACGGAAGGACACACGGCGCTCGAGCTGCTGCGCGATGCTCTCACCCACGAGGCGGGCGTCGAGCTCGGGCTTGCGCACTTCAACGATGTTGAGGTGCAGCTCGGAGTCGGTCATGTTGGCAAGCTTCTTGCGCAGGACCTCGATGTCCGCGCCTTTCTTGCCGATGATGACGCCGGGGCGTGCGGTGTGGATCGTGACGCGGCACTTCTTGTGCGGACGCTCGATGATCACACGTGCGACGCCGGCCTGCTTGCACTCTTCGTGGATGAAATCGCGGATCGCGAGGTCTTCCAGAAGCAGATCACCATAGTCTTTGGTGTCGGCGTACCAGCGGCTGTCCCAGGTGCGGTTCACCTGAAGGCGCATGCCGATCGGATTGGTCTTGTTACCCATTAGGCTTGCTCCTCGACCTGACGCACCTTGATGGTGAGTTCCGAGAACGGCTTGTTGATGCGGCCGAAGCGGCCACGTGCACGCGGACGACCGCGCTTCATCACAAGGTTCTTGCCCACGTAGGCTTCAGCGACGATCAGCTCGTCAACGTCCAGCCCGTGGTTGTTCTCGGCGTTCGCGATAGCGGACTGAAGGCACTTCTTCACGTCCACGGCGATCCGCTTCTTCGAGAAGGTCAGGTCCGTGAGGGCCCGCTCGACCTTCTTGCCACGGATCAGCGCGGCCACCAGGTTCAGCTTCTGGGGCGAAGTGCGCAGCATGCGCAGCTTTGCCATCGCCTCGTTGTCCGCCACGCGGCGGGGATTCTTATCCTTGCCCATGGCTTACTTCCTCTTGGCTTTTTTTGTCAGCCGCGTGGCCATAATAGGTCCGGGTCGCGAGTACTCACCGAACTTCTGACCGATCATGTCTTCGGTGACATTGACGGGAACATGCTTCTGGCCGTTGTAGACCGCGAACGTCAGACCCACGAACTGGGGCAGGATCGTCGAGCGGCGCGACCAGATTTTGATGACTTCGTTCTTGCCAGATTCGCGAACCTTCTCGGCCTTTTTCAGGACGTAGGCGTCAACGAACGGGCCTTTCCAAACAGAGCGCGTCATGGATTACCGCCCCTTCTTCTTAGCGTGGCGCGAGCGGATGATCAGCTTCTGCGACGCCTTGTTGGTGTTGCGGGTACGCTTGCCCTTGGTCGGCTTGCCCCACGGGGTCACCGGGTGACGACCACCCGAGGTACGACCCTCACCACCACCGTGCGGGTGGTCGATCGGGTTCATGACGACGCCGCGGACCGACGGACGCTTGCCGTAGTGGCGGTTACGACCGGCTTTACCGAGGTTCTGGTTCGAGTTGTCGGGGTTCGACACGGCACCGATGGTGGCCATGCATTCCTGACGAACCATGCGCAGCTCGCCCGAGGAGAGGCGGATCTGAGCGTAGCCACCGTCACGGCCGACGAACTGGGCGTAGGTGCCCGCGGCGCGTGCGATCTGGCCGCCCTTGCCGGGCTTCAGCTCGATGTTGTGGACGATCGTACCGATCGGCATGCCCGAGAAGGGCATCGCGTTGCCGGGCTTGATGTCGGCCTTGGCCGACGCCACGACGCGGTCGCCAATGGCGAGACGCTGCGGTGCCAGGATGTAGGCCTGCTCGCCGTCGTCATACTGGACGAGTGCGATGAATGCGGTCCGGTTCGGGTCGTATTCGATGCGGGCCACGGTGGCCGACACGTCGAACTTGTTCCGCTTGAAGTCCACGATGCGATAGAGACGCTTCGCGCCACCGCCGCGGCGGCGTGCGGTGATCCGTCCGGTGTTGTTCCGGCCGCCCGACTTCGTCAGACCCTCGGTGAGGGCCTTGACGGGGCGTCCTTTATACAGCTCCGAACGGTCGATCAGCACCAGCCCGCGCTGGCCCGGCGTCGTCGGCTTGTACGACTTAAGTGCCATGCTTTCTGTCTTCCGTTGTAATGCGACAGCACCCGCGTATCGGGTGTGCCGGAGTTTAGCCCCCCGAAGGTGGCCGTTTCATAGGGCCCCGAAGGTCCCCGGCTCTGAGCCCCCGGACAGGTCCGGTGACAAAACGCGAAGCCCCGGACGAATCCGGGGCTGCTGCGGATGGCCTGCTCTAGTCAAAGAGTCGCCGAAGGTCAAGCGCTGCCACCTGGGGAAAGCGCGTCGGTGCCCTTATTTGCCGAGGCTTCAGCCGCCCGGCGCCCTCCCCTTCCCGGCCAGAACCCGGACCCCGAAAAAGGAAAAGCCCCCGCGGATGCGAGGGCTTTCCCAAAGTGGTCGAAGACGACGATCAGAGACCGGTGGTCACGTCGATCGTGTTGCCCTCTTCGAGGGTAACATAGGCCTTCTTGACGTCGTTCCGCTTGCCGATCTGGCCGCGGAAACGCTTCACCTTGCCCTTGGTGATGGTGGTGTTAACCGCCTTCACCTTCACGCCGAAGAGCGCCTCGACGGCCTCCTTGACCTGGGGTTTGGTCGAGTCGATCGCCACTTCGAAAACCACGGTGCCGTTCTCGCCGACCATGGTGGATTTCTCGGTGATGATCGGCTTGCGGATCACGTCGTAGTGGTGTGCCTTAGCGGTCATTTCAGTCGAGCCTCCAGAGCTTCGACACCCGCCTTGGTGAGCACCAGGGTGTCACGCTTGAGGATGTCATACACGTTGGCGCCGACGGAGGGCAGCACGTCCAGACCTTCGATGTTCGCTGCGGCGCGGGCAAAGCCCTCGTTCACTGCGGCACCGTCGATCACCAGAGCGCGCTTCCAGCCCAGGTTCTTCACCTGTGCCGCCAGCGTCTTGGTCTTGCCGTCGGTCTCGGCGTTCTCGATGATCACGAGCGAGCCGGTCTTGGCTTTCGCCGAGAGGGCCAGCTTGAGGCCGAGAGCACGGACCTTCTTGGGCAGGTCATGCGCGTGGCTGCGCGGGGTCGGACCCTTGTAGATACCACCCTTGCGGAAGATCGGCGCCTTGCGGGAGCCGTGGCGTGCGCCGCCGGTGCCCTTCTGGCGATAGATCTTCTTGGTCGAGTAGCTCACTTCCGAGCGGGTCTTGACCTTGTGCGTACCGGCCTGGGCCTTGTTACGCTGCCAGCGAACCACACGGTGCAGAATGTCGGCGCGCGGCTCGAGATCAAAGATCGCGTCCGTCAGCTCGACTTCGCCCGCGGCACCGCCGTCGAGTTTGATCACGTCGAGTTTCATTCGTCGCCTTCCTTCTCTTCGGCTGCGGCTTCAGCAGGAGCTGCAGCGGATTTCAGGCCGGCCGGCAGAGCAGCGTTCTCGGGGAACGGCTTCTTCACGGCGTCCTTGATGGTCACCCAGCCGCCTTTGGAGCCCGGCACCGCGCCCTTGATCATGATGATGCCGCGATCGGCATCGGTCTTCACGACCTGCAGGTTCTGCGTGGTGACACGGACGGCGCCCATGTGGCCGGCCATTTTCTTGCCTTTGAAGACCTTGCCCGGGTCCTGGCACTGACCGGTCGAACCGTGCGAACGGTGCGAGATCGACACGCCGTGCGATGCACGAAGACCGCCGAAGTTGTGGCGCTTCATGGCACCGGCAAAGCCCTTACCGATGGTCGTGCCGGCAACGTCGACATACTGACCTTCGAAGTAGTGCTCGGCCGAGATCTCTTCGCCGACGGCGATGAGGTTCTCTGCGTCGACGCGGAATTCCGCGATCTTCCGCTTCGGTTCAACCTTGGCCGCGGCGAAGTGGCCACGCATGGCTTTCGACACGTTCTTGGCCTTTGCCGCACCGGCGCCGAGCTGAACGGCGCTGTAGCCGTCCTTGTCAGCGGTCCGCTGTGCAACGACCTGGCAACCTTCGAGTTGGAGGACGGTCACAGGGATCTGCTTGCCGTCTTCCATGAAAAGCCGGGTCATGCCGACTTTCTTTGCGATAACTCCAGAGCGCAACATCATCTGCCCCCTTACACCTTGATCTCGACGTCCACGCCGGCCGCCAGGTCGAGCTTCATCAGCGCGTCCACGGTCTGCGGGGTCGGATCGACGATGTCGAGGAGACGCTTGTGCGTGCGGATCTCGAACTGATCGCGGGATTTCTTGTTCACGTGCGGGCCACGCAGAACGGTGAATTTCTCAATCTTGTTCGGCAGCGGGATCGGGCCGCGAACGGTAGCGCCGGTGCGCTTGGCGGTGTTCACGATTTCCTGCGTCGATGCATCGAGGACGCGGTAGTCGAACGCCTTGAGCCGGATACGGATGTTCTGGTTCATCGAACAGTCCTATTTTGGCGTTGAGGTTGAGAGGAGGATAGGCGCGCATCGCCGCACCCTCATCGAACCTAAAAGGCGGGGAATCACCCCGCCCTTCACGACCCGTAGGTCGTTGCGCGCGTATACGTCCGAGAGACCTGCTTGACAAGCCCCAGACCACAGGCGCAGCGCGGGTATTTCCGCATTTCGCCTTTGTCCGAACAGCGAGTGACCTTCCCGGCAGCCCGGCAACGAAAAGGGGCCGCCCAATGGGCGGCCCCTTCCCTATGCCGGCCCGGTCCG
>NZ_NTHN02000007.1 GCF_002300555.2 Alloyangia mangrovi | reverse complement strand
GCACCGACAGCGCGGCCGACAGCAGCGCGCGGCTGGCGCGAGTCTCGCGGTGCGAGCGCAGCGAGCCGGCGGCATGTGGGTCGAGCGCCTCTTCGGCGCCGGCCATGGCCGAGATCAGCTTCCGCGCCGCCTCGGGGTCGGAGCCGGGCGCCGCGAGCTGGTCGCAAAGATCAGCCAGCACGCCACGGATGCGCCCCCGCAACGCGCTGCCGTCGGCGGTGGGGGCAAAGAGCCAGCCCACCACCAGCGCGGCGAGCACGCCCACCAGCACCGTCGCCATCCGGTCGGCACCGAGCGCCCAGACATTCTCGGGGTGGCCGACGTCGAGCAGGGCAACCATCGCGGCGGTATAGCCCGCCAACACCGTGCCATAGGCGACGAAGCCGCGCAGGAGGTTGGCGAGCCCGGTGCAAAGCCCGACCCATAGCGCCAGACCGACGACCAGCAGGGCCGGATGCAGCTGCATCGCGAGGATCAGCCCGACCCCGGCGATCGTGCCGATCACCGTCCCGGCGAAGCGGAAGAGGCCCTTTTCCAGCAGTTGCCCGCGCACCGGCTGTGAGGCCGCCCAGACAGTCATCCCCGCCCATTGCGGGTGCTCGAGCCCGAGCATCCAGGCAACCACCAGCGCCAGACACGCGGCAAAAGCGGTGCGCAGCGCAAAGACCAGTCGGTGCTTGTTGAAGCCGAGGGTTTCCAGCGCGGCGCTCATGCCTCCACCTTCTCGGAAAGCATGGCATCGGCGCGGACAGCGATGCGCGAGAAGGCGTCCAGCATGGCGCTTGTCTCGTCGTCGGCGATGTCGGCGAGCAGTTCCCGTTCGGCCTGCAGCAGCATCGCGCGGATGCGGGCGAGTTCGGTGCGGCCCTCCTCGGTCAGATGGATGCGGCGGGCGCGGCGGTCCGAGGGATCGACCCGGCGCTCGACGAAGCCACGGGTCTCGAGCAGGTCGAGCAACCGCACCAGCGTCGAGGTGTCGAGGCTGATCCGCGCCGCGAGATCGCGCTGGCTGATGCCGTCGCCGCCCTCGGCCAGATGCACGAGCGGGCGCCAGGTGGCATCGCTGAGCCCGGCCTCGGCGAGGCGCTTGTCGACCACCCGGTGCCATTGCCGGGCAAGGGTGACGAAGGCAAAGCCAAAGCGATCGCGGGGGGAGGGAGTCTGTGTCATGAAATGCATGTAGATAAAAATGATTGGCAATGCAAATTAAATACCGACGCTGGGGAGCGCGAAATTATTTCTTGGCTCAGCCCCTGTGCCGGCGGTGCATCGCGCTCGCCGCCCCGTGAACGGGGCGCGGATTGCGCCGGGGTGCGGCGCGGTCTAGTCTTCGTGCCAACCAATCAACAGGAGGCGGCATGTCGGGCAAGGCATTCGGGACACTTCGCGGCACGGTTCTCGCGCTTGCACTGATGGCGGCAGGGGCCGGGGCGGTTTCCGCCGAGAGCCTTTCGGGCGACTACCTCGCGGCGCGGCAGGCCAGCTTCGCCGGGGATTTCAAGGCGGCAGCCCGCTATTACGGCGAGGCGGTCAAGCATGACCCCGAGAACGCCGACCTGCTCGAGCGCGCTGCGCTGGCGAACATCGGCCTCGGCGATTTCGTCCGCGCCGAGGCGCTGGCCGAACGGCTCACCGCGCTGGGGCACAGCAGCCAGATCGGCCAGCTCGCCGAGATCGCCGTGCTTGCCCATGAAGAGAATTACGCCGAGCTCGTGAAGCGGATCGAGGAAAACCGCTCGGCGGGCCCGCTGGTTGACGGTCTGCTGATGGCCTGGGCCGAGCTGGGGCGCGGCGACGTGAGCGCGGCGCTGGCCTCCTTCGATGGCGTGGCCGAGGAGCGCGGGCTCGCCGGTTTCGCCGCCTATCACAAGGCCATGGCGCTGGCTTCGGTCGGCGATTTCGAGGGCGCGGAGGCGATCTTTGCCGATCCGGCGGGCGGCGGCATGCAGATGACCCGCCGTGCCGTGCTGGCCCGTATCCAGATCCTTTCGCAGATCGACCGGCAGGCCGACGCCGTGTCGCTGATCGACGAGGCTTTCGGCCCGCAGCTCGACCCGGGCATGGTGGAGCTGCGCGCCAAGCTCGAGGCGGGCGAGACGCTGCCCTTCGACATCGTCACCTCGGCCCGTGACGGCATTGCCGAGGTCTTCTTCACAATCGCCGGCGCTCTGGCCAATGAATCCGCCGAGGATTACACGCTGCTGCACGTGCGCGTGGCAGAGTACCTGCGCCCCGATCACGTCGGCGCGCTGCTGATGGCGGGCGAGCTTCTGGAGAAGATGGGCCAGTACGAGCTTGCCGCCGCCACCTACCGCCGGGTGCCGCGCGAGGATGCCGCCTACCATGTCGCCGAGCTGGGCCGCTCCGACGCGCTGCGCGCCGAGGGCAAGCTCGATGCCGCCGTGGAGGTGTTGGAACAGCTCGCCGACACCCATGGCAACCTGCCCGCGGTGCAATCGGCGCTGGGGGACCTGATGCGCCAGCTCGAGCGCTACGGCGAGGCGATCACCGCCTATGACCGGGCGCTTGCCACCTTCGGCGAGCCCGATCCGGCGCAATGGTTCCTCTATTACGCCCGCGGCATCTGCAAGGAGCGGGACGGGAACTGGGAAGCCGCCGAGAAGGATTTCCGTGCCGCCCTCGAGTTCGTGCCGAACCAGCCGCAGGTGCTGAACTACCTCGGCTATTCCATGGTCGAGCACCACGTTAACCTCGACGAGGCGCTGGAGATGATCGAGCGCGCGGTCGAGGCGGAGCCGCAGAGCGGCTATATCGTCGACAGCCTCGGTTGGGCGCTCTACCGGCTGGGCCGCTACGACGAGGCGGTGGGCCACATGGAGCGCGCCGCCGAGCTGATGGCGGTGGACCCGGTGGTCAACGATCACCTTGGCGATGTCTACTGGGCGGTCGGCCGCAAGACCGAGGCGCGCTTCCAATGGCAGCGGGCGCTTTCCTTCGTCGGCTGGGAGGACGCCTCGGACGACGTCGAGCCCGAGCGCATCCGCCGGAAGCTGGCCGTGGGCCTCGATACCGTGCTCGCCGAGGAGGGCAGGCCGCCGCTGAAGGTGGCGCATGACGTGGACTGACGTCTTCGCCCCGGCAAAGATCAACCTGACCCTGCATATCACCGGCCAGCGCGACGACGGCTATCACCTGCTCGACACGCTGGTCGTCTTTGCCCCGGTGGGCGACACGCTCCGCGTCGCGCCCGCCGAGGAGTTTTCACTGCGTCTTGAAGGGCCGGAGGCCGCGGGGCTTCCTGCCAATGGCGACAACCTCGCCCTGCGCGCCGCCGCAATGGTGGGCGAGGGGCAGGGGGCCGCGATTGTGCTGGAGAAGCTGCTGCCGGTGGCCTCGGGCATCGGTGGCGGCTCGGCGGATGCCGCGGCTGCCGCGCGTGCGGTGTTAGCCGAGGCCGGGGCCCTGGACACCGATGGCCTGGCAAGGGCGGAAGCGGCACTGCTGGCGCTTGGGGCGGATGTGCCCATGTGCATCGCCTCGCGCCCGGTGCGGGTGCGCGGCATCGGTGAAGGGCTGGAGCCCGTCGCCCTGCCGCCGCTGCCCGCGGTGCTGGTCAACCCGCGGGTGCCGGTCTCGACCCCGCAAATCTTCCGCAGCCTCACCTCGCGCGTGAATCCCCCGATGCCGGAGCGCCTGCCGGAGTTCGCCGGCCCGGAGTCGCTGATCGACTGGCTGTCGGGCATGCGCAATGACATGGAGCCCGCGGCGATAGCGCTGGAGCCGGTGATCGGAACGCTGCTGTCGGAGCTGGCCGCGCTGCCGGGCTGCCGGCTGGCGCGCATGTCGGGATCAGGGGCGACCTGCTTCGGGCTCTTCGCCAGCATGGCGGAGGCGGGCGTGGCGGCAGGAGCTCTGCGCAGGGCGCGCCCGGATTGGTGGATCGCCGAGGGCCTGTTGGGGGATCAGCAGGCGCGGGCGATGCCGCGCCGGGGATGAACCAGAGGCGAGAGCGGATGGCGCGGGATCAGTAGAGCCGCGCCACCACGAAATCAGCCAGCTCGATCATCACGTCGCGCAGCTCGGACTGCGGCAGCTGCGCCATCGCGGCCTTGGCCTTTTCCGACCAGCCGAGCGCGTCTTCGCGGGTGGCTTCGAGCGCACTGTGCTTGTTCAGAAGCTCCAGCGCGTGGTCGAGGTCGCCCTCTTCCTGCTTGCCCTTCTCGATGGTGCGCTGCCAGAAGGCGCGTTCCTCTTCGTCAGCCGCTGCGACGGCCTTGATCACCGGCAGGGTCAGCTTGCGCTCGCGGAAGTCGTCGCCGACGTTCTTGCCGGTGGCGGCGCTGTCGCCCATGTAGTCGAGCAGGTCGTCGGCGATCTGGAAGGCGATGCCGAGCGCGTCGCCGTAATCGAAGAGCGCCTGAACCTGCGCCGGATCGGAGCCGGCGATGACCCCGCCCACCTCGGTCGCGGCCGAGAAGAGCGCGGCGGTCTTGCCGCGCACCACCTGCAGGTAGATGTCCTCGGTGGTGCCGAGATCCTGCGCCGCGGTGAGCTGCAGCACCTCGCCCTCGGCGATCGTGGCCGAGGCGTTCGACAGGATTTCCAGCACCCGCAGGTTGCCGGTCTCGGTCATGAGCTGGAAGCTGCGGGCAAAGAGATAGTCGCCGACCAGAACCGAGGACTTGTTGTCCCACAGCAGGTTGGCAGTGGGACGACCGCGCCGCTGCGCGCTTTCGTCGACCACGTCGTCATGCAGGAGCGTCGCGGTGTGGATGAACTCCACCGTCGCGGCGAGATGCACGTGATAGGGGCCGTCGTAGCCGCAGATCTTCGCCGCGGCGAGGGTGAGCATCGGGCGCAGGCGCTTGCCGCCCGCTTCGACCAGATGCGCGGTCACCTCCGGGATGCGCGGCGCATGTTTCGAGGCCATCCGCTCGCGGATCAAGGTGTTCACCGCACCCATCTCGTCGGACAGCATCGACGCGAGGCGGTCGTGCGGTTTCGCTTTTGCCGTATCCAAGCCCATCAGACCCCCGTCACAGGCTCGACAAGGCCGGGGCCCTGTCCTTACATCCCCAGTATGGAAGAACTTCTGCGCACAACCGACATCACACTGATCCCGCTGGCGAAGACCCTCCTTGATGGGCAGGGTATAGACAGCTTTGAGTTGGACGTAAATATGAGCGTCCTCGAGGGCTCGCTGGGTATACTTCCGCGCAGGTTGATGGTCCGCAGCAGCGAGCTGGAGGCGGCGCGACGGGTGCTGCGCGACTTCGGCATTTCTTTCGAGGCCGGAGCGTGAGACGCGACACCTTTGCCGAGGAGGCGCTTCGCTGCGACGATTTTCTTGGTGGTCGTGCGAGGATATGGCAGCCAAGACAAGGGTTTGGCTATAGGGCAGGGGTGGACCCCGTGCTGCTTGCGGCCAGCGTCGAAGCGCGGCCGGGGCAGGAGGTGCTGGAGCTCGGCTGCGGGGCTGCCCCGGCGCTCATATGCCTTGGCGTGCGCGTGGGCGGGCTGCGGGTGACCGGCGTGGAGCTCCAGCCGGGCTATGCCGCGCTCGCGCGCCGTAACATTGCCGAGAACGGTCTCGAGGGCGATATCCTCGAAGCGGACCTCTCGCTGCCGCCCGCCGAGTTGAAGGCCCGCGCCTTCGATCACGTTCTCGCCAACCCGCCCTATTTCGAGCCGGGCAAGCGCAGCGTCTCGCCGGATGCGGGGATCGAACTGGCACAGGCCGGGGCACTGCCGCTGGGCGAGTGGGTGGCGCTGGCCGCACGGCGGCTGAAGCCGCGCGGCACGGCGACCTTCGTCCAGCGGGTCGAACGGTTGCCGGAGCTGCTGTCGGCGCTGAGCGCGCATCTGGGGTCTGTCGAGGTGCTGCCGCTTGCCCCGCGCGAGGGCCGCGCGCCCCGGCTGATTCTCGCGCGTGGACGCAAGGGAGGCCGGGCAGCTTTCCGCCTTTGCCCGGCGCTCGTGCTTCACGCTGGCGCGTGCCACCTTGAAGACGGCGAGGATTATACAAATGTCGTCAAAGCAGCCTTGCGTGACGGAAAACCGATCATCTTTGACGGGTAAGCGAAAGTCCGAGCACCGCCTTGAGCCTGCGCTAAGCAATGCTGCGGGTGCGGCGTGACAGAATGTAAAAGTTATGCTGCACTGTAAGTGCCCAAAGCAAAAAGGAGGATATAATGAGCTTAACTTCTCACCTGCAGGAACTGAAGAAGAAGCACCAGAACCTCGCCACCACGGTGGAAGAAATGCAGCGGAGTCCGGGCGTGGACGACCTGCATGTCGCAGCCCTGAAGAAGCAGAAACTCCGGATCAAGGAAGAGATTAGCCGGCTCTCGGCAGAGGCCACCTAAGCGGGTCCGGGCAGGCAGCGCCCGCGAGGGACAGCCACCTACCCGCCTCGAGAGCACATGTGAGACACCGATCCAAGAGGCCGCCGCGCCCGAGGATCGCAGAGGTTCCGGGCCCGAATCTCCGGGCCCGGGCGGCAGGGCAAGGCGCCAACTGGCGCGCGACGAAGCGGCATTTCAAAGCACGCCTTTCAACACGCATCCCTTTTCACCCTTGCAAGGATGGTCGCGGCCCCTCGGAGCCGCGCATTCGGAAGGACGTGCGTGCCGTGCCCTGACAAAGAAAGCGCCCCCGGAGGCCCAAGCTCCGGGGGCGCTGCCCTGAAAGGGGAGAGTTCAGTCAGAGAACCAACAGGCCCGGGTCGGGTCAGTCGATGGGCTCGAGGCTTTTCTCCAGCTGCTCGCGCAGGTGCGCGTGCTGGCTCGGCAGCTTCAGCGCTTCGCCGAGGTGTGCGCGGTCCTCGTCCCGATCGAAGCCCGGCTCGTTGGTGGCCACCTCGAAGAGCACGCCGCCGGGGCTGCGGAAGTAGATCGCATAGAAGTAATCCCGGTCGATTTGCGGCGTGATCTGGTAGCCCTGCTCGGTGAGGGCCTTGCGTACCTCGAGCTGTGCCGCGCGATCCTCAACCGCAAAGGCGATGTGATGCACGCTTCCGGCGCTCTGGGTGCCGCGGGGGGGCGTCGACGGTCTCGATGTCGATGGTGCCCGCGCCGTTGTGCTCGGGCAGCACCAGGCGCATCACGTTGGCCTGGCGGCACTCTTCCTTGTAGCCCATGGCGCCAAGCAGCTCGGCGGTTGGCCCGGCGTCGCGCAGGCGCATCTGCACCGAGTGGAAGCCACGGATCGCCATGTCCTCGCCGACGCTGCCGCCGGTCCAGGGGTGGCGGGTGTCCTCGGCCTCGACCAGCGCGAGACCCTCGCCGTCCGGTCCCTCGAAGGAGAGACGGTGCTCGCCGTAACGGTTGAGCCGGTCGATGCCGGTGACACCGGCTTCGGTCAGCCGGGCCTCCCAGGCGTCGAGCGAGCCCTCGGGAACGGAAAAGGCGGTGGTCGCGACCTCGCCAGTGCCCCTGTGGCCGCGTGCCGCATGGGGGAAGGGGAAGTAGGTCATGACGCTGCCGGGGGTACCGAGCTCGTCACCATAGTAAAGGTGATAGACGTCGGGCGCGTCGAAGTTGACGGTTTTCTTGACCCGGCGCAGGCCGAGCGTGGTGGTGAAGAAGGCGTTGTTCCGAGACGCGCTGCTGGCCAGCGCGGTCACGTGATGCAGGCCCTTGATCTGTGTAAGCATGGTCTCTCTCCTGATGAGGAATTGATCCCGATATAGGCTCAAGCGCCGTTTCAGAAAACGAACATGTCCGCGCGGAGGGGCTGCACCAGTGCACAGCTCGCGGGCCGGCGCCGCCCGGAGATACAAAAAGGCCCCGGCGCGCGCGCTCGGGGCCTTTGGTTGATCATGCCTGCGATGGTGTCAGACGAAGAACTGCCCGCCGTTGGCCGAGATCGTCGAGCCGTTCACGAAGCCGGCCTTCTCGTCGGCAAGGAAGACCACGCAGCGGGCAATCTCCTCGGGCTCGCCAAGGCGGCCGGCCGGGATCTGCGCAATGATCGACTCGCGCACCTTCTCGGGCACGGCCATGACCATCTCGGTGGCGATATAGCCGGGGCAGATGGCGTTGGCGGTGATGCCGTAGCGCGCGCCTTCCTGCGCGAGCGACTTGATGATGCCCAGATCGCCAGCCTTGGTCGCCGCGTAGTTCACCTGCGCGAACTGGCCCTTTTGCCCGTTGATCGACGAGATCACGATGATCCGCCCGAACTTGCGCTCGCGCATGCCCGGCCAGACCGGGTGCACCGTGTTGAACACGCCGGTGAGATTGGTGTCGATGACCTCTTTCCATTGTTCGGGAGTCATCTTGTGGAAGGGCGCGTCGCGAGTGATGCCGGCGTTGGCCACCACCACGTCGATCGGCCCGAGGTCCGCCTCGACCTGCGCGATGCCTGCCTTGGACGCCTCGTAATCCGCCACATTCCACTTGTAGGTCTTGATGCCCGTCTCCGCGGTGAAGGTCTTTGCCTTCTCGTCGTTGCCGGCATAGGTCGCTGCCACTTCGTACCCTTCGGCCTTGAGTGCCTTCGAGATCGCCTCCCCGATCCCACGGCTGCCGCCGGTGACCAATGCAACTTTCGCCATTCTTTCCTCCAATTCGGAACCCTCGCAGTCCAGTAACGTTGTTACCTTGTTTAAAATATTCTAGCAATAATATTGCGCCATCATTTTGCATGTGCAGCAGGCGGCGCAAAGAAAAAGGGGCGCCGTGGCGCCCCTTTTCAATTTGTCAGTCGCGCTCCACGCAGAGCGCAACGCCCATGCCGCCGCCGATGCAGAGCGTCGCGAGGCCCTTCTTGGCGTCGCGGCGCTGCATCTCGAAGAGCAGCGTGTTCAGGATGCGGGCGCCCGAGGCGCCGATCGGGTGGCCGATGGCGATGGCACCGCCGTTCACGTTCACGATCGACGGATCCCAGCCCATGTCCTTGTTCACCGCGCAGGCCTGCGCGGCAAAGGCCTCGTTCGCCTCCACGAGGTCGAGATCCTCGGGTTTCCAGCCGGCTTTCTCCAGCGCCTTGCGCGAGGCGTGGATCGGGCCGACGCCCATGATCGACGGATCGAGGCCAGCGGTCGCATAGGAGACGATGCGGGCAAGCGGTTCGATGCCGCGCTTCTCGGCATTGTCGGCGCTCATCAACAGCACGCCGGCGGCACCATCATTGATGCCCGACGCATTGGCCGCAGTGACCGAGCCGTCCTTGGCGAAGGCCGGGCGCAGCTTCTGCATAGCCTCGATGGTGGCGCCGTGGCGGATGTACTCGTCCTTGTCGACCACAATGTCGCCCTTGCGGGTCTTCACGGTGAAGGGGATCACCTCGTCGTCGAACTTGCCGGCCTTCTGTGCCGCCTCGGCCTTGTTCTGCGACGCCAGCGCGAACTCGTCCTGCTGCTCGCGGCTGATCTGCCACTGCTGTGCGACGTTCTCGGCGGTCTGGCCCATGTGGTAGCCGTTGAAGGCATCCCAGAGCCCGTCGCGGATCATCGTGTCGATGTAGCTCACGTCGCCCATCTTGTGGCCGGCGCGCAGGTGCGCGGCGTGGGGTGAGAGGGTCATGTTCTCCTGGCCGCCGGCGCAGACGATGTCGGCATCGCCCAGCAGGATGTGCTGCGCGCCCAGCATCACGGTGCGCAGGCCCGAGCCGCAAACCTGGTTGATCGACCAGGCCGAGCTTTCCTTGGGCAGGCCTGCATTGATATGCGCCTGGCGCGCCGGGTTCTGGCCCTGCGCCGCGGTCAGCACCTGGCCGAGGATGGTCTCGGACACCTCGCCCTTGTCGATGCCGGCGCGGGCGACCAGCGCTTCGAGCATGGCCGCGCCGAGGTCATGGGCGGGTGTGTTGGCGAAGGCGCCGCTGAAGCTGCCCACGGCGGTACGCGCCGCGGATGCGATTACGACATTGGTCATGAAATTCTCCCTCCAAGCAAACATGCGATCGGACCGCGTTCCCTCGCCCTCTTGGCGGGGATAGTGGTTCCGCATCTGGCCTTGGTTCATTTGATAACGCGGGGATCCGCAACTGCACAGAGCCGGCGGCGCGGATTCACGCCTGTTTGCGCAATTCGTCGCAGGCTGTGACGTCAGCTGGGAAAAAATCGCCGACGCCTAGAGATGCGCCGATTTCCCGAGGATTTACAGGGCGGAGGCCTGCGATGGCTCGTCCAGACCCCCCGGGAACGCGACGGGCGCACCATGGTAGTATCCCTGCAGGCAGTTCACTCCGGCCGCAACGGCGAGGTCTGCCTCGGCCCGCGTTTCGACCGATTCGGCGACCGTGACCATGTCGAACTGCTCGGCGATGGCGACGATGGCGCGCAGCAGCACCTGGTTGTCCGGGTCGCGGTCGAGGTCTCGGATCACCTGGCCGTCGATCTTGAGGATGTCGAAGCTGAACCGCTTGAAGTGCCGCAGCACGGTCGGCCCCGCGCCGAAGTCGTCCATGGCAAAGGTGATCCCGCGTCGGTGCAGCTCGGCCATGAAGCCGATCACCAGCTCCGGCAGCAGCATGGCCGAGATTTCGGAAATCTCGAGGATCAGTCGCTCCGCGAGCGTGGGATCGGCGGCGAGGCCCTTTTCCAGCACGCGCATCCAGCGGCGGTAGCCGATCGACCGGGCCGACATGTTGATCGAGAGCCTCAGGTCAGGCCTGCGTTTCAGCGCGGCCAACCCCTGTTCCAGCGCGAGGCAGTCCAGAATGCGCCCCTCTTCCAGTTCCTCGACCTCGAAGATGAATTCGCGCGCGGGTACGATGCGCCCGGTCTCGTCCATCACCCGCAGCATGGCCTCGTGAAAGGCGATGCGCCTGTCGCCCCCCCGCCTGCACGACCGGCTGGAAGACAAGCATCACCTGCCGGTGGCGGATCGCGGCGCGCACGCGCTGCAGGATGTCGCGGTCGCGCAGGTCGAGCGCGCTGTCGAGAATGGCACCGGCCCCGCCCGCGCTGCGGGGGAGGGGAGTGACTTGCTCGCCCTGATGCTGCCTTTCCCGAACATCCCTGTTCCCGCTGACCGGCTGCATGCGCTGTCTCCCACCCTGTCTCCAGCCATCGACCTTTGCCCTTGGGCCCTGTCAGTCTGCGCGCAAGAGGTTTAACAGGGGATTACGCGCAGCCGCGCCAGGAAGGCGGCGCTTCAAAGCGGGGCCGTGCGCAAACAGCGGTTGACTCCCCCCTCGATCCCCATATAAGCGCCCGCTCATTGGTGTTGGTGGCCCCCGCAAGGGGATGCCTGTCGGCCTCCGGGCAGAAGGACAACGCCCTTCACAACTTATGAAGGAGATCAGCCGTGACCAAACGCACGTCTGCCAAGTACAAAATTGACCGCCGCATGGGCGAAAACATCTGGGGCCGTGCAAAGTCCCCGGTGAACAAGCGTGAATACGGCCCGGGCCAGCACGGCCAGCGCCGCAAGGGCAAGATGTCGGACTTCGGTCTGCAGCTCCGCGCCAAGCAGAAACTCAAGGGCTACTACGGTGACCTGACCGAGAAGCAGTTCCGCCGCATCTTCGGCGACGCAGAACGCCTCAAGGGTGACACCGGTGAGCTGCTCATCGGCCTGCTCGAGCGCCGCCTGGACGCCGTCGTCTACCGCGCCAAGTTCGTGCCGACCGTCTTCGCAGCCCGTCAGTTCGTGAACCACGGCCACGTGCTGGTGAACGGCAAGCGCGTGAACATCCCCTCCTACCGCGTGAAGGAAGGCGACGTCATCGAAGTTCGCGAGAAGTCGAAGCAGATGGTTGTTCTGCTCGAGGCTGTCCAGCTCGCAGAGCGTGACGTTCCCGACTACATCGAGGCCGACCACTCCAAGATGACCGCGACCTTCGTGCGCACCCCCGGCCTCGCCGACGTGCCCTACGCGGTCCAGATGGAACCGAACCTCGTCATCGAATACTACGCACAGAACTAATCCTTCTGGTCGTACGATCCTTGGAAGGCCGCGCAGCAATGCGCGGCCTTCCTGCGTTTTTTTGCCCGGGTTTTGGGCGATTTCCCCTGCGGCAGCCGCTGCAATTATTTTACCGATTGATAAAAAAATTTGACCTGTGAGAGCGTTTCTCCATTGCGCAAAGGCAGCGGGGAGGCGACCGATGGACGCAAGACAACTGGCAGGAGGGATCCGCGCAGGACGGCTGGAGCCGCAGGCGCTGGAGGAGGGCTTTTCCGACCTGCACCCTCCATACGACGATCACGAGGCGCTGGTGGCGGCGGACCGTTGCTACTTCTGCCATGACGCGCCCTGCGCGACGGCATGCCCGACCTCGATCGACATTCCGCTCTTCATCCGGCAGATCGCGACCGGCACGCCCGAGGCGGCCGCGAAGACGATCCTGTCGCAGAACATCCTCGGCGGCATGTGCGCCCGGGTCTGCCCGACCGAGACCCTCTGCGAAGAGGTCTGCGTGCGCGAGGTGGCCGAGGGCAAGCCGGTCGAGATCGGCCGGCTGCAGCGCTACGCCACCGACCGCATCATGGCGCGCAACATTCACCCCTTCGAGCGCGCGGCCCCCACTGGCAAGCGCGTTGTTGTTGTGGGGGCGGGGCCTGCGGGCCTGTCCTGCGCGCACCGTCTGGCGATGAAGGGCCATGACGTGGTCATCCTCGACGCGCGCGCCAAGCCCGGCGGGCTCAACGAGTTCGGCATCGCCGCCTACAAGAGCACCGACGATTTCGCCGCGCGCGAGGTGGACTGGCTGCTCGGCATCGGCGGCATCACCATAGAGACCGGCCGGATGCTCGGGCGCGACCTCACGCTGACGGAACTGACCTCGGACTATGACGCGGTCTTCCTCGGGCTCGGCCTTGGCGGAGTGAACACGCTGGGGATCGAGGGCGACGACCGCGAGGGCGTGCTGAACGCCGTGGAGTTCATTTCCGAACTGCGGCAGGCAGGCGATCTTTCTGCACTGCCCGTGGGCCGCGACGTGGTGGTGATCGGCGGCGGCATGACCGCCGTGGATGCGGCCGTGCAGGCCAAGCTGCTGGGCGCGCTCAACGTCACCATCGTCTACCGCCGCTCGCAGGCGCGCATGGCGGCGAGCGCATTCGAGCAGGAGCTGGCGCAGGCCAAGGGGGTGCGGATCATCTGCAACGCCACGCCCAAGGGCGTGCACGGCAACGGCGCGGTGCGCGAGATCGAGTTCGAGTTCACCGACGATGACCTCACCCCGACGGGCGAGAGCTTCCGACTGCCCGCCGATCAGGTGTTCCGCGCCATCGGCCAGAGCCTCGTGACGGAGGGTCTGCCCGTACTCGCGGGCCGCAAGATCGCGGTCGAGGGGCCGGGGCGCACCTCGTTGCCCGGGGTATGGGCCGGGGGAGACTGCGCCGCCGGGGGCGATGACCTGACCGTCACCGCCGTCGCCGAGGGCCGCGACGCGGCCGAAGACATCCACGCCACGTTGATGCGCTGAGGAGGGACCGACATGGCTGATCTGACGAGCACTTTCGTGGGCATCAAGTCGCCCAACCCGTTCTGGCTGGCCTCGGCGCCGCCGACGGACAAGGAATACAATGTCCGCCGCGCCTACGAGGCGGGCTGGGGCGGGGTGGTCTGGAAGACCCTCGGCGAGGAAGGACCGCCCGTGGTCAACGTCAACGGCCCGCGCTACGGCGCGATCTGGGGTGCGGACCGGCGGCTCTTGGGGCTGAACAACATCGAGTTGATCACCGACCGGCCTCTCGAGGTGAACCTGCGCGAGATCAAGGCGGTCAAGCGCGACTATCCCGACCGCGCGCTGGTGGTCTCGCTCATGGTCCCCTGCGAGGAGGCGGCGTGGAAGGCGATCCTGCCGCTGGTCGAGGAGACCGGCGCCGACGGGGTCGAGCTGAACTTCGGCTGCCCGCACGGGATGAGCGAGCGCGGCATGGGCTCGGCGGTGGGGCAGGTGCCCGAGTACATCGAGATGGTGACGCGCTGGGTGAAACAGAACTCGCGTATGCCCTGCATCGTCAAGCTGACGCCCAACATCACCGACATCCGCAAGCCCGCCGAAGCGGCCAAGCGCGGCGGCGCGGATGCGGTCTCACTCATCAATACGATCAACTCGATCACCTCGGTCGATCTCGACCTCTTCGCCCCCGAGCCGACCATCGACGGCAAGGGCGCGCATGGCGGCTACTGCGGCCCGGCAGTGAAGCCGATTGCGCTCAACATGGTGGCCGAGATTGCCCGCTCGCCCGAGACCCGCGGGATGCCGATCTCGGGCATCGGCGGCGTCACCACATGGCGCGACGCGGCAGAGTTCATGGCGCTAGGGGCCGGCAACGTGCAAGTCTGCACCGCGGCGATGACCTACGGCTTCAAGGTCGTGCAGGAGATGATCTCGGGCCTGTCGCAGTACCTCGACGAGAAGGGCGTGGGGCTTTCCGACCTTGTCGGCCGGGCGGTGCCGAACGTGTCGGACTGGCAGAACCTCAACCTCAACGCCATCTCCAAGGCCAAGATCGACCAGGACCTCTGCATCTCCTGCGGGCGTTGCTATGCCGCCTGCGAGGACACCTCGCACCAGGCGATCGCCATGTCCCCGGACCGGGTCTTCACTGTGAAGGACGACGAGTGCGTGGCCTGCAATCTTTGCGTCAATGTCTGCCCGGTCGAGGGATGCATCAGCATGGAGCGGATGGATATCGGGGCGACGGACCCGCGCACCGGCAAGGTGGTGCCGGCGGAGTTCGGCGACTGGACGACCCACCCCAACAATCCGATGGCCCGCGCGGCAGAGTGATCCAAGGGGCGGGGCCTGTTGGCCCTGCCTCACCCCTTCGGCGTCAGGATCGCCTTGAAGATCGTCTCGACATGGGCATTCGCCGCGTCCCAGCCCGCGACCTCGTCGGGCACCAGAACCCGCACCTGCGTGTCGAAGTCGGCGAAATGCTGGGTCAGCGCCCAGATCGACATGACAAGTTGCTGCGGATCCTGCGGGGCGAGCTTGCCGGCCTCCATCCAGCCCGCGATCAGCGCGCATTTCTCGTCGAAGAGTGGCTTCAGGTCACTCTCGAGGTGCGGCAGCATGCGCGGCGCGCCCTGGATGATTTCGATCGCGAAGAGTCGGCTCTCGCGCGGGAACTGACGGCTCATTTCCATCTTGCGTCGGACGTAGGCGAGGATCTCCTGCAGCGGATCGCCCTGCGCATCCATCTCGCGCAGCGGGTCGAGCCATTCGGTCATGAGCGCGTTCAGCAGGGCGACGTGGATCGCCTCCTTGCCGTCGAAATAGTAGATGAGATTGGGCTTCGACATGCCCGCGGCCTCGGCGATCTGGTCGAGCGTCGCACCCCGAAAGCCGTGCTGTGAGAAGACATCCAGCGCGGCATCCATGATCTTGCGGCGGTTGCGGATCTGGATTCGGCTGGGCTTTTTCTCGGGAGGAGCGGGCATGGCATTCCTTGGCTGCTGCTTTTCCGGGCGGCGCTGCCCGCTCTATGCGCATCCGTCCCGGGGGCCAAGGCAGGGATTTCTTGACAGGTTCGGGGCGCATTGCAATCGTGGCTTTACCAAATGGTAAAAAACACGCGCGGCCCGCGCAAGCGCGACCGCGCAATGCAAGATGCAAAGCAAGGCAGCGAGGACAAAAAGATGGCGGCACCGGGCGAGAACCTCCGGATCGATGGCGACCGACTCTGGGACAGCCTGATGGAGATGGCCAAGATCGGGCCGGGCATCGCCGGGGGCAACAACCGCCAGACGCTCACTGACGAGGACGCCGAGGGCCGTGCGCTGTTCCGGAGCTGGTGCGAGGCCGCGGGCATGACCATGGGCGTCGACGCCATGGGCACGATGTTCGCCACTCGGGCAGGCGAGGATCCGGACGCGCTGCCGGTCTACGTAGGCTCGCACCTCGACACCCAGCCGACGGGCGGCAAGTACGATGGCGTGCTGGGGGTGTTGGGCGCGCTCGAGGCGGTGCGCACGATGAACGACCTCGGCATCAAGACGAAACACCCGATCGTGGTCACCAACTGGGCGAACGAGGAGGGCGCGCGCTTTGCCCCGGCCATGCTGGCCTCGGGGGTCTTTGCCGGGGTGCTTGACCTCGACTACGCCTACGGGCGGAAGGATCTCGAGGGCAAGACCTATGGCGACGAGCTCAAGCGCATCGGCTGGCAGGGCGAGGAAGAGGTCGGCGCGCGCAAGATGCACGCCTATTACGAGCTGCACATCGAGCAGGGGCCGATCCTCGAGGCCGAGGGCCGCGACATCGGCGTGGTCACCCATTGCCAGGGGCTCTGGTGGCTCGAGTTCACCCTGACCGGCAAGGCCGCGCACACCGGCTCGACGCCGATGGACATGCGGGTGAACGCCGGGCTCGCCATGGGCCGCATCTTCGAGATGTTGCAGGAGGTGGCCATGGCCGCCCAGCCCGGCGCCGTCGGCGGGGTGGGGCAGGTGACCTTCTCGCCAAACTCGCGCAACGTGCTGCCCGGCAGCGTGGTCTTCACCGTCGACATCCGCTCGCCCGATCAGGCCAAGCTCGACGGCATGCGCGCCGAGATCGAGACACGCGCGGCGGAGATCTGCGCCGAGTTGGGCGTCGGCTGCGCGGTCGAGCCGGTCGGCCATTTCGACCCGGTGACCTTTGCCCCCGAGCTGGTCGAGAACGTCCGCAATGCCGCCGAGCGGCTGGGCTACTCGCACATGAACATCATCTCGGGCGCGGGCCACGATGCCTGCTGGGCCGCCAAGGTGGCCCCCGCGACCATGGTCATGTGCCCCTGCGTCGACGGCATCTCGCACAACGAGGCCGAGGAGATCTCGCAGGACTGGGCGGCTGCGGGCACCGATGTGCTGTTCCACGCGGTGCTCGAGACCGCGGAGATCGTCGCCTGAGGCGGGCGCCGGATATGGGGCTCTGCCCCGCCCGCGGCCCGAGGGCCGCGGACTCCCCGGGATATTTTCGCCTAGAAGAAACCCCGGACACGGACTTCCAAGGGAGGGAAACATGTCCACAGTGATCAAGGGCGGCACCGTCGTCACCGCCGACCTGAGTTATGAGGCCGACGTGCGAATCGAGGGCGGCCGCATCGCCGAGATCGGCCAGAACCTCAAGGGCGACGAGGTGCTGGACGCCTCGGGCTGCTACGTGATGCCCGGCGGGATCGACCCGCACACCCACCTCGAGATGCCCTTCATGGGCACATATTCGGCCGACGACTTCGACAGCGGCACTCGCGCGGCGCTGGCGGGGGGCACCACCATGGTGGTCGACTTCGCGCTGCCCTCGCCGGGGCAGGGGCTGCTCGACGCGCTGCAGATGTGGGACAACAAGTCGACCCGCGCGCATTGCGACTACTCCTTCCACATGGCGGTGACCTGGTGGAGCGAACAGGTGTTCAACGAGATGAAGGAGGTGGTGGATCGCGGCATCACCACCTTCAAGCACTTCATGGCCTACAAGGGTGCGCTGATGGTGAACGACGACGAGCTCTTCGCCTCGTTCCAGCGCTGCGCCGAGCTGGGGGCGATCCCGCTGGTGCATGCCGAGAATGGCGACGTGGTGGCGGAACTTTCCGCCAAGCTGCTCGCCGCCGGCAACAACGGCCCCGAGGCGCACGCCTATTCACGCCCGCCACAGGTCGAGGGCGAGGCCACCAACCGTGCGATCATGATCGCCGACATGGCCGGCGTGCCGCTCTACGTGGTGCACGTCAGCTGCGAGGAGAGCCACGAGGCGATCCGCCGCGCCCGTCAGGCGGGCAAGCGGGTCTGGGGCGAGCCGCTGATCCAGCACCTGACCCTGGATGAGAGCGAATACGCCCACCCCGACTGGGACCACGCGGCGCGCCGGGTGATGTCGCCGCCCTTCCGCAACAAGGCGCATCAGGACAGCCTCTGGGCCGGGCTGGCCGCGGGATCGCTGTCCTGCGTGGCGACCGACCATTGTGCCTTCACCACCGACCAGAAGCGCTACGGCGTCGGTGACTTCACCAAGATCCCCAATGGCACCGGCGGGCTCGAGGACCGGCTGCCGATGCTCTGGACGCAGGGCGTGGGCACTGGCCGCCTGACGCCGCAGGAGTTCGTCGCGGTCACCTCGACCAACATCGCCAAGATCCTCAACATCTACCCGCGCAAGGGGGCCATACTTGTCGGCGCCGATGCCGACATCGTCGTGCTCGACCCGACCCGGGAGAAGGTGATCTCGGCCAAGACCCAGCAGTCGGCCATCGATTACAACGTCTTCGAGGGCATGACGGTGAAAGGTCTGCCACGCTTCGTGCTGAGCCGGGGCAAGGTCTCGGTGACCGAGGGCGCGATGAGTTCCGAGGAAGGGCACGGCCAGTTCGTCGCCCGCCCGCCCGCCGGGGCGGTGAACAAGGCGCTGAGCTCGTGGAAGGAGCTGACCGCGCCGCGCAAGGTGGAACGTACGGGCATCCCGGCCTCCGGGGTGTGACTTAGACAGACGACCGGGGCAGGGGGCCAGAAGACGCCCCCGCCCCACTCAGGGAAGACGAAGATGATGACACAGAAAGCGGTCGCCCAGGCGGCCGGTGCCGCGCCGGCACGGACGGTGATCTCGGCCGAGGGGCTGAACCTCGTCTACGAGACGAACGACGGCCCGGTGCAGGCCCTCAAGGATGTGGACCTGGAGATCGGCAAGGGCGACTTCGTCTCCTTCATCGGTCCCTCGGGCTGCGGCAAGACCACCTTCCTCCGGGTGATGGCGGATCTCGAGACGCCGACCTCCGGTACCGTGCTGGTCAACGGCGTGACCCCCGAGGCCGCCCGCAAGGCGCGCGCCTATGGCTATGTCTTCCAGGCGGCGGGGCTTTATCCTTGGCGCACCATCGGCGGCAACATCCGCCTTCCGCTGGAGATCATGGGCTATCCGAAGGCGGAGCAGGCCGATCGGGTGCAGCGGGTGCTGGAACTGGTGGAGCTGTCGGGCTTCGAGAAAAAGTACCCCTGGCAGCTTTCGGGCGGCATGCAGCAAAGGGCCTCGATTGCCCGGGCGCTGGCGTTTGATGCAGACATCCTGTTGATGGACGAACCCTTCGGCGCGCTCGACGAGATCGTGCGCGATCACCTGAACGAGCAGCTACTCGCGCTCTGGGCACGCACCGAGAAGACCATCTGCTTCGTCACCCACTCTATTCCCGAGGCCGTGTATCTCTCGACCAAGATCGTCGTCATGTCGCCGCGTCCGGGGCGGATCACCGACATCATCGAAAGCCCGCTGCCGAAGGAGCGGCCGCTGGAGATCCGCGACAGCCCGGAGTTCCTCGAGATCGCCCACCGTGTGCGTGAGGGGCTGCGGGCGGGGCATGCCTATGACTGATCTGCTGGTCAGGCGCGCCGGGGAGTCCGACATTCCCGCCTGCGCGGCGGTGGTGAACGGCTGGATCGATGCGAGCCCGTGGTTCCCGCGGGTGCATTCGGCCGAAGAGGTCGAGGGTTTCCTGCGCGACGCCTTCCCCGAGCGCGAGATCTGGGTGATCGGCGAGCCGGTCGAAGGCTACCTCTCGGTCGATCCGGGAACAGGTAAGGTCGGGGCGCTCTACTGCGCGCGCAGCGGGGCGGGGCTCGGCAAGGCGCTGATGGACAAGGCCAAGGAGGGGCGCGACGCGCTCTTCCTGCACACTCATGTCGCCAACGAGGCCGCACAGCGCTTCTACAGACGCGAGGGCTTCGTCGATGCGGGGGAGGTCGACCCGGAGCCGCCGCACGAGCTTCCCGAGCTGCGGATGGAGTGGGTGCGATGAGAAACGTGATCCCCGTTCTGACCGTCGTGCTGGCGATCCTGGTGATCTGGTATGGCGCGGCCGTGATGCTCAACAGGCAATGGGTGCTCGACCAGGCGGCGCGGCAGGATCGTGTGCTGACCACCTCCGAGCTGATTGCCGAGACCTGGGCTCAGGAGAAACCCAAGCTGCCCGCGCCGCACCAGGTGGCCGCCGAGCTCTGGGACACGGTGGCAATGAAAAAGCCCACCTCTAAGCGCAGCCTCGTCTATCACGCCTGGGTGACAATGAGCGCCACGGTGCTCGGGTTCGGGCTCGGCACGTTGCTTGGCTTCGCGCTGGCGGTGGGCATTGTCTACAACCAGGTGATGGACCGCTCGGTGATGCCCTGGGTGATCGCCAGCCAGACCATCCCCATCCTCGCAATCGCGCCGATGATCATCGTGGTGCTGAACGCCATCGGCATCTCGGGGCTGCTGCCCAAGGCGATGATCTCGATGTACCTGTCGTTCTTTCCGGTGGTCGTGGGCATGGTGAAGGGGCTGCGCAGCCCCGACGCGATGCAGCTCGACCAGATGCGCACCTGGAGCGCCACGCGGGCGCAGGAGTTCTGGCGGCTGCGGCTTCCGGCCTCGATGCCCTATCTCTTTGCCTCGATGAAGATCGCCATGGCGGCGAGCCTCGTCGGCGCCATCGTCGGCGAGCTGCCGACCGGCGCTGTGGCGGGGCTCGGCGCGCGGCTGCTGGCGGGGAGCTACTACGGGCAGACCATACAAATCTGGTCGGCGCTCCTCATGGCGGCGGCGCTGGCGGCGGTGCTGGTGGGGCTGATCGGCCTCATCCAGAGGATCACCCTCAAGCGGATGGGCATGGCATGAGCTGGATACTCGCTGGGCTGATCGTCTGGGCGCTGGGTCTCTGGGCCAACGTGCGACTGTCGAAAAGCCGGAGCCGCGCGGCGGCGCTGGCGGTGCCGGTGATCTTCGGGATGGTGCTGGTCTTCGTCTGGGAGGCGGTGGTGCGCGGCTTCGGCATCTCGCCGGTGTTGCTGCCCGCGCCCTCGGTGATCGCGGCGCGCTTTGCCCAGTCGGGCGGGGTGCTCTGGCAGGACTTCGTGCAGACCGTGCTGAAGGGCGCGCTCACCGGCTACGTGCTGGGCTGCGGCGCGGCGCTGCTGACGGCGATCGTGGTGGACCGCTTCGACTTTCTCCGCCGCGGCCTCTTGCCGGTGGGCAACTTCGTCGCGGCGCTGCCGATCATCGGCATCGCGCCGATCCTCGTCATGTGGTTCGGCTTCGACTGGCAGTCGAAGGCGGCGGTCGTGGTGGTCATGGTGTTCTTCCCGGTGCTGGTCAACGCGGTGCAGGGGCTGGCGGACACCAGCGCCATGCAGCGCGATCTGATGCGCACCTATGCCGCGGGTTACTGGACCAGCCTGTGGAAGCTGCGCCTGCCGGCGGCGCTGCCCTTCATCTTCAACGGGCTGAAGATCGCCTCCACCCTCGCGCTGATCGGCGCCATCGTGGCCGAGTTCTTCGGCTCGCCGATCACCGGCATGGGCTTTCGGATTTCCACCAGCGTCGGGCTGCTGCAGCTCGACCTCGTGTGGGCAGAGATCGTGGTGGCCGCGCTTGCGGGCTCGGCCTTCTACGGCGGCGTGGCGCTGATCGAACGCGCCGCGACCTTCTGGCACCCGTCGCAGCGGGGCCGGTGACACAGCAAACTGCGGTGAAAGACAAAGAAACGCGCAATGCAACAGGAGAGAGTCATGACCAAGTTTACCGGATGGGGGATTGCCTCGGCGATGCTGCTCGCCGCCGGCGGTGCACAGGCCGCGGACGAGCTGACGCTGCAGCTCAAGTGGGTGACCCAGGCCCAGTTCGCCGGCTACTACGTGGCGGCCGAGAAGGGCTTCTACGAGGAAGAGGACCTCGACGTGACGATCAAGCCGGGCGGGCCCGACATCGCGCCCGTGCAGGTGCTGCTCGGCGGCGGTGCCGACGTGATGGTCGACTGGCTGCCCTCGGCGCTGGCGGCGCGTGAGAACGGTGCCCCGATCGTCAACATTGCCCAGCCCTTCAAGTCCTCGGGGCTGATGCTGACCTGCCTCAAGGAGCACGGCATCGAGAGCCCCGCCGATTTCCCCGGCCACACGCTCGGCACCTGGTTCTTCGGCAACGAGCTGCCGCTCTATTCGTGGATGTCCAAGCTCGGCTACGCGACCGACGGCTCCGAGGGCGGGGTGACCATCCAGAAGATCAACTTCAACGTCGATCCGCTGCTGCAGAAGCAGGTCGAATGCGCCACCACAATGACCTACAACGAGTATTGGCAGGTGATCGACGCGGGTCTGTCTCCCGAGGATCTGGTGGTCTTCAAGTACCAGGACGAGGGCATCGCGACGCTCGAGGACGGTCTCTACACCACCGAGGAGAACCTTGCCGATCCCGCGATGACCGACAAGCTGGTGCGCTTCGTGCGCGCCTCGATGAAGGGCTGGAAATACGCCGAGGAGAACCCGGACGAGGCCGCAGAGATCGTGCTCGAAAATGACGAGACCGGTGCCCAGACCGAAAAGCACCAGAAGCGCATGATGGGCGAGATCGCCAAGCTGACCTCCGGCTCGGACGGTACACTCGACCCGGCCGATTTCACCCGCACCGTCGAGGTGCTGCTGAGCGCCGGCGCCGACCCGGTGATCACCAAGGACCCGGGCGAGGCTGCCTGGACCCATGCGATCACCGACGAAGCGCTGAAATAAACGATCTCGGCTCTGCAAAAGGAAAACGGGGGTGGCGTAAGCGCCACCCCCTTCTTCATTAAATCACTGGTATTTCTGACCGGGGGAGCGGGGTAATCCGCAGGGGCACCACGGCACTCGCAAAGAACGCCCCGACTCCTAGACCTTTGAGGTAACGCCGCGATGACAGCAGGGTGGCGCAGTTTTGCCAACCGGCCTGCTCAGCCCGCCCGCGCGCGGCTCAGGGTCAGCAAGAGCTCGGCGCTGCTGAATGGGCGCTGAAGCACCTCGTAGGCGCAGGCCGGTCCCTGCTGCTCGGCGGCATCCCCCGCAAGCGCGATACGGGTTCCGGCCGCGCTCAGCATCTGGCCGAGCGCGCTCTTGGGGACCTCGTCAGGGGCCATCTGCAGCAGCGCCACGCCCACATGTCCCTCGGACTGGACGAGCAGCAGCGCCGCCTCGGGCGTGCGCGCGCAGACAACGCGCGCAGTGGGGTCATGCTCGGAAATGCTTCGTGAAACGTCTTCGGCCACGAAGGGATCATTCAACAGCACGAGAAACCCCGGCCCGGTGTCGGGCGTCTCATCGGGAATCATGCGCGGTCTCCTCTCGCTGCGCGCAGATTGGAACCAAACCGCCAGAGGCGCATTAATCTGTGACATAGGAGGGCGACATGAGTCAGATATCCTGCAAGAGCTGCCCCTTGCGCCGCAAGGCCCTGTTCCGGCCGTTCGAGGAGGATGAACTGACCTTCATGGAACGCTTCAAGGTCGGCGAACTGAGCGTCGACCCGGGCACGCACCTGCTGATAGAGGGAGCGAATTCACCACAGATCTTCACCGTTCTCGAGGGGATGGGGCTGCGTTACAAGACGCTCGAGAACGGGCGGCGGCAGGTGATCAACTTCCTGCTGCCCGGCGATCTGACCGGGCTGCAGGCGGGGCTTCTGGGCGAGATGAAGCATTCTGTGCAGGCCACCAGCGCCATGCGCCTGTGCGTGTTCAACCGCTCGGACCTTTGGTCGCTTTATCGCAAGCAGCCGTCATTGGGCTATGACGTGACCTGGATCGCCGCCTCCGAGGAGCATTTCCTTGGCGAGACGCTCGCCACTGTCGGCCAGCGCGACGCTGCCGAGCGGGTGGCTTGGGCCCTACTGAAGATCTTCCGGCGGCTCACCGAGTTGGGCATCGGGCAGGGCGCGCGGGTGCCGCTGCCCTACCGCCAGCAGGATCTCGCGGATGCGCTCGGCCTGTCGCTGGTCCACACCAACAAGACGCTGGCGCGGATACGGGCGCGGGGGCTGGCGGAATGGGCAGACGGTGAACTGCACGTCAGCGACGTCGACGGCATGGCAGAACTGGCCATGACCGACACCGAGGAGCCCTCGGTGCGCCCACTTCTCTGAGCCGGATCAGCGGCGCAGCGTGTCGCCGTAGGCGATCTTCGGGGTCAGCTCGACGATGCGCTCGTAGTCCGCGTCCGGGTTCTCGACCCGCGCCGCGATGATCTGCGCCGCCTTGCGGCCGATTTCGGCCCGGTGCGCATCCATGGTCGCCAGCTGGCGCGGCAGCCCTTGCAGCAGTTCTACGCCGTTGAAGCCGGCAAGGCCGATCTCGCCGGGAATGTCGCGGCCCTGTTCCATCAGGTAGAGCAGCCCGCCCGCGCCGATCATGTCGTTGGAGTAATAGAGGAAGTCGATCTCCGGCTCGCGCTCGAGAATGGCCTGCGTCATCTCGCGGCCTTTCTTCAGCGCCGAGCCGCCCGAGTAGAACTCCTGGTCAACCACCTCGACACCGCTCTTGGCGAGCGCCTCGGTGAACCCCTCGAAGCGTTTCCGCGCGCGGTGGTCGAGCGGCATCTTGGTGCCGAGGAAGCCGATCTTCTGGTAACCGGCGCGCAGGATCGCCTTGGCCATCTCGCGCCCGGCGCGGCGGTGCGAGATACCAACGGCGCAATCGACCGGCGTGCCGTCGATGTCCATGATCTCGACCACCGGAATGCCGCTGGCCTTCATCATCGCCTTGGCTGCCTCGGTATGCTCGAGCCCGGCGATGATCACGCCGGAAGGTCGCCACGACAGCATCTCGTAGAGCACCCGCTCTTCCTTTTCCGGCATGTAGTCGGTGATGCCGACGACCGGTTGCAGCTCGGTGTCTTCGAGCACGGAGGCGATGCCTGCCATGACCTCGGGGAAAACCATGTTGCGCATCGAGGGGATGATCACCGCGACGAGGTTCACCCGCTGGCTGGCCAGCGCCCCGGCGATCTTGTTGGGCACGTAGCCGAGTGCCTTGGCTGCCTCGAGCACCTTGGCCCGCGTCGCCTCGGACACGTCCCCGCGGTTGCGCAACACCCGGCTCACGGTCATCTCGGACACGCCGGAGGCTTCGGAGACGTCTCGAAGGGTGAGGGGACGGGGATCGGTGTCGGCCACGGGAGGCTCCTCCAAAGCACTAAATACCTGAATGTTAGCCTTTCTACCGGGTCATACAAGCCAAAGCCGCGGCGCAGCGAATTTTCCGCTTGCAGGGTGACAACCGGGTGCACGCGCGCTATGGGAAGGCCGTCGGTCCCGTGGCTCAACTGGATAGAGCAGCCCCCTCCTAAGGGGCAGGTTGCAGGTTCGAATCCTGCCGGGATCGCCAGCTTTCCCTTGCCGCATATTGGTGCCGCATATTGGCGAAAATACGCGCGTCCAGAGAGGGCTGACGTTCCGCGGGCGCCGGTTTGCGCCGTGCCCTAGGGGCGCGGCATCTCTTTCACCGGGTGGTGCTCGGCTTGCAGTTGCGTGACCAGATAGGGTTTCAGCAGATCGCCCATGTACCTTGCCCCGGCCGGTGTGAGGTGCGTCCCGTCAAACGTCAGGGGCGAGCCCGAGGAATCGGCGTTGGTGCAGGTCTCGTAACCGCCGCACAGGAGCCTCTGGAGATCGACGTATTCGGCCAGCTTGGGGATGGTCTCGCTCATCTGGAGGCTGACCGCGGAAGGATCGTCCGGCACGCGGCGTTTGCCGACAAGCGCGTCGATGCCATCGGCAAAGACGCGGTAGGTCAGCCGGTCGCCGAAGTGTTTCCGCCCGAAGACGACGATCTCGGCATCGGTGCTCGCCGAGAGCGCTTCGAGGGACTTGGGCAGCAGCGGCGCGGTCCAGGGACTCCAGGAGGAGACCAGCCAGACCTGATCGGCTTCGTGCAGCCGGGCCTGGAGCTCCGGGTCCTCGTAACCGGGCAACCTGGCGCATTCCTCGCGGTTCTCGCGGTTCCTGTACTTATCCAGGTCGTCGATCATCAGGTTCCCGCAGCGCCCGGGGATGTGGTAGGTGGAGAGGTCGAAGTCCCGGTCCATGCCCGTCTCGTAGAGCGCATTCACCAGGTCCTGCCCATAGGAATCCCCGACGATCAACACCTTTGGAAGGTTACCTTCGGCGTTGAACTGGCGGCCCTTCAGCGCGTCGAAGCGCGTGGGCACATAGTCGTCGGCATCGACAAAGCTCCTGAGGATGCGCTGCTCGTCGGGGCTGTAGCGACGCTCCCAGCCGGTATCGGCGGTCAGGGCAAGCCCAAGGACGGCGAATAGGCTCAGCGCGGCGAAGGAGGAGGTCAGAACCCGTCTCGCGGGGACGCCCGGTGTCCGCTTCCGGAAGGGCTGTTCGACAAATTGCCACGTCAACCAAGCGATGGGAAAGGTCAGGAATGCGCATACGGCCACGCCCACCGTGTCGTCCGGAAAAGCGTGCCGGTAGAAGCTTATAAGTGGCTGGTGCCAAAGGTAGGCGCTGTAGGAGATCAACCCGATCAGCACGATCCACCGCGTTGTCAGAATGCGGTGCACCATCATGCCGGGCTTGGTGAAGAGGATGACCAGCGCGGCACCCAGGCAGGCGGGCAGCGCATAGAGGCCGCTGGACAGTCGGGTTTCATCGACGATCGCATAGCTTAGCAGGATGGCCGCGAAGCCGACCATCGACAGACCGCTGTAGAGAGCGCGCGGGGGGGAAACTTCGGTTCTGGCAAAGGCGAGGGATGCGAGCGCGCCAATCAAAAGCTCCCAAGCGCGCATCGGGAAGAGGTAAAAGGCATACTTTGGGTCGGATGCCACCGAGTTCAGGACCAGCGCCAGACTCAGCAGTCCGGCGGCGATCAGCGCATGGACCAGGAAGCGCGGGGCCTTGCGAAAGAGGAGCGCCAGGAAGATCGGGTAGACGATGTAGAATTGCTCTTCGACTGCGAGGCTCCAGGTGTGGAGGAGGGGGTTCAGATCTGCATGGGTGTGGAAATAATCGATTTCCTTCAGGAAAAAGATGTTGGACAGGAATGTCATCGCGGCCACCACGCTCTTTCCGAACGTTTGCAGGTCGCCGGGGGGGGAGGAAGATCAATGCAGCGGGAATGCTGCATGCAATGACGAAGATCAACGCCGGAAGAATTCTTCTTGCGCGCCTTTCGTAGAAATCGACAATACTGAACTTGCCGGACTTAAGGTCGGACATCAGGAGGGACGTTATAAGAAAGCCGCTTATGACGAAAAAGACATCAACTCCGATGAAGCCACCGGGAACTGCAGTGTTGGATGCGTGAAAGGCAATAACTGGAATGACAGCAAAGGCGCGCAAGCCATCGATGTGTGCTTTGTAATTCACTAAGCTGCTCCAAATATTCGAAAAAAAATTTCGGGACTAAAGATGCATGGGCCAGGGAGGAAATGAGCCCAAGTTGTGTCCCACAACGAATGCTAGTGCATGGGTGGCGTTCGATCCACCGCGATGACCCCTGTCGGCGCTCCCTCTCAGAGGGGGCTTTTTTGTCTTTTCGCAGCAGGACCCGTACGGAGCCGCTTGGCATGAAATTGTTGGTAGCGATAGCAGGGACATAGCGGTGCTGCGGGGGGGCTGACACCGGCGCCGCCCCGCGTCGGCCCGCGCCGGCCCTCCACTATGCAGGTGGCAGATGTCTGCCGATCGCCTCTTCAAACGGCAGGAGATGCCTGGCTTTCCCCGGGGTGCCGCCGCCCGGGCGATTCTCCCCTTCGCCGTCTCTGTCCCCGCAGGTCGCGTGGCCTGGGGCCGCCTCCGAGGCGGGCAAGCCCTGCATTGTGTGCTCGCGTCATTCCCGGGAACGCGGGCGAGCTGTCAGCAAAGATCATTAATAATTTTCTTAGTCTGCGAGGCGATCTTCTCAGGACCTTCGCGGCCGAAATTCCACCTCCCGGACATTTCAAACATTCCTACAACATTCTGCTGCGACCGTTCGTCTCACATCCTTTTCGGCGGTCCGCCGATGCCCCGGGACAGCGGGCAGATACCCGATCATGCAGAATTTGGAGGTTTCAGCGATGCTGAGCGTTCTTGATTTCGACTTGGCCGGCAGGGCGGTTCCCATTGCCGAGCCGGAAACGTTCCGATTGGGAATGCCCCATATGTGCACCTCGGGCGTGCGGCGCTCATGGTTGCTCAAAGAGGCGTGCCACCGGCATTGGCTTTCGATCGCGGCGCAGGTCGGCAGGCGCCCCTCGGAGTTCCGGGACATATCCGGCGCACGCATCTTCGCCTCGGTTGTCGCCTGCATACTCGACGGCGACGCGGCGCGCTTTCGCGAAGACGACATGTGCCAACTCTTCATGGTCGAGGTCCCGAGCGCGCAGACCGGATGGCGCAGCCAGTTCGTGCTCACCTCCGGGACGAAGACCCTGGGTGTGGAGATCCTCACCAGCTATGCCCGCCGGAACGGTCCGTCGAACTCCGAACTGGGGGCGCCGGAGCTGTTCGAGCGGTTCAGGGACGAGCGGGATCATGCCGCGGCACGCAGGGCGGGCCTGATACGGCGGATCGGCCGCCACGACCGCGAACTTGCGGTACGGGACGAAGCCCCGCCACATATCACCTTCGAGATCAACGAGGACGCGCATCTCAACGGGGTCGGGCTGGTCTATTTCGCGCATATCCACGACATGATCGAGCGGGCGGAGCGCAATGCCGTGCCCGAGTATGTCGGCACATATCCGATGCGAAACAGGCGGGCGCATTTCTACGGGAACCTCGACGTGGGGGACCGGCTCGAAATTACCGCCCGCGCGCGGGCGCGGTCCCTGTCTCCGAACCCTTCCGTGGTCGTTCATAGCCACGCTCGGCGGGCGAGCGACGGACAGGTGATCGCCTGCGCCGAGAGCATCTACGCCCGCTAGCCGCGCACCCCTCGCGCGTTTGCGCAGTGATGCGGGGCGCGCTCGGGCGATCCGGCATTGCTCTTGGCGATTTGGCGGGCAATCATGATCGAAACCACGTGTTTCGATAGGTCTTCATGATCGCCAAGCTTGAAATGTTCATTGCGCTCGCCCGGGAGAAGCACTTCGGCCGGGCGGCGCTCAGCCTCGGCATAACCCAGCCGACGCTTTCCACCGGCATTCGCCAACTCGAGGAGCAGCTCGGGGTCAAGCTGGTGCAGCGCGGCTCGCGCTTCGGTGGGCTCACACCGGAGGGGCAGCGGGCTCTGGTCTGGGCGCGGCAGATCGTCGGCGACACGCGGCGGTTGCGCGACGAGATGCGCGCCTCGCGCGAAGGGCTCGCCGGACACCTGCGGCTGGCGGTGATCCCCACCGCGCTGACATGGGCCTCGACGCTCACGGCGCGCTTCATCGAGCGCCACCCCCGGGTCACCTTCACCGTGCTCTCGCGCGCCTCGGCTGAGATCCTCGCGATGCTCGACGATCTCGAGATCGACGCGGGCATCTCCTACCTTGACAACGAGCCGCTGGGTCGGGTCACCACCCGTCCGCTCTACCGCGAGGCCTACCAGCTCGTCTGTCGCGAGGATCACCCGCTGGCCCGGCGCAAGATGCTGGACTGGTCCGAGTTGGGCAGCCTGAAGCTTTGCCTGCTGACGCCCGAGATGCAGAACCGACGCATCATCAACCGCCAGTTCATGGAGGCCGGGGTCGCGCCGGTCTCGGCCATCGAATCGAACTCCACCGTCGTGCTGGTGAGCAATGTGCTGACCGGCGACTGGGTGACCATCCTGCCGACCGACCTCGCAAAGTTCCTTGCCGAGGGGAAACCGCTGTCGCTGGTGCCGCTGGCGACCGACAGCCGGGCGCATGAGGTCGGGCTGATCGCACCCTGGCAGGAGCCCTATACGCCGGTCCTGCAGGCGCTGCTCGACGAGGCAAAGGCCTTGGCGCGTCCCGGCTGAGGGCGAAGCATTTGATCCGGCTCAAGACAAGCCGCGCCCGGCTGCCCTAGGGTGGCGGCAGAGGAGGGCGCTTCGTGCCGCATCAGCCGCCGATCTACCGTGTTGAAGGGCTCACCCGCGTGTATGGCGAGGGGGCCTCGGCCGTGCATGCGCTGCGCGGCGTCGATCTCGAGCTGCCGCCGGGCGAGATCACCGTGCTGCTCGGTCCTTCGGGCAGCGGCAAGTCGACTTTGCTCAACATCCTCGGTGGCCTCGACCGCCCCAGCGACGGTCGCGCGTGGTTCCGGGGCGAGGAGTTGACCGCCATGTCGGACCGGGCGCTCACCCGCTACAGGCGCGACAACCTCGGTTTCGTCTTTCAGTTCTACAACCTTATGCCCTCGCTCACCGCCGAGGAGAACGTCGAGCTCGTCACCGAGATCGCCCGCGATCCGATGGACCCCGAGGAGGCGCTGGCGCTGGTCGGCCTCGGCACCCGCAAGGATCATTTCCCCAGCCAGCTCTCGGGCGGCGAGCAGCAGCGCGTGGCCATCGCCCGCGCCGTGGCCAAGCGGCCCGACGTGCTGCTCTGCGACGAGCCGACCGGGGCGCTCGACAGTGCCACCGGGCGCGAGGTGCTGGGGGTGCTGCAGCATCTCAACCGCAGCCTCGGCACCACGGTGATGATCGTCACCCATGCCGCCGCCACCGCCGAGATGGCCGACCGGGTGATCCGCTTCGCCGACGGGGTGATCAGAACGGTCGAGCGGAACGACACGCCGCGCGCCGCTGCCGAGATCGAATGGTGAGCGCATGAGCACCCTCGACCGCAAGCTCTCGCGCGATCTGTGGCGGATGAAGGGGCAGGCGGCAGCGATCGCAGTGGTCATGGCGCTGGGCGTGATGATGCAGGTGATGATGGCGGGGTTGGTGGTCACCCTCGATGAAACCCGCCGCAGCTATTACGAGCGTTACCGTTTCTCCGAGGTCTTTGCCCCGGTGACCCGCGCCCCACGCCACGTGCTGCACCAGATCGCGGCGCTGCCCGGCGTCGCGCGGGCCGAGGGGCGCATCGCGGGCGCGGCGCGGATCGAGTTGCCGGACCACGCGGTTCCGGTGGCGGCAGTGTCGCTATCCCTGCCCGACCACGCCGAACCGGCGCTCAACGCCATCCGCCTGCAGCAGGGGCGGCTCTTCGATCCCGGTGCACCCGAGGAGGTGGTCTTGCTCGACACCTTCGCCGCCGCACATGGGTTGCGGCCGGGGGACAGCCTGCAGGTGGTGATGAACGGCGCACGGCGCAGCCTCAGGATCACCGGGCTCGCCCGCTCGCCGGAATTCCTCTACGCCGCCGCGCCGGGCGAGATGGTGCCGGATGACGCGCGCTTTGCCGTACTGTGGATGTCGCAGGCTTCGCTCGCCGCCGCCTTCGACATGAAGGGCGCCTATTCCGAGTTCCTCGTCACGCTCACCCGCGGCACCGATCCGCGCGCGGTGATCGAGGCGCTCGATCATCTCCTGAAACCCTGGGGCGGGGCAGGGGCCTACGACCGCGAGGACCAGTTCTCGCACCGCTTCGTCTCGGAGGAGATCAGCGGGCTGCGTGACACGGCGGCCGCGATCCCGCCGGTGTTCCTTGGTATCGCGGCCTTCCTGCTGAACATCGTCATCGCCCGCATGGTGCAGGCCGAGCGCGAAGAAATCGGCCTGCTCAAGGCCTTCGGCTACCGCGCCGCCGAGATCGGCGGCCATTACCTCAAGCTGGTGCTGGCGATCGCCGTGGCCGGTGCGCTGCTGGGGGCATTGCTGGGCATCCTGAGCGGGCGTGCGATGGTGCAGCTCTACCTGCATTTCTACAAGTTCCCTTTTCTCATCTTCCGTCTCGATCCGGGCGCTCTGGCGCTGGGGCTGGTGGTCAGCGTGCTGGCGGCGGCGGCGGGCGGGGCGGTGGTGCTGCGCCGCGTCTTCGCGCTGCAACCGGCCGAGGCGATGCGCCCGCCGACGCCGGCCGACTACCGCCGCGCCGGGCGGTGGGCGCGGGCGGTGAAGGCGCTCGACCAACCGACACGCATGGTGCTGCGCCGCTTCACCCGCACGCCCTTCCGCATGCTGGGCGCGGTTGTGGGGATCACCTTCGGCATGGGGCTCTCGGTGGGGATGCTGACCATCCACGCCGGGTTCAACCAGGCGGTGGCGCTCAGCTTCGACGTGCTCGACCGCTCCGAGGCGACGGTGACCTTCACCCATGCCGTGTCGCAGAAGACCCTGCTCGAGCTGGCACGCCACCCCGGTGTGTTGCGGGTCGAGGGCACCCGCTCGGTGCCGGTGGTGCTGCGCAACGGCCGCCTGACCCATCGCGGCGCGATCACCGGGTTGCCGCCGGAGCCCGAACTGGTCCGCGCGCTGACGCCCGATTACGCGCCCATCGCGCTCGACGGGCCGGGGTTGGTGCTGAGCACGGCGCTGGCGCGCAAGCTCAAGGCGCAGGCCGGGGACGTGCTGACCGTCGAGGTGCGCGAGGGTGCGCAGCCGGTGCTGCGCCTGCCGGTCACCGGTGTGTCGGAGACCGTGCTCGGTGCTCCGGCCTACATGGCGCTGGAGGCGCTGGACCGGGCGCTCTTCGAGCCGGGTCGCATCTCCAGCGCCGCCCTGCGGCTCGATCCGGCGCTGGCCGAGGCGGTGCAGGTCTGGCTGCGCGATCAGCCGGTGGTGGCCGGCGTGAGCCTCAAGTCCGAGGCGCGCGAGGCCTTCGAGCGGGTGATGAACCAGGGCACCGGGGCGACGCGTTTCATCATGGCGGCGGTGGCCTTCACCATCACCTTCGGCATCATCTACAACGCCGCCCGCATCGCGCTGGCCGAGCGCGCCCATGATCTCGCCAGCCTGCGGGTCATCGGCTTTTCCAAGGGCGAGGCCGCCTACGTGCTGCTCGGCGAGCTGGGGCTGGTGACGCTGCTGGCGCTGCCCTGCGGCGCGTTTTTGGGCTGGGGCATCGCGCATATGCTCGCCTCCGCCTACTCCTCCGACCTTTACACGATCACGGTGGTGTTCCGGCCCGCCGCCTTCGGATTCGCCGCGTTGGTGGTGATCGCGGGGGCGGTGCTCTCGGGGCTGCTGGTGAAGCGCGACGTGGACCGCGCCGACCTCGTCGCCGCGCTCAAGACACGGGATTGACCTCATGGCTCTCAACCGACCCCGCAACCGGACCCGGCTGGCCCTTGGCATCGGTCTTGCGCTGCTGCTCTTCCTGGCGCTGGCCGCCGCCTTCTGGCCGCGTCCCGAGCTGGTCGACCTCGGTCAGGTGACGCGTGGCCCGCTGGTGGTGACCATCGACGAGGAGGGCAAGACGAGGTGCGCGACGTCTACGTGGTGACCACACCCGTCGCCGGGCGGCTGCTGCGGGTGCAGGCCATCGACGGCGATCCGGTGAAGCAGGGCGACGTGGTGGCGCACATGCGCCCCGCCGCGCCTTCGGTGCTGGACCTGCGGACGCGCGAGCAGGCACGGGCGGCGGTCGCGGGGGCACAGGCGGCGTTGTTGCAAGCCAAGGCCGAGGTGAACGTGGCGCAGGCGGACGTGGAACTGGCGGTCTCGGACCATGACCGGGCCAAGGCGCTGGCGGCGCGGGGCACGATCTCCACCGCGGCGCTGGATCAGGCCCGCACCGCGGCGCTGGCGGCGCAGGCGCGGGTCGAGACGGCGCGGGCGGCGGTGGCCATGCGCGAGGCAGAGCTGGCCAATGCGCAGGCGCAGCTCATCGGATTCGACGATCAGGGCCTGGCCGAGGCGCTGGCCGAGGTCGGGGCGTCGGACATCCCGCTGCGGTCTCCGGTCGATGGGCGCATCCTGCGAGTGGTCGAACAGTCAGAGACTTCGCTGGAGGCCGGCGCCCCGGTGCTCGAGATCGGCAATATCGCGCAGGACCTGCAGGTGGCGGTGGACCTTATCTCTTCGGACGCGGTGCAGGTCGTGCCGGGCGCGCGCGTCATGCTCGACGACTGGGGCGGGCCGGGCTCGCTGGAGGCCGAGGTCGAGCGCATCGCTCCGCTGGGAACCACCGAGGTCTCGGCACTGGGAGTTGAGGAACAGCGGGTGCGGGTGATCCTGCGTTTCACCGCGCCCGCCGAGGCCCGCGCGGCGCTGGGTCATGGCTACCGGGTGTTGGCGAGGATCGTGATCTGGGAGGATGCGGACACGCTGCAGATCCCGCAGAGCGCGGCCTTCCGCGAGGGCACGGGCTGGGCCGTGTTCCGGGTCGAGGATGGGCGCGCGGTGCAGGTGCCGGTCACTCTGGGGCAGGGCAACGGGCGGCAGGTGCAGGTGCTGGAAGGGCTGAGCGACGGTGACAAGATCGTGCTCTATCCGCCGGGTGACCTGACGGACGGCGGACTCGTGGCGCAGCGGCAGGCGGGGTGAGACCGGCGCGGCCGGGGCTGGTCGCCCCGGGCCAATTCATGGGATCGAGCGAGCTGCCCGGTCCGGGTCAGCCCTGACCCTTCTCCAGCGCGTCGAGGCGCGCCTTGAGGGTCTCGTTCTCTTCGCGGGCTTTCTGCGCCATGGCGCGAACCGCGTCGAATTCCTCGCGGGTCACGAAGTCGCGATCCGCCAGCCAGCGGTCGATCATCGATTTCATCGCCGTTTCGGCCTCATCCTTCGCGCCCTGTGCCACGCCCATGGCGTTGGTCATGAGCTGCGAGAGATCCTCGAATACCTTGTTGCGCGTCTGCATTGGGCTCTCCGTCATATGCTTGTGTCCTATATGGGCCGAGAGGCCCGCGGTCACAAGGTTGACTTCCCCCGGAAACTCCCGTCACTCATCGCGCATGAGAGCAGCCATTCCCTTTCCGCCCCTGTCCTCCGAGGTCTTCTCGATCTCGGTCTTCGGCATGGAATTCGCCCTGCGCTGGTACGCGCTTGCCTATATCGCGGGCATCATCATCGGCTGGCGCATTGCCGTTGCCGCGGTGAAGCGCGTCCACCTCTGGCCGGGCGACCAGCCGCCGATGAGCGCGGCGCAGGTCGAGCAGCTGCTGACCTGGGTGATCCTCGGCATCATCCTCGGCGGGCGGCTCGGCTTCGTGCTGTTCTACCAGCCCGCCTACTACCTGACCCACCCGGCCGAGATCCTGATGGTCTGGCACGGCGGCATGTCCTTCCACGGCGGCTTCCTCGGGGTGCTTGTCGGCTTCCTGGGCTTTTGCCTGAAGAACCGCATCCCGCTCGGTTCCACCGCCGACATGCTGGCCATCTCGGTGCCGCCGGGGCTGCTGCTGGGGCGCATCGCCAATTTCGTCAACGCCGAGCTCTGGGGCCGCCCGACCGAGCTGCCCTGGGGGGTGATCTTCCCCGGTGAAGCCGCGCAGGCCTGCGGGCAGGCGGTGGGTGAGATGTGCGCGCGGCATCCGTCGCAGCTCTACGAGGCGCTGCTCGAAGGCGTTCTGCTGGGCGCGCTGCTGCTGTGGCTGGCGCTGCGCAGGGGCGGGCTGAAGACCCCGTGGCAGATGGCGGGCGTGTTCCTTGCCGGCTACGGTGTCGCGCGCTTCCTCGTCGAGTTCGTGCGCCAGCCCGATGCGCAGTTCGTCTCGCCCGGGAACCCGCTGGGGCTGGCGTGGCACGTCGGCGGCTACGGTCTGACCATGGGACAGATGCTGTCGCTGCCGATGGTTCTGGTGGGCATCGGCCTCATCTTCTGGGCGCGGCGGCGCGCATGAGCGCGCTGCTTCCGCTTCTCGAGGCGCGCATCGCGGCCGAGGGGCCGATGAGCGTGGCCGAATACATGACATGGTGCCTGCTGCACCCGCAGCGCGGCTATTACACCACCCGCGACCCGCTTGGCGCCCGGGGCGATTTCACCACTGCGCCCGAGATCAGCCAGATGTTCGGCGAACTGCTGGGTCTTGCGCTGGCACAGAGCTGGGTGGATCAGGGTCGGCCAAAGCGGATCATCCTTGCCGAGCTGGGGCCGGGGCGCGGCACGCTGATGGCCGACGCGCTGCGCGCGATGCGGGCGGTGCCGGAGATGATCGCGGCGGCGGAGCTGCACCTCGTCGAGGCCTCGCCCGCCCTGCGCGCCGAGCAGGCCAAACGCCTCGGCGGCTTTGCGCCCATATGGCATGACAGCCTCGCCGACCTGCCCGAGGGGCCGCTTTTCCTGCTCGCCAACGAGTTCTTCGACGCGCTGCCGGTGCGCCAGTTCCTGCGTGACGGGGAGTTCTGGCGCGAGCGCGTGGTGGGCTGGCACAAAGGGCGGCTCTCTTTCGGCCTCACCGATGTCGCGCCGCAGGCCGCGCTGGAGCACCGGCTGCAGGACACCGTGCAGGGCGACATGGTCGAGACCTGCGCCCCCGCCGAAGCCCTCGTGCAGGAGGTCGGGCGGCGAATCGCGGCGCATGGCGGCGTGGCGCTGATCATCGATTACGGCGGGTGGGGCAGCCTCGGAGACACACTGCAGGCGGTGCGGGCGCATGAAAAATCGGCGCCGCTGGACATGCCCGGAGAGGCCGACCTGACCGCCCATGTGGATTTCCGCGCATTGGCGCAGGCGGCTGCCCCGGCAGTTCACGCGCCGTTGACCGCGCAGGGGGTCTTCCTTGAACGGCTTGGCATCACCGAGCGCGCCCGTGCGCTTGCGGCGCACCTGCAAGGCGCCGGGCTGGAAAGCCACATCGCCGCACATCGCCGGTTGACGCACCCCGGTGAAATGGGAAGTTTGTTCAAGGTTCTGGCGCTGCACGCGCCGGACTCACCGCCGCCGCCCGGATTGGATACATGACGCTCGAAATCATCACCGCCGAGTCACTCAGCCCCCTCCGGCACGGGTTCTTCACCCGCAAGGGAGGCGCGTCTTCGGGGGTGTTTGCCGGGCTCAACTGCGGGCCCGGCTCGTCGGATCAGCGCGAGATAGTGGCGATCAACCGCACCCGCGTGGCGCAGGCCATGGAAGTGCCGAACGAGTCGCTGGTGACGGTCAGCCAGGTGCACTCCGCCAAGGTCGTCACGGTGACCGGGCCGGTCTCTGATCCGCGCCCCGAGGCTGATGGGCTGGTCACCCGCGAGCCGGGCATCGCGCTGGCGGTGCTCACCGCCGACTGCCAACCGGTGCTCTTTGCCGATGCCGAGGCCGGGGTGATCGGCGCCGCCCATGCAGGCTGGCGCGGCGCGCAAGCCGGGGTGCTGGAAGAGACCATCGACGCGATGCTCGCCCTCGGCGCAAGCCGCGAGGGCATTCGCGCAGTGATCGGGCCGACCATCAGCCAGCGCGCCTACGAGGTCGGGCCGGAGTTCCTCGGGGAATTCATGGCGGAGGACCCGGGCAACGGTCGTTTCTTCGCGGGCGGCCAGGGCGACCGCGCGCAGTTCGACCTGCCCGCCTACGGGCTGCACCGGCTTCGCAGCGCCGGGGTCGAAGCCGAATGGACCCGGCACTGCACCTATTCCGACCCGGACCGCTTCTACTCCTTCCGCCGGGCAACCCACCTGCGCGAGGCCGACTACGGACGGCTGATCTCGGCGATCCGCCTCTGACGCAGGCTCCGGCGGGCGCCTTTCCGGAACGGGCGCCCTGCCACGATTCGTCCGCGTGTGGGGCGAAATATGGCAAGGTGGTTCTCGTATCCCGGACAATCCCTCTCTCCATCCGGGATTGAGTGGATAAGCTGCTGCCAATTCATCGAAATTTTGACAGAAATGCCCGAATGCGGCCAGATCGCGTCAGTCGATTAGACGTCCTTCTGTCGTTGTTGGTGGGGGCCAGCACGGATGTGACAGCCTGCCAAGGGATGTTGATATGACCAGTATTCATCACGCGGCCCGCGGCCGCGAAGGTGTTGTTTCGCAAGATTCTCCGCGGGATCCGGTTTCTCTCCGGAACGGGCGGCCTCGTCGCGCAACTTCTCTCATGCGCAAGTACGAGGTCGCCGCTCTGTTGCCCGATCTCTCGATTTCGATGAAACAGCAGGTGGCTCCGGCGCTGCCGCTGTTCGAAGAGGCCTGCTCGGCCTTTGCCCGCGGCACCTTGATCCAGACCCTGCGCGGCCCCGTGGCCGTCGAGGACCTGCTGCCGGGCGATTACATCGAGACCAGCCGCGGCACCCAGTCGATCACATGGATCGGCTCGACAACCTATGTGCCGGGGGTGCATTCGGAGGAGAGCGCGCTCGACTCGCTTGTCCGGGTCACCGCGGAGGCCTTCGGTCTCGGCCGTCCGGGCGTCGATCTGCTGCTGGGCCAGGCGGCCCGGATGGTGGTGACCCGCACGCGCTTCAGGGCGCTGCTCGGGCAGGATAGCGTGCTTGTGCCGGTCATCGATGAGGCGGATTGGGACCGCATCGTGCCGGTGACCCCGGCGGGCGGCGTGCAGCTCTATCACCTGATGGTGCAACGCCACGCGACGATCCGGGTCGGCGGGCTCGAGATGGAGACCTACCACCCGGGCAAGATGTTGCACAGCGTGACCAGCCCGAACATGCGCGCGCTGTTCCTGTCGATGTTCGACAACCTGTCGGAGCTTCAGGACTTCGGCGAGCTGTCGATGACCCGTTCCTCGCGCGAGGCGGTCGACAACCTGCTCGCCAGCTGACCCGTATGTCGTGCCGGGGCCGGGCCGCCGTCAGGCGGTCCGGTTCAGCCGTTCCTCGAGCACGTCGAAGGGCACGCCCGGCTCGTCCTTGGCGCCGCGGATGACCAGCGAGGTCTTCACCGAGGCCACGTTCGGCGCGGTTAGCAGCTTCTCGGTCAGGAAGGCCTGGAAGGTCGACAGATCCGGGGCCACGCACTTGAGTATGAAGTCCACCTCACCGTTGAGCATATGGCACTCGCGTACGAGTGGCCAGCTGCGGCAGCGGTCCTCGAAGGCGCGCAGATCGGCCTCGGCCTGGCTCTGCAGTCCGACGCTAGCGAAAACCTGCACCTCGAAGCCGAGTTCGCGGGAATCAACCTCGGCATGGTAGCCCTTGATGAAGCCCTGCTCCTCGAGTGTGCGCACGCGACGCAGGCAGGGCGGGGCAGATATGCCCACGCGGCGGGCGAGTTCGACGTTGGTCATTCGGCCATCGGCCTGCAGTTCTGCCAGAATCTTACGATCGATGGGATCGAGCCTGTGGGCGGGCATGCGACTTCCTTGAGCTTTTCGCGAATATTATACCAGCCGGAACGATAGCGCAATAATCTTTCATATTCTTGAAAGATTCTTAACGGGACGAGATTCCGGGGGATATGGCGGAGGCACGGGGTTTGCGTCGCCGCCGCGCGTGGCTATATGCAATTCCCAAACCGAATGCCATAGCTCGCGAGAGGCACGATATGTCCGACACCCGCCACACACGGCTCCTGATCATCGGCTCCGGCCCGGCCGGCTACACCGCGGGCGTCTACGCTTCGCGCGCCATGCTCTCCCCGCTGCTGGTGCAGGGCCTCGAGCCGGGCGGCCAGCTGACCACCACCACCGAGGTCGAGAACTGGCCCGGCGAGACCGAGATTCAAGGCCCTGACCTTATGGTGAAGATGGAGGCGCATGCCCGCGCCATGGGCTGCGAGATCATCGGCGACATCATCACCGACCTCGACCTCGGCCAGCGTCCCTTCGTCGCCAAGGGCGACAGCGGCATCACCTACACCGCCGACGCGGTAGTGCTCGCCACCGGCGCGCGGGCGAAGTGGCTGGGCCTGCCGACCGAGGACGAATTCAAGGGCTTCGGCGTCTCGGCCTGCGCCACCTGTGACGGCTTCTTCTATCGCGGCCAGGAGATCGTTGTGATCGGCGGCGGCAACACCGCCGTGGAAGAGGCGCTGTTCCTCACCAACTTCGCCTCCAAGGTCACGCTGGTTCACCGCCGCGACGAGCTGCGCGCCGAGAAGATCCTGCAGGAACGCCTGTTCAACCACCCCAAGATCGAGACCCTCTGGCACCACCAGCTCGAGGAAGTGGTCGGCGAGGACATGCCCAAGGGCGTGACCGGCGTGAAGGTCAAGCACGTGACCACCGGCGATATCACCGAGATCCCCGCCAAGGGTGTCTTCATCGCCATCGGCCACGCCCCGGCGTCGGAGCTGGTGAAGGACCAGCTCGAGACCCACATGGGCGGCTACGTGGTGACCAAGCCCGGCACCACCGAGACCTCGATTCCCGGCGTCTTTGCCGCGGGCGACCTGACCGACCACAAGTACCGCCAGGCGGTGACATCGGCGGGCATGGGCTGCATGGCAGCGCTGGAAGCCGAGCGCTGGCTGGCGGAGCAGGGGCTCGACTCGGGCAAGGACACCTCCGAGCCGCTTGGCTACGGTGCGCCGGTCGAACAGGCCTCCTGAGCCCTAGAGGCAGGATGTGAGAGACGCGCGACGTCGGGACCCGGCGTCGCGCTTTCTTGTGCCGGGCGCGGCAAGCGGGGTTTTCCGCCTAGACTCGGCGCGACGCTGCGTCTCTCGCGCGAAATTGAGCGCATTCGCGGCACCGGGGGGTTTGATGCCAAATCCGCGCCGCATATGACTGGGACAAATCACACGACCCAAAGACCTCGCCCCGGCGCCGCATCGCGGCGCACGGATGCAGAAACTTCGCCCGGCCCCATGTCGCCCTGACCTCTTCCCCGGAGGACGCCATGAAGACCGCACCTCTGATGCGCAGGCTTGCGCTACTGACCTGTCTTCTGCCTGCCGTGCCGGCTCTGGCAGCGGACCAGATGCGGACGGCCTATCGCAGCAGTGTCTCGACCACGCTCAGCGCCTCGGTCGGGGCCTTCGACAGCGTCCTGGGGCATGCCCTGAGCGGTTATGACAAGGTGCGGCTCAACAGCAAGGGGCTGTTCCTCGCGACGCCGGGACCGGGGTCTGCGCCGCGCATGTGGTGGGCCTTCGAGGCCCGCGAATACCATGGCAGCACCTTCGGCCGGAAATTCGACATGCTGCTGGGGATCGAGAAGCCGGTCGGAACGGGCACCCGGCTCGGCTTTGCCACCGGGTACGGGGTGGCCGATCTCGACACCGGGCGCGACATCCGAACCCAGACCTTGAGCTTCGCGCCTTACGTGCAGACCGCGCTGACCGACCATATCAGGCTCAAGGCCTGGGCTGCGCTGGCGCGGCCCGGCTACCGCCTCGGAAACTCGCCGCGAAGCGCCTGGCGCACCGCGGCGGGGCTCAATGCCAATGGCAGCTACGAGTTGCGGCGCATGGACCTTTCGGGGGCGGCGGGCCTGTCGTTGTCGCAGCAGACCAGCAGCGGCATCGGGGACCTCTCCACCTGGCAGGTGGGCAAGCTCTCGGCCTCGCTGCGCACCCGCGCGACGCTGCGGCTCGAGCGCAACTTCCGCCCCTATTTCGAGCTGGGCTACAGCTATGGCAGCTGGGTCGATGCGGGCAATTCCGGCGAGACCCATGCCCCCAGCCTCAAGACCGGTCTGAGCTGGAGCCACAAGAAGCGCAGCTTCACCCTGAGCCTGATCGGCACGCAGGTCTTCGACCCGGTGCAGCCTCTGGTGCTCAACACGCGCTACAGCATCCGCTTCTGAGCGGGGAGGGGTGTCGGGTCAGAGGTGGATCTCGCCCGAGATAAGCACATGGGCTTGACCGCCCACCCGCACACCGGTGATCGCCCCGGGCGGGCCGAGTACCTCGACCTGCGCCTGTCCGGGGCGGCCCATGCCGTGGCCCTGCTCGGCGATGAAGACGGGGCTGTCGATCAGCCCCTTCGACCAGAGATAGGCCGCCATGGCGCCGGTGGCCGAGCCGGTAAAGGGATCCTCGGCCGGGCTGGGCGGGGCAAGCATGAGCCGCGCGAAGGTGTCGCCCGCCTCGGTCGCGCCGGACAGGGTGACGAGAAAGGGCTCAGCGAGGTCGAGACGCTTGCCCGAGGCCTCGGCGAGGCGGGACAGCGCGTCGAGATCGAGGCTGGCCCGCTCCAGCGCGGCACGGTCCTTCAGCACGGCGATGCAGAAGGGCAGGCCGGTGGAGACCACCTGCGGCTGGCCGAGAATGTCGGAGGGGGAGAGCGAGACGGCGTCTGCCACCACCGCCTTGTCGGGGCTGGGGCCGAAGGCGGGTGCCTTCTGGGTCATCACAATGCGCGGTGGGGTCACGCTGCGGTCGATCTCGATGGGAACGAGCCCGGCCTGCGTCTCGAGCGTGATGCTGTCGCCGCTGACCAGCCCGCGGTGGAGCAGCGCCGCGACCGTGGCGATTGTGGGATGGCCAGCAAAGGGAATCTCGCCGCTCGCGAGGAAGTAGCGCACCCGCACGTCGGCCACCTCGGAGGGACCGGTGAAGGTGCATTCGACCAGCGAGGTCTCCCGCACCACCGCCTTGCAGGTCTCGTCGTCCAGCGAAGCGCCGCCGTGCAGGACGGCACAGCCGTTGCCGCCGAAGGGCACGTCGGTGAAGGCGTCGGCCCAGTCGAGCGGCAACGTGGTCATTGGGAGATCTCCGGGCGAGCCCTTAGTGGACGGTGACGGGTGCGAGGTCGTTCTGCCGGGCCAGCGCAAAGGCGAGGCCGCGGTCGCGAACCAGCGCCAGCCGCTCGCCGTCGGCACGGTGCACCGCATAGAGGCGGGTCTGGTCACCGACTTGGCTCTGCACGTCCTCGGGCAGGTCACTCACTTCGACGGAGCGGACGTAGACGATGCGCTCGGCGTCGAACTCGGAAAAGTCGTATTTCGTGTTCATGGCTCAACCCTTTCTGATGTTGATGGTCTGCACCACCGTCTCGGGACGGGACATGGTCAGATCCACATGCAGCAGACCGTTTTCCATGACCGCTTCCCCCACCTCGACCCCATCGGCCAGCACGAAGCTACGCTGGAACTGCCGCGCCGCGATGCCGCGGTGCAGGAAGATCCGATCGGACCCGTCGTCGCGCTGCCGTCCGCGGATCACCAGCTGGCGGTCCTCGACGGTGATGGCGAGATCGGCCTCCGAGAATCCGGCCACGGCGAGCGTGATCCGGTAGGAGTGATCCGACGTCTGTTCGATGTTGAAGGGGGGGGTATCCCTCGCTCGACTTGGCCGTGCGCTCGAGCAGGCGCTCGAGCTGCTCGAAGCCGAGCATATGCGGATAGGAACCCAGGGTCAGTTTGCTCATGACATGTCCTTGACAGGGAAGCGACCGTCCGCCGGGCCCCGTTAGCGGCAACCCGACATCAGGGAATATGGGAAGGGCCGCCGGGCAGTGCAAGGGCTTTGCGGGCGCGGCAAGACTTGGTAGTCTAATGTTTCCCGTGACGTCGAAGGACAGACCCTCATGAATGCGCCGCAAGACATCTCGATGAAGACGGAAGAGGTGTTGCGGGTGGAGCTGGAAGTCTTCCGGCGCGAGCACCGCGATCTCGACGAGGCCATCCTTGCGCTGCAGGAGCGCGGCACCGCCGACCAGCTGACCTTGCAACGGCTGAAGAAGAAGAAGCTCTTCCTCAAGGACAAGATCGCGATGATCGAGGACCGGCTGACCCCCGATATCATCGCCTGACCCTGCCTGGGTTTGCGCCCGTGCCCCAGGCGACAAGGCTGCCCGGCTCTGGCCGGGCCGCGACCTCTGGCATGGCCTGCAACAGCCGTGGTCCGCGGGCGATTTTCCTTCGTCGGGCAAAGATGCATCCCGCTTTTCCGCCTTTTGGCGCGGACCGTTGCGCGATCTGGTTTGCCCGCGTATCACTGCCGCGACGTCGACAGGAGGGATCGCCATGAAGGACGGTGAGCTGGCGCAGCGCGGTTTGGTGCTGCTGGGATGCGGGAAGATGGGATCGGCCATGCTGGAAGGATGGCTGGGGCGGGGGTTGCCGCCTGCGTCGGTCTGGGTCAACGACCCCCACCCTTCGGAATGGCTGCAGGCGCAGGGCGTGCATCTGAACGAGGTCCTGCCCGAGAGCCCGGCGATCGTGCTCATCGCGGTGAAGCCGCAGATGATGGCCGATGCGCTGCCGGTGCTGGCAAGCTACGGCAACGCCGACACTGTCTTCCTGTCGGTGGCGGCGGGCGTGACCATCGCCACCTACGAGCGGATGCTCGGCGATAAGACCCCGATCATCCGCGCCATGCCCAACACCCCTGCTGCCGTCGGGCAGGGCATCACCGCCATCGCCGGTAACGCTAATGCGAGTGCCACGGATGTGGCCATGGCCGAGGAGCTGCTCTCGGCGGTGGGCGAGGTCGTGCGGCTCGAGGGCGAGGGCCAGATGGACGCGGTGACCGGCGTCAGCGGCTCGGGCCCGGCGTACGTCTTCCACATGATCGAATGCCTCGCCAAGGCCGGCGAAGCCGAGGGGCTGGCGCCCGAGCTCGCCATGCAGCTTGCCAAGGCCACCGTCGCGGGCGCTGGCGCGCTGGCGATGCAGGCCGCCGAGGACCCGGCGCAGTTGCGCAAGAACGTCACCTCGCCCAACGGCACGACGCAGGCGGGTCTCGAGGTGCTGATGGACGAGGACAAGGGCCTGCCGCCACTGATCCGCGCCACGGTTGCTGCCGCCGTTCGTCGCTCGGAAGAGCTGGCCAATGGGTGAGATCAGCTATGACGACTTCCTCAAGGTCGACATCCGCGTGGGTCGGGTGACCCGCGCGGAGCCCTTTCCCGAGGCCCGCAAGCCCGCCATCAAGCTCTGGATCGATTTCGGCCCGGAGGTCGGCGAGAAAAAGAGCTCGGCGCAGATCACCGTGCACTACACGTCCGAGGAGCTGGTCGGCAAATCGGTGATGGCGGTGGTTAATTTCCCGCCGCGGCAGATTGGCCCCTTCATGTCCGAGGTTCTTGTTCTAGGTTTCTCCGACGAGACCGGGGCGATCGTGCTCGCGACCCCCGACAAGACCGTACCGCCGGGAGGACGCCTGCATTGACCAAGATCCTGATCGCCCGAAACCTGCCCGAGAGCGTCGTCGCCGAGGCCCGCGCCGAGTTCGACGTGACCTACCGCGACCGGCCCGACCCGATGAGCCGCGACGAGATGCTGGCCTCGCTGTCGGATTATGACGGCGTTCTGATGACGCTGGGCGACCAGTACACCGCCGAGGTCTTCGCCGCCGCCGGGGTGCCGCGCGCGAGGATCCTCGCCAACTTCGGGGTGGGCTTCAACCACATCGACGTCGAGGTGGCGAAACACGCCGGGGTCACCGTGACCAATACACCCGGCGCCGTCACCGATGCCACCGCCGACATTGCCATGACGCTGATCCTGATGTCCTGCCGCCGCGCGGGAGAGGGCGAGCGGCTGGTGCGCATGGGAAGCTGGCAGGGCTGGCACCCGGTACAGATGCTCGGCCTGCACGTAACCGGCAAGACCGTCGGCATCCTCGGCATGGGTCGCATCGGCCAGGCTATCGCCCGGCGCTGTCACTACGGCTTCGGCATGGAGGTGGCCTACATGAGCCGCTCCGAGAAATCACTCGACCATCCGGCGACGCGCTACGACACGCCCGAGGAACTGGCGGCCAACGTCGACATCCTCGTCACCGCCCTGCCGGGCGGCGCGCAGACGCATCACACGGTGAACGACAGCGTGCTGGCGGCGATGCGCCCGCATGCGCATTTCATCAACATCTCTCGCGGTGACGTGGTCGATGAGGCGGCGCTGATCGCGGCGCTGCAGGAGAAGCGGATCGCCGGGGCGGGGCTCGACGTTTACGAGTTCGAACCGCGGGTGCCCGAGGCGCTGCGCGATCTCGACAACGTGGTGCTGCTGCCGCACCTCGGCACCGCGGCGCTGGAAGTGCGCGAGGACATGGGGCGCATGGCCGTGGCCAACCTGCGCGCCTTCTTTGCCGGGGAGCCGGTGCCGAACCCGGTCTGAGACCAGCGGACCCGGGCGCAAGCCGTCCGGGTCAGGCGCTTGCGGAGGTGTCGCCCATCGCTGCGCGCCAATGCTTGCGGCAGAGCGAGACATAGGTCTCGTTGCCGCCGATCTGCACCTGCGCGCCGTCGCTGAGCGCCTTCCCGGTCTCGTCCTGCCGGATCACCATGGTCGCCTTGCGCCCGCAATGGCAGATGGTGCGCACCTCGCGCAGCGAATCCGCCAGCGCCAGCAGCGCCGCCGAGCCGGGGAAGAGCTGGCCGCGGAAATCCACCCGCAGCCCGTAGGCCATGACCGGCAGACCCAGATCGTCCACCACCCGTGCAAGCTGCCAGACCTGTTCCTCGGTGAGGAACTGCGCCTCGTCGATGAACACGCAGGCCAGCGATGTCTTGCGGTGCGCCGCGGCGATCACCGCGAACAGGTCATCCTCGCCGCCGAAGGTCTCGGCTTCCTGTCCGAGCCCGATGCGCGAGCCGATGCGCCCGTGCCCGGCGCGCGTGTCGAGCCGGGCGGTCAGCAGGAAGACCTCCATGCCCCGTTCGCGGTAGTTGTGCGCCGCCTGCAGGAGCAGGGTCGATTTTCCGGCGTTCATGGTGGAGTAGTGGAAATGCAGCTTGGCCATGGCCGTCTCTTGCACCAGCCCGGAAGGCTGAGCAAGGCTCAGGGGGCCGCCCGCTCCGCCTGACCGAAGATCAAGTCGAGGTGCTTCTCGGAGGGCACGCTTTTCAGCGACAGCTTCTGCATCGGCGCATCGAGCAGGCTGAGCAGCTCCCGGTCGGTCATGTGGGCGTAGTCGCGTTTCCAGTGCCGCACCATGAGGTGGCGGTAGGAAGGGCGTTTGGGCACCTCGGCCCAGGCGGTGCGGAAGGGCTCGCTGCGGTGGAGCTGCAGGTCGAACAGGTAGTGCGGCCAAAAGTAGGGGTGGACCGGGCGCTCGGCCCCACCGCCGGGCTGCACCGACCACATGCGGTTCTTCGGCTCAATCACCCGCTTGCGTGTGTCGGCGCTGCTCAGACCGGCGAGTTTGCATGCCAGCGCGCCCTTGCCGCCACGGTCGAGCTCGCGCCTTGCGCTCTGCGCGCGGCGGGGGCGGTCCCAGTAGCCGCGCATCGCCTCCAGCCAGCCTTGGGTGATCGCGTGGCCGGGTTCGGAGACGAGAAACCAGTTCTCCACCGGGCGGCGGCGGTAGGGGTCGTGGAAGGCGAAGAAGCCCGTGCGGGTCAGCGGCTCGAGCCAGTCGTCGAGCGGCGCGCAGGGGATGGTGCCGCAATCGACGTAGACGCCGCCGTGCTGGTCAAGGTCGTGCACTCGGAAAATGTCGCCGCGGCCCTGCAGGGTGGCGGGGACATGCGTGAGACCCAGATCGCGGAAAGCCGCCGAAGCCTGGCTCTCGTCGGCGATCTCCAGCGACCAGCCGGGGTTGAGACGCGCCCAGGCGTCCCAGCAGCGCTTCACCAGGTCGGGAGCGGCGGCCTCGCCCTGCGCCCAGAACATCGAAATGCGCCTTGGTATCATGCCTGCCTCGTCGTCCTGACGTCCGCCCTGTTGCGCCGCCTGCGCAACTTGGTCAAAAGGAAACGCATCCGGCTTAGCCCGCGCACCGGCCTTGCGCAAGCGGCGCATCCCCGGCCGCGAAGAATGGAGATCAGCCTTGTCCCTCGCCCTGATGAAATTGCGCGCCATCATCAAGTACCGCCGGATGACGCGGTCGCTGCGCAAGACGGTGCGCCGCATCGAGCATGACAGCAGCGGCATCTCCAACGAGTTCGACCGGGCGCCGCTGCAGCGCGAGGCACTGCTGCCGCTGATCGGCAGCGCGCCGGTGCATGCGGGCGAGACGAGCGAGATGGCGGTCTACTCGACCTATTGCGGGCCGCTCGGCAGCTTCACCTACGACAAGAACAACCGGCCCAAGAACTGGCCGCATTACTTCGTGTCGAACAACCGCAGCGCGCTGGAGATCGTCGAGGGGCTGGGCTGGAAGCCGATCTTCCTCGACCTGCCGGTGTCGAAGAACCCGGTGCTGAGCGCGCATCAGGCCAAGGTGGCCAAGGCGCTTCCGCATCTCTTCCCCGATCTCACGCGGCACCGCTTCCTTACCTACATGGACGACAAGCGGCGCATTCCGCACGGCGATCTCGAGGGCATCCGCGACCGGCTGGTCGAGGCGGGCGGCGCCATGGCACTGCGGCTGAGCCCGCATATCGAGGGCAATATCCTCTGGGAGTTCACCGACTCGCTGTTCCAGGACCGCTACCGCGAGCAGGCGCACCAGATGTTGCGCTACACGCTGGCGCAGATGGAGGCAGGCAAGACGCTGGAGACAGACCGGCTGTTCACCACCAACTTCATCCTGCGCGACATGGCGGATCCGCGGATCGCGGCGCTGAACGAGCGCTGGTACGACGACATCCTTGCCTGCGGCATCGACTGCCAGCTGGCCTTTGCCTTCCTCGCGCAGGGCGAGGCGGCGATCGTCGACCTGCCGGCGCCGCCGCGCAAGAAGTACCTCGGCAAGAAGATCGCCGCGCCCGAAGGCGCGGCCTGAGCCTCAGACCAGCCGGCCCCAGAGGTCGTATTCGCCGGCCTCGTCGACCTCGACGGTGACCATGTCGCCCGGCTTGAGCTGCTCGAAGCCCTCGTCGATGAAGAGGTTGCCGTCGATCTCCGGCGCATCGGCCTTGGTGCGGCAGGTGGCGGCATCCTCGTCGACCTCATCCACCAGCACCTGCATCGTCTGGCCGACCTTGGCCTCAAGCTTGGCTTCCGAGATCGCCTGAGCCTTCTCCATGAAGCGCTCCCAGCGGTCCTGCTTGACCTCTTCCGGCACATGGTCCGGCAGCGCGTTGGAGCGCGCGCCTTCGACATTCTCGTACTTGAAGCAGCCGACCCGGTCGAGCTGCGCCTCGTCCATCCAGTCGAGCAGCGTCTGGAACTCGTCCTCGGTCTCGCCCGGGTAGCCGACGATGAAGGTCGAGCGCAGGGTGATGTCGGGGCAGTCCGAACGCCAGGCGGCGATCTCGTCGAGCGTGCGCGCGGCGGCGGCGGGGCGTGCCATGCGCTTCAGCGTCTCGGGGTGGGCGTGCTGGAAGGGGATGTCGAGATAGGGCAGCACCAGCCCCTCGGCCATCGCGGGAATCAGCTCGCGCACGTGCGGGTAGGGGTAGACGTAATGCATCCGCACCCAGGCGCCGAACTGGCCCAACTCACGGGCGAGCGAGAGGATCGGGAATTTCTCGTCCCGGTCCTTCCAGTCGGTGCCATAGGCCGAGGTGTCCTGCGAGATCACCAGCAGCTCCTTCACCCCGGCCTCGACCAGCTTTTCCGCCTCGCGCAACACCGCGCGCTGCGGCCGCGAGGTGAGCAGACCGCGCATGTCGGGGATGATGCAGAACTTGCACTTGTGGTTACAGCCCTCGGAGATCTTGAGGTAGCTGTAGTGGCGCGGCGTGAGTTTCACGCCCGAGGCGGGCAGCAGGTCGACAAAGGGATCGGGGACCGGCGGTACGGCGCCATGCACCGCGTCGAGCACCTGCTCGTATTGATGCGGGCCCGTAACGGCCAGCACCTTGGGATGCACGCCGGTGATATACTCGGGCTCGGCGCCGAGGCAGCCGGTGACGATGACCCGGCCGTTCTCCTTCAGCGCCTCGCCGATCGCCTCGAGGCTTTCCGCCTTGGCGCTGTCGAGAAAGCCGCAGGTGTTGACGATCACCGCATCGGCGCCGGCATAATCGGCCGAGATGCCGTAGCCCTCGGCGCGCAGCCGGGTGAGGATGCGCTCGCTGTCGACCAGCGCCTTGGGGCAGCCAAGCGAGACCATGCCGATGGTCGGCTGGCCGTCGCGGCGGGTTTCCGTGACGCGGGCGCGGGCAAGGTCGGGGCGAAGATCGGGCGGATTCTGCATGGGCGGCATATACGCGCTCTCTCGGCCTGCGAAAAGGGTGGTCGCGCGCGGCGCGTCAATCCGCGCCGCCGTGCTTCCGAAGAGGTCGCGGCAGGCGTATTTTGAAAGAGAAGAAGCCGCGATTGCCGTCCGAAACTTCTTCTTTTTTCAAATACGCAGGGGGTGAGGCGCGCAGCGCCGAGGGGGCATCGCCCCCTGACCCGCTCAGCCAAACAGCCAGAGGATCCCGCTGCAGGCAGCCAGCGCGGCGACGAGGTTCATCGCCAGACCGATCTTCAGGAAGTCGGAGAATCGGTAGTTCCCGGCCCCGTAGACCAGCGTGTTCGTCTGGTAGCCGATCGGCGTGGCAAAGCTGGCCGAGGCGCCGAACATCACCGCCATCGTCAGGGCGCGCGGATCGAGCCCGGTGCTCTCGGCGAGGCCGATGGCAATCGGTGTGAAGACCACGGCGACGGCATTGTTGGTGACCGTCTCGGTGAGCAGCGAGGCCAGCAGGTAGACCGCCAGCAGCGCGAAGAAGGGCGGCAGTCCAGAGATCGGCGGAGACAGCCAGCTCACCAGGAGGTCCACCGCGCCGGTGTTCTGCAGCCCGAGGCCGACCACCAGCATGGCGAAAATCAGGACGAGCACCGAGCCGTCGACCGCGCCCCAGGCCTCGTCGGCGTCGATGCAGCGCAGCAGGAGGATCGCCGCGACGGCGATGATCGAGAGCGTCGCGATGTCCATCAGCCCGAAAGCGGCGAGGGCGACGACGGCGGCAAGCGCCGCCAGCACCAGAGGCGCGCGGCCGCGGCGGAAGGCGCGACCGGTGGGGCGGCTGACCGAGACAAGCTGCGCCTCGTCCTCCAGCGTCTGGAAAGCGGTGGCGGGGCCCTCGAGCAGCAGCTTGTCGGCGGGGCGCAGCTGCACCGAGCCGAGGTCGGGGCCGGGGTTGTGCTCATGGCGATGCGCCCCCAGCACCCGAACGCCGAAGCGGCGGCCGAGCGACATGCTGCGCAGGCTGCGCCCGAGCGTGGACTTGCGCGGCGAGACCACCACCTCGACCGTGACCAGCTCGCCCTCGGGCGGCTCGCCCCGGCGCAGGCCGATCTTCAGCCCAGGATCGTCGTGCAGTGTCAGCAGCTCGGAGGTGGGTGCGCGCAGGATCACCGTGTCGCCCTTTTCCAGCACCTGCTCTTCGAGCGGGGCGGGCAGGGCGCTGCCCTTGCGCCGGAGACCTGTCACCCGCACGCCGCCACGCGCAAGCGGTGCGATTTCCGAAAGCGGCTTGCCCGCGTAGGTGTCATCCGACAGCGCCGCCTCCGACAGGAAAGTGGTCTCGCCGAGCATCTGCTCCGGATCGCTCGCCTCGCGGTCCGGAAGCAGCAAGGGGCCGAGCAAGGCGAGGGTCGCACCTCCGGCCAGGGCCACCATAAGGCCCACCGGGGTAATCTCAAAGATACCGAACGGCGCGAGCCCCTGACCACGCGCGACGCCGTCGACCAGCAGGTTGGTCGAGGTGCCGATCAGCGTGCAAGTGCCTCCCAGGATCGCCACGTAGCTCAGCGGAATCAGCAGCCGGGTCGGCGCCTTGCCGAGCGCGGCGGCAAGGCGGATCACCACGGGGATCAGCACCAGCACCACCGGCGTGTTGTTGACGAAGCCCGAGGCCAGCAGGGTGACGCTCAGGATCACCCCCAGCGCCAGGCCGGGGCGTTCCTGCGCCTGGCTGATCACCAGGTCCGAGATCGCTTCCAGCACCCCGGTGCGGACCAGCGCGCCCGAGAGAACGAACATTGCCGCGATGGTCAGCGGCGCGGGGTTGGAGAAGACCGACAGGAGCTGGTCCGGCGCGACGTAGCCAAGGCTCACAAAGAGCGCGGCGAGCCCGGCGGCGGGCACCTCGGGCGGATAGAGTTCGAGCATGAAGACGATGAAGAGACAGACAATCAGTCCCAGGGCGATCAGGGCATCATGGTCGGCGACCAGCGAGAAAAAAATCTGTCATCACGGCTCACTCTTGCGTCTTGCACAACGCTGGAGCCCGCGAGGAAGTTGCGCAACCCCCCGCGTTTCCGGCGAAAATCGGCCGGGCGGAGGGGAGGGCGGGGTTCGGCCAAAGAAAAACCGCCCGGGCCGGGAGGGCTCGGGCGGTTGATGATCTTGCGGGGCGGCTCAGCGACGCCGATCGCGGCGCGAGGACATCGGCTGGAAGGCCACGCCCACATGCGCCTCGCAGTAGGGCTTGCCCTGCTGCACCGGCAGGCCGCAGAACCAGAAGTCGTCGGTTGCCGGGTCGCCGACGGGCCACTTGCAGGTCCGTTCGGTGAGATCCATCAGCGAAAGCTTCTTCGCCTTCTTCTCGATCTCGTTGACCTTGGCCAGCGCCTCGGGGCTGATCTCGTTGGCCGAGGGCTGCGGCGGCAGCGGCTGGCCCGCAGGCACGATCGGCTTGCGCGACGGTCCAAGCGGAGCCGGGCGTGTCTCGACCGCCGTGGCGGTCTCGCGCGCGGGCTCGGCTGCCGGGGCCGGGTCTGCCTTGGGTGCGGGCTTGGCCTTGGTCTCTTTCGCGGCGGGCTTGGCTTCCTTGACCGGGGCCGCCGGTGCGGCAGGGGCCGCGCCGCCCGCGGGGGCGGTGCGGTTCGACAGGCCGAGCCGGTGCACCTTGCCAATCACCGCATTGCGGGTGACGCCGCCAAGTTCCTTGGCGATCTGGCTGGCCGACTGGCCCTCGGCCCACATCTTCTTGAGAAGCTCGACGCGCTCATCCGTCCAGGACATGTCCGATCCTTGCTTGAGAAAAAGCGGCCCGTGATCCGGGGCCGCCTGAAAATTCCATCAGGGGGCCTATTGTAGTCATCAACCGCCGAGTTACAAGCCGGACCCAGACGGAAAGGAGACCTTATGGACAGCCAACCCCGCCATGAGCCCGGAGCGCGCCGGTTCGGCGCCGTGAACTGGCTCGGACTCGCCACGCTCTGCCGCCGGGAAACCCAGCGCTTTCTCGCGGTCTGGACCCAGACCCTTCTGGCACCGCTGGTCACCGCGGGTCTGTTCCTGGTGATCTTCACCATCGCGATAGGCCCGAGCCGTGGCGAGGTGATGGGGGTGCCCTTCACGAGGTTCATCGCGCCGGGCATCCTGATGATGACGGTGATCCAGAACGCCTTTGCCAATACCTCCTCGTCGATCGTGATCTCGAAGGTGCAGGGCAATATCGTCGACACCTTGATGCCGCCGCTCGCGCCCTTCGAGCTGGTGATCGGCTATCTCGCCGGCGGTGTCGCGCGCGGGCTGGTGGTGGCCTGCGCGATCCTTGCCGGGCTCTGGGCGACCACGGGCCTCGTGCCGGCGCATCCGCTGATCGTGCTGGGCTTCGTCCTCCTGGGCGGGGCCTTCCTGTCGGCGGTAGGCATCGTCGCAGGGCTTTTTGCCAACAAGTTCGACCAGATGGCGGCGATCACCAACTTCATCGTGACGCCGCTCGCCTTCCTGTCGGGCACATTCTACTCGGTCGAGGCGCTGCCGCGAGGGCTCTACGAGATCACCCATTTCAACCCGGTCTTCTACCTGATCGACGGGGCGCGTTACGGCGTGCTGGGGGTGTCGGATGCCAGCCCGCTGCTCGGCGCAGCGGTGGCGATCTTCGCGACGCTGCTGGTCTCGCTGATGGCCTGGGGGCTGTTCCGCACTGGCTGGCGGCTCAAGGCCTGAGGGCGAAGGAGGGGGCTTTCCGCCCCCTCGGCGCTGCGCGCCTCACCCCCGAGGATATTTGCGCCTAGAAGAAGGCTCAGGCGCGCTCGAGGGCGGCCTTGGGGAAAAGCTGCTGGGCGATGCCGGCGAAGAGCAGGTAGACCGAGGTGATGATGAGACCCCAGTGCGCCCAGCTCTGAGGGTGGAAATCGACCCAGGCGGCCCAGCCGGCGAAGAAGGTCCAGGCGAGGGCGATGGGCAGCGACATCGGCCGCCAGCGTTCGGTGCGCACCGGGTGGATGAACTTCAGCGGCAGGAACATCGCCACGGCGAGCAGGCTCACCAGCGCGAGGATCACCCAGAAGTTCGGCTGCAGCGCGAAGAGAACCAGCACCAGCATGTTCCAGCAGCCGGGGAAGCCGTGGAACGAGTTGTCGCTGGTCTTCATGCGGCTGTCGGCGAAATACATCGCCGAGGCGAAGGTGATGATGATGATCGCGATCCAGCCGGTCCAGCCGGGCAGCAATCCCGAATGGAAGAGCGCGAAAGCCGGGATGAAGACGTAGGTCAGGTAGTCGATGATCAGGTCGAGCAGCACGCCGTCGAAGCGCGGCGCGTTCGACTTCACGTCGTACTTGCGGGCCAGCGGACCGTCGACGCCGTCGACGAAGAAGGCCACGACCAGCCAGAGGAACATGATCGACCATTGCTCCTGCGCGGCGGCGAGCATGGCGAGCATGGCGAAGACCGCGCCGGTGGCGGTCAGCAGGTGAACGATGAGAGCGCGGGTTTTCAGGGTCATGCCGCCTGACATGACCGATCTGCGCGCGCCTTGCAATCGTCACGCCTCGTCGGGCGGGGGTTCCTGCATGAGCGTGGCCAGCGCGCCGAGGTCCTGTCCGAAGCCGGATTCAAGCGCATCGGCGGCGGCGCGGCGCATCTGATCGGTCTTGTTCTGCGAGAGCTTCCAGGTGCTGTCGATCTCGTCGATGTGTAGGCGGAAGGGCAGGATCATGCGCTGCAGCCTGGCGCGGATCTCCGGGTCCATCTTGTCCATGGTCCAGGGGGGCTTGGGCGCGAGTCGGCCTTCGAAGGCGGCGCTCTGCGCAGCGAGCAGCGCGTCGATCTGGTCCTGCGGCAGCGACTCGAGACGGCCGATGAGATGGACGGCGACGTAGTTCCAGGTCGGCACCTGGCCGGGGTCTCCATACCAGTCGGGCGAGATGTAGCCGTCGGGGCCGGTCACCGCCAGCCGGGCCGGCAGGCCTCGCGGGCGGCGCGGCAGATCGGGTTGGAGCGCACGAGATGCAGATCTGCGTAGGAGGCATCCTCGGACAGCAGGAAGGGCACGTGCGACAGCAGCGGCGCGCCCTTGGTGCTGACCGCCAGCGTACCGAAACTGCGCGCCCGCACCTGCGCAAGGCTCTCGGCCTCGATGGTGCGGCGAAAGATCGGGTTCGGGTGCACCGGTTCAGACCGCCGTCAGCTGCGTGCCGCGGATGCCGGTGATCGTCGCGGTGACGATGGCACCTTCGGTCTGCGGCCTGTCGAAGAGCACCTCGGTGAACTGCTCGGTACGGCCCATCTCGGGGCTTTCCATCAGGATGTGATGGGTGCGCCCGGGCTGGGCGGCGAGGTGACGCGCGACGGCGGCGTCCCCGGCAGCGCGCAGGCGGGCGGCGCGCTCCTTGATCACGTTGCCATTCACCTTGCTCGGGATGCGCGCGGCGGGGGTGCCGGGGCGCGACGAGTAGGGGAAGACGTGCAGCCAGGTCAGATCGCACTCCTCGACCAGCTTCAGCGAGTTCTCGAAATGCTCTTCGGTCTCGGTCGGGAAGCCGGCGATGATGTCGGCGCCGAAGGTCATCTCGGGGCGCAGCCTGCGCGCCTCCTCGCAGAAGCGGATGGCATCGTCGCGCAGGTGGCGGCGCTTCATCCGCTTGAGGATCAGATCGTCGCCATGCTGCAGCGACAGGTGCAGGTGCGGCATCAGGCGCGGCTCGGTGGCGATGGCCTGCATCAGGTTCTCGTCGGCCTCGATGGAATCGATCGACGAGATGCGCAGGCGCGGCAGGTCGGGGATCAGCTTGAGGATCCGCATCACCAGATCGCCGAGCCGTGGTGTGCCCGGCAGGTCGGCGCCCCAGGAGGTAAGGTCCACCCCGGTCAGCACCACCTCGTTGTAGCCCTGCTGCACCAGCCGCTTGATCTGGTCCACGACCACACCGGCGGGGACCGAGCGCGAGTTGCCGCGGCCGTAGGGGATGATGCAGAAGGTGCAGCGGTGATCGCAGCCGTTCTGCACCTGCACGTAGGCGCGGCTGCGGGTGCCGAAGCCGTCGATCAGGTGGCCGGCGGTCTCGGTCACCGACATGATGTCGTTGACCATGACGCGCTCGGTCTCGCCGATGAAACCATTCGACAGGCGCGACCATGTCTCGGGGGCCATCTTCTCGGTATTGCCGATGACGGCATCGACCTCGGTCATCGCGGCAAAGCTGTCGGGGTCGATCTGCGCGGCGCAGCCGGTGACGATGACCTTGGCATCGGGGTTTTCGCGGCGCAGCCGGCGGATCTCCTGCCTGGCCTTGCGCACCGCCTCTGAAGTCACGGCGCAGGTGTTCACGATCACCGCGTTTTCCATGCCGGCCTGCGCGGCGAGATCCTTCATCGCCTCGGTCTCATAGGCGTTGAGCCGGCAGCCGAGTGTGGTGAACTTGGGGGCGCCGGTCACGAGACCATCTCCAGCCAGTTGTGGGTGAAATGCCCGTCGAAGACATGGGCGGTGGGGCCGGTCATCCAGACGCCATCCTCGCGCCAGTCGACCTGCAGCGTGCCACCGTCGAGCTCGATGGTCACCTTGCGCCCGGTCAGGCCGCGGCGGGCGGCGGCGACGGCGGTGGCGCAGGAGGACGAGCCCGAGGCCAGCGTGAGGCCCGCACCGCGCTCCCAGACGCGCATGCGCAGGTGGTCGGGGCCGATGAGGCTCGCGACCTGCACGTTGGTGCGCTGCGGGTAGAGCGGGTGATGCTCATGCGCCGGTCCGAAAGTCATGATGTCGACCGCCTCGGTATCCTCGACGAAGAAGGTGCAATGCGGGTTGCCCATGCCGGTGGCGGTGGGCTTGCCCTCGATCGGCAGCTCCAACGTGTCCATCGCCGAGGCGAGGGGGATCTCGTGCCACTCAAGCTGTGGCGGGCCCATGTTGACGGAGGTCAGCCCCTCGCCTGCGTCGCGGGCAAAGAGCGTGCCGCGCTCGGTGGTGAGTGTCAGCTCGGATTTGCCGGTCTCGTCCATCAGGAAGCGCGCAATGCAGCGCGTGGCGTTGCCGCAGGCGCCCGCGGTCGAGCCGTCGGCGTTGTAGAAGGTCAAATGCGCGTCGCCCGTGCCCTGCTCGATCAGCGCGAGCTGGTCGAAGCCGACGCCGCGGTGACGGTCGGCGATGGCCATGGCAAGGGCAGGGGTCATGGCAACGGGGCGCGCACGCGCGTCCAGCACGACGAAGTCGTTTCCAAGCCCGTGCATCTTCATGAAGGGCAGAGTGTTTGTGCGCGCGTGTTTCATCCGCGGGCATATACGCCTCTTGACGGAGCGTTTCCAGCCTGCGTTGCGGGGGGCTGCCTTGCCTCTGGTGCATGCGCCCGAGATGGGGGGGCGGCACAAGTTCGCAAGAAATGTCATTTTTCCGCTTGACCCCCCACGCCACAATTCCTAGAAGCCGCCCACACACAGTGGGCCGTTAGCTCAGTTGGTAGAGCAACTGACTTTTAATCAGTGGGTCGCAGGTTCGAATCCTGCACGGCTCACCACTGTGTTAAAGTCCCGAGAGAGTGGGCCGTTAGCTCAGTTGGTAGAGCAACTGACTTTTAATCAGTGGGTCGCAGGTTCGAATCCTGCACGGCTCACCACTCTGGCGAATTCCCCATAAACGTGAACGACTTGGCGCTTTCCCCTGTGGGGTCTCGCGGCCTGATCGGGCCTTTGCACCGACGGGGCGCGCACGCGAATCTGCCGCCGTTTCGGGCGCGGCATTCGGGCCGGTCGTCGATGTCTCCACAATGGCCGCAAGTGAACATTTCCCCGGTCGCCTGACTTCGGGCATCCTCGATGGTGGCCGCGTCCGAGCCGGCCCAGTGGCGCAGAATCGGTCAGCGAGTCCCGATGGGATAGGGCTAGATCACGCGGCGACTTCTGAACTGCAGGGCCGGGTGATCGGCATAGATGCAGCGTATGATCATATGGGACTCGGCAGCGAGCGAGACCACGTACCAGAGGAATCGCGGGATGCCGTCCTGAAGGAAAGTCATGGCGGCCAGATAGCCGACGAAAGCCGCGCAGAAGGCCACCAGACGCCTTGCCATCAAATCATCCCCGACGCTCCGCGCGAGCGCGGCGCCCCGGAAGAAGCTCACCGTGCCGAAGGCGGCGAAGCCGAGGAAGACCAACAGGCCGAGCAGCCCCTGCTCGGTGAGGAACTCGAGGTAGAGACTGTGCGTCGCCCGGGCCTCGCCGCGGAAGATCAGCCCGTCCTCGAGCGCATTGTTCTGGTAGTGGACCTTGAAGTTGCCCAGCCCGACCCCGAACCAGGGATGCTCGTTGAAGAGGTTGTAGGCCACGGTCCAGCTGGCGAGGCGGCCTTCGGTGCTGGTGTCCTGCGCCGCGCCCGCGGCGGCGGTGTCGAAGATGCTGGTAAAGCGCTCGATGAAGCGGTCGCCGGCGAAGACCCCGGCCATCACCACCACCAGCCCGCCGATCGCGGCGGCGGCGATGAACTGCTTGCGGGTGAAGCTGGTGCTCAGCACGACCAGACCCAGAGCAAGCCCAATCAGCGCGCCGCGGGACTGGGTGGCGAGCAGGCCGGCGATCAGGATGCCGCAGGCCAGGGTCCAGAGGGCCATCTTGGTGGGGCCGCGCGCATTCAGCAGGTGGAACAGTCCTAGCGGCAGGACGAAGACCACGATCGCGCCGAAGAAGTTGGGATCGAACAACATCCCCGAGAAGCGGCCGGAGCCGTACGTGAAGCGCGAGAAGCCGAAAAACCCGGTGGGCGAATAGTCGACCAGAAGCTGGTAGAGGCCAAGCCCGCAGATCAGCACGATGGGCAGCACCGCAGACAGAGCCACGGTCTCGAAACCGCGCTTGTTGTTCATGAAGGCAAGGGCCAGGATCGCCACCGCGGCTTCCTTGAGGAAGTCGATCGACAGCGCGATGCTCAGTTCCCATCGCAGGGCGTAGGTGGCGCTCAGCATCTTCATGGCGAAAATTATCGACAGGAAGATGATCGCGATGCGCGGGACATAGGGCGGCTCGCGGTAGATCGCGTAGCGCGCGGCCAGCAGCACGAAGAGACCCGGCGCGGTGATCTTGGCCAGCGAGGGGGCTCCGAAGGACTCGATGAGGTTGTCCGACATATTGCTCATGATCAGGACGAGCAGGCCCGCCAGCGCGATCATCGGGAAACGGATGCCGACGGCAAAGATTAGCAGGGCGAAGGGGAAGGCGATCAGCAGGGTGTCACGGCCGAGAAGCACGAAGCTGACCGCCATGGCGAAGAAGCCGCAGATCAGGATGGTCAGCGAGCCGCGCCAGTCAAAGCCCTTGCGGGGGGGGGAGGGCGGCGTCGCTCATTCTGGGCTCCGTGCGCTGGTCCGGCTTGCGGAAGGGGCCGGGGAGATCGCGCCGCGCAGCGCGCGGGCGTTTCCGAGGATATCGCGCGCAGCGTGGTGCAGGGGCACCCAGCCCGTATGGTCGCGCCGGCTTTGGCCGGGGCGGGAGCTGACAAAGGCCGAGGTGGCCTGCACCGCGGTCTGGGGATGTCTCGGCGGTGTCATGCGCGCCTCCGCTTCAGGATGAAGCGATGCCCGGCGGCGAAGACACCGGGTAGTAACAGCCGGAGGGCAACGAGATACACCGCGGCAAAGGCCGCGGCCCCGGCCATCAGCCGCAGCAGCTCGGAGCCGGCGTGCATCTGAAGCGCCAGGAAGGCCGCCAGCGAGGCGCTGCCGGAGCAGATCAGCGCAGGGCGCAGCGCGGCGAATATCTTGCCAAAGGTCACGTTCATGACCCGCTTGGTGGCAAGGTAGATCGGGATGAAGCGGATGAAGGCCATGGCCAGCTGCGCCGCAGCGACGGCGGTGATGCCGAAGGGAATCGCCCCGGCCAGCAACAGGATGAAGATCGGCAGGTTGAATAGCGCGGCGCGGAACATCAGGTCGGTGCGGCTCACCGCCTTGAGCAGCTCGCCGGGCACCATGTTGAGCGTGCTGACGGCGAGGGCGGCGGCGATGAATTGCATCGGCGCGACCATGTCGTACCATTTCTCGTTGTAGAGCACATGCACGGTGGGCTCGGCGAGCACGGCGATGGCGGCGCCGATGCCGAACATAAGCAGCGCGCAGTAACGCAGCGCCTGATAGTAGTATTTCGCCAGATCCTCGGGGTGGGTCTGCATCTTTGACATCACGGGATGCAGCACCGTGCCCGCGACCGACGTGAAGCTCTTGATCGCCAGCTCGGGAATTCGATAGGCGATGGCGTAAATCCCCAGCGCCGCCGGACCGAGGAACTTGCCGACCAGCAGGTTGTCGAGCAGGCGGGGCGTGGCGTTGATGGTCTCGGCTCCGATCAGGTAGGATCCGAAGCTCATCACGTAGCGCACCGTCGGCCAGTCGGGCAGGGCGCTGGGCTTCCAGGGGCGGATCCAGAACAGCAGCAACGTAGAGACCAGCGATCCGGCGACATAGCCGATCACCAGCGACCAGACCCCGTATCCCATGATCGCGAGGGCGATGGAGATCAGCCCCTTCGCCAGCCCCTGCGCCACGTCGGGCACCAGCTTCTTGCGCAGGTTGAGTTCGCGGAACAGCAGGCTGTAATGCACCGAGCCGAGGGCGCGGATCACCAGCACGAGGCAGACGGTGCCCAGCAGCGGCTGAAGCTCGGGCGATTCGAAGAGCCCGGCGATGGCTCCGGACCCCCACCAGAGCAGCAGGGCCATGAGGCTCGAGGTGAAGATCGCGCAGTAGAAGACCGCGTTGGCGGTCTCTTCCTGCCGGTCCTTGACCGAGATCAGCGCCGCGCCGAGGCCGAACTTCGAGATGATCTCGAAATAGCCCATGATCGCGAGGCAGATCGCCATCAGGCCGAATTCGCCCGGGTCGACGTAGCGGGCGATGATAATGACCGCGACGAAGTTCAGCAGCTTGGTGGAGATGAAGGAGAGGTAGGCCCAGAACAGGTTCTTGGAGGTGGCCTTGCCGGGAGAGAATGCCATGCAGCAAATCCTCGAAAACATGAGGAGAAAAAAAGAAAAATCCGGCCTGAAAAATGCGCTAGCCGGGTGTGAGAATCGAAGTCAGTCTACGGGCATCCCGGCGTAGGGCAAAGCTTTAAACCGCTTTCGACGGGCGGCTGCCCAAGATTGCCGCGTTCGGATCCCAAGGGCGCTCACTTGCCCGTGAACTCCGCCACAAGCCGCTCGAAATATTGCCGCAGGGCGGCACGAGTGTTACAGTCGTTCCCCGGAAGACTACATTTTTGATCTATTTCTATTTCTTTTTTACCGACGCCGCATGGTGTCCATGGATTGGTTTGACCGTGAAACGCATCATTCTTGCTATTGTCGTGTTCGGCGCAACTCTCACCCCCATGCTTTTCGCCATCAAGGAGTCGACCCCCACGTTCGAGGCTCGGTCGCTGGTGTCCTTCGCGCTCGGGCGTGAATATGTTTATGTGCCCGACCCGAGCCTCACCGACATCCGTGCACCCAACGCCGGCGACTTCCAGGGTTTCGTGAACGCCGAGATGCTGCTTCTCGACAACCCTAAGCTGGTCCGCAAGGCGATCGAGAAGGTCGGTCTGAATCGGGTCTACCCCGATATGCCCGACACCGAGGAGGGGCTTGTCGAGGCCACGATTCGGCTTGATGAAAGCACGATGATCGAACTGATCACCGGATCTTACGTGGTGAAGGTCTCGGTCTTCCACGGCAGCCCGGTGATTGCGGCGGAACTGGTGAATGCACTGGTCGAGGCCTTCCTCGATCACCGCCGGGTCATGTATACCGAACGAGAGCTTTCGACGATCACGGCGCGGCTCGAGAAAGCGCAGCAGGAGGCCGACGAGATCGACTCGGCGCTGACTGATCTGCTCGGGGGTCCCGATGCAACCGGCCTGCAGATCGAATACGAGAACGCGGTGCGCGACGAAGTGGCGCTCAATGCCGAGTTGCGCGAGGCGCGGCTGAATATGATCTCGCTGCAGCAGCGCAAGGCGTCTCTCGAGAACCGGCTGGGCTTCGAGGCGGATGCGCTGGAGGCCGAGACCGAGATCGAGGAGGCGCAGAGCCGGATCAGCTATCTCGAGCAGGAGCTCCAGGAGACGCAGACCCATATCACCGGCCTGTCCGAAGTGATGCCGAAGGCGCGGCTTCTGCAGGCGCGTCAGGAAGCGCAGACCAACCGGATCGCCGAGCTTGACCTGCGGCTGCGTGATGCGCGGGCGGTCGAGGTCTCGGGCTTCGACAACGTCAGGGTGATCGAAGAGGGCACGCCTCCGATCAACCCGGTCAGCCTGTCGCCGAAAGCGCAGTTCGCCATTGCCATCATCGTTGCGGGGATCGCTGCCTTTGCCGCCTACATGATCGCCTTCCTGCTGGCCTCGCGGCCCAAGAAGGCGCGCGACGAAGATCTGCATGCGCCCGGGGTGACGGTGATGAAGCAATCGCCGCGCGGCGACGATCGTCCGGCGCATCTCGCGCGCTGAGCAAGACGCGCGCGACCGGATCCGGCCGCGCGTTGCCTCCCTTATCCAAGGCGGACTGTCTCATGAAGGCTGCGAAGATAGATTTCCCAGGACATGCGCTTGCCGTGCACGGCCCGGCGCCGTTGCGCCTGGGCTATATGATCGACACCCTGTTGACCGGCGGCGCCGAACGGCTCGTGCTGACCTTTGCCGAAGCGGTGCGCGGGCGGGCGGACATAACCCTAACGGTGTTCGTGCTTAGTGATCTGGACACGCCCTTCCTCCAGCGGCTGAGGGAGACGGGCACCGAGGTTGTCTTGCTGCCTGGGCGCAATCTTGCGGACTTCGGGCGCTTCCGGCGGCTGGTCGCGGCGCTGCGTGCCTATCGGATCGAGTACCTGCACGCGCATCTCGCCTCGTCGAGCACGCTGGGGGCCTATGCCTCGCGCCTGCTCGGGATCCCCTTCATCACTACCATCCACAACGTGAAGCCCTCGGTCCGGCGCATTCGTCCCGGGCGCCGCCTTCTGCAGGGCATGGCGATGCGTCTGCCCGGGGTGAACAAGATCGCGGTGGGCGAGGCCGTCGCCGTGGCCGCGGCGGGTGAGATCGGGCGGGCGGGCTGCCGGGTCGTGCCGAATGCGGTTTCCGAAAACGTCGTCGCCCCCTTTGGCGCGCGCGCGCGGCTCCGCCGCGAGCTCGGCCTCGGCCACGATCAGGTCGCCCTTGTCTGCGTCGGGGCCATCATCGGCCAGAAGGCGCATGAGGTGCTTCTGGATGCCTTCGCCGCGATTCGCGCGCAGGCGCCGCAAGCGGTTCTGTTGCTCGTCGGTGACGCCCGCGACACCCCTCGCTTCGAAGCGCTGCTGGCGCAGGCGGGGCAGCTCGGCCTGGGCGATGAGCTGCGCTTCCTGGGAATGCGCAGCGACATCCCCGAGGTGTTGGCCGCCAGCGACATCTTGGTCAGTTCGTCGCATTGGGAAGGGGCGCCGGTCTCGCTGCTCGAGGCCATGGCCAATGGCCTGCCGCCGGTGGTGACCGATGTGGGTGAGAACGCGCTGGTCCTGGAAGGGACGGGTGCGATCCTCGTGCGGCCGCGCGATCCCGAGGCGCTGGCGCGTGGCGTGCTCGAGATGATCGAGACGGAGGGTCTTGCCGAGCGCACCGGCCTTGCGGTCCGTGAGCGTGCGCTCGGGCGCTACGGGGTAACGACCTGGGTCGAGCGGCTCCTGGCGATCTACGCCGAGACTGGTCACCGTAGCGACTGGCACAGGGCGCGGGCGGATATTCCCGCGCCGAGCCTGCAACCACGGCGGGTGCCGCGGTGACAGGCAGAACGGTCACTCTTAGGTGTGGGCCCCGGCGCGCAGGGCATAATTCCTTGACGCGTCTTCCGGCGGTTGCGTATCGTCATGGTATAGTAACGCGCAACGGGGCCGCCGCTGGTTTTGGTCCGGGTCCTGTTTTTTGGAATTTGTCCCAGATTTTTAGGGGGACCACGTGTCGGTCATCACTGCCAGCCCGGCTGAAAAACACTCGGATCGCATCCGATTGGTCAGGATTGGATGATGCCGCTCAACGCTCTAGAAAGGAGGCTTCGTCTTACGCGCGGTCGCGGGTCTGCCGACCGGTCGCAAACATCGCCCATGGACAAGCAGGCTGAAAAGCCGCCGCGGCGAGACCGCCAGCATGTCCGGCAGGCGATACTTATTATTTCTTGTGCGCTAACCGCAATTTTTTTACGCTTGGCTTATTTCATTCTTCGTTGGTTTCAGCCTTGGGGCGGTTGCCTGGATCGGGATTGCATTTTTGGGCGCTCTTGCCGGGTTCTTTCTGTCGGTCATCCTGTGACCGTCTGACCCGGGCGCCCCGACGGCCCCCCAAATCGGCCAATTGATGGCCCCGATCCGTGCGATCATCCCGAAATTTGTTCTGGCGCCCCTGCGGTGCCGTGGCCCGAGGCGACCGGCGACGCAGTAGGAGACGCTGCCCGTGTCGACGCATTCCCTTCCGTCCGATCCCGAACCGGTTTCCGGGGCGGAGTTCTTTCCGCCCGCCGCCTACCTGGTCGGCGCGCCGAAATGCGGCACGACGGCGCTGGGTCACTACCTTGCCGGGCATCCGGGGGTGAGCTTCAGCAACCCCAAGGAGCCGCACTACTTTTCGCGCGACCTGCGCGGGCTGTGCTTGTGCGACGATCTCGACGCCTATCGCGCGATCTTTGCGCCGGGACCGAAGGCCGAGGTGATGATGGAAGGGTCGGTCTGGTATCTCTACTCGGACAACGCGATCACCGAGATCCTCAAGGCGCGGCCGGATGCCAAGTTCATCGTCATGCTGCGCAATCCGGTCAAGATGCTGGCCTCGCTGCACCGGCAGCTGATCCATGCCCTCGACGAGAGCGAAGAGGATTTCCGCACGGCATGGGACCTCTCGGACGCGCGCGCCGCGGGCAAGAGCATCCCCCGCAGCTGCCGCGCCCCGAAGACGCTGCTCTACAAGCGCACCGCTGCCTATGGCGAGATGCTGTCGCGGCTCTACGCCCGCGTGCCGCGCGAGCGGGTGCTGGTGCTGTTCCAGGAGGACATGCGGGCGGATACGCCCGGCATCTACCGGCGCACGCTGGAGTTCCTCGGCCTCGAGGACGACGGGCGGCGGGACTTCCCGTCGATCAACGAAGCCAAGCGGGCGCGTTCGAAGCTGGTGCGCTACGTGGTGACGCGGGCCGGTCCCGCGCGCCAGCTCGTGTCGCGGCCGATCAAGCGCGCCCTCGGCCTCGAGTCGCTGGGGCTGCTGAAAAAGGTCGATGCGCTCAATACCGCCAAGCTCGCCAAGGTGCCGGTCCCCACCGACCTCGCCGAGGAGATCGCGGCAACCTACGCCGAGGACATGCTGCTGCTGCAGCAGCTTGTCGGACGTGACCTCGCCGAGCTGGGCTGGCCTATGCCGGACCCGGTGCGGCCCAAATCCGCCGCGGGGGCATGATCCCCGGGCATTGTGTTTGTTGTGACTGAATTGATTTCATTTTTTGCAAAGGAAGCACCATGTTGAAGCGCAATTACGACAGCCGAAAGCGCATTCTCGTCACGGGCGGGGCGGGTTTTCTGGGCTCGCACCTGTGCGACCGGCTGCTGGAAAGCGGGGCAGAGGTTCTGTGCGTCGACAACCTCTTCACCGGCACGAAACGCAATATCGAGCACTTGCTCGGCAACCCGCGTTTCGAGTTCCTGCGCCATGACGTGACCATCCCTCTCTATGTCGAGGTGGACGAGATCTATAATCTCGCCTGTCCGGCCTCGCCGATCCACTACCAGCACGACCCGGTACAGACGACCAAGACCTCGGTGCACGGTGCGATCAACATGCTGGGGCTGGCGCGGCGGCTGAAATGCCCGATCCTGCAGGCCTCGACCTCCGAGGTATACGGTGACGCGCTGGTCAGCCCGCAGGCAGAAGGCTACTGGGGCAACGTGAACCCGATCGGCGTGCGCTCCTGCTACGACGAGGGCAAGCGCTGCGCCGAGACGCTGTTCTTCGATTACAACCGCCAGCACGGGCTGCCGATCAAGGTGGTGCGCATCTTCAACACCTATGGGCCGCGCATGCACCCGCAGGACGGGCGGGTCGTGTCGAACTTCATCCGGCAGGCGCTCTACGACGAGGATATCACCATCTACGGCGACGGCAGCCAGACCCGCTCGTTCTGCTACATGGATGAGTTGATCGACGGCATGATCCGCATGATGGCCACCGAAGAAGGGTTCACCGGCCCGGTGAACCTCGGCAACCCGCAGGAATGCACCGTGAAGCAGCTCGCGGAAATGATCGTGGCACAGACCGGCTCGAAGTCGAAGCTGGTGTCGCGCGACCTTCCCAGCGACGATCCGGTGCAGCGCCGCCCCGACATCACCCTCGCGCGCGAGCACCTCGGCTGGAACCCCTCGATCGAGCTGTCGGAGGGCATCGGCAGGACCATCGCCTATTTCGAGGAGCTGCTGGGCAAGAAGTCGCGACAGATGCAGACGACCTCCTGACCGGAAGGCACGCGTCGCGGACGGCGCGTGCCCCGACCAACCCTAGTGAGCCCGGGCGCTCCGTCGTCCGGGTGCCGTTGTTATTCATGGGAGCAGGTGATGACCCGTCTTGCGTCTCTTCCGCGCCGTGTGGTGCTGGGAGGTTTCATTCTCTCGACCGCGCTCGCGGCATTCGCGCCACCCGTCGGCATTGCCCGGGCCGAGACCGCCGCCCCGGCGGATGCCCCGGAACTGATCGGTTTCGGCGCCCTGACCCGCGGTGGCGGCGATGGCCGCACCCTGCATGTGACCACCCTGGCCGACGACGGGCCGGGCAGCCTCCGCTGGGCCGCCGAGCAGGAGCAGGGACCGCGCATCATCCATTTCGATGTCGGCGGCACCATCGATCTGTCGCGTCAGATCCAGATCGGGCCGGACATCACCCTCGACGGCGGTACGGCGCCGGGGGGGGATCACCCTCACCGGCGGGCGGCTGCGGGTGGTGGGCAGCAACGTGATCGTGCGCGGAATGCGCCTGCGCCCGGGCGACGGTCCGGGCGATGCGCCCGACAATCGCGACGGGCTGTCGATCGGGGACGGCTCCAAGCCGATCCGCAACGTGCTGATCGACGGCAATTCAATCAGCTGGGCGGTTGACGAGAACCTCGCGGTGTGGGGCAACGTCGCCGATGTCACCATCTCCAACAATATCATCGCCGAGGCCCTCGACCAGTCGATCCACCCCAAGGGGCGGCACAGCATGGGGCTGCTGATCGGCGGTGGCTCGGCGAAGCGCATCACCGTGATCGGCAACCTTCTGGCGCACAACCGGCACCGCAATCCCAATATCAAGGACGACAGCCAGCAGATCGAGTTCATCAACAACCTCGTCTACAACTGGGGCCCGAGCGGCTTTCAGGGCACCGGCTCGACGGTCAACATCCTTGGCAATGTCTATATCGCCGGACCGAACAGCGTTGACCGTCCGCCGCTGCACCTGCAGGACGCGGGCCGTCCCGGGCCGAACTTCTACGTGTCGGACACCCTGGGGGAGATCCGCAGGGACGCGGAGGTCGGGCTGTCGAAGGCGCCGACTTTCGCGGGCAGCGGAGCGCCGGTCATGCCTTCGGCCGAAGTCGCGGACTCCGTGCTCGCCCATGCGGGCGCTCGTCTGCCCGAGGTTGATTCCACTGACCTTAGAATCTTCGAAGAGGTGATTTCCCGTGGCGGCTACATTATCGATTCGCCCCGGCAGGTGATCGGCGGCCGCATCCCGAGGAGGGCAGCGGGGAATGCGGAGGAGGCAGAACAAAATTCAAACTAAGGCCCCGCCGCACAAGGCGAAATCAAGGATCAAATGGGGCAGGAAGTTGGTGCGCTTGGCTTGGGGGGGAGAAGCAACTGTTGCGAGATGCTGCACAGTGTCCGTGCAACCGCCGCGCGACAAGCGCTCGAATATCCTTGTTGTTCCGGGTTTGCAGGCTAGGCTCCAAAAAAACAGCTTTGCACCGCTGGTCCGTAAAGTTAGTATTTTGCATAGAATGATGCGCTTTGATTAACATACAAAACGATCTGCCCCCGTATTGGTCAGGGGGCATTTGAGGCAGTTTCTGGCCGAAGTCCGAGCATCAAGAAAGTTTTCATGATCGCCGCGTGTTTATGCGGCAACGTTTGCATTTTGCTTTTTGGCTAGGGGTTTTCCCTTGGCTCCTTGAGTTTGCCGAGGATATTTCTGATGAATTTTTCAACACACAAAGAACTAGAAAAACCAAACACATACAGAACTGTAGACGACTCCTCCTCCCCCTTCAGCGATTTCCAATCCTCCCACTACCGTACGGAGCTCTCCTCCCCATCCGCGCGGGACACTGGCTACGCGAGTGGCGCGGTCACCGGGGTCGATCCCTGGCCGTCGGGCGGCCGGCGCGCGATCTGGCCGCGTTTCTCGGTCGGCTTCCAGCCGCGCTCTCGGATTGTCTACCGGACTTACAATTTCGCCATCGCCATGACGCTTTTTCTCATGGTTCTGCCGCTGTTTCTGGTGATCACCGCACTCCTCGCCCTCACCCAAGGTGCGCCGATCTTTTATCGCGGCCCCCGCATCGGTGAGAATGGCGAGCTCTTCGACGTGTTCAAGTTCCGCAGCCTCGACAGCACCAAGGCGGCGATGATCACCAAGGACAAGGTGCTGCCCAAAGGGTCGGGCATCGAAACACCGATGGGCCTGTTCCTCCGCGAAACCCGTCTCGACGAGATTCCGCAGCTTCTGAACGTCATCAAGGGCGACATGAACATGTGCGGCCCGCGCCCCGTGCGCCCGGAGATCGCGGCACAATACGCGGCCACGATCCCCGATTACGAACGCCGCTTCCGGGTCAAGCCCGGGATGATCGGCCCGGCCCAGGCCTTCATGAGCCACGGCACCTCCAAGGCGATCCGCTCGCGGCTGAACAACAAGCTCTGCCGCACCGAGGTGTCCTACCTCGGCGAGATCTCCCTGGTGTTCCTCGTCGGGGCCTGCGTGGCTGCGCGCACGGTGTCGCGGATCGGGTCCACGCTCTTCGGTCGCCGGTCGGAACGTGTCGAGGCCGCGCGTGCGCGGGTTTACGACATGCGCTTCGTCTCCGACGACGGTCAGTCGCGGGCGGTGTTCTGGGTCGACGAGGATCAGCTCATCCTCGACCAGGGCAATGCGCTGAACGTGCCGCTCAACGGTCGGCTGACCATGCTGCTTCCGGATGGTCAGACCCGCAGCGCGGCGGTCGAACTGAGCACGGTCCAGGCCACTGCGCCGAACGGCCGGGTGCAGGTCAGCTACAAGCCGAAAAGTGAATACGCCGAGCACATTCTGAGCCGTTACCTGTTCCAGGCCGTGGTCGTGCCACACCGTTCCGAGTTCCTTTCCGCGAAGCTGCGACGGGCGCTCAGCCGCTCGACCGCGGCATGATGCAGGACGGGAATTAACCCACCCGGCAAACACGAGGTCCCCTGCCAGGGCAAAGGCCCAGAAAGATCGAAAACAGATAGAAAACAAAAATAAATAATTGATTTTATAGTTTATTTTACCCCTCTCCTCAGAGGACCTTATTATGCCCGAAGATATTACATTCGGTGTCACTGACCTTTCCGGGGAACAGAGCACCAACCCGACCGCACTGGATTTCAGCGAAACCGGTAACCCGGTCCTTTTTGTCGCCCAGCAGGACGGCACGATCTACCGCTACGAAATCGAACGGCAGCCGGATGGGGCGGATGCCGATACGAGCCCCGACTTCGTCGTCACCTCGTCGACGGCGATCAATGTCATTCCCGCCGACACCCAGAACTACAACGATGACGGTTCGGTGAACAACAAGGCGTTCCGCCAGATGACCGGGCTCGTCGCGACGACCGACGAGGACGGGAACGACGTTCTGTATGTCACCTCCTCGGATTGGCGTATCTCGGTGGGCGAGGACAGCGGGCTCGACACCAACTCGAGCCAGATCCACCGCATCGTGCTCGACCCTGACACCGGCGAGGTGCTGTCCAATGTCGCCATCGTGCGCGGCCTGCCGCGCTCGGAGGAGAACCACGCTATCAACGGGCTGGACCTGTCGGTAGATCCCGACACCGGCGACACCTACCTGTGGGTCGCCATCGGCGGCAACACCAACAAGGGCGCTCCCGGCAACAACTTTGCCGGGACGGTGGATTTCGCCTACTCGGCCTCGGTCATCAAGATCAACCTGACCGAGCTGGATTCCTACGACATCCGCACCGATGCCAGCGGGAACCTCTTCATTCTCGACTTGCCGACGCTCGACGATCCCTCGCGGCCAAACGTCGATCTCACCACGCTGAACATCCAGAACCTGGATCTCGACCCGAACTTCACGCTTGATAACAACGGCAGCAGCGGCGGCGTTCTCCGGCCCGATTGGGCAGGCGGCAACAACGGCCTGAACATGGCCAAGATCACCGACTACGTGCTGGTCAGCGAGGACGGTCAACTCAAGCTGGTCGACAATCCGCTGAGCATCCATTCGCCGGGCTTCCGCAATCCTTTCGACGTGCTGGTGACCGAGGACGGCCAGGTCTACACCTTCGACAACGGTCCGAACGGCGGCTGGGGTGGTCAGGCGGTCTCTTATTCCGACGGCGCGATCGTCGACGACTGGACCTCGGAGTTTGCCACCAACCAGTTCAGCGAAGACGGCAGCAAGGGCTATGGCGACCAGCTGCACTATATTGGCGAGATCACCGACCTATATGGCCCCTACGGCGGTCATGCCAACCCGATCCGCGCGGCGGCCGAGGCACTGTCCCTGGCCTTCAACAGCGACGGGACCTACGCCGGGGCGACCTCCGGCTCGGCGATCATGGCCTATGGAGAGGTGCTTTTTGCCAATGAGGCGGAGGCGCGCGACTTCCTGTCCGAACTGCTGATCATCTACGCACAGGATTCCGCCGGGAGCTGGGTCGATACGACGTCGCTCACCGGTCTGCCCGACGATTTCTTTGACGTGGTCTCGGGCTACGACTGGGAGCATCCCGGTAGTTCAATCGCCAACGTGCTTGATTTCTTCGACGGCACCTCGGTGATGGATGGCACGGCTTATTCGCCGGAGGCCGAGTTGCTCGATTACACCGAGGACGGCTCGCTGCTCACGCTTCCCGAATCCACCAACGGGCTCGAGGAATACACCGCGACCTTCTTCGGCGGGGCGCTGCAAAATACCATCGTCGCGGCCAGCTTCGATGGCACGCTCTATTTCATCAAGGTCGATGACACCGACGGCGACGGCCGCACGGATTCCGCTTCGGTGGTCTACGAGCTGGGCAACTTCGGCTCGCAGCCGCTGGCGGTGACCGCGCTGGGAGACGACGGGCTCGGGGTCTTCATCGACAATGACGGGGACGGGCTCGACGATTTCGCCGGGCTCATCGTCAGCGGTGTCTACGGCAAGGACAATATCGCCATCTTCATTCCCGGCGGCGAGCCGCTCGATCCGAGCGACGATCTCGATCTCGACGGGGTGGACAACATCCTCGACAGCCATGTCGGCGATCCGACCGACGGCACCGGCGTGGTGGTGGGGCCGAATTCCTCGGCCAAGTGGGACTTCGAGCTGAACAACCCCGCCTCGACGCCGCCCGGCGCCGTGCCGAGCGGCGACAGCATCGCGGGCGGCATCGGTGTCAACGCGGTGTGGCGCAACAACGTGCTTCCGGCCACCGACAACGCCGGTGACCCGACGCAGGGTCTCTACAACGGCGGTGTCTTCAACCTTGGCGGGGCCTCGAGCTTCGTCAGCATCGACGAGGCCTATGCGGGCACCGCCGTCGGTGCCGCGAACACCCAGCAGGATGTGCTCGGCATCGGCTTCATGTCCTCGGGCGCGCAGCAGCTTGCGATCACCAGCGAGATGGTCAACATCTTCGCCTATTCCCTGAACAAGGATGCGCCGGCCAAGACCTGGGACGGCGGCGAGAAGGTCGGCCTGATGGTCGGGCCGGGGGATCAGGACACCTTCGTCGAGGCCACGATCGCTGTGGTCGATGACGGCGGCACGATCAAGTACGGCGTGCAGCTGATCGTCGAGGAGAACAACAGCTTCGTCAGCAGTTTCGTCGAGGTGCCGGGGATCGAGGATCCCGACATCCTCGGGGTCGGCGATCCGAACTTCGAGGTGGCGATCGATCTCGACATGACTTCCGGGGCCGAGACCGCCACGGCGCGGGCGCGCTACGTGAACAATGGCGTCTACACGGACTGGGTGCCGACGGCGACTCTGGCGCTTCCGACGGCCGTCGTCGAGGCGGTGAAGGGCGAGTATGACAACCTCGGCTCGGTCACCGGCGCGGTGGTCGGCATGGTCGCCTCCACCACCACCGGGGACGATAGCTTTGCCGCCTCCTGGGACTGGATCGAGGTTACCAACACCTCGGAGGGGGAGGTCGTGCACCGCTGGGTCGGCGGCAATGCCGACGTCGCCGCCACCGATGGCGGCATGGACTGGAGCAGTTCCACCTCGGTCCTGGTGGCTGGCACCACCTCGGTGTCGACCTTCAATCTTGCCACGCTCGACAGCTCGGTGCCCTCGACCACCCCGATCGGGGTCTTCACCCAGGAGCGTTGGGCGCAGCCCACGGGTGCGGGCATGCAGTACGAGTTCGCTGTCGACCCGGGTAGCTACGCGATCCGTCTCTACATGGGCAACGGCTACGCTGGCACCGACCAGATCGGCGAGCGGATCTTCGACGTGTCGATCGAGGGCACGCTCTTCCTGAACGACTTCGACCTCGTCGCGACCTTCGGGAGCGGCGTCGGTGGCATGGTGCAATGGACGGGCCAGATCAACGACGGCATCGCCGACATCGACTTCGCGTCGGTGCTGGAGAACCCGCTGATCAACGCCATCGAGATCATTGCCATCGATGACGTCGAGACGGGGCCGTCGATCTCGGTCGGCGACGCGATTGCCGGCGAGGCGGACGGGTCGGTCACCGTCGCGCTTTCCGCGAGCAATTACGTGCCCTCCGAGAGCACGGTGCTCGTGCAGTTCGAGGTGCGTCCGCTCACCGCGACGGCGGGCAGCGACTACAGCGTTGCCAATGCGACGCTGAACGCCGCAACCGGCGTCTACAGCGGCAGCCGGCAGATCGCGGGCGGCGCGGCGGATGCCAGCGTGCAGATCAACATCCTGAACGACACGCTGGTCGAGGGGGCCGAGAGGTTCGAGGTGGTGATCACCGGGGTCAGCGGAGCCAATGCAACCATCGGGGAGGAAACCGGTTTGGTAACGATTCTGGACAATGACAGCGGCACGCCAGGCACGGGTGGCGGCGCGGTCACCCTGGCGATCACGGCGAACGCGACAAATGTGAAGGAGTCGAACTATGGGAGCGGCTCCTTTGTGCTCAGCAACACCGGCACCAAGGTGGTCACCAAGGTCGAAATCGATGTTTCGAAGGCGGTGCTGAAGGATGCGGTATTCGATCCCTTCGGCGTCGCAGGGGACACGATCTCCAAGGCGCTGACCATCGACAGCGCCGGGAACACCGGCGTGGATGCGCCGAACAACAATGCCAGTGACCCGAACAACGAGACCTACCTGGGGGCCGGCGGCACAGCCGGTTACGAGGGCATCGTGCTGACCTTCGATACGGCCACCAATGGCGGTTTCCAGTCGGGCGAGACGGTGACCTTCTCGGTTGATATGGATCCCAACTCGATCGCCGGGGCCAAGAAGTCGACGCTGGATGCAGGAACCAGTCCCAGCTGGGACGTGGGCGGCGTGTCGGGGGCAGAGCTGATCGGCTCGAGCTTCACCGTGACCTATGCCGACGGCACCACCAGCACGGGCTACTTGCAGGGCACCGGCACGCAGGCGGGCGCCAAGGGGCTGTCGTCGCAGGCGGCGGCGGGCACCGAGGCCAGCATCGTGGTCAACGGGCTCATCGAGGGCGGTGTCGGCACTTACAGCGACAGCGACTTCAGCATGCTGGTCAGCGGCCCGGCGGGCGCGACCATGCGGGTGGTGCTGATGAAGGCGATGATCCAGCCCACCACCAACGCCTTCTCCACCGGCACCAGCACCGAGCAGGCCTATGCGCCGCAGCTCGACGCGCAGCTGGCGGCTTTGGCGGCGTCGGACTTCCCGGCGAACAACGCGGTGGAGGTGCAGACCGTCGACGTCACCCTGACCGGGGGCGTGCAGGACATCTCGTCGATGTTCGACCTCTCGGGCGTGGCGGCCTTTGACTTCACGGGCGAGGACCAGCTTCCGCTCGGCATCGTCGCGGCGGTGATCGACCCGAGCAACGGCAACTTGCCGGTGGGGCCGACCACGTCGCCGATCTACCTGACCTATGATGCCGACAGCTCGAGCGGCGGCGGCAGTTCGGGAGGGGGCGGCACCGGAGGCGGCAGCACGCCCACCGGCGATCCCTTCGTCGTCGAGGCCGAGGACATGACCCTCGTGCAGGGCTTCGCGGTCTTCGGCAATCCGCACGCCTCGGGGGATCAGCTCATCCAGGCCACGGACCCGGGCACGCAGATCGCCAGCTACAGCGTCGTCACGGCCGGCACCTTCGACATCAAGATCGGCTACTTCGACGAATCCGACGGTCAGTCGGTGCTGAACGTGCTGCTCAACGGCACGGTGATCGACAGCTTTGTCTGGGATCTCGATGCGGCCGAGACGACGGTCACGCCGTCCTCCTTCGCCGAGCACGTCATCTCGGGCATCGAGCTGGCGGTCGGCGATACACTGGAGCTGTCGGGCGTGTCCGACGGCGGCGAGCCGCTGCGCATCGACTTTGCCGAGTTCACGCCGGTCGAGGGCAGCTCGGGCGGGGGCAGCTCGGGCGGGGGCAGCACCGGCGGAGGCAGCACCGGCGGAGGCTCAAGCTCGGGCGAGACCTTCCGCGTCGAGGCCGAGAGCCTGACCCTCGTGCAGGGCTTCGCGGTCTTCGGCAACCCGCATGCCTCGGACGATCAACTCATCCAGGCCACGGACCCGGGCACGCAAATCGCCAGCTACAGCGTCACCCAGGCGGGCAGCTTCGATCTCACCCTTGGGTATTTCGACGAATCCGACGGGCAATCGGTGCTGAACGTACTGCTCAACGGCACGGTGATCGACAGCTTCACCTGGGATCTCGACGCGGCCGAAACGACGGTCACGCCTGGGTCTTTCGCGCAGCACACGATCTCGGGGATCGAGCTGTCGGTCGGGGATACCCTGGAGTTGTCGGGCGTGTCCGACGGGGGCGAGCCGCTCCGCATCGACTACCTCGACTTCACGCCCCTCGAGGGTGGCTCCGGCGGCGGCAGCGCGCCTGCCAACCCGGGTGAGCTGGTGCGCATCGAGGCCGAGACTTTCTCGCTCGACCAAGGTTTCATCATCAGTGGCAATGGTCACGCATCCGGCGATCAATTGATCCGTGCGGGCGACGCGGGCGTGCAGAGCGCAAGCTTCGTCTTTGCGGATGCGACCGGAACCTATAACTTTACCTTGGGTCACTATGACGAGTCGGACGGTCAGTCGCAGCTCGACATCGAGGTGAACGGCATTGTGGTGGACAGCTTCGTCTGGAACCTCGATGCGGGCGACGCGATCGTGAACGGCACATCCTTTGCCGAGCACAGCACGCTCGGGGTCGAACTCGAGACCGGCGACGTGGTGAGTTTCACCGGTATTTCGGACGGCGGCGAGCCGCTCAGAATTGATTATCTAGACTACATTTACGTGGATGGGATCATTGGGTGAGATGAAGGATTTTTCAACGGTGGGTCCCGCGCGGTTGCGGGGATTATTAGTGATCCGCGGGAGCTTCTCGCACATCAACGCCCAGCTCGAGGCGGCCCTGCGCAAGGTCCGCCCCGAGATCACCCTTGATGTCATCGACGTCGGAAAGGAGTTCAAGGAGAACATGCTGAGCCAGCTGCGCTGCCTCCTCGGGGTGCAGCGCGAATACGGGCTGTCCAGCTGGAGCTCCAAGGACATGCTGCGCTACCGCCTGGCGCGCTCGCGGGCGTATTACCAGGCGGTCAGCGAGACGGTACGCGATCGGTTCGATCCCGCCGACTACGACTTCACCCTGCAGACACAGTCGCTGTTCAATGCGGCGCTGCCCGGCATCCCCAACTTCGTCTACACCGACCACGTCGCGCGGGCGGGGATGTCGAGCCTGCAGGGACTGTTCGGGGCACCAAGCGACGGCTGGTTCGCCTGCGAGAGCCAGATCTACACGCAGGCCCAGCACGTCTTCACCTTCGGCCCCAAGATCCGCCGGATGCTCCTCGAGCAATACGGCATCGCGCCGGACAAGACCTCGGCCATCGGGGCGGGGGCCTCGGTGCTTCCCAAGCGGCCGGTGGAGCTCAGCACCGAGCGCTTCGCCCGCCGCCGCATCCTCTTTGTCGGGGTCGACTGGGAGCGCAAGGGTGGGCCGGAGCTGGTTGACGCCTTCAAGCTCCTCCGCGAGCGACTGCCGGATGTGACGCTGACCGTCATCGGCTGCAGCCCCGACGTGCAAGTGGAGGGGGTCGAGGTGCTGGGGCGCCTGCCTTTGGAAGAGGTGGCCGAACATTTCCACGAGGCCGCCTGCTTCTGCATGCCCTCGCGGCTCGAACCCTTCGGCGTGGTCTTCTGTGAGGCGATGCAGTTCGGCCTGCCCGTGGTCGCCACCGACGTGGGCGACATCGGCTCGATCGTGGTCGAGGGCGAGACCGGGCACGTGGTCCCGGCGCGCAACCCCGAGGCGCTTTCCGAAGCGCTCTTCCAGACGCTCGCGATGCCCGACAGGGCGCTGCGCCTCGGCACGGCGGCCAAGGCTCGGGCACCGCAGTTCACCTGGGACGCGGTGGCGCAGCGCATCGCCGCGCATTTCCCCGGCGAGCCGGCCGCGCCGCGCGCCGAGCTGGAGGTGGCCTGGTGAGCAAGCGCATCCTCTACGTCATCGACAGCCTCAAGTTCGGCGGCGCCGAGATGCTGCTGCTGGGCCTGCTCGATGCGGCGCGGGAGCGTGGTTGCGAGGCGCATGTGGCCTATTTCACCCCCGGCCCGCTCGAAGCGCGGGTGGCCGAGCGCGGCGTCGGCATGACCCGGCTCAGCACCAGGGGCCTGCGCGATCCGCGCGCGCTCGCCCGTTGCCTGACGCTGATCCGCGACTGGCGGCCCGACATTGTCCACAGCCACCTGATCAAGAGCGATCTTGTCGGCCAGACCGCCGCGCGCCTCTCGGGCGTGCCGCGCATCATCACCCTGCACAACACCGATCCCTGGCGCGAGAAGAAGGCCAAGAGCCTGATGTACCGCGCCCTCACCGCTGGGGCCGACGCCTGCATCGGCGTGTCGGACCGGGTGACCGACCACGTTGCCCGCACCGGCGGGTTCCGCGCCGATGGCATCGAGACCATCGTCAACGGCATCGACCTGCAGCACTTCGACCCAGCGCGCACCCAGCCGCTCGATCTGGTCCGCTACGGCGTGCGGTCCGGCGCCAGGGTCGTGGCGGTGATCGGCAGCCTCACGGCGCAGAAGGACCACGAGAATTTCCTCCGCAGCGCCGCCATCCTCGCGCAGCGCGTGCCGCAGGCGGTATTCCTCGTCGTGGGCGAGGGGCCGCTGGCGCCGCAGATCGAGGCACAGGCCCGCGGCCTCGGGCTGGGACCGGAGAAACTGATCCTGACGGGCGCCATCAGCCAGATGCGCGAGCTCCTGTTGGCGCTCGACGTGATGGTGATTTCCTCGGCCTGGGAAGGTCTGCCGATGGTGCTGCTCGAGGGCATGGCAATGCAATGCGCCGTCGCCTCGACCGATGTCGGCGGCATTTCCGATGTCCTCGAAGATGGCCGCAGTGGCCGCCTTGTGCCCGCGCATGACGCCGAGGCGCTGGCGCAGGCGGTGGCGGGGCTGCTGGCCGACCCGGGTGCCGCCTCCCGGCTTGGCGCGGCGGCGCGCGACACCGTGGCTGCCCGCTTTAGCGCCGAGGTGATGCGCGAGCGCATCTTCGCCCTTTACGACAGCAAGACCCGACCGCGCCGCGGCGCGCATCACCAGCCCGGCGCGCCGCGGCTGGACAGTCCCAACTGAGGAGTAGCGAGAATGGTTGTTTATCTTCGCCAGTTTGCCGCCTGCACGGCGCTTGCCCTGGCCCTCTCCCTGACCGGCGGCGCGGCCAAGGCCGACACGCCGGATTACCACGTGGACGTGGGCGACCGGCTGACCATCTCGGTCTATGGCAAGCCCGAGATGTCGGGCAACTTCCAGGTCCGCGCCGACGGCCAGATCGCGATGCACCTGCTGGGGCCGATCGATGTCGCGGGGCTGACCATGCGCCAGGTCGAGGAGCGTATCGAGGCCGAGGCCCGGGAACGCTTCTCCAGCCGCGAGTCGGTGGTGGTCGACATGCTCGAGTACCGCGATGTCTTTGTGCTGGGCGCGGTCGACACGCCCGGCGCCTACGAGTTCCGCCCCGGCCTGACGGTGATGAAGGCCATCGCCATGGCGGGCGGCATCGAGCGCGTCCAGGAAAACCTGAGCAGCGAGCGCGACATCGAGAACGCCCGCAACAACCTGGCCGAGGCGCAGAGCCGCCTGACCTTTGCCCAGTCCGAACGCGATGCGCTGGCGCGGGAACTGGCCCGGCTCGACGGGGCAGAGACGGAGGCCCAGGTGCCCGAGGCCCGTCTCGACCAGGAACAGGAACAGCTGGTCGGCCTGCGCCGCTCGCTGATGCATGACCTGATGGAAGGCGCCACCATGCGCAGCACGCTTGCCGACGAGGAGGCGGGGATGCTCGACCAGCGCCGGGTGTTGATCAACGAGCGGCTCGACGCGACGCAGGAGCAGCTCGAAAGCATGCAGGAGCTTGAGTCCCGCGGTCTCGCCCGCAAAGAGCAGACGCTGGGGCTGAAGATCGACCTGTCGGAGTACAATGCCGACCTGCTCGAGGTTGCCGCCTTTGTCTCGCGCGCCAAGCAGACCCGCGCCAATGCCGAGAGCGACATTCAGGAAGCCCAGACCGAGTACCGACTAAACCTGCTGCAGGACAAGATCGAGGCCGAGCAGCGCGTCGCTCAGGAGCGCACCGAGGTGCAGATGGCACTGAATTTCCTGCGCCGCGCCAGTCCCGCCGCCGCCGCCGAACTGGGCGAGGCGGTCGAGACGATCTACGAGGTCTTCCGCAACGGCTCGGACACGCCCGAGCGGGTGGCGCCGACGGCGCTGCTCGGGCCCGAGGACGTGCTGAACATCTCCTTCGAGGCGGTTATGCAGTAAACCCTGACGGCGCGGCTCAGGCCGCGCCCGCCACCGCCTCGGCCTCGCGCACGGCCAGGTCGGCCATGGCGAGGATCGCGTCTCGGCTGCCCGCTACGGCGATGAAGCGGCCGTTGTGGCAGAACTTCGCCCCCGCCACGCCGCTGGCCTCTTCCAGCGCCGCGTCGGTCAGCCCGGCCCAGGCGGCGGGCAGGTCGGCGCGCTGCTCGAAGCCGTCGGCGTTCTTGCGGATGCCGGTGAGCGCCCAGTCGTCGCCGCGCGGGTGCACCACGAAGAGCAGGTGGTCGGCACCCGCCGCCACCACCGCCGAACGGAACGGCATGCCCTGAGGCAGCTCCAGCACGCGACTGGTCCCTGCGGTCTGGATGGCCGCCGTCACCTGCGCCTCGGCGCGGCGCTTGGCGGCCTTGCGGCGCACCTGCGCCTCGACGAAGGCACGGGCGATGTGCAGCGCACCGGCAAAGGCCATGTCCTCGGCCTCGGGCGCCCTGTCGTCATAAACCGGCTTGAGGCTTTCCAGCAGCATCGGCAGCGTGAGGTCCGACAGCATCGGCCCGGCCTCGGAGGGGCTGAGCGCGCCGTTGTCCATCAGGTCCACCGGCAACACGAAGCCCATGTCGAAGCTGGTGTGGATGCCCTCGAGATCGACCTCGGGCACCGCCAGCGCGCGCAGGTAGTCATGCCCGTAGTGCTTCCAGATCAGCCCGAAGGAGCTGAAGGGTTGGCCGTCCTCGCGCAGCGGCGCGTCCTTCTGGTGGTGGTCGTAGATGCCCTGCGCGTGATCGTAGGCGCGGCCCACGTCGTAGATCACCTTGCCCGCGCCGGGGGTGATCCACGCCGCGTCGCGGGTGCGGATGATCTCGGCTTCGGGGTGGAGCCGGGTGAGGATCACCGAGGACAGCAGCTCGTCGGCGTGGAAGCCGCCGGAATGGGTGACAAGGTGGGTGATCTGCATCGTCGGGCCTCTGGATTGCTCGGCGCCCCCATATCGCGGGAGCGCCCCGCTGCCAAGGCGCGAGCGATTCAGCCCGCCGCCAGCCTCAGCCGCACCGCCCGGGCCAGAAGCGTCGCGGTCGCCTGGGCGAAGCCATGTGCCTCGGCGCGGGTATCCGGGGTCTCGGCGAGGGTCCGGGCGCGGCCCTGCCACGCCGCGCAGTCCGCCACCAGCTCGGGGTTGTCGCCGCCGAGCCGCATCACCAGCGCCGCGAACTGCCCGATCGCCGCGCCACCGTCCAGCCTCAGCCCACGCGTCGCCAAGGTGAGCGCGTGGATGCCGTTCGCCCCTTCGTAGATCGAGGTGATCCGCGCATCGCGCCAGATTTGCGCAACACCGTATTCCTCCAAATAGCCGTAGCCGCCGAGGATCTGGATGCCGAGGTCCGCCGAACGGATGCCGGCCTCGGTGGCGTAGATCTTGCACAGAGGGGTGAGGAACTCGATGAGGGCAGGGGCCTCGGCCTTCTCCAGCTCGGCCAGCGCAAGGTGGCACATGCCGCGCGCGGTGCGGGCGAGGTCCTGCTGCTCGTCGAGCATGCGCGTCACATCGGGGTGGTCCGTCAGTAGCGCCGGGTCGCCCTCGGGGGTGCGGCCCTGCCTGCGCTCTGCGGCATAGGCGCTGGCGATGGCAAAGGCGCGGGAGGCATGTGCAACGCCCTGCAGCGCCACGTCGAGCCGGGCGTGGTTCATCATGGTGAACATCGCTGCCAGTCCGCGCCCCTCGTCACCGATCAGCTCGGCCGTCGCGCCGTCGAATTCCATCTGGCAGGTGGGCGAGGCATGCAGGCCGAGCTTTTCCTCGATGCGGGTGACGGTGATGGCATTGCGGGTGCCATCGACCTCGGAGGTGCAGAGGAACAGCGACAACCCCTTCACCCCGTCCTCGGGCGCGCCGGTGCGGGCAAGGACCAGATGCAGGATGCCCTGCGACATGTCCTGATCGCCGCCCGAGATGAAGATCTTCTGCCCATAGATCTTCCACGCGTCGCCCTCCCGCGTCGCCTTGCAGCGGATGCGCGAGAGGTCAGAGCCCGCCCCGGCTTCGGTCAGGCACATGGTCGAGAGCCAATCGCCCGAGGTCAGGTGCGGGATATAGGTGGCCTGCTGCTCGGGCGTGCCATTGGCGAGCAGCGTCGAGATCGCGCCGGGCACCAGACCGGTGACCATTTGCAAAGAGTGGTTGGCCCCCGAGAAGATCTCTGACACCGCCGCCGCCGTCAGGTGGTCGAGCGCCTGACCGCCAAGCGCCTCGGGGGCGGTGAGCCCCTGCCAGCCGCTTGTCGCCAGCTCGGCATAGGCCGCGCCGAAGCCGTCGGGCATGCGCACCCGACCGTTCTCGAGGCGACAGCCCTGCCGGTCGCCTGGCTCGTTGAGCGGCGCAAGCACGCCCTCGGCAAAGGCGGCGAAATGCTGGGTGATCTCCTGCGACAGCTCGGCATCCCAACGGGGGGGTATCCCCGGCAAAGATGCGCAGGCTGTAAAAGATTTCGTCGGTGGGGGCCTGGAAGGGGATCATCTGTGCCTCGCTCGCAAGGGGGCTCGGCGGCGCAGGGGCACCGCCGCGGAGCCCGCTCCGGCTCCGCGCGTGAAGAAGGGAAGCCCGCGCGCCGGGACGCGCGGGAGGGGGTCAGGCCTCGATGCCCAGCAGGCGCATCGCGTTTTCCTTGAGGATCAGCGGGCGCACCTCGTCCTTGAACTCGGCCTGATCGAAGGCATTGAGCCACTTTTCGGGGGCGATCATCGGCCAGTCGGAGCCGAAGAGCATCTTCTTCTTCAGGATCGAGTTGGCGTATTGCACGAGGATCTTCGGGAAATACTTCGGCGACCAGCCCGAGAGGTCGATGTAGACGTTGGGCTTGTGCTGGGCCACCGAGAGCGCCTCTTCCTGCCAGGGGAATGAGGGATGCGCGAGGATGATCGGCATGTCGGGGAAATCCACCGCCAGATCATCCATGTACATCGGGTTCGAGTATTTCAGCCGCATGCCGTTGCCGCCGCGCATCCCCGAGCCGACGCCGGTCTGCCCGGTGTGGAAGAGCGCCGGCACCCCGGCTTCGGCGATCGCCTCGTAGAGCGGATAGGCCATGCGGTCGTTGGGATAGAAGCCCTGCATCGTGGGGTGGAACTTGAAGCCCTTGATGCCGTGGTTCTGCACCAGATCGCGGGCCTCGCGCGCCCCCAGCTTGCCCTTCGCCGGGTCGATCGAGGCGAAGGGGATGAGGATGTCGTCGTTCTTGGCGCAGGCGTCGGCGACCTCGTAGTTGTCGTAGCGCCGGTAGCCGGTCTCGCGCTCGCTATCGACGGGGAAGATCACCGCGGCGATGTTCATCTGCCGGTAGTGCGCGGCGGTCTCGTCGATGGTCGGCGGATGCGCCCAGGGCGCGCCGAAATACTTGGCCATGGTCGACTGAAGCTCGTCGTAGCCGTCGTCAGTGTGGCAGCCGCAGGCTTCCTCGGCGTGGGTGTGGAAATCGATCGCGCGGATCTTGGCGAAGTCGATCATGGGGATGCCTCCTCAGACGCGGATCAGGCCCGGGTCTTCGTTGTCGTAGAGCCGCTCGAGCAGGTCGGCGCGGCGGGTCAGGATCTTCTTGATGTTGAGCGAGCCCTTGTCGGTGACCTCGTGGTGCTCCAGCGAGGGCGGCTCGGCAAGCACCATCGCGCGGGTGATGCGCTTGGCCGAGCCCGTGACATGCGCGTTCATCTCGCGCAGGCGCAGCTCGATCTTGGTCATCAGCTCGGTGTCGGTGATGGCGCCCTGGGTGATCTCGCCCACCTTGGCGGCACCGGGGACGGGGAAGACGAAAAGCCCCACCTCGCCGCGGTCATGGCCGCAGATCACCACGTCCTGCGCGAGCCCGGCCAGCTCCTTCAGCGCGGCCATGCGCAGGTTGCCCGCCTGTACCCAGGTACCGGTGTCGAGCTTGAAGTCCTCCGAGACGCGCCCGTCGAAGACGAGGCCCCGGTTGGCATCTTCGGGATCCACGAAGCGCACCGCGTCGCCGGTGATGAAGAAGCCTTCCTCGTCGAAGGCCTCGGCGGTCTTCGCGGGGTCGTTGAAATAGCCCTGCATCACGTTGGGGCCCTTCACCCGGATCTCGCAGCGCATGTCCTCGTCGGGGATCAGCTTCACCTCGACGCCGGGAAGCGGCACGCCGATCACCCCCGAGCGACCGATGGGCTCGTGCACCATCAGGCAGGCAGGAGCGGTCTCGGTGAGGCCCCAGCTCGAGATCATCATCGGAAGGCCGCCGCGGGCGTGGATGCAGAATTGCTCGAGCGCTTCCCAGACATCCTGCGGCAGCGAGGCACCGGCATAGAACAGCAGCTGTTGGTCCTTGAAGAGGTGCTCCTGCAGGGCCGGATCATCCTTGATCGCATCGGCCAGCATGTTCCAGCCCACCGGCACGTTGAAGGCCAGCGTGCCGGGGCGGTCGGTGCGGTTCTTGAGCGTGGTGGCAAAGCCCTTGCCTGTGGGCTTGCCGCTGTCGATGGTCAGCGTGCCGCCATGCGCGAGCATCATGTTCACGTTGTGCGAGCCGCCGAAGACGTGGTTCCACGGCAGCCAGTCGGTGATGCGCGGCGCATGGTCCATGAGGAAGGGCAGGGCGACCTGCATCTGTACCTGGTTGACGCACATCATCCGATGGGTGGTCAGCACGCCCTTGGGGTCCGAGCTGGAGCCGGAGGTGAAGAGGATCTTCGCCAAGGTGTCCGGGCCGACGGTCGCGTGCACGGCGTCGAGCTCGGGGCTTTCCTCGGTGGCAAGAAGCTCGGCCATGGCGGTGACCGGACGCCCGGCCTCGCCGCGCGCGGCCACGACCTCGACGTCCGCGAGCTGCGGCAGGGCGAGGGCGGAGGCGTAGCGCGTGGCGTCATCGACGAAGGCGAGCTTGGGGGTCACCTTGTCGAGCACGTAGATCAGCCGGCCATGCGCCTCGGGAATCAGCGCGTATTGCTCGGCCAGTGGCACCACCGGCACGCCGATGTATTGAGCGGCCAGCGAAACCAGCAGGTGATCGAGCCCGTTGCCCGAGAGCATGGCGATGGTGTCGCCCTGTCCCAGCCCGCGCGCCAGCAGCGCTGAAGCGACGGCGCGCACCTGCTGCAGGAGCTCGAGATAGGTCACGTTGCGCCAGCCGGGGCCCTCGGTGGGGCGTTCGGAGACGGCGACGCGGTAGGGGGCTTCCTTCGCCCAGCGGTGCAGCCATGCGCCGGTGTTGGCGACGGCCTCGGGCAGCTCGTAGCTCGAGCGCAGCAGGATGGTGCCGTCCTCACGGTCTTCGCGCTCGACCTTGTGCGGCACAAAGCGGGTCAGCGTGTGGCGGCGGGCCCAGTCGGCGCGGGCCTCGTGGCCTGTCGGAGCGCGTTCGATGATGGTCATGTCCATGTGTCCTCCCTCCAGGCGCTTCAGCGGAACACGGGCGCGCGCTTCTCGAGGAAGGCGTTCAGCCCCTCTTCGGCGTCCGGGGTTGTCTGCACCAGCGCGGCACAGAGGCTCTCTGTAAACAGGCCATCGCTGCGCGACATGTCGTTGATCCGGCTCAGCGCCTGCACCATGAAATAGTTCGACATGGGCGCGTTCCCGGCGATCTGCTCCGCCAGCTTGCGGGCCAGCGGCAGCGCCTCGCCCGCCTCGACGCTGTAATGGGTCAGCCCCAGCCGCAGCCCGTCCTCGGCACCGTACTTGCGCCCGGTCAGCATCATCTCGACCATGCGATCCGCCCCGAGGATTCGGCCAACCCGCACCGAGGCGCCGCCTCCGACGAAGATGCCGCGTCGCCCCTCGGGCAGTTGAAAGATCACCGAGGGCTCGGCGATGCGCACATGGGTCGATGCCGCCAGTTCCAGCCCGCCGCCGATCACCGCGCCCTCCATGGCCGAGATCGTCACCTTGCCGCCGAACTGGATCATCTCCATCACCCGGTGCCAGTTGCGCGAATGGTAGACGCCGTCCTCGGCGCTGCGCGAGACATGCTCCGACAGGTCGAGCCCCGAGCAGAAGTGCCCGCCGGCACCGGTCAGGATCACCACGCGAACGTCCTTCGGCAGCGTCACGTAGGCATTCTCCAGCGCCGCGATCAGCCCGTCACTCATGGCATTGCGCTTGTCGGTGCGGATCATGGTGAGGGTGGCGATCTGGCCGTCCACCTCGGTGGTGAGATACTTGGCGTGGTCGGACATGGCAGTCTCCTTGGGGACGTCTTGGAGTAGGGTCATTTGGGGGCGAGACGGACGGCGCTGTCGAGGCGGATCACCTCGCCGTTCAGCAGCGGGTTCTCGATGATCTGCTGCACCAGAAGCGCGAACTCGTCGGGCTTGCCCATGCGCGAGGGGAAGGGCAGGCCGGCCTCCAGCGCGGCGCGTGCCTCGGGCGGCAGGCCGGCGCTCATGGCGGTCTCGAAAAGGCCGGGCGCGATGGTCATCACGCGGATGCCGAAGCGGGCCAGCTCGCGCGCTGCGGGCAGGGTGAGAGAGGCGATCCCGCCCTTGGAGGCGGCATAGGCGGCTTGGCCGATCTGCCCGTCCTGATAGGCGACAGACGCGGTGTTGAGGATGATCCCCCGCGCGCCGTCCGGATCCACTGGCTCCAGCGCCGACATGGCGCGCGCGGCGTGGCTGAGCACGATGTAGCTGCCGAGCGTGTTGATTTTCAGCGTGCGCTCGAAGGCCTCGATGGACAGCGATCCGTCGCGCGGCAGGATGCGGGTGGCGGTGCCGATCCCGGCGCAGTTGACCGCGATGCGCGGCGTGCCGAGCTTCTCGCTGACTTCGGTGAAGGCGGCTTCCACGGCGGCGGCGTCCGAGACGTCGACCGCCACGGCCAGCCCACCGATTTCGCCCGCGACGCGCTGGGCGGCCTCGGGGGAGAGGTCCAGCACCGCAACCTTTGCCCCCGCTGCCGCCAGCCGCCGCGCGGTGGCCTCGCCGAGGCCGCTTCCGGCGCCGGTGACGAGGGCGATGGTTCCGTTGATATTCATGGTCGAAATCCTCAGAAGAAGCCGCGCACGGCGAGCATGCCGCCGACCAGCACCAGGTCGGCAAGGATGAAGGGCACGATCCCCGCGAAGACCTGCTCCAGCCGCACGTAGTCTCGGGCGACGGAGTGGATGACGAAGACGTTGAGCCCCACCGGCGGCGTGATCATGCCGATCTCCAGCAGCTTGGCGACCAGCAGGCCGAACCACAGCTTGTCGACGCCATGCTGGGCGAGGATCGGCAGGAACAGCGGCAGGGTCAGCAGCAGCGCCCCGATCGGCTCGAGGAACATCCCGAGGATCAGGTAGATCACCACGATCACCAGCAGCAGCGCGAAGGTGCCGAGGCCGAGCCCCTCGACGAACGTCCCCATCTGCATCGACAGGCCCGACATGGCGACGAGCCGGGTGAAGAGGTTGGCGCCGATGGCGATGATGAAGAGCGCGCCCGAGGAGAGCAGCGTGTCGACGATGCTTTCCTTGAAGTCGGCCCAGCTCAGCGAGCGGCGGGCGACGCCGAGGAGCAGCGCGACGAAGCTGCCGAAGGCCCCCGCCTCGGTGGCGGTGAAGAAGCCGGTGAAGAGCCCGCCGAACACCGCGCCGATGAGCAGCAGCACCGGCCAGATCTCGGCGGTCTTCTTCCAGCGGTCGCCCATGGTGTAGGGCTCGGCGCGGGGCAGGCTGGCCGGGTTGCGAAGCCAGACGATCAGCACGGCGCAAATGTAGAAGGCCAGCGAGGCAAGGCCGACGAAGAGCCCGCCGAGGAACAGGTCGTTGATCGAGGTCTCGGCCTGGATGCCGAAGAGGATCAGGATGATCGACGGCGGGATCAGCGCGCCGATGGTGCCGCCTGCGGCGACAGCGCCGGTGGCGATGCGCAGATCGTACTTCTGCCGCGCCATCTCGGGCACCGCGATGCGGCCGATGGCGGCCGAGCAGGCGACCGACGAGCCCGAGACCGCGGCGAAGCCCGAGGCGCCTGCCAGCGAGGCGATCGCCAGCCCGCCGGGCAACCAGCCCCACCAGACCCGCGCCGCCTCGAAGAGGCCGCGGGTGAGGCCCGAATGATAGGCGATGTAGCCCATCAGCAGGAACATCGGGATCGAGCTGAGGGTCCAGCTCGCCGAGGTGGTGTAGGGGATGGTCGAGATCATCGAGAGCGCCGGGCGGATGCCCGCAACCGCCCAGATGCCGACGAAGGAGACGAGGATCAGGCTTGCGGCGATGGGCACGCGCAGGCCGATCAGGATGAGCAGGGCGGCAAGGGCGAGAATGCCGATGGTGACGGGATCCATCAGATGTCCTCCAGATCTTCGAGGGCGCCGACGGGGTCGTGGTCATGCTCGCCGAAGCGGCCGGTCATCACTTCGAAGATGCGGATCGCCATGATCAGCAGGGCCAGCCCGAAGGAGATCGGCAGGATCCAGTAGCTCGGCCAGGTGACGAAGCGCAGCGTGCCGGCCTCGATGTAGGCGCCGCGGGCCATCTGCCGCATCGCCTCGAGCCCGGAGCCATAGGTGAGCACAGCCAGCACCGCGGCGAAGATGCCGAAGCCCAGCAGTTGCACCAGTTTCAGCGGCGTGCCGGTGAGGGTCTGGGTGAAGACGGTCGCCTCGATGTGGCGGCGCTTCAGTTCGGTCAGGGCCAGCGGCAGCACGCTCACGGCGACCATGTAGTATTTGCCGACGAGATCGGCGGTGGCGGGGAAGCCCGCGCCGAGAAAGGCGCGCATGAAGACGTCCACCACGACCTGCAGCATCATCGCCAGCAGCACGAGGCCGCCCAATACCATACTGATCCGCGCCACGGCGGTCTCAATCGGAGCAAGCATCCGATCCTCCGGGGGATGAGGGGAAAGTCGGGAATGGCGCGCGCCGTCGGGAGGCTCGGCGCGCGCCGGTCAGGCTCAGCTGCCGTAGGAGGTCAGGTCGATCTTCGACCAGATTTCCTCGGTCCGCAGTGCGCCCAGCTCTTCGGGAGTCATGCCGGGGGTGACCAGCTCTTCCCACTTGTCGATCAGCGCCTTGTAGCGGTCGATCTTGGCCTGTGCATCGCTCACGCCCCGGCCCTCGAGGATCGAGGCGGCATTGGCGAGACGGTCGGCGTTGAACGTGTCGCGGGCGTCGATCAGGTCCTGGTCGGGCTCGATGAACTCGACCATGTCACCGGCGCGTACCTCTTCGATCTGGCGGTCGAAGGCGGCCATGCCGGTGGCGATGCCGTATTGCGCCGCGGTGGCCAGCGCCATGCGGTCCTCGGCATCCATGCGATCCCAGAGCATCGCGCTCGCGGTGGTGATCGCGGCACCGTTGAACACGCCCTGCTCGATCTCGGTCACGTAGTCGACCACGTCGCCGAGGCGGTTGGCAATGATCTCGTGCGGCGAGGAGAAGGTGGCGTCGATCACGCCCTGGCTCAGGCTCTCGAAGAGTTCGGACGAGGGCATCTGCGCCGGTGCGCCGCCGACACTTTCGATGAAGGCCGCGTAGAAGGGCGAGCCCGAGCGGACCTTGAGGCCCTTCATGTCGCCCAGCGTCTTCACCGGCTTGGTCGACAGCAGGTCATAGAGCGGCGTGGTGTCCGAGCCGAGGTAGATCTGCCCGTTGCGTGTGAACTCGGCCTGGCAGGGCGCGCAGGTGGCGATGTATTCGGTCACCGCCGAGCTGACCACGGCGGCGCTGGAGCCCAGCATCGACAGTTCCGAGACCAGCACGCTCTCGGGGTACTCGGCGACGAAATAAGGCATCAGCAGCGCGCCGAACTCGGTCACCCCGTCGCGCAGCCCGGTCGACATCTCGTTGGGCGCGACCAGCCCCGAGGGGGTGTCCTGGCCGGTCCAGCGCCCGTCGGTCAGCTCCTCGAGCTTCTTGAAGAGCGTCGGGTAGACGTCCTTGGCGACGGCATGGTTGGGGCCGAAGCCGCTGGTGGCGCGAATGGTGTCGGCCGAGGCGCTGACCGCCAGCGCCGAAATCGAGCAAGCGAGCAGACCCGCCGCAAGACGCATTTTCATGGTTATCCTCCCTGTGAAAGTTCGCGGCCGGCCTCCTCTAGCCGCCCGCGTCATTCGCTCAGCGCGTATTGTCCTCGAGCCGCTGCAGAACGGCCATGAGATGCGCGCGGTCCTTGTCGTCGAGCCGGCCGATGATCTGGTCTTCGGCCGTTCTCACCTTTTCTGCGGCGCGGTCGCGCAGGCGGCGTCCGCGCAGCGTGGCCGTCAGCGCGTAGCGCCGGCGGTCGGTGGGAACCTTCTTGCGGGTCACGAGGCCGCGCTGTTCCAGCTCGTCGATGATCACGACGAGGTTCGAGCGCTCCATCTGCAAGGCGTCCGCAAGCTCCGACTGCACGATCCCTGCGTTGTCGGTGATGATCGACAGGCACGAAAAGCTGACCACCCGCAGGTCATCCTCGGCCAGCGCACGCTGGGCCTCGGGCTGAATCTGCATGTAGGCGCGTTTGAGCCGGTATCCGATCAGGTCGCCAAGCACCGTGTCCTCCACAGTCGGCCCGCCACGGTCTTCGGAAAGGTCGTCAGTCTGCGGCATGGGGTTCCTCCTGACTAGAACGGTATGGAGGATAATAGTTATAGTCAATAACTATTATTTTGGCGCACGCCTTGGGGCTTTACCGGCCGCCGCGGGGACGGCGGCCCGAGGGCTTCCATGAGGTTACGCGGGGAGCAGGAAGCCGTTGAAGAATTTGGAAATTTCGTTCACCGCATCGAGCGGAAGAACCTGCGCGACATATTGGTCCGGTCGTAGGATAAGCAGCGCGCCGCGGGTCCGGTCGATGCCGCGAAGGTTGAAAATATCCGGTCCGTTCGGCGCCGGGCAGAAGACCTTTTCGTAGTCGGTCAGCCTGTGCTTGCCCTTCTTCGGCAGCAGCGCGGCGGGCAGTGTCTCGAGTCGCATCTCGCGGTGCGGCGTCTGGAACACTGCGCGCAGGTCGATGAGGCTGTCCGGAACCGCGCCTCTCGGAGTGAATCCCGCGATCACCGGGGCCAATGCGTCGCAGAGCTGCGCGATGGCGCCGCCGGGCTGCCCGCTGTCGCCCGCGGGGGCGAAGGCCAGCACCCGCCAGCACCCGTCCGCCTTGAAGGCATGGCCGAGCTGCATTGGCTTGGCGTCCGCCAGCCGCACCACCGGCGCAGAATGAAAGCGCTTGCCGACCACTTGCCCTGCTGCCAGTGCCTGATGCTCGGTGCCGCCGGTGATCAGCGAGGCATCGTATTGCGTTTCGACCCCGGCGGTGTAGCGTCCGTGCTGCTTGAAATAGCGCTGGAACTGCGCGGCCTCGGCGGCATCCTTCGGCTTGGCGCTGAACAGCCGCGCCATGTCGCGGTCGAAGTCGATCAGCTCCTTGGCCTTGGCGCGGCGTTCCTCGGAGTATGTGTCGAGCAGGGCAGGGGCGGCACGCCCGCGCAGCACGGCGGCGAGTTTCCAGCCGAGGTTGAAGGTGTCGGCCATGCTGACGTTCATGCCCTGACCGGCCTTGGGGCTGTGGGTGTGGCAGGCATCGCCGGCGATGAAGATGCGCGGGCTGCGGCTGCCACGCGCGCCTTCGGGCACGTCGTCGAAGGCATCGCAGACCCGCTGGCCGATCTCGTAGGCGGACCACCAGGCGACCTCCTTCACGTCGAGCGCATAGGGCGCGAGGATCGCCTGCGCCTTGGCGATCAGCATCTCGGCGCTGACTTCGCGGTCGGCGGCGCGCTCATCGCCGTGCAGCTCGTCCAACTCGATATACATGCGGACCATGAAGCCGCCCTCGCGGGGGATGATCAGCACGCTGCCCTGATCGGCGGACTGGATCGCCGCCTTGAGGCGGATGTCGGGGAAATCGGTGACCGGGAGCACGTCCATCACGCCCCAGAGCTGCCGCGCCGACTCGCCCTTCAGCGCGTGGCCCATGGAGGCGCGCACCGTGCTGCGCGCGCCATCGCAGCCGACAACGTAGCGGGCGCGGAGGGTCTCGGTGCCCGTCCCGTCGAGGCAGTTGAACGTTGCCCGCATCGGGTAGTCGGCATCGCCGCTCTCGGTCAGCTCCACCAGTTCGCGGTTGTAATCCGGGGTCAGGCGACGCGGCGAATTGCGCATGATCTCGAGGTAGAAGTCATGCACCCGCGCCTGGTTGAGGATCACGTGCGGCATCTCGGACAGGTCGTCCTCGACGTCCTGTATGCGGTCGGCGCGATGCAGGGCGCCGTCGCTGCCGGGGCGCCAGAAGGCGACCTCGTTGACCCAGTAGCCCTCTTTCGTGACCCTCTCGGCGAAGCCGAAGGCCTCGAACATCTCGACCGAGCGGCAGGCGATGCCATCGGCCTGTCCGACCTCTAGCGGGCCCGGCTTGCGCTCGGTGATGCGCACTGAGATCTCGGGGAAAGCCGAAAGCTGCGCGGCCAGCGTCAGGCCCGCAGGGCCGCAGCCGACGATCAGCACGTCGACGTCCTGCGCCTTCTGATCCGCCCCGGGCAGGGCGGCGGCAATGGCGGGATCCCCGCTGCGAAATCCGTTCAGGTGAAACTGCATGGCCTGGTCCTCCCAAGGTAGTAAGTGTACGTATTATATTCCTCTGGTGCGGCGTGGAGTCAATATGGTAAGTATACGTATCATATTTTGGAGCCTAACCCCATGACGTCACGCGACGATCTGGGCCAGATGCCCGGCCACCTGATCCGCAAATTGAACCAGCGCTCGACCGCGGTCTTCACAGAGCGGATGAAATCGGCGCCGGTGGAGCTGACCTCGGTGCAATACGCCGCGCTCGACGTGCTGGCGCGCGAGCCGGGGATCGACCAGGCCCGGCTGGCGTCGCTCATCGCCTATGATCGGGCGACGATCGGCGAGGTGGTGAAGCGGCTCGAGAAGAAGGGGCTGGTGGCGCGGCAGGTGAACGAGGAGGACCGGCGCGCCCGCACCCTGCGCCTGACTGGCGAGGGCGAGGTCGCCCTCGCGCGGGTTGCCCCGATTGTCGCGGCGCTGCAGGCAGAGATCCTCGCCAATCTCACCCAAGCGGAGCAGGCGCAGTTCCTCGCGCTCGCGCGCAAGGCTGTGGGGGCCTGACGGGGGGGGCTGACGGGGGCCGCGCGAGAAAATTCCGGCCTGGGGGGTGACTTCACGACCCGGCAACATACATTCGTCATGATGAATATGATTTGGCCGCGCGCCCACGTCCGCCTGAGTGCAAGGAGACAAAGATGACCTTGAGCCCCGTCGTGAAGACCTTCTGGGATGAACCCACCGGTAGCTGGCAATACGTCTTCCATGATCCGCAGACGATGAAGGGCGCCATCGTCGATCCGGTGCATGACTTCGACCCGCTCGCCGGCGCCACGCGCACGAAAAAACGCCGATGCGATCCTCTCCTACGTGCAGGAGGCCGGGATCGAGATCACCCATATCCTCGACACCCACCCCCACGCCGACCACTTCTCGGCCGCGCCCTACATCAAGTCGAAGATCGGCGGCACCACCGCCATCGGCGAGCACGTGAAGAAGGTGCAGAAGCTCTGGCAGGAGATCTACAACCTGCCTGAGCTGCCGACCGACGGCACGCAATGGGACGTGCTCTTCGCCGACGGCGACACCTTCATGGTCGGCGAAATCCCGGTTGAGGTGATCTTCAGCCCGGGCCACACGCTGGCCTCGATCACCTATGTCGCCGGCGATGCGGCCTTCGTGCATGACACCTTCATGATGCCCGACAGCGGCACCTCGCGAGCGGATTTCCCCGGCGGCAGCTCGGCGGATCTCTACGCGAGCTGATGAAGATCCTCTCGCTGCCGAATGAGACACGTCTCTACGTCGGCCACGACTACGCTCCCGAGGGGCGCGAGGCGCAATGCTGCGCGACCGTGGCCGAGCACAAGGCGAAGAACATCCACCTCAAGGATGCGCCCACCGAGGCCGAATACCGCGCGGTGCGCGACAAGCGCGACGCGACATTGCCGCTGCCGAAGCTGATGTTGGCGGCGCTGCAGGTGAACATCCGTGGCGGGCGGCTGCCGGCGGCCGAGGACAATGGCCGCAGCTACCTCAAGATCCCGCTGAACCACTTCGAGCCACGGTAAGGCCCTGCCGCCGGGCGCGCGGCGATATCCGCCGCGCTGCCCGTCTCAGGCGTCAGCGGCGCCGGGCAGGCTCACGAATTTCCCTTCATGGTAGAGCAGCGGATCCGAGGGGCTGCCCCAGTCGGTCACCGCAACCACCTCCCCGATAAAGATCGTGTGGGTGCCGAAGCTGCTCTTCTGCGCCGGGCGGCAGTCGAAGCTCACCTGCGCGCCGCGGAGGGCGGGGGCACCGGTCTCCAGCTCGGACCACTCGCCCATCTCGAAGCGGGTCTCGCGGTCCTTTGGGGTGGCGAAGCGCATCGCCACGTCCTGCTGGTCGCGCGACAGCACGTTGACGCAGAAAGCCCTTGCCTCGCTCAGGTGCTCGTGGATCGAGGCCGAGGCGTTGACGCAGATCAGCAGGCTCGGCGGCTCGGCGCTGAGCGAGGTGACAGCGGTGGCGATCAGCCCGTGCCGTGCATTGCCGGCCTCGCAGGTGACCAGCGAAACGCCGGCGGCAAGGCGGCGCATGCCGGATTTGAAGTCGTTGGGGTCCATTCAGTCGTCCTTTCCTTCGGTCACGGCGGGCCGGGAGGAAGCCAGCGCCGGGGCAATCCGGGGAGGCGCCGCGCAATGCGGGCCGGGTGGCGGCGGGACCTGGACTGCTGGACCATGAATGCAGGGCGGCGGCCTCGCCGTCCAGAGCCCTTCGCGCCCCGGAATGCCCGCACCGGCTCTGCGTGCCACGCAAGCGCCTTTTCTTCCGCCTGCCACCGCGCGTGCCTGCAAGCGCCCGGATTTTGGGCGCAATGCCCGGCACATGGCGCCCCTAGCCGCCTCCTTTCCGGGACGCCAGCCCGACGCCCTTGCAACCCTGCGCCGGGCAGGGGAAGCCATCGAGGTGGATCCCGCATGACGCCCGACCGACGACTGAAAGGCACGACAGATGAAAGATCTCCTCCCCACCGGCGCGCTCGACGCCGAGGCTCTCGACACTCTCTTCTTCGAGGCCCGCAGCCAGAACGCCTGGCAGGACAAGGACATCCCCGAGGAGATCCTCGAGCAGCTCTACGACCTGGTGAAGATGGGTCCGACCTCGGCCAACTGCTCGCCGGCGCGCTTTGTCTTCATCCGCAGCCAGGAGGCCAAGGAGAAGCTCGCCCCCGCCATGTCGAGCGGCAACCGCGACAAGACCATGTCGGCCCCGGTCACCGTCATCGTCTGCCAGGACATGGCATTCTACGACAAGCTCGGCGAGCTCTTCCCCCATGTCGACGCCAAGCCCTGGTTCACCGGCTCCGAGGCGATGATCGCCGAGACCGCCTTCCGCAATTCCTCGCTGCAGGGCGGCTACCTGATCATGGCGGCCCGCGCGCTCGGCCTCGACTGCGGCCCGATGTCGGGCTTCGATGCCAAGCTCGTCGAGGAGGCCTTCCTCGTCGGCACCGGCTGGAAGGTGAACTTCATGGTCAACCTCGGCTACGGCGAGCCCTCGAAGGTCTTTGGCCGCCTGCCGCGCCTCAAGATGGAAGACGCCTGCAAGGTTCTCTGAGCCATCCTCCGGCCGTGGCGGCCCGTCGTCGCCACGGTCCGGCGCCGGGCTTTCTTCTAGGTCCAAATATCCCGGGGTGAATTGGCCGCAGGCCAAGAGGGGCAGCGCCCCTGCTTTCGTCCCGGCCAGGGGACCGCACCCGGCCAACCCCCTTTCCCCTCCCGCCTCATTCCGCTAAGGACCGGACCCAAGCGAAACCAAGCCGGGCCGAGAGATGAAATTCACGCTTTCCTGGTTGAAAGACCACCTCGACACCTCCGCCACGGTGGAGGAAATCACCGAGGCACTGACCGATCTGGGGCTGGAAGTCGAAGGGGTCGAGAACCCCGCCGACCGCCTGTCGGCCTTTACCATTGGCAAGGTGCTCAAGGCCGAGAAACACCCCGACGCCGACAAGCTGCGCGTCTGCACGGTGATGACCGACGAGGGTGAGAGCCAGATCATCTGCGGCGCACCCAACGCGCGCGAGGGGATCACCGTCGTCGTGGCCAAGCCCGGCACCTATGTGCCCGGCATCGACACCACCATCCAGGTCGGCAAGATCCGCGGCATCGAGAGCTTCGGCATGATGTGCTCCGAGCGCGAGATGGAGCTGTCGGAAGAGCATGACGGCATCATCGAGCTGCCCTCGGGCGAGGTCGGCGAGCGGTTCATCGACTGGCTGGCGGCAAACGATCCGGCCAAGGTCGACCCGGTGATCGAGATCGCGATCACCCCGAACCGGCCCGACGCGCTCGGCGTGCATGGCATCGCCCGCGATCTCGCGGCGCGTGGTCTCGGCACCCTGAAGGCGCTGCCCGAGGTGAAAGTGCCCGGCTCCTTCGCCTCGCCGATCAAGGTCACCATCGACGCAGACACGCTGGACGACTGCCCGGTGTTCTATGGTCGGGTCATCCGCGGCGTGAAGAACGGCCCCTCGCCTGAGTGGCTTCAGGACCGGCTGAAGGCCATCGGCCTGCGCCCGATCAGCTTCCTTGTCGACGTGACCAACTATTTCACCTTCGACCGCAACCGCCCGCTGCACGTCTTCGACGCGGCCAAGGTCTCGGGCGACCTGCGCGTGCACCGTGCCAAGGGCGGCGAGACCATCGAGGCGCTGGACGAGCGCATCTACACGCTCGAGCCGGGCATGGTGGTGATCTCGGCCGGTGACACTGTCGAAAGCCTCGGCGGCGTGATGGGCGGTGAGTCCACGGGTGTTACGGATGAGACCGTGGATGTCTTCCTCGAGGCGGCGTATTTCCAGACGGTCCGCACCGCCTACACGGGCCGCGCGCTGAAGATCAATTCCGACGCCCGTTACCGCTTCGAGCGCGGCATCGACCCGTCCTCGGCATCCCCGGGCATCGAGGCTGCCACCGCGATGATCCTCGAGATCGCCGGCGGCGAGGCTTCGGAAGTTGTCGTCGCGGGCACCACCCCTGACGTGAGCCGCGCCTACAAGCTCGACACCGACCGGGTGATCAGCCTCGTCGGCATGGAAATCCCGGCAGATGAGCAGCGCGCCACGCTGACCGCGCTCGGCTTCACCTTCGACGGCGACATGGCGAACGTGCCGAGCTGGCGTCCCGACGTGATGGGCGAGGCCGATCTGGTGGAAGAGGTGGCCCGTATCGCCTCGCTCACCAAGCTGCAGGGCCAGCCGATGCGCCGCGCCCAGCCGGGCGTGCCGAAGCCGATCCTCTCGCCGCTGCAGAAGCGCGAGCAGGTCGCCCGGCGCACCACGGCGGAGCTCGGCTACAACGAGTGCGTGACCTACAGCTTCATCGATCAGGCTTCGGCCGAGATCTTTGGCGGCGGTACCGATGCGACCATGCTGGCGAACCCGATCAGCTCCGAGATGAGCCACATGCGGCCCTCGCTGCTGCCGGGCCTGCTGCAGGCGGCGGCGCGCAACCAGGCGCGCGGCTTTGCCGACATGGCTCTGTTTGAATGCGGCCCGGCCTTCGCCGGCGGTGAGCCGGGTGAGCAGGCGACGCAGGTTTCGGGCATCCTCGTCGGCCGCACCGGTCCCAAGGACGTGCACGGAGCCTCGCGCCCGGTGGATGTGTTTGATGCCAAGGCCGATGCCGAGGCGATCCTCGCGGCGATGGGCGCGCCCGCCAAGATGCAGATCCTGCGCGGCGCCGAGGAATGGTGGCACCCGGGTCGTCACGGCAAGCTCTGCCTCGGCCCGAAAAAGGTGCTGGGCGTCTTTGGCGAGCTGCACCCCAAGGTGCTGCAGGCGATGGACGTGAAGGGCCCGGTCGTGGCCTTCACCCTCTACCCGCAGGACATCCCGCTGCCGCGCAGCACCGGCTCGGCGCGTCCGGCGCTGAAGCTGAACGACCTGCAGGCGGTCGAGCGTGACTTCGCCTTCGTGGTCAATGCCGATGTGGCGGCGCTGGATCTGGTCAACGCCGCGGCCGGTGCCGACAAGGCGCTGATCGAGGATGTCCGCGTGTTCGACGAGTTCATCGGCGGCAGCCTCGGCGAGGGCAAGAAGTCGCTCGCCATCACCGTGCGCCTGCAGCCGAGCGACGCGACGCTGAAGGAAAAGGACATCGAGGAAGTGGCAGCCAAGATCGTCGCCAAGGTCGAGAAGGCCACCGGCGGCACGCTGCGCGGCTGAACTCGGGTTCGGGAATGAGAAAGGCCCCGGCGGAGCGATCCGCCGGGGCCTTTTTCCTGTCCGTGTGCCGGGCCGCGCCTCAGCCGCGCCAGAACCGCAGCACCTTGATGCGCAGCACACGCATCAGATCCCGCCAGCCGCGGCCGCGCCGTTGGGCAGACGCGCCCCCGCGCAGCGGCACGCTCAGTTCCCCGGGCGCTTCGGCGGCGTCAACTCGTCGCCGCTCAGCACGCCATCGCCGTTGCGGTCCATCCGGGCGAACATGGCGCGGGAGTTGGCGTCGAACTCGGCCTTGGTGACCTTGCCGTCGCCATTGGCATCCATCTGCTTGATCATGTCGCCGGGGCCGCGTCCGGCTCCGGCAGCGCCCTGCGGCTGGGCCGCAAGCGCGGTGGCGGAGAGGAGGAGGGCGGCTGCTGCTGCGATGAGGGGCTTCATGGGGCGTCCTTTTTTGCCTGTGTCCCTCTGATACGCAGGCCGAACGCCGCTCCGTCGCGGCATCAGCCCTCGGTCACGAACTCGTCATAGGCGGCCAGCGCCTTGGCGGCATACATCAGGCCCGGCCCGCCGCCCATCTGGACCGCCATGCCGCAGACATCGGCGATCTCCTCGCGGGTGGCCCCAAGCCGGACCAGCGCGCTGACGTGGCTCAGGATGCAGGCGTCGCAGCGGATCGCGATGCCGATGCCGAGCGCCACGTATTCCTTTTCCTTGTGGTTCAGCGCGGCCTCGGCCGAGGCGGCCTTTTCCATCTCGACGAAACCGGCGAAGGTTTCGGGGATGGCCTTGCGCAGCTCGCGCAGCTCCTTGCGCTTGTCGGCGAGTTGTTCCTTGAAAGACATATCTCTCTCCTTGAATGTAACTGCGCCCTGATGACCACGCGCGGCGGGCGGCAGCCTTGATCCAGATCAGACAAGAGGAGGGTAGCGGGATTGCGTGCCCCGCAGAACGCAAAAGGCCCCGCGGGACGGGGCCTTGGCGCCTGACAGCGGCGGGGCGCTCAGCCGAGAAGCCGCCGGGCGATCACCTGCGCCTGAATCTCGGCCGCACCCTCGAAGATGTTGAGGATGCGCGCGTCGCAGAGAATGCGGCTGATCGTGTATTCCAGCGCGAACCCGTTGCCGCCGTGGATCTGCAGCGCGTTGTCGGCATTGGCCCAGGCGACGCGGGCGCCGAGCAGCTTGGCCATCCCGGCCTCGAGGTCGCAGCGAATGCCCTCGTCCTTTTCGCGGGCCGAGAAATAGGTGAGCTGGCGGGCGATCATGATTTCGACGGCCATCATCGCCAGCTTGCCCGACACGCGCGGGAAGGCGATCAGCGGTTTGTCGAACTGCTTGCGCTCCTGTGCGTAGCGCATGCCGACGTCGAGCGCCGATTGCGCCACGCCGATGGCGCGGGCGGCGGTCTGGATGCGGGCGCTCTCGAAGGTCTCCATGAGCTGCTTGAACCCCTTGCCCTCCTCGCCGCCGAGCAGGTTCTCGCCCTTTACCTTGAAGCCGTCGAAGCCCAGCTCGAACTCCTTCATGCCGCGATAGCCGAGCACCTCGATCTCGCCGCCGGTCATGCCGGGGGTGGGGAAGGGGGTCTCCTCGTCGCCGGGGGTCTTCTCGGCGAGGAACATCGACAGGCCCTTGTAGTCGGAGCTGCCGGGATCGGTGCGCGCGAGCAGGGTCATCACGTGGGCGCGCGCGGCATGGGTGATCCAGGTCTTGTTTCCGGTGATCACGTAATCGCCGCTCTCGTCCTTCACCGCGCGGGTGCGCAGCGAGCCGAGATCGGAGCCGGTGTTGGGCTCGGTGAAGACCGCTGTCGGGAGCTTTTCGCCGCTGGCGATCTGGGGCAGCCAGGTCGCTTTCTGCTCGTCGGTGCCGCCGGCGAGGATCAGCTCTGCGGCAATCTCGGAGCGCGTGCCGAGGGAGCCGACGCCGATGTAGCCGCGCGAGAGTTCCTCGGAGACGACGCACATCGACGCCTTGCTGAGGCCGAAGCCGCCGAACTCCTCGGGGATGGTGAGGCCGAAGACACCCATCTCGGCCAGTTCCTCGATCACCTCCATCGGGATGTAATCGTCCTTGAGGTGCCACTCGTGGGCAAAGGGCTCGACCTTCTCGACGGCGTAGCGGCGGAACTGCTCGCGGATCATCTCAAGCTCGTCGTCGAGGCCGGTGCGGCCGACGGTGATCTCGGCGCTGCGCTCTTGCATGAGCGTGACGAGGCGGCTGCGGGCGGCCTGGGAGTTGCCGCTGTCGGCGAGCGCGCCGGCGGCGCCCTCGCGCAGCGGCGCGGCAGCGGAGGCGGGCAGGCCAAGGTCGGTGAGGCGCACCATCTCGCCCTGGTTCATCTGGATGCCGCCGGAGATCTGGCTGATGTACTCGCCAAAAGCGATCTGCAGAAGCAGCTGCTCGACCTCGCCGAAAGTACCCTCGGCCACCAGCCGCTCGGCCCAGCCGTGCATCTGGCGCAGGGACTCGGCGTAGGTGGCAAGCCAGGCGAGGCCATGGGCGGCGAACTGGTGCACCTCGATCAGCCTGCCCGAGATGCGGCCGTCTTCCTCGACCCGCGCGCGGACGGCGGCACGGGCCGCGTCGAAGATCTGCTCGATCGGGGCAACCGCCGCGCCGGTCAGCTCCAGAAGATTTGCAAGCACGACGGGCTGTTCAACCACGCCACCCTGTCCGTCATGAGCCATGAATCATCTCCTCCTGCTGCCAGGACTGGAGATACCGATTTCGCAACCGCAGCGCAACAAAAATACCGAATTCGAGTTTATATGATTGCTAATATTACCTCGCCGAATGTGGCTGCTGGGGCGATCCCTGCGTGATATGAGGCACTTATGGACGCGCTCTTCTCCCTCGTATCGCCGCCGATGCTGGCGCTCGCCTTCGCCGTTGCAGCACTGGCGGGCATGGTCAAGGGCATGGTCGGTTTCGCCATGCCGATGATCATGATCTCGGGGCTGGGCTCGGTGGTCTCGCCCGAGCTGGCGCTGGCCGGGCTGATCCTGCCGACGCTGGCCACCAACGCCTTCCAGGCCTTCGGCGAGGGGCCGCGCGCAGCCTGGGAGACGGTGAAGCGCTTCAAGCTCCTCCTGATCGTCGCCTTCGTCATGCTGGCGCTCTCGGCGCAGCTGGTGCGGGTGCTGCCGGTGCAAGTGCTGCTGGCGATGATCGGCGGGCCGGTCTTCCTCTTCTGCCTGATGCAGCTGGCCGGCTGGCGGCCCAACCTGCCGAGCGGGCCAACGCCGAGGATCGAGGCCTCGGTCGGCGCGGTGGCAGGGTTCGTCGGCGGCCTGTCGGGTGTCTGGGGACCCCCCTTCGTGGCCTACCTGACGGCGATCGGCACGGAAAAGCGCGACCAGATCAGGGTGCAGGGCGTGGCCTACGGGTTGGGGGCGATCTCGCTCACCGGGGCGCATACGCTGTCGGGGGTGCTGAACGCGCAGACCTTGCCCTTTTCGGTGGCGATGCTGGTCCCGGCGATGGGCGGCATGTGGCTGGGACGCCGCGTCCACGACCGCATCGACCAGGCGATGTTCCGCAAGCTGACGCTGATCGTGCTGCTGGTGGCGGCGCTGAACCTGCTGCGACGGGCGTTCTTCGGCTGAGGCCCCTTCAGCAGGGGGCTCTGCCCCCGCCCGCCTGCGGCGGTCTCCCCCGGGATATTTCCGCCTAGAAGAAACGGCCCGCGCGGGTCAGTCGAAGAGCAGTTCGGGATAACCGGTGCGCGGATCGACCATCCGGCGGAAATGCACCGGGGCGAGGCCGATCACCACCTCGGCGGTGGTGCGCACCAGCGAGCCCTCGAGCAGGTGGCCGCCGAGCATCGCGCCGCTGGAATCCGACACGGCAATATGCAGGTGGGGGCCATGCTCCGAGAAGGTGCCCGAGAGCGAGACGATCTCCAGCGTGACCTCCAGCGACAAGGGGGTGTCGAGACCGGCCGGGCGCAGGCTGACCTTCGACAGGCTGCCGACGCAGGCGACAACAAACCCCGCATGCTCGCGCTCGGCGGCAAAGGCGTGATCGAGCGCCCGGCGCAGGTCGTGACCCGGCAGCAGGCGCAGGGCGAGGAAGCGCGTGGCAGCGCCGGGCCAGGTGGATTTGAGGGCGGGGTCCAGCTTGGGGTGCATAGCGCTCAGAATGCCACAGCGCGGGCGACTCCCCCAAGTGCTTTGCGTCGCGGGGTGCGCCCGGCGAGCCGATCCGCAGCGATGGTCGGGCGCGGGCCGCGTTTCTGGGGTGACCCGGGGCCGGGCCTGCTGCTAGGAAAGAGCACCCTTCGAGGCAGGAGCCCCCCCGTGTTCGATTTTTCGCACCCCTTCTTTCGGCCGCTTTGGCTGCGCGTGGCGATCACCCTCGTCTGCCTCGGCTGGGGGCTGCTGGAGACGCAGATCGGATCGCCTGCCTGGGCGGTGGTCTTTCTTGGTCTGGGCGCGATCTGCGGCTACAAGCTGCTGCTGACCTACCGACCTCCCGAAGGCGGCGAGTGATGCATCGGAGCCGCGCTCGGCAGGGCTTTTCCCGGAGCATTCGAGCAGGGCGCAAGAGAAGCGGAAAAACGCGCTGAAACCCGGTTGACCATGCCTTCAGAACCTTCTAGTTAGCGCAGCACCACAGGGGTATAGCTCAGCTGGTAGAGCGACGGTCTCCAAAACCGTAGGTCGCGGGTTCGAACCCTGCTGCCCCTGCCAAGCACCTTGTCCAAGGTGCACCTCCTTCCTCACAGTTTCACTCGACGATACCGCGGCGCGCCGCTTCGTGCGGCAGATGTTCGGCGTGTCTTGCGATGCATTTCGGGCAGCGCGGGCGTGGCGGAATTGTCCGGTTTCCGCCGGGTCAACCCCATGCGCGGAAAAGTTGTTTCGCAGTCCGGGCAATTTCGCCTAGGCTTCTCGGCAGTATGATCCCGAACCCTTTTTCCGCATGACATTTTATTGGAGCGCTCCCATGATCCAAGTCGCCCGCGCTGCCGTGGCCGGTGTAGCCGCAGCGCTTCTCGCATCTCCGTCGCTGGCCCAGTCCGATTCGACGGACCTGCAGAAGCAGCTCTCGAACCCTGTGGCCTCGCTGATCTCGGTGCCCTTCCAGTTCAACTTCGATGACAACATCGGCCCCAAGGGCAAGGGTGAGCGCTGGACGATGAACATCCAGCCGGTCATTCCCTTCGACCTCGGCGGCGGCTGGAACCTGATCTCGCGGACCATCGTGCCCGTCGTGTCGCAATACAACCTGCCCTCGCAGGGCCAGGATGATTGGGGGCTCGGCGACGTCACGCAGAGCTTCTTCTTCTCGCCCGCGCCGACCGCCGGCGGGCTGATCTGGGGGGTTGGCCCGGCCTTCCTCTTCCCGACCGCCACCGAGGACAATCTCGGGCTCGACACTTTCGCAGCTGGCGTGACCGGTGTGATGCTCAAGCAAAGCGGGCCCTGGACGATGGGGGTGCTGGCCAACCATCTCTGGGACTGGGACGGGCCCGCGGAAATCGACGCGACTTTCACGCAGCCCTTCCTCGCTTATGCCTATGACAACGGCTGGACCGCCACGTTGCAGGCGGAATGGACACATGACTGGGTGAGCGATACCGATTCCGCCCCGGTCGGGCTGATCGGCTCCAAGCTTTCAAATATCGGCGGAACGCCCGTGAGCTGGTTCGGCGGCGTGCGCTACTACGCCGATTCCACGCCAAACGGGCCGGATGGCTGGGGCGCGCGTTTCGGCGTGACGCTGCTTTTCCCCAAGTGAGCACAGGCGTCCTGCCGGGGGTCAGGCGCCGGCAGGGCGGCGGGCCCGGGGCGGCGTGAGGATGCCCAACCGGTCGAAAAATAACAGAATATTGGGGTCGGGCAGGAACCAGTGGCGACATCTGTGCGTTCTCGCCGGTGGAGCGTCACACGCACGATACATCGATTCGCCATAAGGCGGGCGAACAGTGAAGGAACTTGCCCGGATGCCGACATTTTCCGATGGCCGGAGCGCCCGCACCCCCTATCGCAGCCTGTTCATCTCCGATCTGCACCTGGGCGCGCGCGCCTGCCGCGCTGGCCCGATCCTCGACTTCCTCCGGGGGGTCGAGGCCGAGACCATCTACCTCGTCGGCGACATCTTCGATCTCTGGCACGGCGGGCGGCTGCATTGGGCGGCGGCGCATGACGCGATCATGGCCGAGCTCAGGGCGCGGGCGAAGGCGGGGACGCGGATCGTCTACCTGCCGGGCAACCACGATGCGACGATGCGCGACCCGGGTGCGGCGATCGAGGGCTGGGAGCTGCGCGAGGCGGTGATCCACAGGGCGGCGGACGGGCGGCGCTACCTCGTGCTGCACGGCGATCAATGCGATCCGCGCATCCTGCGCTGGCATTTCATGACCCGTCTCGGCAGCCGGGCGGACGCGCTTCTGCGCCAGTTCGACGGGCACTTGCGCCGCCGGGCAGGTCTGACCGAATGGGAGCAGAGCTTCGTCGACCGGCTGCTCTCGGCGGCCAACACCCTGCTGGCCATGGGCGACCGCTTCGAGCGCAAGCTGACCAAGCTGGCGGGGGCGGCCGGGGCCGTGGGGGTGATCTGCGGCCATTCGCACAAGCCGGGCCTGCGACAGCACAATGGCGTGGTCTACGGCAATTGCGGCGACTGGATCGACAGCCTGACCGCGCTCGCCGAGGATTTCGACGGCAAGATGCGCCTGCTCAGCTACGAGCGCGTGCCCATGCCTGCGGCGCTGCCGCGCCCGGCGCGCCCTGCCGAGGGCAAGGCCGAGGCGGGCACCCTGGCCGAGGGGGCGATGTGATGGTGCTTGCCTGCCTGCTGCTCGTCCTCGTGCCCCTGGCCATCCACCTTGCCAGCGCGGCGCTGGCCGGATGGCGCTATGTCACACCCGGCCCGACGCCCGCCGAGGGGGAGAAACCCTTCCTGTCGCTGATCCGCCCGGTCTGCGGGCTCGATGCCTTCGACGAGGAGACGCTGCGCTCGTCCTTCCGGCAGGCCTACCCGGCCTATGAGGTGATCTTCTGCGCCGCCCGCGAGATGGATCCGGCGGTGCCGCTGCTGCGCAGGCTGATCGCCGAGCATCCACATGTGCCCGCGCAGCTGCTGATCGGCGAGACGCTGCTCACCGGCAACCCCAAGCTCAACAACCTCTTCAAGGGCCTCGCCGCGGCGCAGAGCGACGGGCTGGTGATGACCGACAGCAACCTGCTGCTGGACCGCGACTACCTGACCCGTCTCGTGGCCACCTGGCGCGCGGACACCGGCCTCGTCTCGGCGCCCCCGGTGGGCAGCCGCCCCGGCAACTTCTGGGGGGGCCGTGGAATGCGCCTTCCTCAACAGTTCGCAGGGGCGCTGGCAGCTTGCGGCGGACAGCCTCGGGCTCGGCTTCGCACAGGGCAAGACGCTGTTCTGGAAACGCTCGGTGCTAGAGGCCGGTGGCGGGCTCGAGGCACTGGGGCGCAACCTTGCTGAAGATGTGGCCTCGACCAAGCTGGTGCGCGCGCAGGGGCTGAAGGTGCGGTTGGCGCGGCGGCTCTTCGCGCAGCCGATCGGCAGGCGGCAGGCGCGCGCGGTCTGGGACCGGCAGCTGCGCTGGTCACGGGTGCGGCGCGACGGCTTCCCGGGGCTTTTCATGGGCGAGATCGTGCAGGGCCCGCTGCTGCCGTTGATCGGCGTCGCGGAGCTCGCCGCTGCAGGCGTGGCGAGCCTCTGGACGCTGCCGATGCTCCTGGTGCTGTGGTATGCTGCGGAATGGGCGCTCTGCCGCGTGGCGGGCTGGCCCGCCGGGCCGCGGGACATCGCCGCCATGCTTGTGCGCGACCTCTTGCTCCCGGCGATCTGGGTGGCCACATGGGCAGGGCGCGGCATCTCTTGGCGCGGAACGGATATGGCCCCAGCCATGGCGTCTGGCAGCGCGGCGGAGACGGCCGCGAGGGTCGCGGAGTAGAAACTTGATCGGACTGGAAACGGTAACTGCGCTCATCGCCAAGGAAGGCCTGGCGATCCTCGCCCCCATAGCCATGCTCGAGGGGCCGATCGTCACGGTGATCGCCGCCTGGCTGGCGAGCCGGGGCCTCTTGGACATCTGGAGTGTCACACTGGTGGTGATCGCCGCCGACATCGCGGGAGACATGCTCTACTATGCCATCGGGCGCTGGGGGCTGAACCGGCTGCCGCAGGGCTGGCTGATGAAGATGGGGCTGAACCGCGCCCGGCTCTCGGCGCTGGCCGGGCATTTCCACCACAAGGGTGGCCGTACGCTGGTGATCGGCAAGATCACCCATAGCGCCGGGGCGCCGATCCTGGTGGCGGCGGGGCTGGCACGGATGTCCATCTGGCGCTTCCTCTGGGTCAACACGCTGGCCACCATCCCCAAGAGCCTGTTCTTCGTCGCACTTGGCTACACGCTGGGCTCGGCCTACAGCCAGATCGACAACTGGATCGCCCGCGCCTCGCTGGTGCTGCTGGGCGGGTTGGTGGTCTTCGGCATGGGCTGGGTGCTGCGCCGGGGCGTGAAGACGGGCTGGAAGGCGGGCCTCAAGCTGGGGGGGCAGACCGTGACGACCTGCGCGCTCAGCTGCATCATCCCCGCCTACAACGAGGCACCGCGGATCAGCGCGGTGCTGGCGGCGGTGCTGGATCACCCGCTGATCGGCGAAGTGGTGGTGGTCGACGACGGCTCGTCCGACGGTACCGCGGAAGTGGCCGAAACGGCAGGGCAGGGGCATGCCAAGCTGCGCGTGCTGCGCCAGCCGGAGAACGGCGGCAAGACCCGCGCGGTGGCGCGTGGCATCGCCGAAGCGCGGGGTGTCCACGTGCTGCTTCTGGACAGCGATCTCATCGGGCTGGGGGAGGGGCATCTCTCGGCTCTCGCCGCGCCGGTGCTCGAGGGGCGCGCCGATGCCGCCATGAGCCTGCGCCGCAATGCGCCGCTTCTGTGGCGGGCCATCGGTATCGACTACATCTCGGGCGAGCGGGTGATGCCCCGTGCCGTTCTGGCCGCGCAGATGGAGGCGCTGCACGCCTTGCCGCGCTTCGGGCTCGAGGTTTTCATGAACCGGCTGTGGATCGAGGCCGGTCTGCGCGTCGCCGTGGTACGGTGGCCCGAGGTGGAGAGCCCGTGGAAACATGATAAACGCGGCGGCTGGATCGCGGGGCTGCGCGCGGATGCGGCGATGATGGGCGATATCTTCCGCACCGTGCGCCCCGACGAAGCCCTGCGGCAGGTGCTGGAGCTGCGGGGGCTCCGGGTCTCCTGACCCAGCTGCGCTGAGCAGAGCCGCTTGAACGCCGCGCCTTGCCGGTCCAAGACTTGCCGCCATGATCGACGCTTACCTCCTGCCATTGCAGCGCCGCCTGCTGCATCCCGTCGCCCATGCGCTGCACAGCCGGGGCATCAAGGCCGACTGGGTCACGCTGGCAGGCTTTGCCTGCGGCCTCGCGGGGGCAGGGGCAGCGGCCTGCGGCGCCTTCGGGTTGGCGCTGGCCGGGCTGGCGGCGAACCGGCTGGCCGACGGGCTCGATGGCGAGATTGCCCGCCGCGCCGGGCCGACCGATCGCGGCGCCTTTCTCGATATCGCGCTCGACTTCCTGTTTTACGCGCTCTTCCCGCTTGGCTTCGCGCTGGCCGATCCGCAGGCCAACGCGCTGGCCGCCACGGCGCTGACCGCCAGCTTCATCGGCACCGGCTCTTCCTTCCTTGCCTTCTCGCTGATCGCCGAGCGGCGCAAGATGGTGGCGGCGGACTACCCGAGCAAGGGCATCTACTACCTTGGCGGGCTGACAGAGGGGGCAGAGACCATCGCGCTCTTCGTGGCGGTCTGCCTTTTCCCCGCAGCCTTCGCGCCGCTCGCATGGCTCTTCGCGGCGGCCTGCGCGGTGACCACGGCGACGCGGCTGCTCGCCGGCTGGCGGTTGTTCCGCTGACACGCCATTAACATTCAGAATATTGAATTTATCCCCGAAGGCGCCTACATTGCTTTCAACAGGGGGCCGCAGGGGCGCCCGGAGGTCTGAAGGAGTGCAGGACATGACACTGGACCGTGCCGTAATGCTGTTTGCCGGGGCGATGGTGCTGCTGAGCGTGGCGCTCACCGTCTGGGTGTCGCCCTATTGGGTCTGGTTCACCGTCTTCATCGGGGTGAATCTGATGCAGTCGGCGGTCACCGGCTTCTGCCCGGCGGCGATCGTCTTCCGCAAGCTGGGTGTCAAGGCGGGCCACGCCTTCTCCTGAACGGGCACGGCCGCGCGGAGAGGGCCAGGCAGCCAAGCAAAAGGGGCGGTCCCAGACGGGCCGCCCCTTCGCTTTGCGGGAGAAGTCCCCCGCGAAATCCGGTGCTCAGGCGAGCTGGATGTTCACGGCGCTTTCGCGGCCGTCGCGACCAGCTTGCAGCTCGTAGGTCACCTTCTGGTTGTCAGCGAGGCCGGTGAGGCCCGAACGCTCGACTGCAGAGATGTGGACGAAAACGTCCTTGGAGCCGCCATCGGGAGCGATGAAGCCATAACCCTTGGTGGTGTTGAACCACTTCACGGTACCAGTTGCCATGGGATAAACCCCTTCCTGTCTATGCTGCCCACGGAACTGTGGCAGCCCGGCGTAGAAACGTCTGTATCGATAGACTGCGTGCCGGGTAGGAACTGGGTCGTCGAATAGAAGCCTAAGCGGTCAGTAAAATGCCATGTTGAACCCCGAAAATCAAGGGGATTCGGGTTTGGGGGCGGGTCTCCGCCGCTGCCAGTGCCCAATAGTCACTATTGGCATCAAGGGTTTGCCGCTCGGCCGCTGCGGCCACACGGCAGGCTGGGTGCGGATCAGCACGGCTGGCAGCGCTTCGCCCCTTGTGGTTCGGCTTCCCTTGCGGCAAGCCTGTCGCGTCGAGGGAGTGATGTGATGCAGCAGGTGTTTGTCGGAATTGCCATGGGGCTTGGGGGCACCGTCGCCATGGATCTCTGGGCGCTGCTCCTGCATCTCGTGCTGGGAACCCCGAGGCCCGCATGGCGCAACCAGGGGCGTTGGCTGGTCCGCGCGCTCGGCGGGAACGTCTTTCACGACGACATCACCGCCACGCCACCGATCCCGAATGAGAGCGCCATCGGCTGGAGCTTCCACTACGCGGTGGGCATCGCCTATGGGGTGATCTTCGTGATCCTGGCCGGGGAGGGCTGGCTGGAGGAGCCGGGCTTCGCGCCGCTCTGGCTCTTCGCGCTGGTCACCATCGGGGCGGGATGGTTCCTGATGCACCCGGGCATGGGATTGGGCTGGGCCCTGTCGAAAACGCCCACCCCATGGAAGGGGCGGGCGCTGGGTCTGCTGGCCCACACGGTGTTCGGCCTGGGCATGTGGGCGGTGGCGCTGCTCGCCACCTGAGCGTCAGATCATCGCCCAGTCGGTGAAGCGGAACTCTGGTTGGGGCTGGGGGTCCGGCTGCTTGCGGGCCGTCTGCTGCGATGCCTGTGCGGACTGCGTGCTCATGTCAAATTCTCAGACTGATTGCTGTTTGCCCGGGAGCTTGCGATTCATCATCTCTCCCGTGGCGGGGCAGGTAATCCGTCGCCCGGGAAAACGAAAGACCCCACGCACGGTGACGTGCGTGGGGCTGATCGGGTTGTGAAGTCAGAGTGGCGGAAACCGGCTCAGCGCGCGAATTTCTTGAACTTCACGCGGGTCGGCTCGAGCGCCGCTGCGCCGAGGCGGCGCTTCTTGTCTTCCTCGTAGTCCTCGAAGTTGCCTTCGAACCATTCCACATGCGCCTCGCCCTCGAAGGCCAGGATGTGCGTGCAGATACGGTCGAGGAAGAAGCGGTCGTGCGAGATCACCACGGCGCAGCCGGCGAAGTCGACAAGCGCGTCCTCGAGCGCGCGGAGGGTCTCCACGTCGAGGTCGTTGGTCGGTTCATCGAGCAGCAGGACGTTGCCGCCCTCCTTCAGCAGGCGGGCCATGTGCACGCGGTTGCGTTCACCGCCCGAGAGCAGGCCGACCTTCTTCTGCTGGTCGCCGCCCTTGAAGTTGAAGGCGCCGCAATAGGCGCGGCTGTTGATCTGCGCGTCACCCAGCTGGATGATCTCGGCACCGCCCGAGATCGCTTCCCAGACCGTGGCGTCGCTGGCGAGATCGTCGCGCGACTGGTCGACATACGACAGCTTGACCGTGTCACCGTAGGTGACCGAGCCCTCGTCCGGCTGTTCCTGCCCGGTGAGCATCTTGAACAGCGTCGACTTGCCGGCGCCGTTTGGGCCAATGACTCCGACGATGCCGCCCGGCGGCAGCGAGAAGTCGAGATCCTCGATCAGCAGCTTGTCGCCCATGGCCTTCTTCAGACCCTCGACCTCGATCACCTTGCTGCCAAGGCGCGGGCCGTTGGGGATGATGATCTGGGCCTTGCCGACCTTCTCGCGCTCGGACTGGCCTGCCATTTCCTCGTAGGCCGCGATACGCGCCTTCGACTTGGCCTGGCGGGCCTTGGCGCCCTGGCGCATCCACTCGAGTTCGCGCTCGAGGGTCTTCTGCTTGGCCTTGTCCTCGCGGGCCTCGTGCTCGAGCCGCTTGGCCTTCTGTTCCAGCCAGCTCGAGTAGTTGCCCTCGTAGGGGATGCCGCGGCCGCGATCGAGTTCGAGGATCCAGCCGGTGATGTCATCGAGGAAGTAACGGTCGTGCGTGACGCAGAGGATCGTGCCCTTGTAGTCGATGAGGTGGTTCTGCAGCCAGGCGATGGTCTCGGCGTCGAGGTGGTTGGTCGGTTCGTCGAGCAGCAGCATGTCCGGCGCTTCAAGCAGCAGCTTGCAGAGCGCGACGCGGCGCTTCTCACCGCCCGAGAGGGTGGTGACATCCGCGTCATCCGGCGGGCACCGCAGCGCTTCCATGGCGACGTCGATCTGGCTGTCGAGATCCCACAGGTTCTGCGAATCGATCTCGTCCTGCAGCTGCGCCATCTCGTCGGCGGTCTCGTCGCTGTAGTTCATCGCCAGTTCATTGAACCGGTCGAGCTTGGCCTTCTTGGCCGCGACGCCGAGCATAACGTTGCCGCGCACGTCGAGCGACGAGTCGAGCACGGGCTCCTGCGGCAGGTAGCCGACCTTGGCGCCCTCGGCGGCCCAGGCCTCGCCCGAGAAGTCCTTGTCGATGCCCGCCATGATGCGGAGCAGGGTCGATTTACCGGCGCCGTTGACGCCGACGACACCGATTTTCACCCCGGGCAGAAAGCTGAGACGGATGTTCTCGAAGCATTTCTTGCCGCCGGGATAGGTCTTGGAGACGCCGTCCATGTGGTAGACGTACTGATAGCTGGCCATCGGTTCCTCCGGTGAAAAAGCTTTGCGGGCGTGTATGGCACCGCAAGGGGGGGAAAGCAAATGCCTTGTTTTCCGGGATCACGGGTCCTGACCCTGGCCATGGATGACGGGGTGCAAAAATGCGGTTGATCCCCGTCCAAAATCCTGTGTCTTTGGGCATTCATTCCTGAAGGAAGGGGCGGGATGCTCTGGACTGCGCATCAGACCGGGTTTCATCTGGCACCCGGGCAGAGGATCGGATTGCTCGGCGGCTCGTTCGACCCGCCGCATGAAGGCCATGTCCGCATCACCCTCGAGGCGCTGAAACGCTTCCGGCTCGACCGGGTCCTCTGGCTGGTCAGCCCCGGCAACCCGCTGAAAGCAAAGGGTCCCGCGCCGCTCGAGGCGCGCATCTCCGCGGCGCGCGAACTGATGCAGCACCCGCGGGTCAGCATCAGCGGCTTCGAGGCGCTGGCCGGCACCCGTCACACCGCCCGCACGCTGGCGCTGCTGCAGAAGGGTCACCCCGGCGTGCGCTTCGTCTGGTTGATGGGGGCGGACAACCTCGCGCAGCTGCACCGCTGGGAGGATTGGCAGGAGATCATGCGCCGCGTGCCCGTCGGCGTGCTGGCGCGGCCCGGCAGCCGGCTTGCCGCGCAGGGGTCGGTGGCGGCCTCGGTCTTCCGCCATGCCCGCCTGCCGAGCAGCGCCGCGCCGCTGCTGCCGCTGAGCACGCCGCCAAGCTGGTGTTTTGTCAACCTGCCGATGTCCGACCTCAGCTCGACCGCCCTCCGGGCGCAGGGGCGGCGATGAGCGGTTGGGGAACCGGCGGAAATGTGAAGCGCCACGAGAGCCTGCACGCTTGCTGCGCTCTGTGCGCATCGGTTAGATCGGCGGAATGAACCGCGGACTCTCTCGTCGTCACTTCCTGCTCTCCCTTGCTGCAACGGGGCTCGCCTCGGCTGCCGCCCCGGCTTTCGCGGAGGCGCCCGAGCGCTCGCTGAGGCCGCTGGGCCGTGGCGACAACGTCGCCGTGCGCAGCCTCGACACACCCGAGGAGCTGATCGCCAAGGCGCGGCTCGGCGACGGGGTGGTCGGCTACGCGGTGCTCAGCGCCGCCACCGGCAAGCTGCTTGAAAGCCACCGTGGCACGCTCGGCCTGCCACCGGCCAGCGTCGCCAAGTCGCTGACCGCCTCTTACGGGCTCGACGTGCTGGGCCCGGACTACCGTTTCTCGACCGAGCTCTGGACGACCGGCGCCATCGTCGGCGGCGAGCTGAAGGGCGATCTGGTGCTGGTCGGGGGCGGCGATCCGACGCTGGACACCGACGGGCTTGCCAAGCTGGCGCGCAACCTCGAGGAAGTGGGGATCAGGTCGATCACCGGGCGCTTCATCGTCGACGGCGGCGTGCTGCCCTATTCTCCGGTCATCGACACCGAGCAGCCCGTGCATGTCGCCTACAACCCGGCGGTCGCGGGGATCAACCTCAACTACAACCGCGTCAGCTTCGAATGGGAGAAGGCCGGCGACGGCTACGAGGTCAGCATGGACGCCCCCTCTATGGCGGGGCGGCAGGCGGTGCGCATGGCGCATATGGCGGTCGCCGACCGCAATGGGCCGATCTACACCTATGACGATCTCAACGGCCGCGACGAGTGGAGCGTGGCGAAACATGCGCTCGGCAAGGGCGGCTCGCGCTGGCTGCCGGTGCGCAAGCCCGAGCTCTACGTGGGCGAGGTCTTCCAGGCGCTGGCCGGCTCGAAGGGGCTGCAGCTGCCCGAGCCGGTGATCGAGCACGGGGTCGAGACGGTGGATTTCATCGGGCGCGTCGAGAGCGAGCCGCTCCACGTCGTGCTCAAGGACATGCTGAAGTATTCCACGAACCTCACTGCCGAGCTGGTGGGGCTGACGGCCACGCGTAAGCGGCTTGGCCATGCGCTGTCGATCAAGCATTCGGCGGAAGAGATGAATACCTGGGCGCGCGAGAGCATGGGGCTAACCCACGTGGCGATGGTCGATCATTCCGGCCTTGGCGGCGACAGCCGCGTCGCGGCGGCGGATGTGGCCTCGGCGGTGCTGCAGGCCGAGCGGCGGCTGAAGCTGAAGCCGCTGATGAAGCCGATCACCGTGCTCGACAATCGCGGCCGCCCGGTGAAAAATACCTCGCTCGAAGTGCACGCCAAGACCGGGACGCTCAACTTCGTCAGCGGTCTGGCGGGCTACGTCGACCTGCCGAGCGGCGAGGGTCTGGTCTTTGCGATTTTCTGCGGGGACGTGCCGCGCCGCGACGCAATCCCGATCGAGGAGCGCGAGCGCCCGCCGGGCATGATGGAATGGAACACCCGCGCCAAGATGCTGCAACAGGACCTGATCCGGCGCTGGGGCGAGCTGTTCCCCGAAGGCAAGGGGGGGTGAGGCCGTGGCGCTCTCCGGGGTGACCCCGGCCACGCAGACCTCGTCGGGCGCCATGGCCTTCACGGAAACCGCGGAGCCCTGACGCCCGAGGGCCGGTGTCAGGCGCGTAGGTGGCGCGCCCGAGCACCGCGCTCGATGGCGGCGGCATGCAGCCGGTCGATGTCGAGCTCGTAGCGGATTTCCTCGAGCAGCCGCAGCTCTTCCTCGCGCAGCGTGCCATCGGCGGCGGCCACATCGCAGGCCAGCGCATAGGCGGTCTCGTTCAGCCGCTCGGGCAGGTTGTCGCGCAGCAGGCCGAAAAGCGCGTCGAGCCCGTCTTCCTGTTCGAAGAGGTCGAACACGAGGTCGGTGATCACCCGCATGCGGTCGATGTCATAATCGCTGAAGATCGGCAGCATGTTCACGGCGGATTCGATCTTCACCAGCTCGGCGGTGCGCATGTTCTCGTCCGAGGCCGAGACGGCGATCATCAGAGCGACAAGGCAGTCTTGCGGTGTCATCGGGTGCGGGGCGGCGTCGGGCACTGGAATACTCCGGAAAAATCATGCTACGGGCAATTTATTGACCCCGTGCCCTGCCTGCAATAGGAGGCTGGCGCACTGCCCCGTGATCGTGGGCGTTTCTTCCCCTAAGGAGTGTTTCCTCATGTCCGAACTGCGCGACGCAGCAATGAGCTCGAAGGCCTGGCCCTTTGAAGAGGCGCGCCGGGTGCTGAAACGCTACGAGAAGACGCCGCCCGAGAAGGGATACGTGCTGTTCGAGACCGGCTACGGCCCGTCGGGCCTGCCGCATATCGGCACCTTCGGAGAGGTTGCGCGCACCACGATGATCCGCCGTGCCTTCGAGGTGATCTCGGACATCCCGACCCGGCTGATCTGCTTCTCGGATGACATGGACGGCATGCGCAAGGTGCCCGAGAACGTGCCGAACCAGGAGCTGCTGCAGGAGAACCTGCAACGCCCGCTGACCTCGGTGCCGGACCCCTTCGAGGAGTTCGAGAGCTTCGGCCACCACAACAACGCCATGCTGCGCCGCTTCCTCGACACCTTCGGGTTCGAGTACGAATTCTATTCGGCCACGGATTTCTACAAATCCGGCCAGTTCGACGAAATCCTGCTGCGCTGCTGTGAGAAATACGATGATCTGATGAAGATCATGCTCAAATCGCTGCGCGAGGAGCGGGCCTCGACCTATTCGATCTTCCTGCCGATCCACCCCGAGAGCGGCCGCGTGCTCTACGTGCCGGTGAAGCATGTCGATGCCGCCGAGGGCACCATCACCTTCGACGATGACGACGGCAAGGAATGGACGCTGCCGGTGACCGGCGGCAACGTGAAGCTGCAGTGGAAGCCCGACTTCGGCGCCCGCTGGGCGGCGCTCGGCGTCGATTTCGAGATGTACGGCAAGGATCACTCGACCAACACGCCGATCTATGACGGCATCTGCCGCACGCTCGGCGTGCGCGCGCCCGAGCACTTCACTTACGAACTCTTCCTCGACGAGAACGGCGAGAAGATCTCGAAGTCCAAGGGCAACGGCCTGTCGATCGACGAGTGGCTGACCTATGCCTCCTCCGAGTCGCTGTCCTACTTCATGTTCCAGAAGCCGAAGACCGCGAAGCGGCTCTGGTGGGACGTGATCCCCAAGGCGATGGACGAGTACCACCAGCAGCTCCGCGCCTACCCGACGCAGGATGTGAAGGCGCAGCTCGCGAACCCGGTGTGGCACATCCACGGCGGCGACGTGCCCGAATCGAAGATGGTTGTGCCCTTCTCGATGCTGCTCAACCTCGCCTCGGCCGCCGGTGCCGAGGACAAGGAGGCGATGTGGGGCTTCATCCGCCGCTACGCGCCGGACGCCGCGCCGAAGACCCACCCGGACCTCGACGCGGCAGCGGGCTTTGCGGTGCGCTACTTCAATGATTTCGTGAAGCCGACGAAGCAGTTCCGCGCCCCCACCGACCAGGAGCGGGCGGCGATGGAAGACCTCGCGGCCCAACTCGAGGGTTACGACGGCGCGGTCGACGACGAGGCGCTGCAGACGCTGGTCTTCTCGGTTGGCAAGGCGCATGGCTTCGAGAACCTGCGCGAATGGTTCCAGGCACTTTACGAAGTGCTGCTGGGCCAGAGCCAAGGGCCGCGCTTCGGCGGGTTCATCGCGCTCTACGGCGTCGCCGAGACCGCCGCGCTGATCCGCAAGGGGCTCGCCGGCGAGCTGGGCTGAAGTCGCTGAAATACTGAGATGAAAGGGCCTTCCCGAGAGATCGGGGAGGCCCTCTTTCTTTGTGCCGAAGGGCGCTGTTGCGCTGGCCGCGCGCGGTGCTGCCGGGGCCTCTTAACCTCTGCCCGTCAGCCTCTGGACCCGTGGGATCGGCACGACCCCGCGAGGCGATACAGAGCAGAGGTGCAAGCCATGAACATTGCGGTGACCGACGGGGTGGTGCTGACCCCCACGCCATTTTCCGAAGGGCTGGGTGTCTGGTCGCGGGGCGACGGGCGGCCCGGATCGGACACCTATGCCTCCTATGCCTCGGCGGCCTTCGTCCCGGCGGATGCGGACTTCGGCGGCTGTCTCGAGCTGCAGAAGGCCGAGGCCACACAGAAGCTGCGCTACATGGGGCAGACGCCGATCCTGCCGGGCGTCTACCTGAGGATCACCGCGCGGCTGAAGGCGGTCTCGGGGAATCTGCCCTCGGTACGCATCGCCGGCTGGGCGGGGACCGGCAGTGACGTCGAGGTGACCGGTCTGCCGATGCTTGGGACCTCGGTCGCGCTGACCAGTTACGGCGAGGTGGCCGAGGTCTCGGCCATCGTCGGCAGCGGATCGCGGGGCGGCGTCGATCTCGTCTGGGGCACCGAGCCGACCTACGGTCACTTCGGGCTCGACCTGACCGGGCTCAGCGGCGGGGTGGTGCGGATCGACGATCTGCGGATCGAGGATGTGACCGGGCACTTCCTGCGCGGCATGATGGCCAGCGTCGACGTGCGCGACTATGGCGCTCTCGGCGACGGCAACACCGATGACAGCGCCGCCTTCGAGGCTGCCGACGCCGTGGCCGATGGGCGGCAGATCGTGGTGCCCGCCGGGACCTACCGGCTCGCCAACTCGGTCACGCTGGAGAACCCCGTGCGCTTCGAGGGGCAGCTGAGCATGCCGGCCTCGGCGATCCTGTCGCTGACCCGGGATTTCCACTTCCCCGCCTATCTCGCGGCCTTCGGCGGCGACGAGGCGCAGGCGCTGGCCAAGGGGCTGCAGTCGCTGCTGAACAACGCAGACCACGAGAGCTTCGATCTCTGCGGGCGGCGCGTGTCGCTCACCCAGCCGCTCGACGTGCGCGCGGCGGTGGACAACCGTGACACCTATTCGCAGCGCCGGGTTCTGCGCAACGGCCAGCTCCGCGCCGAGGCGGGCAGCGGCTGGGATGCGGCCAGCGTCACCGGCACGGCGACCTATGCCGCCTCGAACCCCTGGCAGCTGACCAACGTGTCGAACATCGCAAATATCGAGGTCGGCAGCCTTGTCACCGGCGCCGGGGTGGGGCGCGAGATCTACGTGAAGGACAAGAACGTCGGCGCCGCGACGATCACCCTGTCGCAGCCGCTCTCGGACGCCGTCGGCACGCAGGGCTACACCTTCACCCGCTTCCGCTACCTGCTCGATTTCTCGGGCTTCACCAAGCTCGAGAAATTCGAGATCGAAGGTGTGGAGTTCCAATGCTCGGAGCTGGCGAGCGGCATCCTGCTGCCGCCCGCGGGCACGGTGAACGTCATCCGCAGCTGCGTCTTCAACCGCCCCGGCCACCGCGGCATCACCTCGCCCGGCGACGGCTGCCAGGGCTTGCTGGTCGATCACACCCAGTTCCTCAGCGCCGAGGGCGATCTTGCGACCCAGAACCGCCAGTCGGTGGCGATCAACACCAACGCCAACGATGTGAAGATCCGCAACAACCGCGCCTCGCAGTTCCGCCATTTCGCGGTGGTCTCGGGGGCGCATGCGGTGATCTCGGGCAATCATTTCTTTCAGGGTGATGACAGCGGCGCGGGCATCCGGTCGGCGGGGATCGTGCTCTGCCTGCGTGCCTGCAACACCACGATCACCGGCAATTACATCGACAACTGTTTCATCGAGTGGACCAACGAGCGCGAGCCGGAGCCCGACTTCACCGGCGGCTTCGGCTTCGCCGGGCTGTCCGTCACCGGCAATGTCATGCTGTGCTCTGACGTTGCCGAGTGGTTCTCCTTCTTGGTGGTGAAGCCCTATGGCTCGGGCCACATGGTCAACGGTCTGAACCTGTCGGGGAACCTCTTCCGCTGCGTCGGCGGGACGATCGTGCGGGTGGACCGGGTCGACACGTCCTTTGCGCCGCTGAACCTCGAGGCCATGCGGCGGGTCTTCGTCGGCTCGAACACCTTCCACAACGTCGAGCTGCAGACCGAGAACCCGCTGCAGGTGGCCCATGCGCAGAACAGCCATGCGAGCACTTGGGTTGTGGAGACCGGCAACCGGCTGCCCTTTGGCGGGCAGACGCGCGAGGTGCAGAGCCTCGTGTTGCGCTCGCGCCCGCGCAATGCCGGCAATGTCAGCATGTTCGTCACCCCCTATACGGCCACCGAGGGCGGCAGCGCCAAGGACGAGGTGCATGTGGTCTGGCCCGAGCCGATGCGGGGCGACCTGACGATGATGGTGCGGATGGATTACTGAACCGCGCCGCCATGCAGAGGGGGAGGCCGGTGCCGCGGGGCGCCGGCCTCTCGCCGTTCAGAACTCGCTCCAGAGGCCCATAAAAAGCCCTGAGCTGTCATCACCGGTCAGCCCCTGGCTGGCGCCGATCTCGATCTGCAGGCGCCTGCGCAGCGGCAGCACCACCGAGGAGGCGAGGCGGGCGAAGGGCGAGTCACCCTGCGGCGCGCCGCTCTGGAGTTGCAGGATGAGCCGGGTCTTTTTCGGCAGGCGCACCCCCAGCGTGAGGTCGAGCTTGTAGTCGGTTCCCTCGGCCTCGCGAATCTCGGCCAGCAGATCGGCGTTGAGCCAGCCCTGCTCAAGCCCGACGCCCACCGAGAGCCCCGGCCGCAGTGCCCGCACCCCCTCGATCTGGCCAAGACCCAGTTCGCCGGCAATGCGCAGCGGGCCGGTGCCGAGCAGGGCAAAGCGCACGAAGCCCACCGCCTTGCCGCCTCCAGAGATCGAGCGCCCGAGATCGGTGCCGAAGGTCAGCCGGCGGCTGGCGCCGTATTCGAGATAGAAAGTGTCATAGCGCAACTCGGCGCGCGGCCAGTTCTGAACGGTCTGCTCCTGCGCCCAGGAAAGCCGGGTGGTCGTGCTGGCAAAGCCGCGCCCTGTCGGCTGCAGCCAGGCACCGGCCCCAAGCGGCGTGGCGCCGGTGCCGAGAAGCGTGCAGATCAGGGCATGCATGAGCAAGTGCCGCATCGGGAGCCTCCTGGGCAGGCAGCTTGTCCGATCCACCCTTAAGAGCGGGTGAATCCCGGCGCGGGTGGCTTCCGGCAGAGCGTCTCCCCCCGCGTCATCTGGCCACTGGACGGGGTGCCGTCTTCGGCTATGCTGCAGGTGCGAAAGGGTCCGGCACGGGCCGTTGGATCGCACAGGGGGGCATTCATGACCGGATCGGTGATCACCGTCGCGCAGCAGAAGGGTGGCTCGGGCAAGACCACGCTCTCGGCCAATCTCGCCATCGGTTTCCTTGCGCAGGGCAAGTCTGTCGCGCTGGTCGACATCGACCCGCAGGGCAGCCTCGGGCGCTGGTTCATGACCCGGCTGGAGCGCGATCCCGGCGCGCTCGGGACTCTGGAGTTTGCCACCTCCTCGGCCTGGGGGGGTGACGTATGAGTGCCGCAAGCTCGCGGCGAGCCATGACGTGGTGATCGTCGACACCCCGCCCAAGGCCGACAGCGACCTGCGCCCGGCGCTGCGCGCCGCCGACCTGGTGGTGGTGCCGGTCTCGATGAGCCACCTCGACCTCTGGGCCACCGAGGGGGTGCTCGACCTTGCGCGGCGGGAGAACCGCGCGGCGCTGGTGGTGCTCAACCGGACCCGGCCCGGCACGCGGCTCTCGGGCGAGATCGCCGAGGCGGTGCAGGCCATGGAGGTGCCCATCGCCGCCGCGCAGCTCGCCAACCGGGTGGGCTACGCCGAGGCCTTCGGGCGCGGCCAGAGCGCCGCCGAGGGCCGCAAGACCCCGGCCCGCGCCGAGATCGCCGCGCTGACGGCAGAGGTGGCGGAGGCGCTGGCAAACGGGTAAAGCGGGCGCCAACAGGAGACATGACCCAGATGACCGACCACGCCGCGCTCGCCGAGACCATCCGCCGCCACCAGCAGGGGCAGGGCCAGCCGATTTCGCGGCTGGGGTATTTCTGCGCCCCCTTCCGCCCGGCGGACGGGCCGTTCGCGGACAAGGTGGTGAAGGTCTACCGCGGGCTGCCCGACGGCGCCGCGCTGGAACGTTTGGCGCGGGCGCATGACCAATATGTCGCGGCGCTGGAGCAGACCGGCGTGCCGCTGCCGAAGACCGAGTTCCTGCTGATGGAAACCGGGCAGGGCCGGGTGCCGGTGATCCTGCAGGAGGCGCTGCCCGAGGCCTCTCTGATGCGCCCGCGCATGCAGCGCGAGGACCTCGCCTCGACGCTGGCGATGATGGAGAGCGCCGGGCAAGTGATCGCGCGATTCTGGAACAACGCGGACCAGATCGAGGGCCGCGTCGGCTTCCACCCCTCGATCCGCAACTTCGCGGTGGTGGACGGCCAGGCGGTCTTCTTCGACACCTTCCCGCCGCTGATCGGCTATTCTCGCGACGAGATGGGCGAGCTCCTGCTGCAGTTCTCCGAAAAGCGCCTGATGCGCTGGGTCGGCCCGCTGCTGAAAGCAAAGGTCACCGGCATCCAGGACGAATGGTACTCGGCGCCCGAAACGCTGGTTGGCCTCGTCGGCTCGGCCTGCCGGCTGCGCCCCGAGCACGCCGACGCCTATCTCGACTGGGGCCGCGACTTCGCGCCGCGCGCCATGCCGCGCTTCGCCGAGGAAGCGCTTGAGGGGCTGTCGCAGCCGCCGCGGCTGCCGGGCTACTGGACCGGCTTCCGCAAGCTGCTGGGCCTGCAGGGCGAGCCCAACCTCTGAGCGCCGCGCCGGCCCCGCTGCCGGATGCGCGTATTTGGAAAGAGAAGAAGGGCGGGCCGCGTCTTCCCGGCGGTGCTAACCTTGAATTAACCATTCTGGGTGCAGATTCGACGGGCGGTACAGGCTGGCGAGCCGATGACCGCAAGAGGAGAAGCCCCGCGCCCGGTCCGCCAAAGTCCCTCCAAGACGAGTGCCGCCGGGGCGGGGTGGACCGCCCTGCTTCTTCTCTTTTCAAATACGCAAACTGCGGCAGAGACGCCTGGCCCGGCGAGGGGCAAGAGCGCCCGCAAAGACCAAGAGCGCCTGCAAAGAAAAGGCCCGCCTCCAAGGAGGCGGGCCTTTCTGTCCTGGTCAGCCGAATCAGACGATCTTGATGCCGGCCTTCTCGGCGTCCGCGAGGAAGGCGGCGAGGCCCTTGTCGGTCAGCACGTGGTTGGCCATCGCCTTGATCACCGACGGCGGCGCGGTGCAGACGTCGGCGCCGATCTTGGCGCATTCGGACATGTGGTTGGCCGAGCGGATCGAGGCGGCGAGCACCTGGGTCTCGTAGCCGTAGTTGTCGTAGATCGCGCGGATGTCGGCGATCAGCTGCAGCCCGTCGAGGTTCAGATCATCGAGACGGCCGATGAACGGCGAGATGAAGGTCGCGCCGGCCTTTGCCGCCAGCAGCGCCTGGTTGGCCGAGAAGCAGAGCGTCACGTTGACCATGTTGCCCTCTTCCGAGAGCACCTTGCAGGCCTTGAGCCCGTCCCAGGTCAGCGGCACCTTCACGGCGATGTTCGGCGCGATCTCGGCCAGCTTGCGGCCTTCCTCGATCATCGCGTCGGCGTCGGTTGCGACCACTTCGGCCGAGACCGGGCCCGGGACCAGGTCGCAGATTTCCTTGGTGACCTCGAGGATGTCACGGCCGGACTTGGCGATCAGCGAGGGATTGGTGGTGACGCCATCCACCATGCCGAGCTCGTGAAGCTCGCGGATTGCGTCCACATCGGCGGTGTCGACAAAGAATTTCATCTCGGTAAGCCCTCCAGGCTTGGCTTGGCATTCGCTCGCGCCTGTCTTACCTCATGCAGGGAAGGGCTGAAACCCTTGAAAACAAGCTCACGGACCGGCCCCGCATGGATGATTTCTACGACGAAGGCACGCTGATCTCGGTGCTGACCACGCAGCCGCTCGACCGGCTGCTGGACTACAAGGCACCGGCGGGCGGCTGCGCGCAGGGCGCCTATGTCGAGGTGCCGCTGGGGCCGCGCAAGGTGCTGGGCGTGGTCTGGGGGCCGGGGCAGGGCGGCTTTGATCCGGCCAAGGTCCGCGCCGCCTTCCGGGTGCTCGACGCGCCGCCGATGCGCGCCGAGCTGCGTGAGTTCCTCGAGCGCTCCGCCGATTACACGCTGACGCCGCGCACCGCCATGCTGCGCCTTGCCACCCGCGCACCGGGGCTCGGTGACGGGCCGGCGATGCGCAAGATCTACCGCAAGGGCGACAGCGAGCCCGACCGCATGACCGATGCGCGCCGCCGGGTGCTCGATGTGCTGGAGGAGATGGGCGGGCTGTCGCTGACGCTCAAGGAACTGGCCGACGCCGCCGGGGTGACCTCCTCGGTGGTCAAGGGGCTGGCCAAGATGGGGGCGGTGCGCGAGGAGGAGGCGCCGCGCGATACGCCCTTTGCCCGGCTTGATCCCGACTACCGCGGCAAGGCCCTGACCGAGGATCAGGCCAGCGCCGCCGATGTGCTGCGCGAAGGCGTGCGATCCGGCAAATACGGCACGGTGCTGTTGAAGGGCGTCACCGGTTCGGGAAAGACCGAGGTCTACCTCGAGGCGGTGGCCGAGGCCCTGCGCAAGGGCCGGCAGGCGCTGGTTCTGCTGCCCGAGATCGCGCTGACCTCGGAGTTCCTCACCCGAGTCGAGGCCCGTTTCGGTGCAAGGCCGGCCGAGTGGCACTCGGGTGTCACGGTGACCGAGCGGCGACGGGTCTGGCGGCAGGTGGCCGAGGGCGGCGCGCAGCTGGTGGTGGGGGCGCGCTCGGCGCTCTTCCTGCCGTTCCGCGATCTTGGCCTGACGGTCGTCGACGAGGAACACGACACGTCCTACAAGCAGGAGGAAGGCGTGCTCTACAACGCCCGCGACATGGCGGTGCTGCGCGCCTCCATCTGCTCGGGGCGGGTGGTGCTGGCCTCGGCGACGCCCTCGCTCGAGAGCTGGGCCAACGCCGATGCAGGCAAGTACCAGCGGCTCGATCTCGTGTCGCGCTTCGGACCGGCGGTGATGCCGCAGATGCGGGCGCTCGACATGCGCGGCGAGGATCTGCCGGGCAGCCGCTGGATCTCGCCCTCGTTGCAGGCGGCGGTGAAGCGGCGGATCGCGCAGGGCGAGCAGTCGCTGCTGTTCCTCAACCGGCGCGGCTATGCGCCGGTCACCATCTGCCGGGCCTGCGGCCACCAGATCGCCTGCCCGCATTGCGACGCGCGCATGGTCGAGCACCGCTTCCAGCAGCGGCTGATCTGCCACCAGTGCGGCGAGAGCACGCCGAAGCCGGAGAAATGCCCCTCCTGCGAGGTCGAGGGCAAGCTCGCGGCGGTGGGGCCGGGGGTCGAGCGGCTGGCCGAGGAGGCAGCCGAGGTCTTTCCCGATGCGCGGCTGGCGGTGCTGTCGTCGGACCTCTTCGGCTCGGCGCGGCAGCTCAAGGCCGAGATCGAGAAGATCGCCATGGGCGGCGCCGACATCGTCATCGGCACGCAGCTGGTGGCCAAGGGGCACAACTTTCCCAACCTCACGCTGGTGGGGGTGATCGATGCCGACCTCGGGCTGCAGGGCTCGGACCTGCGGGCGGCAGAGCGGACGTTCCAGCTGATGCGGCAGGTCGCGGGACGCGCGGGCCGGGCCGAGAAGCCGGGCACCGCGCTTCTGCAGACCTTCCAGCCCGAGCATCCGGTGATCCGCGCGATCCTTTCGGGCGACGAGGAGGGCTTCTGGAAGGCCGAGGCCGACGAGCGCCGCGCCGCCGGGATGCCGCCCTATGGGAGGCTGGCGGGGGTGATCCTGTCGTCGACCGAAGTGCAGGAGGTCTTCGACCTGGGCGCCGCCATGGCGCGGCAGGACGGTCCCTTGCGGCGGGTGGGGGCCCAGGTCTACGGACCCGCGCCGGCGCCCATCGCCCGGGTGCGCGGGCGGCACCGGGTGCGGCTGCTGGTCAAGGCGCCGAAGGGCGTGGCGCTGCAGGCGGCGCTGGCGGAATGGGCGGCGCAGTTCCGGCTCAAGGGCGAGCTGCGTATGGCCATCGATATCGACCCGCAGAGCTTTTTCTGAAGTCAGGGCAATGGGAGATGGGCGGGCGCGCTAGCCCGCCCGGTTCAGCTTCGTGCTGAGGTGAATGAGGCTCTCCGAGCTCTTCACCCCGCGCGCCTCGGCGATCTTGTCGAGCGTGGCGTCGAGCTCCTCGGTGCTGCGCGCGCTCACCTGCACCAGCAGGTCGACCCTTCCTGAAGTCGTATGCGCCGCTTCGACCGCGGGCATCTGGCGCAGCCGGGCGAACACCTCGGGCTGGCTGCGCGGCTCGATGCACACCAGCACGGTGGCCCGGATCGGCGCCTTCAATGCGGCGCCGCGGCGCAGGGTGAAGCCGGCGATGATGCCGCGTGCCAGCAGCCGGTCGATGCGCGCCTGCACCGTGGTCCGCGCCAGCCCCAGCTTGCGGGCGAGGTCGGCGACCGGCAGCCGTGCATCCGCCTCGAGCAGCGCGATGAGCTGCCGGTCGGTTTCGTCGATCTGAATGGTCTTGTTGTCGATCTGTCGCATCATGCCCTGCATTCTGTGCCATATGCCACGCGGGTCCGAGCGTTTTCTGCGCCATGCTGGAAAGAAAAGCGACAGGAGGCAGCGCCCATGCGGATCGATCCGACCCTCTCCCCGACGCCGGAAGCCTGGCTCGCGGCCAATGCGCCGGACGAGCCGGTGTTCCTCTTCCATCCGGCGCGTCTGATGGAGGTGGCCCGCGAGTTCCTGACCGGCTTTCCGGGTCTCGTGACCTATGCGGTCAAGGCCAATCCCGCGCCCGAAATGATCCGCGCGCTGCACGCTGCCGGCATCAGAGCCTTCGACGTGGCCTCGCCTGCCGAGATGGCGCTGGTCCGGGCCGAAGCCCCGGGGGCAGCGTTGCACTACCATAACCCGGTGCGCTCGGCGGCGGAGGTCGCGGCGGGGCTGGAGGCGGGCTGCGTCTCGTGGTCGGTGGACCGGATGGCGGAACTGGAAAAGCTGGCGGGCCTGCCGCGCGGCACCGAGATCGCCGTGCGGCTCAAATTGCCGGTGGCGGGGGCGGCCTATGACTTCGGCACCAAGTTCGGCGCCACGCCCGAGCAGGCCGTGCAGTTGCTGCGGCGGGTCGAGGCCTTGGGGTTCACCGCCTCGATCACCTTCCACCCGGGCACGCAATGCACCAGCCCCGCGCCTTGGGGACGCTACATCAACGAGGCTGCCGCGGTGGCGCGCTCCGCCGGGGTCACGCTGCATCGGCTCAACGTCGGTGGCGGCTTCCCGGCGCACCGCGATGCCGACCGGCCCGACCTGCAGGCGATCTTCGATACCATCTGCGAGGCGGCGCAGGGCGCCTTCGACAACCCGCCGCACCTGGTCTGCGAGCCGGGGCGCGCGCTGGCCGCCGAGGCGTTGACGCTGGCCACGCGGGTCAAGGGCGTGCACGAGGAGGCGGTTTTCCTCAACGACGGGGTCTACGGCGGGCTTGCCGAATGGCGCGATATCGCACCGATGGACCGGGTCCGCGCGGTCAGCCGCAGCGGCGGCCCACTGCAAGGCGAGCGGACCCGCCGCGTGGTCTTCGGCCCGACCTGCGACAGCATCGACCGGCTGCCCGAATTGCTGCCGTTGCCATGCGACCTGACGGAAGGCGACTACCTGCTCTTCGAGGGCATGGGTGCCTATTCCCGGGCGCTCGTCACCGGGTTCAACGGCTACGGCGTGCGCAGAGTCGTGGAAATCGAAAATCAGGGCTGAGATCACAGTCCCGGGCGCTGGACTCTGCGGCTGCGGCCTCTACAGTCGCGGCAAATACGCAGCCGCGGGAGGACCAGCCAGATGGAAAAATTCGGCAAAAGCCAGTCGTTCAAGCGCAGCGAGGACGTGCGCTTCCTCACCGGGCATGGTCGGTACGTCGATGATATCGCTCCGGAAGGGGCGCTGCATGCCTATGTGCTGCGCTCGCCCGTCGCCCATGCCGAGATCGCCAAGCTCGACGTGTCGGACGCGCGCGAGATGCCGGGGGTGCACATGGTGGCGACGGTCGAGGATCTGATCGCCGCGGGCATGGACATCTCGATGGGCGGCACGGTGATCAAGAACCGCGACGGCAGCAAGGCCGCCGATCCGCTGCGCCCGATCCTTGCCAAGGACCGGGTGCGCCACGTCGGCGAGCCGGTGGCGCTGATCGTCGCCGAGACGATGATCGAGGCCAAGGACGCCGCCGAGGCCATCGTCTTCGATTTTGACGAACTGCCGGTGCACATGGCGCTGGAGGCGGGTGGCGAAGCGATCCACCCCGAGGCGCCGGGCAACCGCGCCTTCGACTACGGGCTCGGCAACGAGGCCGAGACCGAGGCGGCCTTTGCCGCCGCCGCCAAGGTGGTCAGCCTCGAGGTCGGCGACAACCGCGTCATCGTCAACGCCATGGAGCCGCGCGGCGCCTACGCCGAGTGGGACGGCGAGAAGCTTCATGTCGCCTTCAACGGGCAGGGTGTCTGGGGGCTGAAGTCCGAGCTGGCGCAGGCCTTCGACCTGCCGGTCGAGCAGATCCGCGTCACCAACCCCGACGTCGGCGGCGGCTTCGGCATGAAGGCGCCGGGCTATCCGGAGTATTTCGCCATCGCCTTTGCCGCGAAGCAGCTCGGCCGTTCGGTGCGCTGGATGTCGGACCGCACCGAGGCGATGCTCTCGGACCACGCCGGGCGCGATCTGGTGACTCTGGCCGAACTGGCCTTCGATGAAGACAACCGCATCCTCGGCTACCGCAACCACACCCGCTGCAACCTCGGCGCCTACAACTCGAACTTCGGGCAGGCGATCCAGACCGCGCTCTATGCCAAGGTGCTGACCGGCACCTATGACATCAAGGCGGCCTACATGCGGGTCGAGGGCTTCTATACCAACACCACGCAGGTCGACGCCTATCGTGGCGCCGGCCGTCCCGAGGCGATCTACACGCTCGAGCGCATCATGGACCGTGCCGCGCGCGAGCTTGGGGTCGATCCGAGCGAGCTGCGGCGGATCAACTTCGTGCAGGAGTTCCCCTACAAGACGGTGACCGGCGAGAATTACGACGTGGGCGATTTCTCCCGCGTGCTGGCCCATGCCGAGGCGGATGCCGACATCGCGGGCTACCCGGCGCGCAAGGCGGCCTCGGAGGCGCAGGGCAAGCTGCGGGGGCTCGGTCTCTGCTACTACATCGAAAGCATCCTCGGCGATCCGGCCGAGGACGTGAAGGTGGAATTCACCGAGGATGGCGGTGCGACCATCTACGTCGGCACCCAGTCGAACGGGCAGGGGCACGAGACAGTGTTTGCCAAGTTCCTAGCCGACCAGACCGGCATCCCGGTCGAGAAGATCGGCTTCGTGCAGGGTGACAGCGACCGCATCCCGCGCGGCGGTGGCACGGGGGGGCTCGCGCTCGGTGACCACGCAGGCGACGGTGACGCTGACCGCCGTGCGCGACATGATCGCGGGCTTCTCGGAGTTCCTCGCCAGCGAGATGGGCGTCGATCCCGACGAGGTGCGCTTCGACGACGAGCAGTTCCGCGCGGATGGCTCGAACCTGCACCCGACCATGCTCGAGGCCGCTGCGCTGGCGCGCGAGAAGGGCCGTGAGGACCTGCTGAGCTGGTCCGCCCGCACCGCCATCGACGCCCGCTCCTACCCCAACGGCGCGCATTTCTGCGAGGTCGAGATCGACCCCGAGACCGGCGTCACACGGGTGGTGAAATACACGGTGGTCGACGATTTCGGCAACCTCATCAACCCGATGCTGGCCGAGGGCCAGGTGCATGGCGGGGTGGTGCAGGGGCTGGGCCAGGCGCTGACCGAACACACGGTCTACGACGAGGACGGCCAGCTCCTGACCGCGACCTTCATGGATTACGCCATGCCGCGTGCCAAGGATGCGCCCTGGATCGCCTTCGACGTCGAGCCGGTGCCCTCGACCGGCAACCCCATGGGGATGAAGGGCTGCGGCGAGGCGGGCACCGTCGGCTCGATGGCCGCTGTGTCAAATGCTGTGCAGGACGCGCTCTGGGATAAAGGGATTCGCCAGGCCGACATGCCCTTCACCCCGCACAGGGTGTGGCAGATGCTGGCCCATGAGGCGATCGCCGCGGAATGACGCGCCAGCACGTGATGGACGGAAGGTCAAGAATTTTTCATCACATGATCGCGAGGGGCCTTCAATCTGTGGCATTTTCGCCTATCTCTGGTTCAGAGGCGCGGAACTGGAACCTCCGCGACCCCTTCACTGTCCCTCGTTCCGTAACTTGCGTCCGGGTATTACCCGGACGCTTTTTCTTTTGTTCCCTCTTTTCCCGGGACGCCGCGTCCCGCGCGCGCGTCGCGGCTTCCTCTTCCCGCGGCGCTGTGACAGGCTGAGCACATGAGCTATTCCGACACCTTCCTCAAAGACATCCTGACCCGGACACGGGTCATCGCCGTGGTCGGCATCTCGACCAACCCGGTGCGGCCGAGCCACTACGTCTCGCGTTTCCTGTCCCAGCGCGGCTACCGGATCATCCCGGTCAACCCGGCGCATGTCGGCCAGACGCTCTTCGGCGAGGAGTTCCGCGCCGGGCTCTCGGAGATCGACGCACCGGTGGACATGGTCGACATCTTCCGCCGCCACGAGGCGGTGCCGTCGGTGGTGGGTGCAGCGCTCTCGCACCTGCCCCAGTTTCGCACCATCTGGATGCAGCTCGGTGTCGCGCATGCCGAGGCGGCCGCAAAGGCCGGGGCCAGTGGCGTCGACGTCGTACAGGACCGCTGCACCAAGATCGAATACGAGCGCCTGCTGGGCGCCGGCGTGCCGCTCGCCGAGGTGATCGGCGGCTAGCGTCGGAAAAGGGGGGGCTCCGCCCCCGCCGCGCTGCGCGCGTCTCCCCCGGGATATTTTTGCCCAGAAGAAATGCGGAAGAGGGCCTGCGGGGGCGCAGCGCCCTTCTTCTCTTTTCAAATACGCCGGGGGTGAGCCGCGCAGCGGCGAGGGGGCAGCGCCCCCTCTCTCGGTCTCAGCCCTTGGGACGGGCGGCCTTTTCGGCGATGCCGGATTGGCCCTGGCGGCGCTCCAGCTCGGCCATGACCTCCGACAGCGGCAGCTCGCGGGCGCGCAGCATCACGAGGAAATGGAAGAGCACGTCTGCGGCCTCGGAGGCGAGCTTCTCGCGGTCGCCCTTGACCGCCTCGATGATCGCCTCGATGGCCTCTTCGCCGAATTTCTCGGCGCATTTCTCCGGGCCCTTGGCGAGCAGCTTTGCGGTCCAGCTCTCGTCGGGCGAGGCGGCGGCGCGGGCGGCGATCACCTCTTCGAGTTTTTCGAGCGTCATCTCGGTCATGTCGGAGCCTCTCAGAGCCGCACCGGCACGCCGGCGGCGGCCATATGCGCCTTGGCCTCGGCGATGGTGTAGGTGCCGAAGTGGAAGATCGAGGCGGCGAGCACCGCCGAGGCATGGCCCTCGGTCACGCCCTCGACCAGGTGGTCGAGCGTGCCGACACCGCCCGAGGCGATCACCGGGATCGGCACCGCGTCGGCGATGGCGCGGGTCAGCGGCAGGTTGAACCCCGCCTTGGTGCCGTCGCGGTCCATCGAGGTCAGCAGGATTTCCCCCGCGCCCTTTCGTGCCATGGTGATGGCGAACTCGACCGCATCGATGCCGGTGGGGCGGCGGCCGCCGTGGGTGAAGATCTCCCAGCGGCCCGGCTCCACGGTCTTGGCGTCGATGGCGCAGACGATACACTGGCTGCCGAAGTGATCGGCGGCCTCGGCCACCACGTCGGGATTGGCCACGGCGGCGGAGTTGAACGAGACCTTGTCGGCCCCGGCGAGCAGCAGCGCCCGCACGTCGGCGACGGTGCGCACGCCGCCGCCCACGGTGAGCGGGATGAAGCATTGCTCGGCGGTGCGGGTCACCACGTCGAACATCGTGCCGCGGTTTTCATGCGTGGCGTGGATGTCGAGGAAGCAGATCTCGTCGGCTCCGGCGGCGTCATAGGCTCGGGCAGCGTCCACCGGGTCGCCCGCATCGCGCAGGTCGACGAAGTTGACGCCCTTGACCACGCGGCCATCGGCCACGTCGAGGCAGGGGATGATGCGCGTCTTAAGCATGGGGCCCTGATAGTGCGGAATTTCCCCGGGGGGGAAGAGGATGTTGCGGCGGTGGCCTGGGGTGTGAAAAGGGGGCGCGCCGTTCCCGGCGCGCCCCCGCGTCCTGTCGCCCTTGGGACGGATCACTCGGAAATGGTGATCCGGCCGTCGGTGTAGGGCGTGTAGGGGGTGCCCGCCGCGATGAACTCGGCGGCCACGTCGGCGAGGTCGGGGCCGAAATCATAGGCCTGCTTGGCGGTGATGAACATCTTGTAGCCGTCGCCGCCGTTGCGCACGAAGTTGTTCGACACCACGCCGTAGGTCTTGGCCTCGTCGAGCGCGGCGTCTCCGACCATCACGTCGGAGATCCGGCTGCCCACTTCGGCCGAGGGGGTGACGGTGAAGCTCATCCCCGCGACCTGCGGGAAGCGGCCGCCGCCTTCCTCCATCTCGCTGACGCCGTTCTCCAGCGCCTCCTTGATCACCGCGCCGGTGACCTGGAAGGTCGAGAGCGTATTCTGGAAGGGCAGCACGGTCAGCACCTCGCCCATGGTCACCTCGCCGGCGTCGATCGAGGCGCGCAGCCCGCCGCCGTTGGTGATCGCGATCTCGACGCCCTGGTCCTTGACCCGGTCGAGCATGGCGTCGGCCACGAGGTTGCCCATCGGGCATTCCTCGGCGCGGCACATGTCGCGGCTGCCGTTGATCTCGTCGGTCGACTCGCCGATCACCTTGTTGCGGATCTCGTCGAGCGGCTTGGCGGCCTCGGCGATGCGCTCCTTGGTGGCGGCATCCTCGGTCACCGCGGCGTCCATGATCAGCGGCGCGCCCGATGCGTCGGTGATCGCGCCCGCGTCGTCGAAGGTCACCTTCAGCTCGCCGAGGAACTTGCCGTAGGCATAGGCCGAGACGATGGCGGTGTCCTTGACCATGGTCGGGTAGGGGCCCTCGGCGCCGTCCATGTCGCCGAGCAGCGTGTTGGAATGGCCGCCGACGATCACATCGACGCCGGTGGTCTCTTCGGCGACCTTCAGGTCGACGTTGTAGCCCGAGTGCGAGAGCACGACGATCTTGTTGACGCCCTGCTCGGTCAGCTTGTCGACCTCGGCCTGCACGGCGCCGACCGGATCGGTGAAGACCACGTTCTTGCCCGGGCTCGACAGCTCGTCGGTGTCGACCGGAGTGAGGCCGATGAGCCCGATCTTCTCGCCGTCCTTCTCGATGATGGTCGACTTCTGGATCTCGCCCTTGAGCAGCGTCTCGCCGGAGAGGTCGGCGTTGGACATCAGCACCGGGAACTCGACCGAGTCGACGAAGCCGCGAAGCACCTCGGGGCCGTCGTCGAACTCGTGGTTGCCCACGGTCATTGCGTCGTACCCCATCTGGTTCATCATCTCGGCGGCGAGCTTGCCCTTGTAGTAGGTGTAGAAGAGCGAGCCCTGGAACTGGTCGCCGCCGTCCACCAGCAGGTAGTTGCCGGCGCGGTCCTTCGCCTCGGTGATCGCGGTCTGCAGGCGGGGCGAGCCGCCGAAGCACTTGCCCTCGGTGTTGTCTTCCTCGCCGCAGGTGGAATCGTACTTGCTGATCGGCTCGAAGCGCGAGTGGAAGTCATTGGTGTGAAGGATGGTGATCGTGTAGTCCGCGCTGGCTGCGCCGGCGGTCAGGGCGAGCGCGGCGGCGCTGGTCAGAAGACGAAGCGACATGGGAATCCTCTCTGTCGGGTTTTTTCTTATCTTCCGATCCTGCAACGGGTTTTACGGGCTGTCAAAACACGTTGGGCGAAAATTCGGCACATTGCCCGGCGATGGGTCAGAACACTGGCAAGTGTCTGTGGATCATCGCCTATTCTGACCGCGTGGCACCTGAACCGAAGCCGCGCGCTCGTACCCTGTCTGCGGGCAGCTGCCGATGCCGGTCATCGTCCTCGCGGTGCTCCGCTGGGCCGTCCGGCTTATCCGGGGACCAGTGGAGGGCCGTCCTGAGCACGGTTTCGCTCAATGTGGGTTGACTGCGGGGATTGACCGGGACGGGGTTCCGCGTCATCAGCGCCTCATGCTGATCTACAAAATCCTCCGGGCCGACGAATGGGCGGCGCTGCAGGCGCAGGGCGAGACCGCCGGCGCCCCGATCGACGTGGCCGATGGCTACATCCACTTCTCCACCGCCGAGCAGGTGCGCGAGACGGCGGCGAAGCATTTCGCCGGCGTCGAGGGGCTGCAGCTCCTCTGCTACGAGGTCGAGGATTTCGGCGACCGGATCACGTGGGAGCCCTCGCGCGGCGGGGCGCTCTTCCCGCATCTCTATTCCGCGCTGCCGCTCGCCGGGCTACTATGGTCGCAGCCGCTGTTGCTGGGCGAGGGCGGGGCGCATCAGTTTCCGGACGATCTGGCATGATGAGATTTCTCGAGAAGGCGGGCCTGCCGCTCTTGCACAAGGTCGACCCCGAGCAGGCGCACGGGCTGGCGATCATGGCGCTGAAGATGGGGCTTGCCCCGGCGCCGGGGATGATCACCTCGGACCGGCTGCGCTGCGAACTTGCCGGGCTGGCGCTGCCCAACCCGATCGGGCTGGCGGCGGGCTTTGACAAGAACGCCTCGGCGCTGCAGGGGCTGTCGCGCGCGGGCTTCGGCTTCGTCGAGGTTGGCGCGGTGACGCCGCGCCCGCAGCCTGGCAACCCAAAGCCGCGGCTCTTCCGCCTGACCGAGGATCGGGCGGCGATCAACCGCTTCGGTTTCAACAACGAGGGCATGGAGGTGGTCGCGCAACGGCTGGTCCAGCGCCCGAGCGGCATGGTGCTGGGGCTCAATCTCGGCGCCAACAAGGACAGCGAGGACCGCGCGGCGGATTTCGCCAAGGTGCTGTCACGCTGCGGCGAGCACCTCGATTTCGCCACCGTCAACGTCAGCTCGCCCAACACCGAGCGGCTGCGCGACCTGCAGGGCAAGGACGCGCTGGCGGCGCTGCTGGGCGGCGTGATGGACGCGCGGGCGCATCTCGATGACCGCATCCCGGTGTTCCTCAAGATCGCGCCGGATCTCGATGAGCAGGGTCTTAAGGACGTTGCCGAGGTCGCCATGGCCTCCAAGGTCGACGCGGTGATCGCTACCAACACCACGCTCTCGCGCGAGGGGCTTTCCTCGCCCTTCTCGTCGGAGGCGGGCGGCATGTCGGGCCAGCCGTTGTTCGAGAAATCCACCCGCGTGCTGGCGAAGCTCTCGGAGCTTACGGGCGGCCAGATGCCGCTGGTCGGCGTCGGCGGCATCGGCTCGGCAGAGCAGGCCTACCAGAAGATCCGCGCCGGCGCCTCGGCGGTGCAGGTCTACACCGCGCTGGTCTTCGGCGGGCTGTCTCTGGTGCAGGACATCGCCGAAGGGCTGGACGCGCTGCTGGCCCGGGACGGCTTTGCCTCGGTCGAGGAGGCCGTGGGCACCGGGCGCGGGGATTGGACATGATCCTCTGGCACAACCCCCGCTGCAGCAAGTCGCGCGAGGCGCTGGCGCTGCTGGAGGAGAAGGGCGCCCGGCCCAAGGTCCGGCGCTATCTCGAGGATGCGCCCACCTACGACGAGCTGAAGGCAGCGCAGGCTGCGCTCGGTGTTTCGGCGATCGAGATGGTGCGCACCAAGGAAGCCGAATTCAAGGCGGCGGGGCTGAGCCGCGACAGCGACGACGAGGCGCTGCTGCGCGCCCTCGCCGAGACGCCCAAGCTGATCGAGCGCCCGGTGGCCTTTGCGGGGAGCCGCGCGGTGATCGGTCGCCCGCCCGAGCGTGTGCTCGAGCTGCTCTGACGGGACATGTGATGGACAAGACCTTCGAGATTTTCCTGGCCTGCGCGCCGGGGCTGGAGCCCGTGCTGGTGGCCGAGGCCAAGTCGCTCGGCTTCGGCCCGCTGAAGCCCGAGCAGGGCGGCGTGTCGTTCCAGGGCGGCTGGCCCGAGGTGGCGCGCGCCAACCTCGAGCTGCGCGGCGCGGCGCGGGTGCTGGCCCGCATCGGCGGCTTCCCGGCGGTGCACCTCGCGCAGCTCGACAAGCGCTCGCGCAAGTTTCCTTGGGGAGACATCCTGCGGCCCGACGTGCCGGTGAAGGTCGAGGCGCTGAGCCGCAAGTCGAAGATCTACCACGCCGGCGCTGCCAAGCAGCGGATCGAGCGGGCCATCACCGAAGAGCTGGGCGCGCCGCTGGCCGACGACGGCGTGCGCATCCTCGCCCGGATCGAGGACAATATCGTCTCCTTCTCCGTCGACACCTCCGGCCAGCCGCTGCACCGGCGCGGGCTCAAGCAGGCAGTCAGCAAGGCACCGATGCGCGAGACGCTGGCCTCGCTCTTCCTGCGCGCCTGCGGCTATGATGGGGTCGAGCCGGTGCTCGATCCCATGTGCGGCTCGGGCACCTTCCCGATCGAGGCCGCCGAGATCGCCGCCGGCTTGCTGCCCGGCCGGGCGCGCGCCTTCGATTTCGAGCGGCTGGCGGTCTTCGCGCCCGCCGACCTGAAGGGGCTGAAACGGCAGGAGCCGCTGCGCGCGCCGACCTCGCTCTACTACGGCTCGGACCGCGACGCGGGGGCGATCCGCTTCGCCTCCGAGAACGCCGAGCGGGCCGGGGTCACCGACTGGACCCGTTTCGAGTGCCGCCCGGTGAGCGAGCTGGAGCGCCCCGATGGACCGCCGGGCCTTGTCATGGTGAACCCGCCCTACGGCGCGCGGATCGGCGAGAAGGGCCCGCTGCACGCGCTGCACGCCTCGCTGGGGTCCGTGCTGAAGGAGAGGTTCCAGGGCTGGCGCGTGGGGATCATCACCACCGAGCCCGGGCTGGCCAAGGCGACCGGCCTGCGCTTCCTGCCCACCGGCGCGCCGGTGGCGCATGGCAGCCTCAAGGTGAAGCTCTACCGGACCGAGCCGCTCTGATCCGCGCGGATATGGGACAGATACGCAAAAGGGCCGCCCTCGGGGGCGGTCCTTTGTCATTCGGCTTGGCGCGCGTTCAGCCCTTGAGGGCCGCCAGCGCCTCTTTCAGCTCGATCGCGCCATCGTAAAGCGCCCGGCCCGAAATCGCGCCGTCCAGCTGCGCGCCGCAGTCGCGCAGCGCGATGAGATCCGCCAGTTTCGACACGCCGCCCGAGGCGATCACCGGAATCGACACGGCGCGCGCCATGGCGGCGGTATACTCGATGTTCGGCCCCTGCATGGCACCGTCGCGGTTGATGTCGGTGTAGATGATCGCCGCCACGCCGTCGTCCTCGAAACTGCGCGCCAGATCCACCGCGTCGACGTCGGTCACCTCGGCCCAGCCCTTGGTCGCCACGCGGCCGTCGCGCGCGTCGATGCCGACGGCGACCTTGCCGGGGAACGCCTTGGCCGCCTCGCGCACCAGCTCGGGCTTCTCGACCGCCACGGTGCCGAGGATGACCCGCGCGAGGCCCTTGTCGAGCCAGCGCTCGATGGTCGCCATGTCGCGGATACCGCCGCCGAGCTGCGCGGGAACCTTGGTGCGTTCGAGGATCGCCTCGACCGCAGCGGCGTTCACCGGCTCGCCGGCGAAGGCGCCGTTGAGATCCACGAGGTGCAGCCAGTCGCAGCCCGCCTCGACGAACTCCATCGCCTGCGCGGCGGGATCGTCGTTGAAGACCGTGGCCTTCTCCATGTCGCCGCGTAGCAGGCGCACGGCCTTGCCGTCCTTGAGGTCGATGGCGGGGTAGAGGATCATGGCGCGGCTCCGCATAGTCAGTGACGGCTCCCTATAGACGCGCGGGGGCGCGCTTTGCAATGCGCGCGCTGCCCCGGCGTGAGGGGGCAACACGAGCGCCGCCCTTACGGGGCCCAGGTGAGGAAGTTGCCGATCATCTTCAGCCCGGTGTCGGCGCTCTTCTCGGGGTGGAACTGGAAGCCCAGCATGTTGCCTTGCCCCACCACCGCGGTGACCGTGCCGCCGTAATCGACATGAGCCAGCCGGTGGTCGGGGGTGAGCATTCGCATCTGGTAGGAATGCACGAAATAGGCGTGATCGCCGCTCTTGATCCCGTCGAGCACCGGGTGTGCGCGGTCGATGACCAGCTCGTTCCAGCCCATGTGCGGCACTTTGAGCGCGGTGTCGGAGGGCAGGATCTTCTCGACCTCGCCATCGACCCATCCGAGGCCCGGGGTCTCTGCGTATTCAAAGCCGACGCGGGCCATGAGCTGCATGCCCACGCAGATGCCGAGGAAGGGCCGGCCCTTCGCCGTCACCGCTTCGACCATGGCGTCGAAACAGCCCGAGAGCCGCAGTGCCTTGGCGCAGGCCGGGAAGGCCCCGTCGCCGGGCAGCACCAGCCGGTCAGCTCGTGCCACCACCTCGGGGGCGTCGGTCACCACGACCTCGCCGGCATCCATCTCGCGCGCCATGCGCTGAAAGGCCTTCTCGGCGGAATGCAGGTTGCCGCTTTCGTAATCGATGATCGCCGTCAGCATCTCGCCTCCTGTCCGGGCGGCGGGTCCGCCCCTGCTTCTTCTAGGGTCAAATATCCCGGGGAGCGCGAGGGGCAGCGCCCCTCACTTCGGGCGCCGTCAGAGCGCGCCCTTGGTCGAGGGGATAGCGTCCCCCTTGCGCGGGTCGGGCTCCACCGCCTCGCGCAGCGCGCGGGCCACGGCCTTGAAGGCCGCCTCGACGATATGGTGCGAGTTCACCCCGTCGATCGCCTCGATGTGCAGCGTGATCCCGCCATGGGTCGCCAGCGCCTGGAAGAACTCGCGCACCAATTCGCAATCGAAGCTGCCGATCTTCTCGGTCGGCAGCTGCACCTTCCACACCAGGAAGGGGCGCGCCGAGAGGTCCAGCGCCGCGCGCACCAGCGCGTCGTCCATCGGCAGCAGGCAGGAGCCGTAGCGGCGGATGCCGCGCTTGTCGCCGAGCGCCTTGGCCAGCGCCTGGCCGATGGCGATGCCGGTGTCCTCGACGGTGTGGTGGTCGTCGATGTGCAGATCGCCCTCGGCGCGCACCACCATGTCGATCAGCGAATGACGTGCCAGCTGGTCCAGCATGTGGTCGAAGAACCCCACGCCGGTCTTCATGTCGTAGCTGCCCGTGCCGTCGAGATCGAGGCTGACCTCGATCTTCGTCTCGGCGGTGCTGCGGCTCACCTCGGCCTTGCGCATGGACCATACTCCTCGATGTCTCGCAGGGGCTTATAGGGCGGGGCAGGGCGCAGGCCAAGCCCCGCGCGTGCGCAAGGTGCCAGCCGCGCTTGCGGCGGCGGGGGTGCTGTGACAGCTTGCGCGCACATCATTGAGAGGCCCGCCATGACCACCTGCGTCTTCGTCCAGATCCGCTGCAAGCCCGGCGCCACCTACCAGGTGGCTGACCAGATCGCGCTCCGGGAGATCCATTCCGAGCTCTATTCGACGTCGGGCGAATGGGACCTGCTGCTCAAGCTCTACATTCCCGAGGGCGCCGACGTGGGGCATTTCATCAACGAGAACCTGCTCACGGTTCCGGGAATCGAGCGCACGCTGACCACTCTGACCTTCAAGGCGTTCTGAGCCGGCAGGGGCGGCCTCCGGGTCGCCCGTTGTCCGCGGTGGGCTCCGCGCCGCAGTGCGGACGCGAAATATCCGGCGTCGCATTGCCGCGGCCAGATTATCTCGTCTCTTGTAAGGAATTCCCGGAGGAAAGTGGTGAATGGAGCGGGCGAGGCGATTCGAACGCCCGACCCTTACCTTGGCAAGGTAATGCTCTACCCCTGAGCTACGCCCGCTTCCTTGTTGGTGTGGGCGATTTAGAGTTTCCCGCGGACCTCCGCAAGAGGAAAAGCGACCTTTTTCCGGGAAATTTCTCGGGCGGCGAAAAAACTCAATGAGACGCGACGGAAACTCCGCCGCCGCGCGTGACATCCCCGGAGCCGCAGGGGAGGCGCGGCGCCCGACTCGTCACATGCGGAGCCAGCCACGCCATGAAATCTCTTCTGAATCGCTACGCCACACCCTTCATCACCGGGCTTTTCCTCGTCTCCCTGATCTCGGGAATCGCGCTTTTCTTCCATTGGAACTCCGGATGGTTCCACGGCATGCACGAATGGCTCAGCATGGTGCTGATCCTGCCCTTCGTGTTGCACCTGTGGAAAAACTGGCGCCCGATGACCAGCTACATGCGCAAGCCGGCCTTCGCGCTGGCAATGGTCGGCGTCGCTGGCCCTGGCGGCGGCCTTCGTGGTGCCGAGCCTGGGTGCCAGCCCGGCGCCGCGCCGCGGCC